>OMXV01000018.1 GCA_900315075.1 uncultured Prevotellaceae bacterium | reverse complement strand
TGCCTTCCTTTACATTTGGAGAGAAGGCCGACGTGACAGTGACACGCACCATCAACGCCAACGAGTGGAGCACTATCTGTCTGCCGTTTGGCATGACTGCTGAGCAAATAGAGGATGCATTCCCAGAGACCAACGTACAGCTGGCCGACTTTATCGGATGTAGCGAACCAGAACTTGACGATGAAGATGAGGTAATGTCATCAAGGTTGACAAGAAGGTAGAGTCGTTCGAAGTTGATGGCGTGACCCTCACACCTTCGGATGAGTTGAGTATTGATCTGGATGAAATAAAATGGAGACAAGGTAGTAAGTGGTACTACGATTACAATTCATTTATCGGCACGTACGAGGCACAGACGGTGGTGCCAGAGGATTGCTTGTTCCTCAATGGAAATAAGTTCTGGTACAGCACTGGGGCTACGAAGATGAAAGCGTTCCGAGGCTATTTCTACTCCTACAACGTCCTTGGCGATGCCTACAAAAATGGCGCTAACAGCAATGTCTCACTGATTTTCAACGATGCTGATGGTATCTTGAGCGTTAAGGTTGGAGATCTTCCAACAGAAGGTACCTACGACTTGCAAGGACGCAAGGTAGTTGGTTCTCTAAAGAGAGGCATCTATATCGTTGATGGTAAGAAAATGGTTATCAAATAATATGGAGGACAAAAAGATGAAAAAGACATATTTTCCCCCAAAAATAGAGATTGAGATAATAACCGGACTCACATTACTTCAAAAAGTCAGTGGTAGTGGTGTGACAGGAGTGATGGATGATGCCTTGGAGATTGGCTATGGTGGTGTGGACGAGGAAGGAAACCTTGGCCCCTCATCCAACGGTTTTGGCTGTTGGGATGATGACAAATGGGATAAACTGTAGGCTTTATTAATAATTTTGTTTCTTAGATATCTATTTATTCGTTTGGGGGTATGCCATCTGTGGTGTACCCCCTATGATTTTTGTGTCAACCTATTTGTTTGATTTGTACCGATTTGTGAGATTTCTGTCAAAAATGTCATTAAAAATTATCATAATGGTTTGATTTAGTGTAAAAATGACAAAAAAAAGACTAAAAATTTGTATAGAAGGAAAAAATAGCTTACTTTTGGGGCGAAATTAATGAAGTATGGGCTGAAAACCCCCTATTGAATGTTGTCGAGAGGATAACGCGCGCATCATCAGAATTTACCCGGATTGTTGTCAGTGAAACGATTTGTTTTTTTGATGATTGCCTTATATGAAGTATTGAAGTAGAAGTATCTAAGCAACCTAAATTTATTTACATGATTCGTTTTCATGATATGCTGCTGCCATTGGTATTGGCAGTTGTTTGCGCCACCACTACTATGGCGAATCCTATCGACGAGGAAACAGCCAGACAGAACGCCCTACAGTTCATCCACAACGACAAGATGAAACGTGTGAGCGGCGCAGTTCCTATGTCCATGTCTTTCACCGTCAATCGTAACACCGCTACTCGTGGTATTCAGCCGATGCTCTATGCCTTCAATATTGGCGATGGCGACGGTTACGTGATTGTCTCTGGTGACGATGAGGCAGAACCCATTCTCGGTTTTGCTGACGAAGGGGCTGTCAGCTATGACGAACTACCCGACAATATGCGTTCTTGGTTGGAGGGATATGCCGACGAAATAGCGTGGGTGCAAGTGAATCGTAATAACGGCAAACCCCAGTCGATGCTTGCTTCTGACAATAGCAGGAGAAACGTACCTAACCTTGTGGCAGCAAATTGGCATCAGACCTACCCTTATAATATCTATTGTGTGTTTAAGAACTATGAATGTGCCACGGGGTGTGTTGCTACGGCCATGGCAGAGATTATGTTCTATTGGGGTGTTCAAGGTTGTAATGGCGAGACATATAAACATGGATGCAAATCTCTTCCCTCGTATAGGACAACCACAAGAAGATTCACTGTAAGCGCACTTGACTCCCTCGAAAGTTTCAACTGGGAGGCCATGACTCCCACGAGTCCAAATACAGCTGAGAGCATCTATGCTATTGCTAAGCTGATGCGCTACTGTGGACAGTCAGTCAAGATGGATTACGACACATACGCCAATGGCGGTTCAGGAGCCTACACCTCGAGTGTGGCACGTGCCTTGATCAATTCTTTCGGCTATGACAAGGATGTGCGTTACATCCGCAAAGATAAATACACTGCAGAGGCATGGGATGAGATTCTCTACAATGAATTAGCCTCTGGCCGTCCGGTGATTATGGAAGGCAGGAACAGTAGCGGCAGCAGTGGTCATGCTTTCATCTGTTCAGGCTATCATGTGGGAACAGGATTGTATTACTTCAATTGGGGATGGGAAGGAGTATTTAACGGTTGGTATTCGCTTTCAGCATTGAGAATCTCATCGAGGTATGATTTCCGTTACGATCATTCTGCTGTCATCGGCATCCAGCCGCCCACAGAGGAAAACATGCATTTCGACGAACCATCTTTATCCTATCTCTATCTGCATAGTCCCCGTGTGCTGACACGCTCTTCGCGTACCGAGGATTGCGATACAGAAGTTGAACTTGAGAGTGTGTTTACCTACCTCAACCCCAATGATGCAACGTGGCAATATGGCATAGGTGTGTTTAATACCTCTGGCGAACTGGTAAAAGTGGTTGATGCACAGGGTGCCATCGCTAACGTACAGCACGCCACCCAATACAGTGTGGTCAACGGCAAGCACAAGATGTTTAGATTTTCTTTTGGCAGTGAGTTGCCATACGGCACATACGAGCTTTCGCCTGTTTATCGTGAAGACAATTCATCTTTGTGGAAACAGATGCACAACAGTTATGACAATTATGTGAAGGCTGAAGTGGAAAATGACAAAATCACGCTGACACCTTCTGTGGATGTCACCGTGAATGCGTTGAGTAGCGAAATCGACGACAGTGGCCTATACAATAATACCATCACAATTACCAATACAGGCTGTGAAGAGACACTGGGCTTGTTTACACTGAATGTCTCGGGAACAGACGTTGCCACTTTCGAACCTCATGTCGCCCCCGGTGCCACAGAAAGTATTGTCTTGGATTACCAAGGTGAGATTAAAGATACCGATACCCAGCAGTTGTCGATTGACAATTATGGCTACACTCATTTCTACACAAATGTCCCAGAAAGTGATTACGACGAAGTAAGTTATGACATCTATTTGGAAAATTCCGCTGACAATTCCGGTAAACTTTTAGATAATGTCTGTCAGGCTCGCTTGTACCTTTGTAATAAAGGCTGCCAGACGTATCGTCATACTGTCGCTGCTAAACTTCAACCGACAAACAACGAGGATTTAGCTATCACTCTTAGTCAGGAGGTAGAATTGCAACCTCATGAAAGTCAGACGATAGCGTTCGACTTCGACGGTCTCAACTATGATACTGCCTACGATATCATCCTGTTGTTCCCGCATCAAGACCTCGATGGCAACAAAGTGACGGAAAGCATTATCAGCGAAGGTATCACACTTACCCATGGGGTATTTGTGGCTACTGCTAATGGTGTCGTTTTCCATGATAATGGGATGCGCGATGCACTTGTCATCCCCGATGACGCCCTCTATGTGGATGCCCGTTATAGCGATGACCTTGAGTCGCTCTATGCAGGTGGAAACCCCAACACACTTTTCTTACTTCCAGAGGGGGCTGAGATACCGGCGGCTTTGCAAAATAGCAACGTCGTTGTAGGTAATCATGCTGAGCAAATTACGCTCGACCATACGTATGATTTCTATTCTCCCATCGACTTCACGGCAGCCACCATCAGTTATTCCCGCGTGTTTACCGTAGGTCATAGCAACAAGAATCGTGGTGGATGGGGCACCATCGCCCTGCCTTTCTCTGTTGAAAGTGCCAATGTGACAGTAAATGGTCAGGAGACCACATGGTTTAAGTCGAGTGAAGATTCCGGCAGAAAGTTTTGGCTTTATGAGTATACAGGTGACAATACCCAGACCATCACCTTCAGCTATACACTTGGAATAGAAGCATATAAGCCATACATCATCGCTGTGCCCGACAATGCCTGGGGGTCATATTACGACCTTCGCAACAAGACCTTCGTATTCTCTGGTGTCAATGCCCATATCAAGGGGGGTGATATCAAAGCCATTGCCGACCACGATGGATACTATGGCTTTATCGGCCTGACACGTCAGGCCATGCGCTCACATGTTTATACACTCGATGAGTTAGGTGCCGGCTTCGACTATGTCACCGAGATCAGCCCAATAGCCGCATTCAATGCCTATTTTGTGAATTTTGAGGACCATAGTTCCAATCCTGTGACGTTCTCGTTCGACAATCGTGATGCCACGCCAGTGAAAGAGATTGTCGGTGCTGGTTCCCAGGAAACGAATACACCTATTTATAATTTGGAAGGTATGCGTATCGGCAATACCGACCAAGCACCGAGAATCTATATCGTCAACGGAAAAAAAGTAATCAAGAAATAACAATAAAAGGTAAAAGATATGAAAAGGATATACGTTAGACCTATTACAGAACAGAGCCCATTAGAATCATTCCAACTCTTGGTCAACAGCCGAGGCAGTGGACCGAGTGGTGGTGATGGCCTTCTGCCATCTTTTAGCGAAAAGGAAACAGTACTCGTAGAACGAGGTGACTATACTCGCACACAGCTCTGGGATGACCCTGATGCCAATGGCAACGGCTCAGGCGTCTGGCAATAAAGCAGTAAAGTAATCGGAAAATCGGAAAATCGGAATACTCAGAATACTCAGAATACTCGGAATACTCGGAGTAATCAGATTATTCCGAATAATCAGAAAAAAGGCGACGTTTAACGTCGCCTTTTATCATTGAGCATTTTCTTTAGTTATCTGATGCGGTCGGCTGCTTTGACAAGCTTATCGTCATGAATGACGCCCCGGCGTGCAAGGATGTAGAGAATCAATGCCACAACAGGGATACAAGCAGCAAACTTAGGCGAGAATGCCATCCCCTTGTCGGGTAAGACAAAGCCGAAGAGCACATACGCTACCACCCATGCCAACACGAGAAAAATACAGGTGTTGCAAAGTTTTATCTGGCGCTTGCGATTTTTATATGAGAAGATGGCATACAATGCGATGATGCATGACAGGAAGAGCAGTGCAAACATCGGCCATACACCAAATGTCATGATGTTGTCCTGCAATTCCCAGAGGTTAAACATCAGGATGTCGGTGCCCATCGTCTTCTCTGAAGTAAGCACACCAATAGGCAGACACAGACACACTGCCGTGATGATGAATGCAAGGGCCAGATAGACTGATTGTATGCGCTGTATCATAATAGTTCCTTATCCTTTGAAGGGTCGCGCCAAAACACATTACCCTCGATATATTCCTGAGTTGCCAACAAAGTGGCTTTGGGCAACTTCTCATAATAGCGAGAAATCTCTATCTGTTCCCGATTCTCAAACACTTCTTCTAATGTGTCGTTGTATGAGGCAAACTCCTGCAATTTCTTGCTGAGGTCTTGCTTAATCTCCATGGAGATCTGGTTGGCGCGTTTTGAGATGATAGCCACAGTCTCATAGATGTTACCGGTATCCTGGCAAAGGTCCATGATATTGCGTGTGACGGTGTCAACAGGTGCTTTTGATTTTTTGTAATCCATTGATTTTATTGTTTTTTATAATGATTGTTTCTAAATTTCGTCGGTAGCCTCACCAGTGTGCTTTTTGCATACCTCTATATATTTCTCTGCGGTTTTCTTGTACTTGCTGTCAGGAAACTCGTTGAGGAAACCGTAGCACTCGTCCTCTGCATCACGATATCTCTCCAAACTTCTTGACTCGATGCTTCGCTCTGCCAGTTCAAATTTGCTCTTCATCACCAAGACGGCAAAATCCTCACGTCGCTGGCTATAGGGATAGTCGCGGATGGCATTCTGAGCAGTGATGATGCAAGCCTCATAGTTGCTGCCACCATTGGTGCAGTTTCCAAAATACGAGCCAAGGTCGTAGTATAGTTTGGCTGAATGTAACTCCTTCTCCACCAACTTGTCTTGCAGCTCATAGAGACGTGAGTGAGCCACATCCTTCAAAGTGGCATTGGGGTAGAGGTCGAGATATTCCTGGAAAGCCGAAATTGCCGACATTGTGGGTGTCTGGTCGAGACGCGGCTCAGGAGTGCTCATGTAGAGACTCTGCCCCTGATAAAACGAGGCCATTTCAGCATAGCTTCCCCGCGGGTATGACTGATGGTATTTCTGGAAATACTGTGCTGCTGTCTCATAGTCCTTGGCACAGTAACAAGCCATGGCCAGCATATAGAGACATTCCTGCCCGTTCTCCGACCCTTTCATCATGGTCACCAAGTCCTGTAGCAAGAGTATCGACCGCTCGTATTTGCCCATAGCGAAACACTCTTTGGCATACTCGTATTTATAGTCGTAACTTGTGCTTTTATAGACAGCATTAAACTCTTTGGCACAGCTGACAAGCAATAATGCCCCGCACAAGATCATGATAAGACTTTTCTTCATATTAAGCGCTTTGACCTGCAAAATTACACATTATTCTACTATTATCAAAGATAAAACATCATTTTTAGCAAAAAATTGCTTTTAAAGGCTTTTTGAAAAGAGATTTTTTGCTATTTTTGCAAATCTATGGATTTCAAACTTTGTTCTAAATACCAACCAACTGGTGATCAGCCCGATGCCATCCGCCAGTTGACAGAGGGAATTGAGCGCGGCGACCGTGCCCAGGTGCTGCTTGGTGTCACGGGGTCTGGCAAGACCTTCACAGTGGCCAATGTCATTGCCAATATCAACCGACCGACACTCATTCTAAGTCATAACAAGACCTTGGCAGCACAACTCTATGAGGAGATGAAGGGGTTCTTCCCCGAGAATGCTGTGGAGTATTACGTATCTTACTACGACTACTATCAGCCCGAGGCTTACATTCCCCATACCGACACCTACATAGAGAAAGACCTGGCTATCAATGAGGAAATCGACCGATTGCGTCTGTCAGCAGTGTCTTCGTTACTCAGTGGTCGTCGCGATGTGGTGGTGGTGTCGTCGGTGTCATGTATTTATGGTATGGGAGGTCCTACGGCGATTTCGGAAAGTGTGATTAGCATCAGCCGTGGGCAGAAGCTCGACCGCAATGTGTTTCTCAGACGACTGGTTGATGCGCTCTATGTGCGCAACGACCTCGACTTACAGCGAGGCAATTTCCGTGTGAAAGGCGACACGGTGGATGTTTTTATGGCTTATAGCGAACATGTACTCCGTGTGACTTTCTGGGATGACGACATCGAGGAGATAGAGGAGGTGGATGCCCTTACCTACCAACGGTTGTGCAATTTTGAGACATATCAGATTTACCCTGCCAACCTGTTCGTCTCTTCCAAGGAACAGCAGCAAGTGGCCATCCGGCATATCCAGGATGACTTGGTGAAACAAGTCGATTTTTTCAACGAGTTGGGTGACACCATCAAGGCTCAGCGTATCAAGGAACGCGTGGAGTACGACATCGAGATGATAAAGGAATTAGGGCATTGCTCTGGCATAGAGAATTATTCACGTTATTTCGATGGGCGCGAGGCTGGGCAGAAACCTTACTGCTTGCTCGACTTCTTCCCTGAGAACTTTCTTATGGTCATCGACGAGAGCCATGTGAGTGTACCGCAAATCAATGCCATGTATGGTGGTGACCGAGCTCGAAAAACCAATTTGGTGGAATATGGCTTCCGTCTGCCTGCGGCATTCGACAACCGTCCGCTGCGTTTTGATGAATTTCAGCAGATGGTACACCAAGTGATTTATGTTTCGGCTACACCCGCCGACTTCGAACTTGCCGAGGCTGAGGGCGTCGTGGTAGAGCAGCTGATACGTCCTACTGGCCTGCTTGACCCAGAGATTGTGGTGCGTCCGAGCGAAAATCAAATTGATGATTTGATGGAGAAAATCCGTCAGCGGGTGGAGCGTGATGAACGTGTACTCGTGACCACGCTGACCAAGCGTATGGCGGAAGAATTGACAGAATACTTGCTCAACAACGAGATACGTACCAATTATATCCATAGTGATGTGGCCACCCTCGACCGTGTGCAGATAATGAGTGATTTCAGGGCGGGACTGTTTGACGTGCTGGTGGGTGTGAACCTCCTGCGCGAGGGACTCGACCTGCCAGAGGTGTCGCTCGTTGCCATTATCGATGCCGACAAAGAGGGCTTCCTGCGCAGCCACCGTTCACTGACACAGACTGCTGGTCGTGCTGCCCGTAATGTCAACGGCAAGGTCATCATGTATGCCGACACCATCACTGAGAGTATGAAGAGAACCATCGATGAAACCAACCGCCGACGCACCATCCAAATGCAATACAATGAGGAGCACCATATCACCCCACAACAAATTGTCAAGGGTATCAAGGGCGGAGTATTGGGACGAAAACCATCACAAACCGCTGCTACTGGTTATGGACAGGCGTATGTGGAACCAGACCATGACCGCATGGTGGCCGACCCCATTATGAAGACGATGACCGTAGAACAAATCAAGGCCAGCATTGAGCGCAGCACCCGTCTGATGAACGAGGCTGCTAAGAATCTGGAATTCCTACAGGCTGCTCAGTTCCGTGATGAGGTGCTGAGACTGAGGGAGTTATTGAAAAATGAAGGGGAGGAGTTAAAAAGTAGTTAAAGAGGAGTTAAAAGGGAGTTAAAGGGACAATACCATTGAAAATTGAAGATTGAAAATTGGGGATTGAAAATTGAGGATTGAAGATTGGGATTTATTGGGATGGTTGGGATTTATTGGGATGGTTGGGATTTATTGGGATGATTGGGAGCGATTGGGATGTATAGGGAAAGGTAATCTCTCACCTCTCACCCCTTACCTCTTGACATCCTCTCACCCCTTACCTCTTGACATCCCCTCACCTCTAAAATCCCCTTACCTTTAGACATCCTCTCGCCCATTGAAGTCACTTCTAACTCCTAACTTCTAACTCCTAACTAAATAAATTCCTAACTCCTATTTTTTCCCCATTCTTCTTGTCTATTCGGAAATATTGTGTAATTTTGCGCTGCAATACATAAATTATATCAATATGAGAACAATCATTGTATCGATATTGCTCTGCCTACCTATGATGATGGTAGCACAGACCAACTGGGAAAAACCTCAAACAGATAACACCCCTGCACCCTCGAAAAAAGCTGTTGAAACCGAGGAGTACAAATATGCTAAATACCTTGAAGGGGCAGTGCCGGTGAAAGATGGTGAAGTGGTGTGGGACGCTACTTTTGGCAACACGAAGAGCGCCACTGAAAACTACAACCTCATGCTTGACTTCCTCACCAAGATGACGAAGGATGTGAACCAGACACAGGAGAGCTGTGTTACACTCGTTAGTCCTAACGACAAGAAAATCGTTGCCCACTACGTGGAATGGCTCGTCTTCTCTGATAAGCTACTTGCTTTAGACCGTACCGAGATGCAGTATGTGGTAGAGTGCGACTGCTTTGATAATAAAGTTTATGTCAAGATCTTCCGCATCAGGTATCATTACGAAGAGAACCGCAATGGTGGTGAGCGATTCCAAGCTGAGACTTGGATTACCGACAAATACGCACTGAATAAGAAAAAGACAAAACTCTCGAAATATTCAGGGAAATTCCGCCGCTGCACCGTTGACCGAATGGAAGAATTAATGCAGAAAATTGCGGAAGTGATTAAGAATTAGGAATATAATTGAGGTGAGGGGATGTTTAGAGGTAAGAGGTAAGAGGATATTTAGAGGTAAGGGGTGAGAGGTAAGAGGTGAGAGATTACCTATCCCAATACATCCCAATACGTCCCAATGCATCCCAGTCGCTCCCAATCATCCCAATCATCCCAGTCGCTCCCAATCATCCCAATCATCCCAATCACTCCCAATAAATCCCAATCTTCAATCCTCAATCTTCAATCTTCAATCTTCAATCCTCAATCTTCAATCTTCAATCCTCAATCTTAATGGTATTGTCCCTTTAACTCCCTTTTAACTACCCTTTAACTCCCCTTTAACTACTTTTCAATTTTCAATATATATGTCAGATACTCCCCTCAGCGAACGTCCCGACCACCGCATTAAAAAAGAGCGTGCTCACGACCACACACTCGGATTGCGCAATGTGCTTAATATCATATTTATGATTGGTGCAATCATCGGTGCCGTTCTATATTTCTTCACAGACCACACAACGTTAGGCGTGTATATCGTCCTTGGAGCCATGGCTGTAAAAATGGTAGAATGCTGTATTCGCATGCTCAGATGAAAAAGAAGCTGTTTCTCATATCATCATTGTTCTTTATATCCCTTGTCATACAGGCGCAGGGCTACAACACTGTGTATGATGACGGCACTATTCATTCTGCAAACCAAAACCGTCGTACCGCACGTACCGACAGCTTGAATAAGGATCAAGAGGCTCCCCGTGGCCTTAAAGTATGGAGTGTGTCATCCGACTTTGGCGACATCACCCCAGAAACGCCCGATACGATGTCGCACCTCTATATGAACACCATCTTCACTTCGGGACTATATGGCGAATACAATACGACTGGAAACCTCGGTGCTGCCCGCGAAAGCCGTATCTATATGGATAGGGAACTATACAATGACTTTATTTTCACTGATCCCTATAGTTATTTCAACACAAACGTCGATCAATTCCACTTCACCAATACTTATTCTCCCATCACCAATCTAAGTCTCAACACCTGCGGTAACCGAACCAATGGTGAGGATCATTTCAAGGCACTCTTTGCTGTCAATGCCGGCAAACGCATCGGTGTGGGATTCAAAGTGGACTATCTCTATGGACGTGGCTATTATTCCGATAATAGTGCGTCACTCTTCAATTATACCATGTGGGGCTCATATCTCGGCGACCGCTACCAAGCACACCTGCTCGTATATAACAACCATCAAAAGCAAGCCGAGAACGGAGGTATCGTCAACGATAGACTCATCACTCACCCCGAGAGTTTCGATGACAATTACTCAGAAAGCGAAATACCTACCATGCTCCAGGACAACTGGAATCGTAACGACAACCAGCGTCTTTTCCTGACTCACCGTTATAGTCTCGGTTTCAACCGTAAAGTTCCCATGACTGAAGAGGAAATCAAGGCCCGTAAGTTTGCCATTGAGTCTCAGAAAGAGAATGCTGCTGTAAAAGCAAAGGAGGATGCTCGAAAGAAAGCCGAAAAGGACGATGGATTTTTCGACGAAGATGAATACGACCGACAAGTGGAATACAATAAAGAGCATGGACTGCCACAAGCATGGGAAACCAACGAACCCATCGACACCACTTGGACAAAAAATGAGTATGTGCCTGTAACGAGTTTCATCCATACCCTGGATTTACAAAACTACCGTCGCATCTACCAATCTTATTATACTCCCAAAGGTTATTATGCCAACACATACGCTCCTGTGAGTCGTTTTGGCAATGACTCCATTTATGACAAGACGACCCATTTTAAAATGCGTAATACCTTTGCCATTGCACTACTTGAAGGGTTCAATAAATATGCCAAGGCAGGACTCAAAGGGTATCTTGCCCACGACCTCAAGCATTATACGTTGCCAGATTCTACGAAATTGGAAAAAGGATACAGCGAACACACGCTATATGTAGGAGGGCAAATCAGCAAGCGAGAGGGTAAGACGCTGCACTATGATGCCAAGGCTGAGTTTGGTGTTGCGGGTGCCGATGTTGGTGATGTCATGGTGGATGGTAATGCAGACCTGAATTTCCGATTGTTCAACGATACTATTCATTTGGCAGCCTCAGGATTCTTCCATCTCACCACAGCTTCGTTCTATTTCACAAAATACCATTCACGGCATTTCTGGTGGGAGGAAGACCCCGACAAAACCATCCATTCGCGCATCCAAGGTGATTTTAGTTTAGACCGCACAAAGACACGGTTGCGGGTGGCTATAGACAACCTTGAAAAATATGTGTATTTTGCCAACAGCTATACTGTAGATGAGCAGTACAACCGATTGAACAACACTATGCGTGTGGCACAATACAAAAACAACATCAGTGTGTATACCGCGCAGTTGGCTCAGGATTTTCGTCTTGGTCCGCTTAATTTAGAAACCATTGTCACCTATCAGAAATCGAGTAAGCCAGAGATTATCCCGCTGCCCGACCTCAACGTATGGGCAAACTTGTACTTTCGTTTCAAAATTGCCCATGTGCTGGATTGTGACTTAGGAGCTGATGTTCGCTATTTCACTAAATACGAAGCCCCTGACTTTGTACCAGGTATGGCACAGTTTGCAGTACAGGAAAATCCTGAGAGCCGTGTGAAAATTGGCAACTATCCTTTCGTTAATGCCTACGCCAACTTTTTCTTAGGTCATACACGCTTTTTCGTGATGATGAGCCATGTCAACTGTTCTGGTTCTGGCGGCAACTATTTCCTCACCCCCCACTATCCTGCCAACCAGCGTATCTTCCGCTTCGGAGTTTCATGGAATTTCTTTAATTGATTTGGAAGTTGACAAGTTAAGTAGGTGTTCAAAATTAGACAATAATATTTTATTGTCTATTGGGCTGTAGCTTTTTACATAAATTGCTCACGCTCAGCCATTCGCAAGCAAGTTTGCATGGCATTCACTTACTCGCAATTATCTTTTAGACGAAGGAACATAGTGGGCTATGTGACTGAGGATAAGAGAGAAAGATGCACCCAAGAGAAATAAAAGATTATATGCACCTGCCTTAATGATATATATGGATAATTTTGAATATCTACTTATTTATTTGTCCTTTATATTCTCAAAATAATAGAGACGCCCCGATGTGACGTCTCTACTTTTTTAAAAACAAATACCTTGTCAACTTGTCAACTCGTCAACTTGTTTCTCCTTTATATACTGCGTTGGGGTAATGCCGAGCTTTTGTTTGAAGACATGTGCTAAATGGACATTGTCGGCGAAACCGCATTTGATGGCGATTTCAAGGATTGTAAGTGGGGGTTGCACGTGCAGCAGTCGTTTCACCTCATTCAGACGGTAGTTGAGGATATAGTCGGATGGTGTGGTGTCAATGACCGCTTTGACTTTTCTGGCAAGCTGACCTCGGCTTATGCACAGTTCGTCTGCCACCTTGTCTACGTTACACTCACCCTTTGGCATCAATTTGATAATAATCTGATCAAGCCTTAGCAGGAATTGCTCATTGGCCTTGGCTACATTGCGTTCATAGAGTGTTTGTGGCTCTGAGGGTGTCACCTCCTGTTTCCTTATGTCACCCATGATCTTGGAGAATTTCCGTTGCAGCATCCGTCTCGACTCCAACAGTTTTTCTATGCGTAGTAGCAGCTCGTCGGCGAGGAATGGTTTGTAGAGATAGGCATCAGCACCCGCCTTGATACCTTGCAGGCGGTCTTCGTCGGTCACACGTGCAGTGATGATAACCAGTGGGATGTGGTTGGTCATCTCCGATGAACGGATGCGCCGACACAACTCGAGGCCATCCACGTCGGGCATCATCACATCCGAAACAATGAGGTCTGGCATCAGTTCGTTTGCACGCTTTATGCCTTCCGCGCCATTGGTGGCATATTGCACCTCATATTCGTCGCTCAGCACACTGCCAATATATTCCGCCACATCGGCGTTATCCTCCACGACGAGAATTAATTCCTTCTTGTCCTGCTGTTCTGTGGACGACAGCTCTTTATCCTCTGGAAGAATATCCATTTCTTTCGATTCCTGTGTGTCAAGGTCTTCTTCCTGTTTGTCCTCGGTTTTCACCTCCTTTATCGGTAGATTGATGATGAAGGTTGCCCCCTGTCCCTCAGTGCTCTCCGCCGTGACAGTCCCTTCCATCGCCTCAACAAGCTGCTTGACAAGTGAGAGTCCCACGCCCGTGCCCATCTGGCTGTGGTCGCCCTGGTAGAAAGGCTCGAAGATATGTGTCACGTCTTCATCCGAAATACCCTGTCCTGTATCGCTTACTGTGAGCTGTATCTGGGTTCCCGTTTTTTTCATTCCCACGGTCACTTTTCCCCTTGATGGTGTGAATTTCAAGGCATTTGTCAGCAGGTTGCTGAGGATTTTCTGCATATAGTCAGCGACAAAGGCCGTATGAAGTTCTGTTTCTTGAGGTTGGAAAGACAATTGGATTCCTTTCGCCTTGGCTGGTTCTTGGAACGATTCCACCACCATATTGGTATATGCCACGAGGTTGCCATTTTGGTATTTCAGGTCGCCTATGGCTGATGTTGCCTTTGCCACGTCAAGCAGTTGGTTGACGAGGGTGAGCAGTTGTTCACCGTTGCGCTCAATGAGTTCCAAAGAATGCTTTTGCTCGGAAATTTCCTTTGTATTCCCATTATCAGTAGAGATGGACTTTTGCAGTCGGTTTGCTACACCCATGATGACAGTAAGAGGTGTGCGGAACTCATGGGTGACATTGGTGAAGAATCGCTCGCGGGCACGTTGTAACCGTTGCATGGCCTTAACTGTGCGGGTACGAGTGCGCATGGCATAGATAAGCATCCCGATGATGCCCATCAGTAGAAGTGCCACGATGATGGAAGTGATGAGAATTAGACGGTTTCGTTTCTCTGCCGCCTCGTTCTCATTCTTCAACTGTTCGTTGTGATAAGATGCCTCAGCATTGGATAGTTGTTGCTGCAAGTCTTCGTTATAAATAGAGTCACGTAGTTCGGTGTATCGCTCCAATGCTTCCAAAGCCTTTGTGGGATTTTTGTCGCGTAATGCCCGATAGAGGGTGTGTTGTATAAAGCTCTCATCCCTCAAATCTCCGGCATCTTTACAAATCTGGATGCCTTTTCGTAATAGTTGTGTCGCCTCATCTACCTTGTTTTGCTTCATAAGTACCATAGCTTTAAACTCAAGCGCCCCATGAATCTCTACGGGAGAGGATTTTGCCTCCTCAAAAAGTCGTAGGGCTTCATCAAGCACTTTGTTGGCAGTGTTCAGGCTATCGGCTCTGTAATAGACATATCCCAATAGGGCAAGATGATTGGCTGTGATGGCTGGGCCTACCTGCATGTTCTTGGCAGCATTGACCGCCTTCCATCCATATTCGATGCTTTTCGGATAGTCACATAACTCCACATATGCATCGCACGCTGCGAGATAATATGAGTTGATGATGATGGTATCACCTGACTGATGGCTTTCGTCAATGGCTGCTAATGCATAATCTGCTGCCATCTGTGGCTTTTTCATGGTGGTAAAGACATAGGAAAGGATGGAATAGACAAAGCTTAACTCCCTTTTGTCGCCATGCTTCTTACATGCCGCTTCGGCTTTTTTGCCCCATTCTAACGCCTGCTGGCTATCACCTTTTTTCTGATAACATTTTGTCATTCCCCTTAGCACGGCGTCATAGAGAAATGGATGATTGTCTATAAGCAAAGGAAGGGCTTTCTCTCCATACTCGATGCCTTTGGCGTAGTCATTAAAACATTCAGCCTGACAGTGGACACCATAATATACCAGAGCGTCGAGGGTGTCGATGGGCATGTCGGAATGTGCAGGTGGTGAGGGAGTATAAAACACATCTTCTTTGATTAATTCTTGCACGATTTTGGGAGCCAAAACCCTTTTCTGCTTGTTACTGGCATTTGCATAGTCGGAAACCATTTGCTTCACCGATGGTGCATCACCTTGTTGTGCCATCATGTACTGAGGCAACAAGAGTAGTAATAGTAGTAAAAAACGTAAGTATTTCATTAGATATTGAAAATTGAAATGTAGTTAAAGTGTAGTTAAAAATCATTTTCTTACCTCTCCTCTATTTATTCTGCAAAGTTAACACATTACTTTTTATTTTTAGTTGTCTAAATCAAGCATAAGGCTGTTTGTATAAGAAAAAAAGATAGATTTATTTTGCATTTCATACGATTTGTACTATCTTTGCATATCATAGATTACCCATTCATTAACAGTCGTACTTATGAAAAAAATACTATTACCTTTCCTTTTGTTTTCTACCATATTGTTAGCAGTGGAAGCTAAGGCAGATGATTTCTGCAATCCAGAGGACCAATGCTTGATTACCTACAAGTTGGGTGATGCTTTCGGTGATGGCTGGACAGGTAATAGTATTGGTGTACGCTATGCCGATTCCAACGGATATATCACATGGGTGGAATTGGGATCTGGCAGGTCTGCCACGGGAGTTATCCCTGTCTGCCCTGGAAAAACGCTTGTGCTTGAATGGCATAATGGCACCTATCCCGAAGACTGTTCTTTCACATTCTATGATGTAAACGAAGATATTATTTGTGAACACAAGGCAGGTGATCCGTTGATAGATGGCGAGGTGCTACTTGAGTACCTTGTGGATTGTTCCACTTGCGTGATACCTACTGATATTGAGACTACCACCACACCTCACGAAGCCACCCTCTCCTGGACAGGTTATAGTGATAATTATAATGTGCGCTATCATCCTGTGTCTTTCTATGATGGTTTTGAGAATGGTCTCGACAGATGGACTACTGTTCGTCAAGCACAAGGAGATATTTTCACCGATTGGAACTCCGACCAGGCAAGTTTTTTCATAGATAGTAATGGCAACCCCCTTGAGGCGCACAATGGTAAATATATAGCCACGTCAAGAAGTTGGGCTGGAATGGGCTATGTGGTTGACAACTGGCTGATTACCCCACAGGTCACCTTAGGTGGAAAACTAAAATTCTGGGTGATGGACAATGGCATCGTCCATGATCACTATGATGTTTATATTTCTACAACGACCAATGAAATCGATGCCTTCGAATTGCTCTATTCCCCTGGCAATGCCTCAGAGGAATGGACAGAGGTTACTGTCGATTTGAGTAATTACAATGGTCAGTTAGGATATATCGCCCTGCGCCATCAGGATAGAAGGAAAAACATGATTTTTATTGATGATTTTGGCATCTATTTGGAGGATGAATGGACTGTCAGCACGACCAACGATGCAACGGTGGAATTGACAGGACTTGATGCAAACACCAGTTATGAATACCAGATACAAGGCGATTGTGGGTTTATGCAGAGTAAATGGACCAAGACCGACTTCTTTACCACATTAGATGAATGTCCCGTTCCTTTCAACATGAAGGCCACAACAGAAACCACCGCAGCCTCGCTCTCCTGGACAGGCTATAGCGAGGGTTATAATCTACGGTATCGGAAAGCTGGTGATGTGCCCAAATATTTCTACGAGGACTTTGAACAGGGAATACCTGATGACTGGAAAAACGTTGACAATGATGGCGACGGGTTTAAATGGGAGAATTATTTCTATGAATTCCCTATAGATATTTTGGGAAATCCTTTCACTTTTGGGACGTCATGTGCCACCTCGTATAGTTTCAATGAAAAGGGAGCACTCACTCCAGACAATTGGCTCATCTCGCCAAAGCTTGCCCTAAGGGGCACCTTAAGTGTATGGCTGCGTTCCCAAGACCCCATAGATGTAAACGAGCATTTTGCCATCTATCTCTCCACCTGGGACGACAACATCGAGCACTTCACTACAGTGCTTGTGCCCGAGACAACAGCAACGGGCGTGCTGACGGAATATACAGCAGACCTTAGTAACTATACAGGGAAGACTGGCTATATTGCCATTCGTCACTTCAACAGTACTAATCACTTAAGACTCAATGTGGATGATTTTGTATTACTCGGAGAACCTATTGATGCAGGTGAATGGACTACCATCACCACAGATGAGACGGCTACTGTACTTACAGGCCTTGAGCCAAATACCACCTACGAGTATCAGGTACAAGGTGTCTGTGACAACAAACCTACCGAGTGGTCGGCAAGTTCGTTCTTTACAACCACAGTAGAGTTGCTCGACGATGACTTGGCAATGCCTGAAGGTTCCAAGAACTGCGATATGCTGGATAGAGTTATTGGAGAGACCGTGGATGTGGTGTTTAAAGACCGTACCTTCTATAAGGATGGTGAATGGAATTCGCTTTGCCTGCCATTCAGCCTTACAGCAGAGCAAATTGCAGCCTCGCCACTTGCTGGTGCCACTATCAAACAGTATAGTTCTGGTACAGTAACAGGGACACATGTGGATATCTCCTTCACAACGGCAAATGAAATTGAAGCAGGGAAATTCTATATCTTCAAGTGGGATGAGGGTGAAAATATCGATAACCCAGCGTTCAGCCAGGTAAGAATTGAGAAAACTCAACCGTCATTCGCGCCATATTTCCTTGAATATACAGATGATTATTGCTTCATCATTGGTGGCAACTTCAATTCAATCCCTTGTTATTGGGAAGATGGAGAAGTTTATACCTACTACCTCGGTGCTGGCAACAAACTGAGATATTGTGATGAGGAATTTACACTGCATACATTCCGCATTTTCTTCGAATTTTATGCTAACGATGTTGACCCGGGTGCTATAGAGTTCAACCTTGACTTCGACGGTGAACAGGCTTCAGGCATTGCCGAATTTGATAGTCCTATCCGCAGTCATGGAATACATGAGGGAATCTATACCCTTCAAGGTGTGAAAGTTGATGCTCTGCATCGCCAAAAGGGTATCTATATCGAAAACGGAAGGAAAGTGGTAGTGAAATGAGGTTTTCCTCACAACCTCACTTGTCAATTTGTCTCTTTAATATACTGCGATGGAGTGATGCCAAGTTTTTGCTTGAAGACGTGGGTCATGTGAGCATTATCGGCGAAACCGCATTTCAATGCAATGTCGAGGAAGGGTAGTGGTGGCTGTTGCTTTAGCAGCCGTTTCACTTCGTTCAATCGGTAATTGACAATGTAGTCGGATGGTGTGGTATCGATGACCGCTTTGAGCTTTCTGGCAAACTGGCTCCTACTCATGCACAATTCTTCTGCCACTTTGAGGGCACTACAATCACCTGTGGGCATTAGCTTGCTGATAGCTTTATTCGTCAGTTGCAGAAATTCTTCGTTGGCTTTCATTACATTCCGCTCATAGAGCGTCTGTGGTTCCGAGGGCATTTCCTGTTGTGGCGTGTCGCTGATTGTAGCCGAGAACTTTTTCTGTAGCATTTGTCTGGACTCCAACAGCTTTTCTATGCGCAGAAGCAGCTCGTCGGCAAGGAATGGCTTGTATAGATAGGCATCAGCCCCGGCTTTGATACCCTGCATGCGGTCTTCGTCGGTGACACGTGCCGTGATGATAACCAGTGGGATGTGGTTGGTCATTTCCGATGCACGGATGCGCCGGCAAAGTTCAAGGCCATCCACGTCGGGCATCATCACATCCGTCACGATGAGGTCGGGCATCAGTTTGTTGGCTCGCTCTATACCCTCAGCACCATTGGTGGCATACTGCACCTCGTATTTATCGCTCAGCACACTACCGATATATTCTGCCACGTCGGTATTGTCCTCCACCACAAGGACGATATCCTTTTCCTGAGCATCCCTCTCCTCGGAGGACTGGGCGATTTCGTCATGAATAACATCCTCCTCTTTTGTATCTTGTTGGTCAAGGGCAATTGCCTGTTGGCTCTTTGTTCTTACTTCCTTTATCGGCATTTCAACGATGAAAGTGGCTCCTTCTCCATAGGTGCTCTCCACACTGATTGTTCCTTCCATCGCCTCAACTAATTGTTTGACAAGTGAAAGGCCTACACCAGTTCCCATCTGACTGTTGTCGCCCTGAAAGAAAGGTTCAAAGATATGCGGCAGGTCATCTTCCTGAATACCCTGCCCGGTATCGCTCACGGTGAGCCGCACATAGCCACCCTCTTTTTTCATACCTATCGTTACCTTTCCTCCTGAGGGCGTGAATTTTATGGCATTCGTCACCAGATTGCTTAAGATTTTCTGCATATAATCGGCAACAAAAGCCGTATGCAGTTCGGTTTCTTTAGGCTGGAATGTCAGTTGGATGCCTTTCAAATTGGCTGGTTCCTGAAGCGACTCCACCACCATATCAGTGTATGCCACAAGGTTGCCTTTCAGGTATTCCAGGTCGCCAATCGCCGATGTAGCCTTTGCCACATCAAGCAGTTGATTGACAAGAGTAAGTAGTTGCTGGCCATTACGCTCTATGAGTTCTAAGGACCTCTTCTGCTCTACTTTTTCAGCAGTTTCTTCATTACCGCCTTCACCTGAGAGCAAAGCGGATTTCTTCATACGGTTTGCCACGCCCAGGATGACGGTGAGTGGTGTGCGGAACTCATGTGTGACATTGGTGAAGAATCGTTCACGAGCGTTTTGCAGTCGGCGCATGGCCTTCACAGAGCGGGCACGTGTTCGCATCGCATAGAAGAGCATCCCGATGATACCTATCAGTAGGAGAGCTACTATGATGGAGGTGATGAGTATCAAGCGGTTTCGATTTTCAGCCGTCTCTTTGTCTTTCTTTAGCTGCTCGTTGTGGAATGATGCCTCTGCTTCTGAGATACTTTGCTGTAATTCCTCGTTATAGATGGTGTCACGAAGTTCAGTATGCCGCTCCAGTGCTTTCAAAGCCTCGGTAGGATTGATTTCTCGTAATGACTGGTATAGCGTGAACTGTATGTTACATTCGTCCCTTAGATTACCACGTTCCTTTGCCATTTCTATGGCCTTATGCAAATATTGCACTGCCTCGTCAACCCTATTTTGTTTAAAGAGCACCATTGCTTTATATTGATATGGTGCCATTGATTGCACCGATATGGTATCTTGTTCAATTAGTTGGAATGCCTCATCGAGCACCTTGCTGGCTGCGTTGATATCATCGGCCTTGTAGTAGGCATAACCCAATAATGAGAGATGTGAAGCAATAATCGACGGCCTTGAGCCTCGGTTCTTCGCGGCATTCACAGCCAGCTTTCCGTATTTTATGCTCTCTTGATAATCTCCCTTCTCAGCATACGAATCACATACCGCATTATAGAGATTGTGGATAAGCAAAGTGTCACCCGACCGGTGGCTTGCGTCAATAGCTTCCAACGCATAGTCTAAGGCCAGTTGACCTTTATGTAGGGATGAATAAACGTAAGATAGTGTCGTATAGACACGGCTCAACTCTCTGTCATCGCTTGACTCCTTGCAGGCTTTGACAGTTTTTTCTGCCCATTCCAATGCCTGTGGTCTTTCGCCTTTAACTTGATATAATCTTGCTATGTTACTCAGTACATTGGTATATAGGGAGGGGTGCTTGCCTTGTAATAAAGGAATGGCTTTTTCTCCAAATGTTATGCATCGTGAAAAATCATTATGGCAGAAAGCATGGCAGTGAGCGCCGTAATAGACCAGAGCGTCGAGTGTGTCGGATGGCATATCAGGTCGTACTGGTGATGGCGGCGTGTAAAACACGTCTTCCTCTATTAATCGTTGAATAATCTTGGTGGCCAAGTTTTTTTTCTGGCTGCTACTGGCTTCTTCGTAGTCGGAAATCAACTGCTCTATTGACGGTTCGTCATTTTGTTGCGCCATCATGTTGAGAGGCAGCAAAAAGAACAGCAGGAAAAAACGTAGATATGTCATTATATATTGAAAATTGAAATGTAGTTAAAGTGTAGTTATGTGAGATGTACATTAGGGCATCTCAAAGGGACAAATGATTTGCCACTTGTAGGGATATACCCCGTGTATGTCCGTCAGTCAGATTGTTTCGTCGTTTTCTTTTCAGACATACACGGGGTAACTACGCTGAATTCCACTGCAAAGGTAAAGTATAAAAAACAAATTTTGTTGTTTAAATCAAGCATATCTACTTTTTGTGTTAAAAAGAGAGAAATATGTAATAAAAGCGAAAAAATATGTGGAAATTGGCATTTATTTGTTCATTTTACCCCAGAATTAGTATGAAAAGGTTCATTTTGTTGAATTTAGACAACTATGTGACGCAAATCGTCAAATGACTTTTTGTATATATTGTTATCTTTGAAGCCGTAAGATTGACATAAATAGCTTTATTAATCATATTGACTAAATGTGTCATAAACAATTTCAAGAAACTGTGTATGCAGAGCTGTCGATAGCGAGAATGGTCAGATAAATAATTACAATTATGAGTATAAAAGCAAATAGTGATGAACAATTGTTCGAGCATCTTATTCGTGTATTGTATCAAAGAATGCCCACTGGGTTTGTTAATATGCATACTATAGCCACCGAATTGGCACTGAGTCCTTCGCAGCTCAATAGGCGTATCAAGGCTGCCACAGGCAAAACAGCCTCGATGTTTTTGATGCAACTACGGATAGATGAAGCCAAACGACAATTAGCCAAGTTTCCCAATATTTCTATTTTTGAAGTGGCACATAGATGCGGGTTTTCCGACTCTGCTCATTTCAACCATGTCTTTCACCGCTATGAAGGTATGGCACCATCACAATATGTCCATAGCCTAAGGAAGGACCGTGGGAAAATGTCATTCTTTATTCAGGAACAAGTGACAAAACAATCCATTCAAATAGACCAAGCACAAGAAGAGATAGAAAAAAGACAAGAGGGGCAAGGACTGCCAGAAGATATCAGTCCAGGGTTGTGAGGTTGTGAGGTTATGAGGTTGTGAGGTTATGAGGTTGTGAGGTTATGAGGTTATGAGGTTGTGAGGTTATGAGGTTATGAGGTTATGAGGTTGTGAGGTTATGAGGTTATGAGGTTATGAGGTTGTGAGGTTATGAGGTTGTGAGGTGAGATTTGCTCAAATATGTCGTTTGCCATACATATATTACCTTAAAACCTACAAGCGAAGCGACCTATAAACCATAAAACCAGATGAAACTGGAGCTTGCGAAAGTTGAATAAGTAAGATATGTGACAAAATTGTTGCTGAACACTGCCGATTTTCATTTTTTTTCTTGAATTTATACATTTTCTTATAAAAATTTGCATTTTTAAAAATATAGTTATATCTTTGCACCGAATAAGTGTAAAAAACACAACCAAAAACTACTTGGATTTACAATTAATCCTTATATAATAACCTAATTATTAAAACAAATCAAATGAGAAAGAAAGCTTTATTCTCTATGATGCTCGCATTGAGTATCATGGGAGGTCTTTCTGTTTGTCCAGTGGCCATAGAGGCCGCTGTGACACAAGACAAGACCATCACGGTCAGCGGCCAAATCGTTGACCAGGAGGGAGAGCCACTCATTGGAGCATCCGTCAAGGTGAAAGGTACCTCACAAGGAACCGTCACTGATTTTGATGGAAACTTCCAAATGGATGTACCTCAGAACGCTACACTCGTGGTAAGTTATGTGGGCTTTGCTGAACGTGAGATTGCCGTTGGCGGGCGCACAGACCTTGGCCAAATCGAACTTACCGCCGATGGTCAGGTGCTCGAGCAAGTGGTTGTCGTGGGCTACGGTACACAGAAGAAAGCCGACCTCACAGGCTCGGTGTCTATTGTCAATGCCGAGGAAATGAAGCGTGTCTCCAACTCCAACATCTCCACGATGCTGGAGGGTAAGGTGGCAGGCGTGCAAATCACCACAGATGGTCAGCCAGGCGCCGACCCACTGGTGAGAATCCGTGGTATCGGCTCCTTCGGAAGCACAGCTCCTCTCTATGTGGTCGATGGCGTGCCTATGGGTACCACTATCCGTGATTTCTCGCCCAACGACATCGCTACCATCCAGGTGCTCAAAGATGCTTCGGCAGGTGCCATCTATGGTTCGCGTGCTGCCAATGGTGTGATTATCATTACTACTAAGAACGGTTTGAAAGACCAGCCTTTGAAGGTAGACTACAAAGGCTACTTAGGTGTAGATCAAATTTCGAAAGGTGTTTATGACGTGATGAATGCCGACCAGTACAGTCAGTATTTAGGTCAGGCATGCACCAATTCCGGCACCCCACTGCCTGGTGGATATACTCCAAGCGGTAATTCCTACAAATTTATGGATAACACCAATACCGACTGGTTCGACGAGGTGTTCAAGACAGGTGTACGTCAGAATCACAATGTAAACCTGAGTGGAGGTGGCGCTAATAATACATATAATGTGGGACTTGACTACTTCAACCAGAAGGGTACCCTCGAGGGCGCAGGACCCAACTATGAGCGTTTCACCGCACGCGTGAACAATACGATGGACACCAAGTTTATCAAGTTCCGTACAAGCTTGGTCTATTCACACTCCAATCAAGATGGTATGGGACTCTCAAATGCCTCTGAGTATGTGCAGGGACTTTATGGTGATGTCACCAACGTACTCCGTGGTACATTGCTCATGCAGCCAACTATTAAGGCATACGACCCATCGACTTGGGTGCTCGACGATAAGGTAGGCTCTGCAAGCAGTTTCGGATATGATGCCTACGGCTATGGCGTCTATTACGATACCATCCATGGTGATATCTCTGCTTCCAACCCCTTGCTTGTCAACCACCTGCTCACACGCAATACCATCGTTGACCGTATCGTGGGAACAGGTTCTGCCGATGTGGACTTGCTCAATATGCTCGGCATCAAGTCGGAAAACCATCACCTGAACTACAAAATCAATCTCTCATACAGCAAGACCTACGCCAAAGACAAAACATGGGTGTCGGCATGGATTCAGAGCAACCGTGTCTATCTCGACAAGAGTAATGAAAAACTCACCGAGGCCACACGCACCTATTCAGACGCACTGATAGAGAATACACTCACATACGACGGCACATTCAACCTACACCACTTCAACATCGTGGTGGGTCAGACCTACGAGGAGGAAAATACCCATACACTCTCAGCATGGGGTGTCAACTTCCCAGAGCCCTACTTCCTGCAAATCGGCAATGCCACCACACGCGATGCCAACTCGTTCGAATACAAACATGCCCTGGCGTCATACATCGGACGTCTCATCTACGACTACGACGGAAAATACCTCCTCTCGGCTATCGTGCGTCGTGACGGCAGTTCCCGATTGACAAAGGATATCCGCTGGGGAACATTCCCATCTGTATCAGTGGGATGGCGCCTCGACAAGGAGAATTTCTTCCCCATCGACCGCAATATCGTCAATATGTTTAAAATCCGTGCCAGTTACGGTGTGCTCGGTAATGAGAATATCGGAGAATATCAGTACCAGACCACGATGGATCGCAACAACATGACCTACAGTTTCGGCAACTCGCCTGTGACAGGTTCTGCTGTATCGACCTTCGTCAATGAGAACATCGCATGGGAGAAGAAAAAGACTATCAATGTGGGTATCGACCTGGCACTCTTCAACAACCGCGTGGAATTCACCGCTGAGTGGTACAAAAACCGCTCCGAGGACCTGCTCTACAGCGTTCCCGTGCCTGCCAACGCCGGTGTGGCCAACACGAGCGTGACCATGAATGCCGCCTCGATGGACAATAGCGGATTTGAGTTCTCCGCCACCTACCGCAACCGCGACCATGCCCTTAAATATGAACTCAGCGCCAACCTGAGCACACTCAAAAACAAAGTGACTTCACTCGGATTCGGTACAGAGTCGTATATCACAGGAGCATACGCCACATACGTAGGCGAAGAGGTGGGACAGTTCTATGGATGGGTATATGAGGGAATCGCAAGAACCGCAGACCAACTCGCAAACCATGCCGTTCAGCAGGGAGCCAATGTGGGCGACTGCCTCTACAAGGATATGAGCGGACCTAACGGCAAACCCGACGGCGTCATCGACGCATACGACCAAGTGGTGCTCGGAAGTGGTCTGCCAAAGGTGAACTTCGGCTTCAACGCACATCTGGAGTATAAAAACTTCGACCTGAGCATCTCCACATACGGAGCACTCAACTACCATGTCTCCGACGACATCTACAACAGCCTCAACTCATGCTATGGCTATGGGAACAAAGATGTTGCCGTGCTTGGAGCAAACAAATGGTCGGAAGATGGCACAAGGTATCTTTCCAACACACCACGCACTTATGTAGCCAACAACGCCACACTGGCTTGGAACGACCTGTTCAGTGACCGCAAAATACAAAATGCGGCATACTGGAAGATTGCCAACGTCGAATTGGGATACAACTTCCCCGACAAATGGTTTGGCGGATATGTCACAGGGGTGAGAGCATACGTATCGGCACAGAACCTCTACACTTTCACAGGATATCATGGATATAACGTGGACTTTGCCGGTGGCACCTTTACACCGGGATATAACTTCTGCTCGTTCCCAACCCCACGCAGTTTCATGTGTGGTATCCTCTTCTCATTCTAATCCTACACAACTCAATAATTATTTGACTTTTCGATATGAAACTATATAAAATTTCACTCGCTATTTTGCTGGGAATCGCCACACTTACTGCGTGCGAAGACAAACTGGATTTGACCAACCCCAACCAGCAAACGACAGGATCTTTCGGATACACCGCCGACGACTTGGAGGAATGTGTAGTGGCTGCATACAACCATATACGTATGGAGGGTACATACGCACGTGTGGGTTACACCATCGACGTATGCCGTGGCGACGAGGCATGGAACTCCTCACAGATATGGTATCAAGCTTTCGACGACTTCAACGAGGCTATCACCGACGAAATCGGTCAGTGGTCATGGCGCGACTGGTACTACACCATCAACGTATGCAACTTCATCCTCTCACGCACTGGAGATGACGACGCGCAACTCTCCGAACAGATGCGTCACATCAAGGGGCAGGCGCTCTTCATCCGCGGACTCGCATATTTCAACCTCGCGGCATACTATCAGAACCCGGCGCTCATCACCGACTATAACAGCTACTCCACACTCAACGGACTCTATGCCTCAAACATCCCAGAAGATGGAGCCTATCAGTACGACCTCGTGTTCGACCAGGTGGAAAAAGACTTCCAACAGGCCATCGGGCTGCTGCCATCGCGCGACGCAGGAGGTGAGTGGGCAAAAGGACGCGCCACCTGTGGAGCCGCCGCCGGCTATTATGCACGCGCACTCATGATGAGACACAAGTACAGCGAGGCGCTCACTGTGCTCCAGGACATCATCAACAAGAAGTATGGCAACTACCAACTCATGGCAAACTATGGCGACAACTTCCGCGAGGGAGCACAGTATGAGAACAATGCTGAGAGCCTCTTCGAGATACAGTTCCTCGACTATGGCACACAGGGTACTGATGATGAGTGGACACCCGTCAATACCAGTAAGAATGCTACACAAGGTTCTGCTATTGAGAGTAACTTCGGACCTGGTGACTGTGGTGGATGGGCCGACATCTCGGCATCACCATGGCTCTACCAACTCTTCAAGGCTGAGCGCACCGTCAATGGCAAACTCGACCCAAGACTCTATTGGACTATCGGCACCTACGAGGATGACTGGGAGGGATTCGAATATGGAAATATGTGCTACACACAGCAGATGGGACCCACCGACTATATCGTAACCAACAACAACAACGGCGGACTGCCCATCGCCAAGTTCACCAACCTGCGCACAGGGCTTTACGACAAGGTGGTAACGGGTCTGCACGATGGTATCAACCTCAGAATGATGCGCTATTCCGACGTGCTGCTGAGGGCGGCAGAGTGTGAAAACGAAGTCAACGGTCCCACACAGAGAGCCATCGACTGGATCAACGAAGTGCGAAGCCGCGCACAACTGGCAGGCCTCAAACTCGCTGACTTCAACTCAAAAGACAAACTCTTCGAGCAAATAGCCAACGTGGAGCGTCCAAAAGAGTTCGGATGTGAGTATGGACGTGGACTCGACCTCATCAGATGGGGATTCTTCTACAGCGAGGACCGACTGCTGCAACTCAAGGAGCATGGAACTTTCAGACGCACAACCGACAAAACCACGGTTAAAGACCCTGTATATTATGAAAATCCATTCATCGACGAACAAATGAAAAGTTCTTTCGACTCCTATCAGCAAGGACATGAATTCCTGCCCATCTACCAGGGTACTCTCAACGACAATCCCAACCTTAAGGGCAACTCGGCCAACGAGGGCACTGACAATGCCGAATACTTCCGCGCAAAAGGATGGACAGTGCATCCCGTGGTCAACCTCTAAGCCTATATGATTTCAAAAACTATAAAGAATAAAAACATGAGACATCTAAATAAAATAGCGTCTGCATTGTGTGTGGCAGCACTCGGACTGCTCACCATGACAGGCTGCGAGGGCGGCGACCTCTACAGTGTCGATAACCCCGACTGGATCGCTCAGAAAATCGACTCTATCGAAAACGCAAAGGGTACTCCCGAAGAGGAACAATTAGAGGGTATGATGGAGGATGTATATACCTTCGGCGCCACCGACTACACCTCGGGATGGTGGCAGAGTTTCTCAAAGTACTATCAGGTTCCTGATGGGGAGAAGTGGAACGCTCAGTTCAGCCTCAACATCAACCCCAACGACAACACCTACTACAAGAACTTCGCACTCGTCGTCACCAACGACGTGGACCGTGGCGGCAGCGGCTACGCAGAATACGGAGTCATACGCTACGACTTCACCAACGACAGCATCGCTTTCAACTCACAGTGGGGAGGTCATCTCTTCTTCAAATTCTCTGAAAGCAACCTGATTCTCTCACCGGACAACAGTGCCGACCCCAATGTGCAGAAAATGGGTGGAAAGGTGACAATCACCGTCGATCGTACCGATCCAAACGCTTTCTTTATCAAGATGACCAATGGCACGGTCACCAAGACCTATAGCCAACCCTACAAACTGCCCAACCTCAACGAAGACCCGGCAAATACCACCATCCGCTGCTTCATCGTGCCCGAGGGGTCGTACATCAACTTCCTCTCCACCAATATCGTGCCCATCGGGGGACTCACCTCGGCACTCGACAAGAATCCTATCTCCATGGAGTTGATGAATGTGCCCGACGAGGTGGACCTTGGTACTTCACTTGAGGATGCTGTGGCCAACGTCTCGGCTGTGGTGACATTCGAGGAGGGTGTGACAAAGACTGTGCCGGCATCGGAACTCTACTTCACCGCTATACCCGACATGGATCAATTAGGTGAGAAGACGCTCGTGGTTATCTACAACAAGACATTCAAGGGCGAGAATGCCGCACAGCCCATTGTGGCAAGTGCCACATTCAGGGTGGTCGATGAAATCAAGTCGATAGAGATCACACAGGCTCCCATACGCACACATTATTATTATTACAACTCATTCGCCACCGAGGGTATGTATCGCACATTGGCATTCGACCCGACTGGTATGGAGGTTGTAGGTACGTATGGTAATGGCAGCACAAGCGTGGTGAATAATGCCAAACTGTCGTTCTCGGAAATTCCCGCAGAGGAGGGAATCCATACTGTGACAGTGATGACTGAGAATGGGAAGACAGCAGAAATCAATGTGACCGTTTCACAGTCGAATTGCACATTTGTCACACCGAATCCTACAGTTCTCGGTCCAGAGGACAACTCTGGCGGATGGTGGTCGGCACATACCGACAATATCAATATCCCGGCAGGTGAGACCTACGCTGTGAAGTTCACCAACTATAGCAGTCTGGCCAACAACTGGAACAACTTCGTTATCGTGCTCCGCAGCAGTGACAACGCTACAGAATATGCTGTGGTTCGTGCCGACAACTACGGATGGGGTAATGGTTATGCAGCATGCCTCACCAGTGGAGGCCCTGGCGACTGGGCATCATGGCTGAGCGCTATGAACGGTGCCAAGGTGACGGCTTACATCACCAACTGTAACAACGGTACAGCTGATGTGCAGGCTATCATGGAGGGTACCGATGGCAACACCTATATCCAGTATTACCTTGGTGTAAACACCGTGGTGGTGGAAGACCTCAATTTCGCCTTCACCATCGATGGCTGCCACATGGTATTCGAGTAATGAGTCTTGAATCTTAGTTCAAGTAACTATACAAAGCAAAGGAGGGGCGTTTGTGCGCCCCTCCTTCGTTTTGTATCATAATCTGCTCTCCTCCCATTACCAGGGAAGGAGTGCCCGTAGGGCGGGGTGGGGTTTTTAGTTAGGAGTTAGGAGTTAGAAGTTAGAAGTGACTGGTCAATTCCAAAACTCAAAAACTTATAAACTATATTTGGCACTTTTTCCTTCTTTCATTTTTAAGCCTTTTTCCTCTTTTTCCATTCGTGTGAGTGTAGAAATAGCAAAGAAGGGTGTGTCAAAATGATAAAACTTGAAATCACAACTTATAGATTGTGAGGAAGGAGAACGGCCTGAAAGGCCAGCAGCTGTTAGCCCAGGGCAATCGCCCTGGGTATAAGGCAGAGTATCAAATTCGCCCTGAAAGGGCAAAAGCGTCGATAATCAATGCTTTTGCCCTTTCAGGGCAACAATTGTTGCCAAATATAAAAACCCAGGGCGTTGCCCTGGGCTATGTGCTTGTTGGCCGCCTTAATGACCGTAAATTATAAATGTCGGTAATGAAAATCTTGATTTTGACACACCTTCATCAATGATTCTACGTTATTTCCAGATAAACTTCCTACCGTTTCGGATGTAGATGCCTTTTTGTGTCGGAGTGGTGATACGCCGGCCTTGAAGGTCGTAGATGACATCATCCGCCACATCATTATCAGTATAGACATCTTCTATGCCCGAGAGAGCTTCTGTGAAGTATCCCCAGATAGATACGCCGTTCTTTGCCACTGCTGTGAAGGAAACAGCTGTCTGGGTAGTTCTTTCCAAAGTCTGTTCTACTACCACTCCCTTGTAGGTTACACCGCTGATGATAAGGGTGATGTAGGATGTGCCTTCCTGAATACTCCAGGACCCTGTGACGCTACCGCTGATGGTACCGTTGTGGTTGAGTTGGATTTCCACCGGTTTGGCCAGTTCTTTTGTGGTGTGGTTCAAACGATATTTATGGGTCAGCAGTTGATATTTGCCGGGGACACGGTTGGTGGCAATCTGCTGTGTAGTGGCGATGTCGGCACTTTTTACCTCCTCTCCGGTATATTCAAATGGTGCAGCTACCAGCCAACCATCTTCATTCTGGAACACCTGATGCACACGCACTTCATGTGCCTCACCACGGTTCTGGAAGCGGGTATGATAAACCAGGTAGGTGCGCCCGTCTTCAGCAGCAATGATGGAGTTGTGACCTTGTGAACGCTCCGACCAGTCGCCCACGGTCAGTTTGCCCCAGTCGCCATAGGCACCAAAGATATTCACACCACGGTTGTCGGTGGCATTGTGACCGAAGTTCAGACGGTAGGTGGGGAAGATGGCGTCCACGTTGTTGGCATCCTTATAGGGACCGTCAGGATTCTCTGAACGGAAATAGCGCATCTGATAGCCACCGTTGTTGTAGTCGTTTGGGTTACCTCCTACTGCCAGTCCACCATAGGAAATGAAGAGGAAATAGTAGCCACCGATGTATTCGATATAGGACCCCTCGCCCGACACATAGTAGCCGCCGGCGATTTTCTTGCCGAAGTAGGGGTCGCTGGTCACGCCGTTGCCACTACCTTTGATAGAGTAGCTCACGTTGTAGTCGCGCAATCCAGTGTTCTCATCGAGTTCAATCATCCATATACCACCGCTCCACGAGCCATACGACATCCACAGTTTGCCCTGCTCGTCGTAGAACACGCATGGGTCGATGCAATGTGGCCACCGGTTACCCCATTGGTTGCCCACATTGTAGCGGGAGGGCAGGGATGCCTGTTCGCCGAGCACCAATTCCAGGTCGGTTTTTTTATAACTCACTCCGGCAGTACTTGTCACGTTGAATCCTGAGAAGATGACAGGACCCTGATACATGTATGGTCCATCGATTTTGTCGGCGGTGAGCAGAATGATACTGGAGTTCCATGTCGGACCGTTGATACTCAGATACATACACCATTTCTGTAACACAGGGTTGTAGATAACATCGGGTGCCCACATGTTGCCGTCGATGTTGTATCCATTTCCGTAGGCCGACGACCAGGCATAGGCGTCGAAGTTACCGAAAGTCACCTCGCTGCCGTTGATAGTCACCTTCTTGGTTTGGTTGGTTTTGAACGCATCGGTATTCGAGGCATTGTTGCTGGTGGTTGTCTTCCATGCGGCAGTGAAAGTTGTCCAGCTCGACATGTCTTTTGATTTTGCTGAGGCACGGTGTGACCCGAAGATATAGTAATATCGGGAATTTGGGTCCCATACCACGCTGGGGTCATGCACGCTCACATGGCGCAGATTGTAGGCCATGGCACAAAATGGTACCAAAGCACACATCAGTAAAAACAGGCTTTTCTTCATTTTTTATCGTTGTTTTAGTAGGTTGATTAAAATTTCTGCAAAGATAAGCAATTTTTTCAAAACCTACAAGCAAAGGCCTGACTAACACACCTTCTCCAATCTTTTCATCATGGCAAACATGAAGAGGGCGGAGAGAACGCAGAGGCCGACAAATACTGACCATACTGCCCATAGTGGCAGACCGCCCCAGAGCAGGCCACCCACCATCACAAGTTGGTTGCCAATGGCGGTGGATACAAACCAGCCACCCATCATCATACCTTTGTATTTCGGGGGAGCCACCTTTGATACAAACGAGATGCCCATCGGTGAGAGGAGCAACTCAGCAAATGTCAGCACCAAATAGGTGGAGATGAGTAGGTTGGGGGTCATGTCAGCCACATGTTTACCCACAGGTTCACCATCTATAATTTCTGTTTGTGGCAATGGCAATCCAATTGAGCATACAGCCATCAGGCAGAAGGCCACGGCGGCAACAAGCATACCATAGGCAATCTTTCGAGGAGCAGAAGGCTCCTTTCCTCTTTTGGCCAAAGCACCGAAGATGGCCATAGACACAGGGGTGAGTGCCACTACATAGAAGGGGTTGAACTGCTGGAAGATGGGTGCATCGACGATGGTGCTACCAGTCAGTCGGGTGTATTTCCAGATGAGGAAAGCCACAGCTAATAAGACGACGAGAGCAGCAATGCCACGTTCCCGACTTGATTTGCCTTGGAAAAGGGAGAACAAACCATAGACGATAAAGATGATAGCCACAAGGTTCCATACGTCGAAGGCCATGCTCTGCACACCCTCTGAACTCTGTGCCGTAAACTCATTGGCAAAATAGGTCAGCGAGAGACCGTTCTGATGGAAAGCCATCCAGAAGAACACCACCACAGCAAACACCAGACAAAGGGCGATAATGCGCTGACGGGTGTCTTCCTTTGACAGTTCTTCCACGGGCTTTTCTTCCTTGGCGTTCGCTGTCTTCTTGTTTCTTGTGTCTTCTGTATGGCGGAAGGTGGGACGGAATAGATAGTAAATGGCGATTGATACTATGAGTGATGCGCAGGCTACCGCAAAGGAAAAGTGATAGGCGTCGTTGCCAGAAAATCCCCAGACATTCTCAGCATACTCCTTGATTTTGAGGGCGGCAGTTGGTGCAAAAAGTGCACCGATGTTGATGGCCATGTAGAAAATCGAGAATCCTGAGTCGCGCTTGTCGCTGTAGCGTGGGTCGTCGTAGAGATTACCCACCATCACCTGCAAGTTTCCTTTGAAAAGTCCTGTGCCAAAGCCGATGAGCAGCAGGGCGGCAAGCATAAATATCAGGGCAAAAGTGTCACCACCAAGTGGAATGGCAAGTAGCACATAGCCAACAAACATGATGACGATGCCTGTGGTGACCATCTTCCCGTAGCCAAACTTGTCGGCCATGATACCGCCAATCAGCGGGAAGAAATATACCAGCATCAAAAACGAACTGTAAATCGTGCCTGCCAATCCTGGTGAAAGACCATAGTTGGCACGGAGAAAGAGTGCAAACACGGCGATCATGGTGTAATACCCAAATCGCTCTCCTGTATTGGCCAATGCCAATGCATAAAGTCCTTTCGGTTGTCCTTCAAACATAGTTATTGAGTTTATGAGTTATTAAGTTTTTTTAGTTTTTTCCCACCATATTCCTCTGTCAGCAATGCCGGGAACAGGTGTGCGTCTTTTGACAGCAATCAGTTACTATTTGTGATATTGTGCAAAGATAACACATTTTTCTATAAAACATATGATGCCACCATTTTTTTACGTCATACATTCCTTTTACTGATTGTGATTAACCTAATTTTTCGTACCTTTGTAAGGTCACAGACATCCGACAAGGACGTCAGAGTGCTTGACGATAGTTGTGATTAGCTAAATTTTTTGTACCTTTGTAAGGTCACAAACATCAGGTATATTTCCATAACGAAGCAAATCAAGTTGTGATTAGCTAAATTTTTTGTACCTTTGTAATGTCACAAACATCACCTTTAACGTTGATTGAAATCCTTTTCGCGTTGTGATTAGCTAAATTTTTTGTACCTTTGTAAGGTCACAAACATCACTCAATCAGAAGGAGTTAGCGCAACTTGAGTTGTGATTAGCTAAATTTTTTGTACCTTTGTAAGGTCACAAACATCTGGAAGTATCAGGCAAAAATGGGAAATCCACAAACAATATAAAAAAAGGATTGATACATTGTGCAGAGAAACCAGGATGCAAAGTTGCAATAATATTAATATACGAGGACGAATTCGATGAAACGTTATTTCAAGCCGCTTTAGTAAGATATGCAGGATTGGAAAATGCAGAAGGCTCATGGGTCGCTTTTGATGAGGTAATTTGTATGCAAGATGGCAAGATCGTATATCAAAAAAGCCACCCGTTTGAATAATGGGGTGACTTTAGGCACAGCCATTCTACCTTTCGGGAGATATGCTGCGATACAAAGATACGAAAAAATATCCAACCTCCAAACAAATTTTAAACAATATGCCCGAAAACATCCAAAAAATAATCAAAAACATCCTCCGGGACATCGCCGTGGACATGAAAGACGAGTTCGACCAGAACTTCGAACGCCAGGCGTTCTTCTCCGAAAAATGGCAGCGACGAAAGTCGCCCATCAGGGACAAGGGAAGGGCCATACTAACGGATACTGGACGACTCCGCAGCAGCATACACAGCCGAACAACCAGCAACTCCGTCATATTCTACACCGACCTCCCTTATGCTGCCATACACAACGACGGAGGGGACATCATCGTCACACAGCGAATGAAACGATTCTTCCGCGCAAAGGCATACGAGGCTGCTGGAACATTCGGAAGAAAGAAAACAAACGGCACGACTCCTAAAAAACAGTTGTGATTAGCTAAATTTTTTGTACCTTTGTAAGGTCACAAACATCCCGACCACTATTTGCATACACAGTGCCATTGTTGTGATTAGCTAAATTTTTTGTACCTTTGTAAGGTCACAAACATCACAGGACGCCAGGCACTCGATGCCGCATTTGTTGTGATTAGCTAAATTTTTTGTACCTTTGTAAGGTCACAAACATCAGGCTATCTTTTTTTATTGCCTATAAATATGTTGTGATTAGCTAAATTTTTTGTACCTTTGTAAGGTCACAAACATCTTCTGAGCAATTGTCATGCTATACATACTTGTTGTGATTAGCTAAATTTTTTGTACCTTTGTAAGGTCACAAACATCCGAAGCAAAAGGCGTTTGAGATAGCCATTCGTTGTGATTAGCTAAATTTTTTGTACCTTTGTAAGGTCACAAACATCCCGAGCACCGCCGCCATGAGTTGCGTCAGCGTTGTGATTAGCTAAATTTTTTGTACCTTTGTAAGTTCACAAACATCAAGCAAGAATAAAAACAATTCAGGAACATGGTTGTGATTAGCTAAATTTTTTGTACCTTTGTAAGGTCACAAACATCTCACCCCATTGGCTACGGAACTATGTCACGGTTGTGATTAGCTAAATTTTTTGTACCTTTGTAAGGTCACAAACATCAGTGTCCCCCCTTTAACCCCCTCTAAAAAGGTTGTGATTAGCTAAATTTTTTGTACCTTTGTAAGGTCACAAACATCGGTCTTCGTGAAAGTCTTTGCGTTCATACGTTGTGATTAGCTAAATTTTTTGTACCTTTGTAAGGTCACAAACATCTGTTTATCAATAGTCCGATATATATCGGAAGTTGTGATTAGCTAAATTTTTTGTACCTTTGTAAGGTCACAAACATCCCGTGCAGGATGACGACGAACTACCATTCTGTTGTGATTAGCTAAATTTTTTGTACCTTTGTAAGGTCACAAACATCTATGACAATGCACATATACCATATGTACGTGTTGTGATTAGCTAAATTTTTTGTACCTTTGTAAGGTCACAAACATCCTTAACCTTTCCCAACCTTCAAGTTAACTGTTGTGATTAGCTAAATTTTTTGTACCTTTGTAAGGTCACAAACATCATTCTAACTTTACTCTTACCAACGAGATGTGTTGTGATTAGCTAAATTTTTTGTACCTTTGTAAGGTCACAAACATCAGATGAGCCAAGCAATTTTGCTTCTTGTTTGTTGTGATTAGCTAAATTTTTTGTACCTTTGTAAGGTCACAAACATCCAGCAGGTGAAGCGTACTCTAATTGCCTTAGTTGTGATTAGCTAAATTTTTTGTACCTTTGTAAGGTCACAAACATCGGCCTTATCAATCCCCATTCGGCCAGTCGTGTTGTGATTAGCTAAATTTTTTGTACCTTTGTAAGGTCACAAACATCAGGCAACACAAGTGCCCTACCCTCGCTGTCGTTGTGATTAGCTAAATTTTTTGTACCTTTGTAAGGTCACAAACATCCAAATTGCTCATCCATCACTATAGTATTCTGTTGTGATTAGCTAAATTTTTTGTACCTTTGTAAGGTCACAAACATCACCAGTAACAGCAAACTGAACACCAGCACCGTTGTGATTAGCTAAATTTTTTGTACCTTTGTAAGGTCACAAACATCCAGCATCTAGACCGTCTGTCAAACAACCTGTTGTGATTAGCTAAATTTTTTGTACCTTTGTAAGGTCACAAACATCTGCATTTACCGGTTTACTATCTTCATCGGGGTTGTGATTAGCTAAATTTTTTGTACCTTTGTAAGGTCACAAACATCGAGAAGACCTGAATAACAGGCTGTCAGTTGTTGTGATTAGCTAAATTTTTTGTACCTTTGTAAGGTCACAAACATCTCTAAATCAAACACATCAAGCTCGCCACACGTTGTGATTAGCTAAATTTTTTGTACCTTTGTAAGGTCACAAACATCATGAAGCCATACTGCTTTGTCCATTCTGCTGTTGTGATTAGCTAAATTTTTTGTACCTTTGTAAGGTCACAAACATCTTGAACCACCTTGCTTAGGTGTATTAGAAGGTTGTGATTAGCTAAATTTTTTGTACCTTTGTAAGGTCACAAACATCTCTCAAATCCTTGAACCTTCAAGGAATCTTGTTGTGATTAGCTAAATTTTTTGTACCTTTGTAAGGTCACAAACATCTTATTGAGAGTTGTACTCCTAATATTCTTAGTTGTGATTAGCTAAATTTTTTGTACCTTTGTAAGGTCACAAACATCCGAATTATAGTCGGAAGAAAAAAGGATATGTTGTGATTAGCTAAATTTTTTGTACCTTTGTAAGGTCACAAACATCTTCCAGATGCAGATGTTGCGCTTGGTGGCGTTGTGATTAGCTAAATTTTTTGTACCTTTGTAAGGTCACAAACATCCAAAGGAGCCGGCGCAATCGGTTAAAATGTGTTGTGATTAGCTAAATTTTTTGTACCTTTGTAAGGTCACAAACATCCGTTACCAGACCGCAACACTTAAGCGTACCGTTGTGATTAGCTAAATTTTTTGTACCTTTGTAAGGTCACAAACATCATGCCGTTAGGGACTTAAAAGCACGGAGGGTTGTGATTAGCTAAATTTTTTGTACCTTTGTAAGGTCACAAACATCATGGGATGGTTAAGGGTGTTTGTGAGGGAGGTTGTGATTAGCTAAATTTTTTGTACCTTTGTAAGGTCACAAACATCTAGATGCTTGTATCTTGCTTTTAGACAGTGTGTTACGCTTTCTTTAGCGAAATAGAAAAATGGGATGTTTAAAATGGGATTTCATTTATCTGGGTGAAATCCCATTTTCTAATATCTAAAACAGTTCAAGCTGCTGGTATGGAGCATTAGGCTTTACCTCTTTCTTGCATAAGAAAATTTCTATATCGGCAAATTGTTTATCGGTAATACACATAATGCCAACATTGCCTGTTGGTGGTAAGATGGATTTGACTCTTTTTATATGCACTTTGGCATTATCCATACTTGCACAATGTCGAACATAAATTGAAAATTGAAACATGGTAAAACCATCTTTCATGATGTTCTTTCTGAATTTGGCTGCCTCTTTCCTTTCTTTTTTCGTTTCTGTAGGCAAATCATATAAAACGAGAACCCACATGACTCTGTATTCATTTAATCGGTCATACATAATACTTGTGGATATATGATTTTTCTGGTTTCACCATTGTAGCATTTAGCTAAGCTGGCTGTGGTTTGTGATACGGCAATCATTAATGGACTACGTTTGCCATTGATGACAACATCTAGAACAGGAATGCCCAACAATTTTTGCTTGATATCTGTTGTTAGTTCTTTAGGAATGGAAGTGTTATGATAAATGTCTATTACAATTTGATCTACAAAAGGACGGTAAGGTTCCATAATATCATCTGCCAAGCAATATGAATTGTATCTATTATGATGATGAATACCCAAGAGAGGGAACAAACCACTCATGACCAAAGACCTAGCTACAATAGCGCGTAGAATAGCATAGCCATAGTTGAGCAAGTTGTTGGGAGGCGTACCTTCACGGTCTCTGACAAAAGATGGGTTATCCTTGAATAGATTTTTCCAATAATACACAGCTGCTCTGGCTTCATAATTGTCTGGGTCTCCACTCCGAACATCATGTGCCCATGCCTCCATATTGCCGATAGATGCCTCGGGATTGTTTCGATGTAGGATTTTGGTTTGATTTTCAATCTTGGCTTTCACTGTTTGTTGCCAAAGTTGTTTTCTCAAAGGTAAGGACGCATCCAATTGATTCCTGAAACGTTCGTTATAGACAGAATGTCCTTGTAATGGTAAGAGCATACCTGTTGGCATGCGCTTGTCGTCACAAGTGATAAAGGCGGCATTGTTGTCTAATAATGCTGCAATAACGGATTGAGTGACTGTCACCTGTTTATGGTCAATCACGACAACACCAATGTCTTCTATGGGAATAGTCCGCATAGATTTAGACTTGATAATTTCTGGTACGTTATCCGCCTTCTCTATTTCCGGTAGTTTGACCACGAGTTGTCCATTGGAATAAGAGAGATATGCAGGATTCCCAAAATATAGAGTCTTTTTTATCATAGACCATGATGAATTTTTGTAATGATACCAAGACGATTGACCTCTATCTTTACGCATCGGCTTTTTATCATATTACCATTTTTATCTCTCTCTGCCTTGTTGTTGGGACCTAATTCCGTCGTGTCTTCTATTGGGTAGGCAATAGCCATTGGGATGTAGAAACTTCTATTACCCGTTGCAGAAACCATCTTATATAATTTATTAAGTTCGGTTATGTTGCCAATGTTTTCATCTTTCTCTGGCATATATACTAAGTCGTTGGGTGACAGCGTGAATAATAGCCTTTTCCCATTTTCTAAGGATTCGGGAGCAATTGGTAGGTGGTTTTTGAGCCTTTCCACAGCAACATTCAAAGGGATACTCTCAAATTCGCGATTCCCTTCTTTGTCGGAATAAATAGCAAAAAATAGATTGGTCCCTTTGTCTGCCTCAACGAATTTCATGCTCTTTCTCCCTCTCTGACCAATAGGGAATTTCAAACCAAAAGCTTCGCTTTTTCTTACTTTTATAATTGGCTGGTGATACTTTCCATCATTTAATTCTTTGATGTTTTTGTTCATCTCTTCTATTCCATCTAGTGAAAAAGCTAATTTGGGGTCATTGTGATTAATCTCTAAATGGCGTAATAAGATTTTTCGAATACCACTATCGGTGATGGATTCAATCTTTTTCTTGTCGAATGATTCATCCAAGGAAACACGTGAAGCGGAGAGGTTAGGTTCTTTTGGTAGACAATAGATCTCCACTCTACTAATGTCTTTGCCGTTGATGAGGTATTTCCTGTCCTTAAAATATTTGAGTATAGTTTTCTTGTCGAATTTTTTGTATAAGGAGATTACTTCTTTGATGGCATTCCTGATTTCTTTATCTTTGATTTGGTGCCAATCATCTAATGCTTCAACCAAGCGAACTTTCTTTATTTGCTGCAGTCTGACCGCTCCTGATACAGTGGCTTTATGTAACGATTTCCTGATTGCCCATCCATCACCATGTATCTGTTTACATAGAATCTTCTTCCTTTCTTCATAATGCCAGAAGAAATTACTCATACGGTTGATTACTCGTAAGTTTTGTTTGAAACTTACGATAATACTAAGTATCTCATTCCTTGCATCTTGTGTGAATGTGCCCCATGGCTTCTTAAATTGCCAGATGTAATTGCCTTGATGATCTAATCGCTTTTTGTCGCATAATTTATGCTGTAAATCATATCGTTTGTCTTTTTCTGAAGAGAGGGCTGATTCATTGTTGAGGTAATTAACATGACTGCGTGTAGAACAAGCGATGACAATTGCATCTAAAGCATGGTGGCGATGGTCTATACGTTTTGTGCTGAATCCTTTAGATATAGACAACGGTACGTTAATTTGAAAATATTCATTGCCGTCTTTGTTGACCATTTGTCCATAGCTGTTGGTACCTGTCTTCTCATTTAGTCTTTCAAACCTTGGAGCGATGATGCTATTCCATACATCTTTGAGTCCCCAGTCTTTCTTTAGCCTGTCTGTAATATTGCCATTGGTGGCGATGACATTTTTTGATGTGGCCTCTGTTTCACCTTCCTCTCTTACCAAACATGATAGTATTTCGATTGTTTTACGTGCTATGTATCTGCTGTCGTTCAATTGTCGCAAGATAAAACTCTTAGGAATTTCATCCATTAAAAGTTTGCGCATCTTTGAACGGTTGCCAGAATAGTTCTGTTTGACAAAATCTTCGTATTGAATTTTGTCCAAAATCTTGATTTGCCTGCCCAAGTTGCCTTCAATGATGCTTCCTCCATGCTTGGATATAAACTCAAAACCAAGCATACGGTCTTTTAATTTGTTGACTTCGCTTTCGCATATCACCTTGTTGCTTAGAGAGTCGTCGAAATAGCGTGATTGAGGAATGATGTGCTCTATCTCATAGGAAGGCGTGAATAATTTTGATAGTGGAATGGGCTGACCTGTATAAGGTGATTTATACTTTTGTTCTAACCATAGGCGATATTTGAGAATCTCTTGCTTAGAGACATGTTTACCTGGATTACCCAAGTTGTCAGCAATCAAGAGGATGTCATCAGGAACATTTTCTCCACTGTTCAAAGCTCCTTCTTCAAATATTTTCAATATTTCTTGCTGTGAAGGTGATTGTGGACGGACATCGTCGATATGGTATTCTGGGTCAATAAATTCCTGAAGGAGTAGCTTTATTCTCAAGTTGGTGCGTTCGTTACGAGCTATATTTTCGTACCGCTTTTTCCTTTCTCCAGCATTGGCTTTCAAATCACGTCCCATTTCCACGTGAACTTCGTTAATTTTGCCGTATGTCTTCCAAATATCACGAGCCAATCTCATCATCTCGCCGAGGATAGATTCTACAATAGGATTCCGCAAAGAGTGTTGCTTGAAGTTGTTTTCCAGATATCTGTCTATGTCTTCTGGAGATTGCCATCGTTCCAGATTGCTCGATTCAGAGTGGCGGTTATATACTATATAACAAGACAACCAGAGTGGCAAATATTTGAAATCATCAAGAGTCTGCAAATTAATTGCCTTTTCCCTGACACGATGGGCGATAGATTCATCTGCTATTCCGTCAATTATGTTATTGATTCGCTCTAGGGTCTGTTGATGGATATTGCTCTTTTCCCAATATTTTCCTGTGCGCATTAATGGGAGCAACTTCTTAATAGCTTTCTCTGAATATGCGCCATAGTCATTTGTGAAGGGCTCCATCTTAATGAAATTATCTACAAATGACTCAGTGTCAAGATTATTTGAAATAGAGTAAGATGTAAGAGCTTTACGCAATTCTATGATGTCATCAACAGAATATAGAATATGCCATAAACTCTGTTCTTGTTCAGGTGTTAATGTCGGTGAACCAATAACATTTCCTAACCGTTTGGTTATTTCATAATGGGTCTCATTACAGGGATAAGACTTATCTTCAACGTAGTTCCAACGATAACGGGAAATATCTTTGCCCAAACCGAAAGGCTTAAATTTTAACAGTTGTTCTTGGTTTATATCCTTTTTTTGATTCAACCATTCAAATAATTCTACAATAGTCCCTTCGTTACGGATGAATTCATTCGTAACATCTTCATCTAATTTAAGCTTTCCGTCAATTTTTAGCTCTCGTTCATATATTCTGAGATTTTGAATGAATTGCCATAACCTAAATTCTTGATAGAGAGGATTGGATTTGGGAATACATTTGATGGGCTTTCTAATGACTTCTCCTGTCTCCTTGTTAACATATTGATAACTTTCGTAAGGGCAATTGGATATCTCGCTCTTTTTGCTTTTCAATGGGCGCTGGTAAAAGATAATATCATCGATAAACAAATCTTCAAATGATTTGTTTTTAATGGAATCAATATGAGCTTCATTGTTTCGGTACAGTTCATGGATACATTGTTCATATAGGAACTTGTCTTTTAATTCAGGAATGAATTCTGCTTGTTTTTTTAAGATAGCAGATAGCTCATCCCGATAGTACTGACGCTCTATCACTCGAATCAATTTACCTTTAATTTTGATATTGGGCTGAGAAAGTAGTGCGTCATAAATGAATTCACCAACGTGTTTGCCACTTACTTGGATAGCATTTTCTGTTCGTTTCTTCATGAGAGTCCAGTCATCGGGTTTGGGGTCTCTCAGTTTTAGAACTACATTTCCTTTTTTATCAATAGTAGTAGTGACGATAATTTCTACTTTATCACCAACTCTCTTAGGAGGGACGATTCCTGATTTGCGTTGAACAGCGCCATTATTATAGGTGATTTCATACCAATAAACACCACTGCGTTTTTTGTCAGAGTCTGTTTGCACAACATTAGTTACTTCAAGAAGCTTGTATTCTTCATTCTTTGGCGTGTCTGTTTGGTTTTCTTCACCACGTAATTGATAGTAACCACGTTTAGTGTTGAAATTTAATATTATCCATGCAAGTTCTTCACGCTTGATGGGTTTTGTTAAAGCCTTCTTCCGAAGGAAATAGATGGTCCAGTCATAGGGTACTTTTTTGCCATTGGCCACAAGTTGAGGCTGATGAGTACTGAAGTCGGAAAGCATTTCCCGAAATGAGTCTATGAATAAAAACTCATTTTTCCCATTTAAATCTTTGCGATAGGGAAGTAACGGTTCACTGTCGTTGATGAATTTTCCAGGATGATTATCGAAATCAATTTGAACTTTATAGTGGTTGGGTAAGAAATTTAGTATGTTTAAAACTCTAAGTAATCTTTCACGTCTTAAAATGGCACGTTCGTAGAGCCTCCGTGTACCACGAAATCCTGTTCTTGCTTTTGTGGCAGATTCCATGTTACCCGCTTCATAAGCACCTAAGGTGGCAGCGTCCATCGGTATTATTCGGCTGCCTGATTTGATGATTTTTTTCTTTTCATCATCTATAAGAGCCCACCCTATACTGTTGGTTCCAAGGTCTAATCCTAATATATTTTTCATAAATCTAATGGTTTTATTATAGAAGTGTAAGGTTGTGTCAATATTTCTTTGCAAAGATATATTTTTTCTTGAAATAATTTGTAGATTAATTAAAAATGTTTATATTTGCAACGAATTTAGCTAATCACAATAAGGATTATTCCGTTGTGAAAACAAATGGGCGGGGTGACTCGCCCTTTTTATATGTTTTTCAAAAACAAAGCCGACTCCCGTACACCACGGAAGTCGGCTTTGTTATAATTGTCAATCTTCAATATTACATTGTCATTCGGTGACGCGCTCCAGCCATTTCACCATGCCGAACATCACACCCATGGAGATGAGGCAGACGGCGAGGAAGACGGCCCAGCACATCCATAGTGGCCATGCATTGTACATCACCGGACCCAACCAGATGAGCAGGTTGCCTACGGCGGTGGCGCCAAGCCACAGACCCTGACAGAGACCTTGCAGATGCTTCGGAGCAACCTTCGAGACGAAGGAGAGACCCAGTGGGGAGATGAATAGTTCTGCTACGGTGAGGAAGAAATAGGTGACAATGAGCACCCAGGGACCTGCTTTCAAACCTTCCTTGGCAGCCACATCCATCGCCTTGAATTCCTCGCCAGAGGGATAGCCCGACATCATGGAATAGAGCACCAGGAACAGGTATGCCAAACCGGCGATGCCCATACCGTATGCAATTTTGCGCGGTGTGGAAATCTCTTTGCCACGGCGGCTCAATGCTGCAAAGATTGCCATAATAATCGGAGTGAGCACAATCACGAAGAATGGATTCACTGCCTGCCAGATTTCTGGTGCGATGGAGTCGGTCTTTACGAAGTCGCGAGCGAATACCGACAACGACTGACCATTCTGATGGAAGGAGAACCAGAAGAATATGGCAATTCCTAATACTGCAAACAGAGCATACATACGTTGCTTGATTTCCTTGGCCATAGATGCCTTTTCCTCTGCGGTATATCCCACAGCAGCGGCAGCCTCTTTCTTGGCAGGAGTTGGGAATATCTTCTGATAGAACATGAAAATGGCAAGCGAAATCAGCATGGCGCAGACAGAGGCGATAAACGAATAGTGTACGCCAGTGTTGAAGACATTCAGATAATTGCTGCAGAAGTCGCCCATATCGGCAATAGGAGCACCATTGCTCACCTGACTGGCCAAGAGGTTGAGGTTGTTCATTGCCTCGGCAGTCATTGCACTAGCACCGTCGATAAATTGATGGCAGAGAGCTGGTAACTCAGCATTATAGGTCAAGCCATTCTCACCAAGCCACCATGAGCGCAGATAGGGAGCAATGAAGGGGGCAATCAGACCACCGATGTTGATGAAAACATAGAAAATCTGGAAACCACTGTCGCGCTTTCCTTGTACGGCAGCCAATGCATCGGGACCTTTCTTGGCGGCTTCGACCTCAAAGTTGTCGTACATCTGTCCAACAATGGCCTGCAGGTTGCCCTTGAACAAACCATTACCGAAGGCAATCAGGAACAAGGCGAAACAGGTGAATGCCAGCAGCCATGTGGAATTGTCTTTGGTCGCCATGATGGGAATGGCCATAAGTACATAGCCTAATGCCATGATGATTAGACCTGTGCGGATGGTACCCTTGTAGTTTTGTGTGCGGTCGGCAATGATACCACCCACAAGACTCAGCACATAGATGCCAGCATAGAATACTGAGTAGATGACACCACTCGTTCCGTCACTAAGGCCAAATTTTGAACATAGAAACAGCAGCAACACTGCGTTCATGATGTAGTAGCCGAATCGCTCGCCCATGTTACTCAAGGCGGCGGGAATCAGTCCTTTTGGATGATTTGAAAACATAGTTTATGAGTTTTTTAGTTATGAGTTTTTTAGATTTGAGATTTCATGCTGCTTAGTTCGTATCTTGCGAAACATCATGCAAATATCGGAAATAGTCACGATATTTGCAAATTTTTATACAAATATTGAAATAATAGCATGTTTTTTCTGCTCATAACCACAAAAACTGTATGGCACCTTCTTCCTATATACAAATAACTCATAAAAACTTAACAACTAATCAATGAGTGTTGCCTACGAGTATCATCTGATGTCGAATGATGGCAATAAGTTCTTCTTCAGAAAGGTCAGTTTCTGTATATTTGATGCTAAAAGTTCGAGAGCCAAACCTTTTTCCTGGGTAGAGTAATTCCACCAAATCGTATTCGTAGTCTGTGGAGATACCTGTCACATCTCTTAAGTCAATAGACTTCCCATCGTAGGTCAGAATGCCATCGTCGATGGTAATGACTGTGATATCTTTACCGACATTTTCATTGTGAGCCATGACTCTCATTATTACAATAGGAATTAGAATGACTGCAAGGATAATGATTGTAATAGCCATTTCCGGGTGCTCATTCCATGGTCTCACCAAATGGGAAATGATAGCTACTATGATGTAAAAGATAATGTATGGCAGAGAACTTTCTTTTTCTGTGCTATGCTTTATCTCAACGTGATTATTACCCTTATCCTCAGTCATAGTTTTATTGTATGTTCCTCTCCCAAAGGCCATAATGGTGGCGCTTGTCGGAGACCATAAGTAGAAGGGAAAGAATGATGGCGGCAATACCAAGCAGTGCAAACACCACCATCGGGAGGGTGTAATCTACGTGGCCAGTGGTGTCGGTATTGGCATCGATGATGTTTCCCACCAGCATAGGTACCAGCATCAGACCGATGTTTTGCACATAATAAATAATACTGTAGGCAGTGCCTAATTGTTTCAGTGGAACAATTTTAGGGACACTTGGCCACATGGCACTTGGCACCAAGGAAAAAGACACGCCATAGAGCACCATGATGACCATCACCATCCACGTATGCTCAAGTAATGGCAATGCTAAGCATACGTGACAGAGCGTGACAATCACACAACCTATCAGCATGAGCAGAGACCCTCGCCCTAAGCGGTCGTAGAGAACACCAAACAAAGGAGTGAGCACGATGGTGCCATAGGGGAGGATGGAGGTTACCCAACCAGCCGTCTCCTTGTCCATACCGTAATTGTTGACAAGCACATCGGTGGCGAATTTCAGGAATGGCCGCAGACTGGAGTAGAATGCCACACACAGCAGGGCAATCAGCCAGAAGCCGGGATTGCGAAGCACCGTGAGGAAGTCGCGAAAGGTGAATTTGTCATCATTTTTATTTGCAGCATCTTCTGAGTGCTCTGAATACTCGGAGTACTCCGAAGATTCCGATGAATCTGAGCCCTCTGATGCTTTCACCGATGCACGCTGCTCCCGATCGATGCGCTTGTCCATTAGGATATAGACGATGAAAAGGACAAATCCTAACAGCAACAGGGTGGCACCCACCAGAATAGGGGCGGAGAGACCATAGGCATTGGCAATAACGGGACTCATGCTGATGGCGCTGGCAGTTCCTAAACGTGCCATGGCCACTTGAACGCCCATGGCGGTGGCTAACTCACGTCCAGTGAACCATTTGGTGACAATCTTCGAGACGGTGATACCCGTGATATCGCAACCTACACCAAACATGCCAAAGCCTAATGCAGCTATCAGCACTTGTACTTTGATGTGTGAGGGAATCAGTCCAAACAATGTGAAACTGAGGTCGGCATAACTGTCGCAAGGGATGACAGTCACAGCGAGGTAGTTGATGACAGAACCACCTAACATCATCCCCGTGGCCAATAATCCCGTAAAACGGATGCCACATTTGTCGAGGATGATGCCGCCAAAGAAAAGCATCAGCAGGAAGATGTTGAAGATGCTATAGCTGCCGGCATAAAAGCCATACTCCGCTGCCGTCCACCCCATACCTCCCTCCTCGGGGGTGGCTTTCAGGGTAGTCGATAGCGGAGAGACAATATCCCAGAATACATACCCCATCATCATGACCAATGCAGCGATGACAAGCACGGTCCAGCGACGCAAAGGGGTGTTCATGGACTTTTGCATGGATTATTGCTTAAATAATCGGAGTAATCGGAGTACTCAGAGTGATCGGAGTACTCGGAGTATTCCGGGTATTCCGAGTATTCGGAAATCCTAGAAACTTACTCCTTGATATTAGGCTCTTCCAGGCCGATGCCTTTCTTCTTGTCCACGACTTTGAGTGCCAATCCCAGAATGAGGGCTGCCACACCTAAGCAGGCAAGCATCACCAGAGGCCATGTGTAGTCGTATTGTGTTGGGTCTTCCACACCTGGATTCGTCTTGTCGAGCACCTTGCCAATGAGCAGTGGAAAAAGCCACAGGCCGATATTCTGAATCCAGAAAATCAGTGCGTAAGCAGAACCAATCACCTTGGAATCCACAAGTTTGGGTACACTTGGCCATAATGATGCAGGTACCAATGAGAAGGAGGAACCCAACACCAGAATGGTGATATAGGCTATGATAATGCCGCCGACGGCATTACCCTTGAAGACAGGCAGTATGAAAGCAAATGTGAGGTGGCAACCAATAAGTAGCAACGAACCTAACACCAGCATCGAAGCAGCCTTGCCCTTATGATCAACATAACTACCCAAAATAGGAGTAATCAGCACGGCCAATAATGGGAATACGGCGAAGACGCTCTCTGCCGACTGACGCATATAACCCATGTAGCAGTATGCGATAAGAGCGATGATGGAGACTCCTAAAAGACCATATTTCAGATTGGCTTTCTTTTGGAAATTGGAGGCAAAACCAGCAATAGCCACAACAAGCATGATGATGTATTGATAGATGGTCACTGACTGACTTGCCCAGAATGAATTCTTATCAGGTTCTACCAGCGTGAGGTTGCACTGAAGCATGTTGACGGCATATTTCTGGAACGGGAAGATGGCCGAGTAATACAGCACACAGAGCAAGGCCACGAGCCAGAAACCACTGTCGGAGAGAATCTTGCCAATGTCGCTGATTTTGAAGGGGTCGTCTTTCTCTTCTGCCTCGCCAGTTTGGGCATCGAGTTTCTTGTCCATGAAGAAATACACGATAAACATAATCAGGGCGATGCACATGAGCACTACACCAAAAGCCACTGAACGAGAAACACTTACCTGACCACCCAATTTAGCGAAGAAGGGTGAGAAAATCATACAGGTGGCAACACCCAGACGGGCAAGGGCCATCTCGCTACCCATGGCAAGAGCCATCTCGCGGCCCTTGAACCATTTCACGATACCGCGGCTAACGGTGATACCAGCCATCTCGCAACCACAACCGAAAATCATAAAGCCACAGGCGGCAAATTTCGCTGAGGCGGGCATGCCCTCGTAGAAGGGCGAGACACCCAGTTCGTCGAAGCCAGGGATGTAGTTAAGGTTGTTGGTAAACCAGGTCTCCAGTCCGCTGCCCATAAACGATTCGCTCACAGCATACCATTTGATAATGGCGCCTACGAGCATCACAGCTCCTGAGAGTACTGCTGTGAAGCGGACACCCATTTTATCGAGGATGATACCTGCGAAAATCAGGAAGAATACAAACACGTTGAGGAACACCTCAGAGCCTTGCATGGTGCCAAATGCACTGGAGTCCCATCCGCGGGTTGATTCCATCAAGTTTTTGATAGGCGACAGTATATCCATGAAGATATACGAGCAGAACATGGCGAGTGCCAGCAGCAAAAGCGCTGTCCAGCGCATGGCGGCAGAGTCGCGTAGTGTTTTTTGAATGGAGTTGGTAGTCATTGCTATTGTTTTTTTGTTTTTTTTATTGTTTCTATAGTGACTATAGTAACTATAGTGACGTTACTATGATTTTTGATGGCTGTGAGCAGTATAGGTAATCTCTTACCTCTCACCACTTACCCCTATTTTAGCCAGCGGTCGAGCCAGTTGAAGTAGGTGCGCTGCCAGAGAATACCGTTCTGGGGTTTCAATACCCAGTGGTTCTCGTCGGGGAAGATGAGCAGCTCGGCCTCGATGCCCTTCATGCGTGCGGCATTGAAAGCACTCATACCCTGGGTGGCATTGATGCGGTAGTCTTTCTCGCCATGGATGCAGAGGATGGGGGTGTCCCATTTATCTACAAAGCGATGGGGGGAGTTCTCGTAGGTCTTACGGGCGTTGGCTGTCTGGTCTTTGTTCCAGTAGGCATCGTCGTATTCCCAGTTGCTGAACCAGTTCTCCTCGGTCTCGGTGTACATGGCCTCGAGGTTGAAGGCACCGTCGTGGGCAATGAAGCACTTGAAGCGCTTGTCATGGTGACCGGCGAGATAATAGACGCTGAAACCACCAAACGAGGCACCCACGGCACCTAAGTGGTCGCGGTCTACGTAGGGTAGATTCTTTGCGGCATCGTCGATGGCCACAAGATAGTCACTCATGCACTGGCCTGTCCAGTCGCCGCTGATTTCCTCACACCACTCAGAGCCAAAACCAGGAAGGCCGTGGCGGTTGGGGGCGACAACCACATAACCCTGTGAAGCCATAATCATGAAATTCCAACGATAGCTCCAGAATTGCGACACGGGGCTTTGTGGACCTCCCTCGCAGAAGAGCAGGGTGGGATATTTCTTTGAGGCATCAAAGTGTGGTGGTAGTATTACCCAGTAGAGCATATCCTTATTGTCGGTGGTTTTTACCCAACGTTTTCCAACGGTGGGTTTTGCCAACTGGTCGAGGATGTGCTTATTCTCATAGGTAAGTTGTTGGATAGCTGTCTTTTGAGGTGATTTGGAGTTGGGGGTGACGATATAAAGGTCGGCAGGGGCTGTGTAGTCGTGGCGCTCGGCAATGATACGCTTGCCGTCGCCCAGCATCTGCAACGAACCGAAGTCGGCCACTATATCGGTGAGTTGTTTCAATTCACCTTTCTTGCTAATAGAATAGATGTTGTAGGTGCCATGCCATACACCGGTGAAATAAATCATAGCATCCTTGTTGTCGCTCCAGCAGAAACCATCGACATCAGAGTCAAACGCCTCACTCATATACTGTTTCTTGCCTGTAGCCAATTCATAGACACAAAGGCGGTTGCGGTCGGCCTCATAGCCGTCGCGGGCCATGCTCTGCCATGCAATATACTTGCCGTCGGGTGAGAATTGTGGATTCTGGTCGTAGCCAGGGTTATTCTGCAGGTTCTCGGGAGCGTTTACTGCCTGGTCGCGGAGGGTTTTCGTGACATCTACCTCTGGGTCTTGGTAACCCTCGGGCTTACACAGGTTGCGGGTGGTTTTCTGCTCCACATTATATATATAGATGTCGGAGTCGGTGGAGATGGAGTAGAGACGGCCTGTCTTCTTGCGACAGGTATAGGCGATGGTTTTGGAGTCGGGGCTCCAGTCCAACTGCTCGATGCCACCAAATGGTTCCATTGGGCACTCGTATGGCTCGCCTTCCAGAATGTCAATGCCCTCGCTGATACCATCGGCAGTGACATCGGCCACGAAAGGATGTTGGATGCTCTCCACATAGTGGTCCCAGTGGCGATACATCAGGTCGGTGACCAAGCGGCCGGTAGCCTTGGGCAGGTCCTTGGGATTCTCCTTGATAATCTCATGGAATGGCATCGACTTGAGGATGATGACACGGGTGCCATCAGGAGAGAATTTGAATCCTTCTACGCTGCCATCGGTCTTGCTCAGTTGGCGACGGTCGCTGCCGTCGGCATTCATTGTCCATATCTCACCGCCACGGATAAAGGCGATGCGGCCACCCACCCAGGCAGGGTCGGTCTCGTTTTCGGCATCTTGAGTCAATTGGCGTTGGCCAGTACCATCGGCATTGATGGTGCATAGCACGTGATGGCTTTTATTTTCCTCAACACTATAGTACCCCACCTGATAGATAATCTGGCTACCGTCGGACGAGGGGGCATAACTGGCGATGCGCCCCATGGCCCACAGCCCCTCTGGGGAGAGTAGGTCGCTCTTCAGGGTAATTTTACTTTTACCGATGTTCACTTTGTTTTGGGCTACTGAGGGCAAGCAGCATACACAGGCAATGGCTGCCGCTACAATTATCGATTTGTTCATTATTTGAGTCCTTTCTTTTTACGCTCCAGTTCCTCGCGGCGGCGTTGCATTTCCTGCTGCTGTTTTTGCATAGCTTCCAGACGTGCGGCCAGTCCGCTGGTTTTCTTGGGCTTGTTCTTATTTTCCTTATATTTTGCCTCGAGGATGGCGAGAAGTTTATCGTCGTTGGTAGTCTTGCGCAGGATGAACATAATTGCGGCACTACAGAACAGGGAGATGAAGTAGTAGAAGTTCAGACCGGCAGAGTAGTTGTTGAACATGAAGAAGAACATCACTGGCATGAGGAACATCATCCATTGCATTACTTTCATCTGACTGGCCTGCTGACCTACCATCTGGTCGCGCTGCTGGCGCATGGTCATCAGTGTGTAGAGTACGTTGGACACGCAGAAGAGGATACAGGTGAGCGACAGGTGGTCGCCGATGAGCCAAAGGTCACTACTCCATTGGAGAATGGGGTCGTAGGTCGAGAGGTCGTTAATCCAGAGGAAACTCTCGCCACGCAACTGGATGGCATTAGGAACAAAGTTGAACATGGCAATCCAGATAGGCATCTGAATGAGCATCGGCAGACAGCCACTCAATGGGCTCACGCCATACTGTGAGTACAGCTGCATCATCGCCTGCTGCTTCTGCATCTGGTCTTCAGGTTTGTCGTATTGCTTGGTGGCCTCTTCGAGTTTTGGCTTCAGCACACGCATCTTGGCAGAGTTCATGTAAGTCTTTTTCACCAATGGATAGGTGATGACCTTTAAGAGAAGGGTGATAAGTATCAGCACGATACCCATGTTGAGACCCCACTTGGTGAGCCAGTCAAACACATACAGCGTGAACCAGCGGTTGATGATGCGGAAGAGAGGCCAGCCAAGATATACAAGGCGCTCCATCTTCAGGTCTTTCTCGAATGTGCTTTCCTTCTCCACCTGTTTCAGCAGGTTGAAGTCGTTGGGACCATAGTAGAATTCCAATTCTGTGGCAGTTTTGCCCTTGGGGTCGAAAGTGGTTTTCAGACTGGCATTGTATTCCTTCAGATAGCCAGTGCTCTTGTCCCATGGGGTGCTGCGCAATTCAGCATTCTCGGAGAACTCGTCCTTGGCTATCATCACAGCGCTAAAGAACTGGTTTTTGAAGGCCACCCAGTCCAAAGCCTCTTCGATGGTCTCTTTCTTGTCGGATGTTTCACTTAGGTAGTCAGTGCCAGAGCCCTTCTCTTTGTAAGTGAGCGATGAACGATAGTTTTCGAAAGAATGGCCTTTCTCCTGCTGCTTGCACATGTCGTGCCACTCGATGTTCATGGTCTTGGTACTGGTGGAGAAAAGACCTTCCATACCAGTGGCCAAGAAACTGAAGTGCACCATGTAGTCCTTGCCTAAGAGGTATTTCATCTCAATCTTGCGACTACCATCAGCGGCTACCATAGTCACCGTGCTGTCGGTCTGTTCCGTGGGAGTGAAATAAAAATCCTGTGTGGAGAAATTCTGCTCTTTCCCCTCAAGAAGGAATTCCAACTGGTGGTAAGGTAAGCCGTTCTTGTTCTTGAGACTATCGCTGAAAAGAGTGATGTCTGGATTTCCATCCTTGTCCTTGAAACCCTTGATAACGGCTTTTTTCGGTGTACCACCCTTTGTACTCAGGGTAAGTTCCAATTTGTCGTTCTTCAATATCACATCACTGGCGGTGCCATTGAGCGCGGAGAAGAAGAGTGCCGTGCTGTCTGACTTATTGGCTTCACGTTGTTCTGCTTCTTTCTGCTTCTGTTCAGCAGCCTTTTTTTGTTCTTGTCTGATTCTTGCTTGTTGTTCTTGCTGTGCTTTAACATCTTCCTCTGAAGGTCTGTTGCACCAGCCGAAAGCAATGATAATCACTGCGATGAGTAGGAACCCAGTTACTGTATTCTTATCCATTTCTTAGTGCTAAAAATATTTTATTTGTTAATTCTCGATGTTGTAATATAATTGAACTGCAAAAGTACGAACTTTTTGTGGATTGGACAAATTGTCACCTTATTTTTATTATCTTTATTGGGGGAGTTTTTGAGTTTGTGAGTTTTTAAGTTTTTGAGTTTTGGAATGTAATGGGATGATTTGAGGCCCCTAATTCACTTCTCAAACTTTATTTTTCAATCATAAATGATGTCAGTTTTAGTTTTTTTGTTTATTTTTGCACTCTATAACAAAACATTTATGTAAATGAAAAGAGTTTTTATTACTATGATTCTTATGGTCTGTGTCATTTCGCTTTCGGCTCAGAATAATCAGCGCGCAGACCGCAATATCCAGTATCAGCAGTATCAGTTGATGAAAAACTACACCGACTCGCTCATGGTTTACAAGCAACGCCTCGACTCATTGGTGGCATCCGACGAAACACTCAACGAGCAGTATGGTTCGATGCTTGCTGATGGCAGGTTCTATCGTCTGTTTGCACCACTCACTTATTATCAGGCACCAGCAAAAAATGCGCTCAGAATGGCTTTATATACGGAGGGAGAACAAGATGAGGTCAACGACGAGATTGACAATGTGCTTATGAATGTCTATCTCAACCGGCCCGACTTGGTTGTTAACAGCGAGAGCAACCTTAGAAGGGTAGGGGGCGTGAGCAATGATATCATCGTGCCTATTCAGCAAAATGTAGAATTGGTGAGTGAAAATAATATCCCTGATGACTTGCAAGATGACCCAGAGGTGGATGTTGTGGTGGAAAAACCCAATTTCTGGACGATCAAGGGCGACTATTATCTGCAGGGATTGCAAAACTATATTTCAGGCAACTGGTATAAGGGTGGTGAGAGCAACTATTCATTGCTTGGTAGTATCACCATGGAGGCTAACTACGATAACAAGCAGAAAGTGAAATGGGATAATAAACTGGAAATGAAACTTGGTTTCATGACTTCTAAGAGCGATAGTATCCACTCTTTCAAAGCATCCGAGGACTTGTTGCGACTCACCAGTAAGTTTGGACTGCAGGCTACAAAACGGTGGTACTATACCCTTCAGATGATAGCCTACACACAGTTCACACATGGATATAAGAGCAACGACCGGTTTGTCTATTCCGATTTCTTGTCTCCATTCAACTTGAACCTCTCACTCGGTATGGATTACAATGTGGAAGCTTGCAATAAGAAACTCACGGGTACTATACACCTCGCTCCTTTCGCTTATAATTTCAAGTATGTGGAGCGTTCGCCGTTGGTAAAGAGAAACGGTCTGGAGGAAGGAAAGCATACTTTGCACGACTTCGGTTCGCAGTTCACCGTCGATTTGAAGTGGGCCTTCTCTGATAATATCCAGTGGCAGACACGTCTCTATGGATTTACCACCTATAGCCGTGCAGAGTTGGAGTGGGAAAACACATTTACCTTCCAGTTCAATAAATATATCTCTACTAAACTTTTCATCTATCCGCGTTTCGACGACTGCACAGGGCGTGACGACCACCACGGATACTGGCAGTTTAAGGAGTTCTTCTCACTCGGATTCTCATATTCGTTCTAATTGAGAGGGTCTTATTTAGTTAGGAGTTAGGAGTTAGAAGTTAGATTCGACATATCGATATGTCGATATAACGATATATCGAAAAATCAATCTTCAATTTTCAATATTCAATCTTCAATCTTCAATTTTCAATTTTCAATATAAAATCAAAGGGGATATGCCGCGGCATATCCCCTTTGTGAATACTATGTATTGTTTTATTCCACCATATCACCTTCAATGTATAGGCGGGTCATTTCCACTTTACCGTTGGTTCGTACAGTAATTGACTTTTTGAAATGGCCGGCTGGCTTGCCATCACCATTGTATGTCACTTTGATAGTTCCTTGCTCACCAGGGGCAACTGGCGTTTTCGTATATTGAGGTACGGTGCAACCGCAACTGGCTACGGCCTGGTTGATTACCAATGGTGCGTCGCCAACGTTGGTAAATGTGAAGGTACACTCTTGTTTAGGATTGTTCACATTGAATGTTCCAAAACTGTGAACAGTTTTGTCGAACTTAATCTCTGCCTGGTTCTGGGCGGATGCCTGCCCAAAGGCAAACACCATAAGTAATGTCATCAGGATAATCTTCTTCATAATCAATTGCGTTTTATTTGTTTTCGGCAAAATTAGTAAAATAACCTATAAAATAGTGCAATTCCTGGTGGTTTATTGCATTTATTTAACAAATCGCGTCATAAATTTTATTTTTTATACATTCCTTTGCCATTTCCAAAATATTGCATAAATTTGCAGCGTTTTTTCGAAAACAATAGATTGACAAACCATTTAAATATCTCACCAATGTACAGAACAAATACTTGTGGAGAGTTGAGACTCTCTGATGCCGGTAAAAAAGTCACACTCGCCGGATGGGTGCAGCGCACCAGAAAACTCGGTGGCATGACATTTGTTGACCTACGCGACCGCTATGGCCTCACACAACTTGTTTTCAATGAGGCTGTTGACAAAGAGCTTTGTGAAAAAGCCAATCATTTAGGAAGGGAATTTTGTGTGCAGGTCGCTGGAACGGTGAGCGAACGCCAGAGCAAAAACCCCAATATGCCCACGGGCGACATCGAAATCATTGCCGACTGTCTGAATATCCTCAGCGAGAGTATCACACCGCCATTCACCATTGAGGATAAAACTGATGGAGGCGACGATATACGCATGAAATATAGATACCTCGACCTCAGGCGTAATGCAGTGCGTCGTAATCTGGAGCTCCGCCATAGAATGACAATTCTCATTCGCAACTTCCTCGACTCTAAAGACTTTATCGAGGTGGAGACACCTATCCTCATCGGTAGTACACCAGAGGGTGCACGCGACTTCGTCGTGCCTTCACGTATGAACCCAGGTCAGTTCTATGCGCTGCCACAGAGTCCGCAGACACTCAAGCAGTTGCTCATGGTGAGCGGATTTGATAGGTATTTCCAAATTGCCAAATGCTTCCGCGACGAGGACCTCAGGGCCGACCGTCAACCAGAGTTCACACAGATAGACTGTGAAATGAGTTTTGTAGATCAAGAGGACGTCATCGACCTCTTCGAAGACCTTTGCCGTCACCTCTTCAAAGAAGTTAGGGGCGTGGAATTGCCTGCCAAGTTGCAGCAGATGCCATGGCATGAGGCCATGCGCCGTTTCGGTAGCGACAAGCCTGACCTCCGTTTCGGAATGGAGTTTGTCGAGGTGATGGATGTGCTGAAGATAGGCACATTCCCTATATTCGACCAGGCTGCATACATCGGGGCTATCTGTGTACCGGGATGTGCTGCCTATACTCGCAAACAGCTTGATCAACTCACTGATTTCGTGAAGAAACCGCAAATTGGTGCCAAGGGACTCGTCTATGTGAAATACAATGCCGATGGTACTATCAAGAGCAGTGTGGATAAATTCTACTCACAGGAGGTGCTCCTCCAACTCAAGGAGAAAATGGGTGCCGCTGATGGCGACTTGGTGCTCATCCTTAGTGGCGACAATGCAAACAAGACACGCATACAACTCTGTGCCCTGCGACTGGAGATGGGCGACAGACTCGGATTACGCGACAAAGATAAATTTGAGTGCTTATGGATTGTTGATTTCCCACTCTTTGAATGGAGCGACGAGGAACAGAGACTTATGGCTACCCACCATCCGTTTACAATGCCTAATCCAGATGACATCCCTCTCTTGGAAGAACATCCAGAGCGTGTCAGGGCAAAAGCTTATGACTTTGTGTGCAATGGTGTAGAGTTGGGCGGTGGCAGTCTCCGTATCCACGATGGCGCTCTCCAGGCAAAGATGTTCAATATCCTTGGCTTCACACCCGAAAGGGCTATGGCTCAGTTTGGCTTCCTCATCAATGCGTTTAAGTACGGAGCACCACCTCATGCAGGACTGGCTTTTGGTCTCGACCGTTTTGTTTCGATTATGGCAGGTCTTGATAGCATACGCGACTGTATAGCATTCCCAAAGAACAACAGCGGTCGTGATGTGATGCTTGATGCACCATCGCAACTCGATGAAAAACAGTTAGATGAACTGAAAATTAAGCTTGCTGAGGTTGATTTAAATCAAGAAAACGCATAATTTACACTTTTTGGAGACACTTTGGCGCTTTTTTATAGTAAAAAATTAGATTAATCGGATTATTTACACTAATTTTGCAACGAATTTAAAAGATTGATACAGAATTAGTTCAATCCATATTCTAAAGTTTTTTTTAAGATAATCATGGCAGAAAAGAAAGCAACAAAGAAAGCTGCAGAGCCAAAGGCAGCAGCTGAGAAGAAGGCAGCCCCAAAGAAGACTGCAAAGAAGGTGGAAATTGTTATCAATGCAGAAACAGTAGGCTTCAAGGCCGGTGATGTATATCAGGCTCTTTCAGCAGCTGAGAAAGCTCTGAGCGTAAAGGAAATCGCAAAACAGGCAAAAATTACTGAGACCGAGACTCTTCTCGGTATGGGATGGCTCTTCAAAGAGGGCAAAATCAAGGACGAGAATGGTCTGATCGCTTTAGCATAATTTTATTTGCAATATCATAAAGGGGGCTGGTTTTTACCAGCCCCCTTTTTTTAGTTAGGAGTTAAGAGTTAAGAGTTAGGAGTTAGAAGTTAGGAGTGCCACTCATCATATCACTCCCCTCGCCATTTGTAGAGGGGGTGGGGGTGGGGCTTACCTTGTCAACTTGTTACCTTGTCGTTTCTTTTTTATTTTCATCCTTCTCAGGTAACATAATAAAAAATAATTGGTATAAAAATTTATCAATTATTTTTATGGAATTCCATTTTTATATTTAACTTTGCAGACAAATGAAAAGCAGCAATGAATAGCTACGATACTCACATACATAGAATACTGGCAGAAGTGGGAAATCGGGGGCTGAATGTGAGGAAAATCACACTACATGTCTATAACTCTGTAAATACACTTTTTGACCCGGTAGAGAAGCAACATGTGCACGACTATGTTTTGAAGTATCTAAGTAGCCATGTCAAAGGGAAAATGCCACTCCTTCTCCGCGTTAGCCATGGGGTATATAGTTTCAACCCTAAGTCTCCAGAGGCAAGGAAAATCAAGATGGATTTAAAAAATGGTATAGACCAACAGTCTGCACTTCCACAGGAGCACAACAAAAGACAGTTGCTGCTTTCTTTCGATGATATAGATACACTTTAAATCAATATAGATTTACTCTATCAATAACTATGGCAAAAAGATATTTATTAGGATTCGATGTCGGCAGTAGCTCTGTCAAGGCATCGTTGGTAGATGCCGACTCTGGAGAGTGCGCGGCATCGGCGTTCTTTCCCGAAAGTGAAGCACCTATTCATGCCGTTAAGGCTGGATGGGCAGAGCAAGAACCTGACTCATGGTGGAATTATGCCAAATTGAGTTTGGCAAAAATCATGGCAGACACAGGAGCAAAAGGTGAGGATATACTGGCCATCGGTATTTCTTACCAAATGCACGGCCTGGTATGTGTAGATAAAGACATGAAGGTGCTCAGACCATCTATTATCTGGTGTGACTCCCGTGCTGTTCCATACGGTGAGAAGGCATTCAATGAATTAGGTGCTGAGAAATGCTTGGGCAACTTGCTTAACTCTCCAGGAAACTTTACCGCAGCAAAATTAGCTTGGGTGAAGGAGAATGAACCTGAACTCTTCGACCGCATCTATAAATTCATGCTTCCAGGCGACTATCTCGCAATGCGCCTCAGTGGGGAAATCAATACCACTATCAGCGGACTTAGTGAGGGCATGTTCTGGGACTTCCGTGAGAAAAAAGTGGCCGACTTCCTCATGAAGTATTTTGGCTTCGACGAGAGCCTCGTGCCGACCATCGTTCCAACGTTCAGCGTCCAGGCCTCTGTCAGTGCTGCCGCTGCCGCAGAATTGGGATTGAAAGAAGGTACGCCTATTTCCTACCGTGCTGGCGACCAGCCAAACAACGCTCTCTCACTCAATGTATTCAATCCTGGTGAAATCGCATCCACAGCAGGTACATCCGGCGTTGTCTATGGTGTGCTCGGCGAAATCAACTACGACAAGAAGAGCCGTGTGAACACATTTGCGCACGTCAACTATACTAAGGATCTCGACCGATTAGGCGTGCTCCTGTGCATCAATGGAACAGGTATTCTCAATGCTTGGGTGCGTCGCACCATTGCACCAGAGGGTATATCATACGCCGAGATGAACGACTTTATGGCATCCGTGCCTATCGGCAGCGAGGGTGTCTCGATTACTCCATTCGGAAACGGTGCTGAGCGCGTGCTCGAAAACCGTGAGGTGGGATGCTCCATCAATGGCGTCAACTTCAACAAGCATGGAAAGGCACATCTCATGAGGGCTGCACAGGAAGGTATCGTCTTCAGCTTCTGCTACGGCATGGAGGTAATGCAGCAAATGGGTATGGACATCCGCAAAATACACGCTGGAAAGGCAAATATGTTCCTGAGCCCCATCTTCAGAGATACATTGGCAGGTGTCAGTGGTGCTACCATCGAGCTCTATGAGACCGACGGAAGTGTGGGCGCTGCAAAGGGTGCAGGTATGGGATGTGGCCTCTACAAAGACAACAACGAGGCTTTCGCATCATTGCGTAAACTTTCTGTCATCGAGCCTGATACCGCTCATCGTACAGAGTACCTGAATGCCTATGCACAATGGAAAGAATGCTTGGCAAAGCAATTATAAAAAAGGGTAGTTAAAGAGTAGTTAAAAGGTAGTTAAAGAGTAGTTAAAGGGACAATACAATTGAAAATTGGGTAGTTAAATGGTAGTTAAAGAGTAGTTAAATGGTAGTTAAAGAGTAGTTAAAGGGACAATACCATAGCCAGTCACTTCTAACTTCTAACTTCTAACTTCTAACTCCTAACTTCTAACTAATACACCCCCTATAAAAACATTTTACCAACAACCCAAATAATAAAACTTAAATTATGGCAAAAGAGTATTTTCCGTTTACCGGTAAGATTCCTTTCGAAGGAAAGGACAGAAAGAATGTAATGGCTTTCCACTATTATGAGCCCGAGAAGGTCGTCATGGGAAAGAAGATGAAGGATTGGCTGAAATTCGCCATGGCATGGTGGCACACACTGGGAGGCGCTTCTGCAGACCAGTTTGGTGGACAGACACGCAGCTATGAGTGGGACAAGGCAGCTGATGCCGTACAGCGCGCCAAGGACAAGATGGACGCTGGTTTCGAGATCATGGACAAGCTCGGGATTGAGTATTTCTGCTTCCACGATGTTGACCTCGTTGAAGAGGGTGACACCATCGAGGAGTATGAGGCTCGCATGAAGGCCATCACAGACTATGCTCAGGAGAAGATGAAGCAGTTCCCCAACATCAAACTGTTGTGGGGTACCGCTAATGTCTTTGGCAATAAACGCTATGCCAACGGTGCCAGCACCAACCCCGACTTCGACGTTGTGGCTCGTGCTATCGTACAGATAAAGAATGCCATCGACGCAACAATTAAGTTAGGTGGTACAAACTATGTATTCTGGGGTGGACGCGAGGGCTACATGAGCCTCCTCAACACCGACCAGAAGCGTGAGAAAGAGCATATGGCTACCATGCTGACTATGGCTCGCGACTATGCACGTGCTAAGGGATTCAAGGGCACATTCCTCATTGAGCCCAAACCAATGGAGCCTTCAAAGCACCAGTATGATGTTGACACTGAGACTGTCATCGGTTTCCTCAAGGCTCATGGCCTCGACAAGGACTTCAAGGTGAACATCGAGGTGAACCACGCTACTCTTGCTGGCCATACCTTCGAGCATGAACTGGCTTGCGCTGTTGACGCTGGTATGCTCGGTAGCATCGATGCCAACCGCGGCGACGCTCAGAACGGCTGGGATACCGACCAGTTCCCCATCGACAACTTTGAGTTGACACAGGCTATGCTGGAAATCATCCGCAATGGCGGCCTTGGCAATGGTGGTACCAACTTCGACGCTAAGATTCGTCGTAACAGCACCGACCTCGAGGACCTCTTCATCGCTCACATCAGCGGTATGGATGCCATGGCACGCGCTCTGATGAACGCTGCCGCTATCCTGGAGGAGAGCGAACTGCCCGCAATGAAGAAGGCACGCTATGCAAGCTTCGACGAGGGTGTCGGCAAAGACTTCGAGGATGGTAAACTCACTCTCGAGCAGGCTTATGAGTATGGCAAGAAGGTCGGCGAGCCAAAGCAGACCTCTGGCAAGCAGGAGAAATACGAGACCATCGTGGCTCTCTACTGCAAATAAGACTTGCTGAGTAAGAATGTAACCGGGGATTGTGCCAAGCACAATCCCCGTATTTTCATATAGAGGATTTAGTTAGGAGTTAGAGGTGACTTAGAGGTAAGGGGTGAGAGGTAAGAGAATAATTAGGGGTGAGAGATAAGAGGTAAGAGGTGAGAGAATACCTTTCCCAATCATCCCAATCTCTCCCAATCATCCCAATCTCTCCCAATCATCCCAGTGAATCTCAATTTTCAATCTTCAATTTTCAATTGTATTGTCCCTTTAACTACTCTTTAACTACCTTTTAACTACCCTTTAACTACCCTTCAATTTTCATTTTTCTTTCTTTTCTTTATATAATGTTTGATGACAAAGTAGGCTATGGCGATGACTACAAGGGCGATGATGCCCCATTTGATATAGTCGCCATACTCCATAATCTTGTCATCCAGTTGGTCTTCGGGAACAAAAGTGTGAAGCCACCAGCCTAAAGCGGCAAGGATGCTGTGCCATACGCCAGCACCGATAGTGGTGTAGAAAAGGAATTTCCAGTAGGGCATTTTGGCAAGACCAGCCGGGATGGATATTAGGTGGCGGATGCCAGGAATCAGACGACCAGTCAGTGTGGCTGCCACACCATGGTCGTAGAAGTATTTCTCGCTCTTCTCCACTTTCTCTTGGTTCAACAGGCATAGATGTCCCCATTTACTGTTGGCAAAACGATAGACGAGGGGACGTCCTAAGTAATAACCGGCGGCATAGTTGATACTGGCACCGACATCGGCGCCAATGGTGGCGAAGAGGACTACAAGGAAAACGTTCAGATTCCCACCTGCGGCATGGTAGGCCGCTGGCGATACCACCAATTCTGAGGGGACAGGCACCACGGTGCTCTCAAGAAGCATCAGCAGGAAAATGGTGCCGTATGTCAGGTGGGCAAGTAGGGTTGTAATAAAACTCATTGTGGTTGCGCTTCGTTTTTAGCGTATAGATAATAATCTTCGGGTGACATACCCTCTGGGAAAAGGTCTTTCAGTACATTTTTCGCCTCAATGGGGTTGCGCTCTACAGCTTCTTTCAGATAATATAGATATTCTTCACGATTACCCATTTCCATCGCACAGGCGGCTAAGTAGGAATAGCCTTTGTTCCAATCATTATCCACCACTTCTATCATGCTTCGTAGCATTTTGTAACACTGCGACACATAATGGTTGTCGAAAAGTGAAACGGCAATACGAAATAGAATATTGGGGGAGTAGTTGGAGTCTTGCAAGGCTTTGTGGAAATAGAAGTCGGCCTCATCCTCTCGGTGACTTTCCAACACGATATGTCCGCGAAGCACAAGCATCTCGTTGTGGTCGCAGTCCAATGTGTCGGTTTTGTCGATGTAGCGGAGTGCTTCATCGGTATGTCCTAATCGGCTTTGGGCGAAGGCCATCTCCTGAAATAATTCAATCTGACAGGTAGAGTGGGGCGTCAGGTATTGCTCAGCTGCCTGTAAGTGAGTGACAGCTTCTTGGATGCGGTTCAAGTTGAGGAGTGATATTCCTTGATACAATTCGCCAATCTCTTTGTTCTGACTACTGTCGGTGTAGCGTTTATAATAGAGATATGACTCTTCGAAATTGTCGAGGTTGAGCAGACTGTTGGCTTTGTTGAGCAGGGCATCCTCGTCCTGGGGATTAATGGCGATAGCGTATTCACTGCTTGTTATGCAGTCGTTGAATTTGTTCTGCATGAACTGTGCCGAGGCCATCAGGTTCCAATAGGCTGCGGTAAAAGGACTCTCGTCTATCAGGGCAGAAAAAATCTGTTCGCTTTCCTCAAAGCGTCCTGTTCCTAAATAGATGCGGCCAAGTAGCTCACGATAGTCTGCCAGATGAGTCTCCCCACTCTTGAGCAGCCACTTGTGGGCATATTCCATCTGGTCGTAGTCGGCGAAGACGGTGGCCACATCAAGCACATAGTCGGCATATTCCTCGTCAGATAGGTTGTCGGCGCAGTCTTCAAAATAACAGTCGGCAGCTGTGGGACGACCGTCGGCAATCATAATCTCACCTTTTATATAATAATAGTCAAGGTCGGTCTTGTCGATGATTTGCTCTGCTATCTTGTCGGCTTCCTGCGCATCGGCACCCTTGAGTAAAGCCATGCGTGCCTTGAACACAAGGGGGGCGGTGGCACCTTGAAACATACTCAGGGCATAGTCGGCGGCCACAATAGCATCTTCCGACCGCCCTGCAGAATGATAGTATTCCGCAATGTCGGTCAGTGCTTCAGAGTCGAGATACACAGGCTCGCCACTTTGGCAGCCTTCCTCGTATTTGCTCAGGTTCTCCTTAAATTCTTTGCTCTCGAAATAGTTGTCGTGCATGATTTCTATAGTTGACAAGTTAACGAGATACGAGTTGACGAGGTAATAGTATTGCAAATACCTTGTCAACTTGTTTACTCGTCAACTAGTTAACTTGTCATCAAATACCTTGTCAACTTGTTTACTTGAAAAACATCACTTCATCTTTGCCCACGTATCTTTCAGACCAACGGTCTTGTTGAATACTGGGTGCTCAGGAGTAGAGTCAGGGTCTGCCATGAAATAGCCGATGCGCTGGAATTGCAGATAGTCGCCTGGGCGCATGGCAGCTGCATATTCCTCCACATAGCAGCAGGTGTCAACCGACAGTGAGTCGGGGTTCAACAATTCGCGGAAGTCCTGCTCGCTGGCACCTGGATTCTCCACAGAGAAGAGACGGTCATACACTCGTACTTCTGCTTGGTGACAATGGTCGGCAGATACCCAGTGCAGGGTGCCTTTCACCTTGCGGTTGGCACCTTCCATGCCACTCTTGCTCTCAGGGTCGTATTCTGCATAGATTTCCACGATGTTGCCGTCGTCGTCTTTCTTGCAACCGGTGCATTTCACGATGTAGGCATTTTTCAGACGAACCTCTTTGCCTGGAGTCATACGGAAGAATTTCTTTGGGGCATCCTCCATAAAGTCGTCGCGCTCCATCCATAGGTTGCGTGAGAAAGTAATGGTGTGGGTGCCGTCGGCCTCGTTCTCGGGGTTGTTGATGGCGGTCATCTCCTCGGTCTGCCCTTCGGGGTAGTTGGTGATAATGAGTTTGACGGGGTTCAGCACAGCGCTCACGCGTATGGAGCGTTGGTTGAGGTCCTCGCGGATGGCGGCCTCCAAAAGTCCCACGTCGTTGAGGGCGTCAAACTTGGTGTAGCCGATTTTGTCGATGAAGTTGCGGATGCCCTCGGGTGAGTAACCACGACGGCGCATGCCGCTGATAGTGGGCATACGTGGGTCATCCCAGCCGGAGACGCGACCCTCGGTGACCAGTGCCAGCAGTTTGCGCTTGCTCATCACGGTGTAGGTGAGGTTCAGCCGGTTAAACTCTATCTGGCGGGGGCGGAAGTCGTCGATATGTTCTGTCTCGCCGTTCTTCTCCTTCAAAAAGTCAATAAACTTATCGTAGAGTGGACGGTGAGGTACAAACTCCAGGGTGCAGATACTGTGGGTGACACCCTCGAAATAGTCACTCTGTCCATGGGCGAAGTCGTACATGGGGTAGGCGTGCCACTTTGTACCGGTACGGTGATGGGGTATGTGGATAATACGATAGAGGATGGGGTCGCGGAAGTGCATGTTGGGGTTGCTCATGTCGAGACGTGCGCGGAGCACCATACTGCCCTCTACAGCCTCAGCGGTGTTCATCTGGCGGAACAAGCGCAGACTCTCTTCCCAAGGGCGGTCGCGGAAGGGCGATGGGGTGCCGGCCTCGGTGGGTGTGCCTTTCTGACGGGCAATCTCTTCGGAGGTTTGCTCGTCGATATAGGCGTGTCCATGCTCGATGAGCCACTCAGCGAAGTCCCATAGTTGTTGAAAATAGTCAGAGGCGTAATACACGTTGCCCCAGTGGAAACCTAACCATTTGATATCGTTGAGGATGTTCTCCACATATTCGTTGTTCTCCTTGCTGGGGTTGGTGTCGTCGAAACGCAGGTTGCATACACCATTGTAGTGCTCTGCTACACCAAAGTCCATGCAGATGGCCTTGGCATGGCCGATATGCAGATAACCGTTGGGCTCTGGTGGAAAACGGGTCTGAATACGACCGGCGTTCTTGCCGTCAGCCAAGTCTTTCTCCACAATCTGCTCTACAAAACTGAGGCTTCTTTTCTCTGTGCTGGTGCTTTCTTCGTTGATTGCCATAATGTTATGTTGTTTTTTTGTTGTCAATATTTATTTTCAGACCGCAAAATTACACATTTTTATATAAAGGACAAAATAATGGGCTTTCATTTCGCTATTTCTCCCATGAAGTCGATGCGCAATTCCCGGTCAACATCTTTGGTGTTCTTCTGTGTCTTTCCCATGTCCTCCCCACTGTGTGAAACGTATTCTTCTTTTTCAACGCCAGTAAGGTGTGCCCAGAAACCTACACTGAAAGTTTCTTTTTCGGAATCTTTACGGTAAACGAAATTGAGGGTGTAACTTCTGGAGTATTTGCCCTCAGGATCTACAATCTTGAATTGATGAGAAGTATATTCGTATTTTTTTTCGTTTCGTTTACATAAATCGCAGTATTCTGTTCCACTTAATTCCGACTCTTTGAAAATGCTACTCTGCTTGATGGAAGCAGGGTCGATGTCACTGATTGAGTATTCTACAACTCCACTGCTTGGATCAGCCGAGGTGTCTCCATAGAATGTGCCTTTGCCCTGGATACTCATTGAACTGATTTTGTAAATACCTGAACCGCGGCTTTTTTCGTCGCCGCCAGAAATTGGCATGTCTTGTCCGGCGATGTCGATGGTGAATGTACCATCAGTATTCATGGTGACGTGAGCAGATGCCTCTCTCATATTAAAACCTTCTTTTGCCGCTTCGGCCAAAACCTCATCGCTCCAATCCATGTCTATCATATAGGTCACTTTGAACACCTTGTCGAGAACCACGCCTTTCTTGGGCTTAGGTGCTTTTTCTTCGTCGGCAGTGAACGCTGCTTCTGTGGTCTCTGGACTGTAATAGAACTTGTTGTAGTCGTAGGGTGAGCGATAGTACCAGCGGCAACTGAGTTTTAAGTCTTTGGATTCCTCTGCGGTGACACCCATACGCTCCCAGGGAATGGTGATTCCACGGCTCAGGTCCTCGGCGATGAGTTGCCCAGTGTAGAGGGAGTCACCCTTGGCGTTCTTGATGAGGATTTGCATGCCTGAGAGGACATTGTTTCTTACCAAATCCTCGGGGGCGGTGTTGTTGGGAAGGATGGTGAGGCCTGTGCCGTCGGCGGAGGGTCCTACTACTTTGAGGGGATTTTCAGGGGCGAACAATGCCACTGCTGTGATGGCACTCTCGCTGGTGAATGTCTGCCCTTTAACCGATGGAGTGAAGAAGATGGGTGCGCGTACCTGATAATAACTTTTGCCTGTCACTTTGTCCTTTTCAATGAAATAGGGATTGTCGGCCAGTGTGGAATCATTTTTCATAAATGAAACTTTCACAGCCTTTTCATCGATATCTTCGGATGGTAGCAAGAACATATTATAGGGCTTGTCTGACTTGCACATGATATCAATCGTCCTACAGGCATAGGGACCTGCTTCACCAAACCGTTGGATTTTGTGTACGCATTGTGTGGGAGTAATTTCTAATTGCGGTCCAAAGAGATGGTAGAAAAATTTCTTGCCAGAGGAATCCATGTATGCATCGTTCTGCTTTTGAACGATTTGATCTATGTATTTTAGGCAGAATTGCTCGTAATATTTGTAGAACACTTCATTGTCCTTGATATTAAAGGCAGATTTCAGTGAACCGTCAAAACCTTTCATCTTGCCGAAATGATCCATCAGTTGACCGCAGGTCTTGCGACCTTTGCTATCCATGAGCAGTTGAATGAAATCGGCAAGGGCATAGCCACCGTCAACGTTGGCGTCTTCTGCTTTTTCATTCCATGCATTGCTGATACGTGAATTGTATTCTTTAAACAATTTCTGTCGTTGCGCAATGCTGTCGGGGGAAACATTTTGAACCTGGTTCATGTAGTCGGTGATGGCGGCTTCCACTTCTCGCATACTTATCTCGTAGGGCTTGTCCATTGAAGAGATGGGTTTTGTAAGGGTGGCGGCAGTCCATTCCTTGTGTTGGCGGGTAGTGAAACCGAAACGATTTGACTCCTTGCCCATTTCTTCCAAGGGGTTGTAACTGATTTTCTTCTCCTTCATCAGCCACTCTGCAAACTGCTGCTCCAGCACAGCGGCAGTGGCTTCCATATAGCGCATATCGGTTTGGATGGCATACACCGTGGTATATTCCGACTGGCAGATGTGGAAAAGTTCATGGGTAATGGTGGTGCTCATCAAATCAATAACATCCTTTTTTATTTCTCTTCGGGATTTCGATCCTTCTTTCAACTTGATCATGTTGGAATAGTTGATGGCGATGTAGTCTTTGTGTCCGGTATTATGGATGCGCATACCCTCCACGGATTTGCCTTTCATTTCAGAGTAATCACTGCCCACTAATAAAATGTCAAACATATAGGAGGGCAATTGTGTTTTTTGGTTTGTGCGGAGAAAACGCAGGGCTATGCGGGTCATTTTGATGATATACTGTACACTGGCGGGTGGCTGAGCATCTGGGTCTTTCCTCATCCGCTGCAAGAATTTGTCATCTTCTAACATGTCATCCAAAATCTTTGCCTTCGCTTCAATTTCTTTGGCTTTTAGTTGCTGTTGGTCGCTTTTCAGCCATGACTTCAGCCACGACGTGAATGGCACGGTGCTGCTGTACTTTCGTTCTTTCCAAGAGAGTTCCATGTCGTGTTCCAACTTGTTGATTTGTCGGTCGATGGAGTCAAGTTTGGCGAGGTAGGTTGCCTTACGCGCTTCATCTTCTGTATCGCTCATGTTGAAGCCTACTCTAAAATCTCCAAATTCGTCTTTCAGATAGAGCAGTACAGCATTGTCCTTGTCTTTGAAATAGTTGGCGATGGGGTAGTTGCGATTGAAATTCCATGCCGCCCAGGCTAACCCTGAGAGACCGATATAGCCATAGATGCCAATGGTAGCAGAAAGAAAACCGTTCTGGCTGCTCTCAAAACTGATGACGCCGTCTTTCAAGCGGGTGCTGTAGGTATAGAGACGGCCGACATCGTCGATACGGTTGAGTTGGACATATTTGTGCAACTCCTCAGGAATGCCCATCTTGTTGAGGTCGAACTCCATTTTGTATTTGCCGGGAATTACACTGTCGGGAGAGAGCCCGGCATTTACCTTCAAGGCAAATAGCACATGCTCGTGCGTGCGGTTACCCTCTACTGCGCGGCTGATCCATTCAAATTGTCTGTCGCTCACTTCGCTGATTTTCACTTCGGTGTCTTGGTCGAAAGCATTTGCCTTGGCTGAGACTACAATGCCGGGAATAGGCTCTTCTCGGAACGGACGGCTGTGCCCGCTGAAATGGTCTTCTACGTTGTCTTTATAGGCAGCGAGTTCTTCCTCGGTGAAATTATCTACAAAGGAGGTACTTTCCTCGTCGTCGCCATGACCAAGCATCCATCCTGGCCATAATAATCCTGTTAGTAGCAGGGCTAACAGACCTACGCCGCCTGTGATGCCTAAGATCATTCCCCAACGTCGCTTCTTGCGAGGAGGTTGTGGATTCATGGGTCCCCACGAATCTGTTTGCTGATAATACGGTTGCTGAGGTGACTGTTGTTGCCACTGTGGTTGTATGTTTCCTCGTTGCCATGGGCGTTGTGGCTGACGTGGCTGCTGTGGTTGGTTAGGGGGCCAGTTGTTCATAATATATATGTCAATGGTTATTCTTTTTTAATAATGGTACCAGATGTATAGGAATCAATTTCGCTTTGTAATTACAGAATGTTGATTTCCCTCTTGATTGCTACAAAGATAATTATTTCTCTCTATATACCAAAAGAAAACTCGTGAAAAACTTGAACTGAGGGGAAAAAGAATTGTTACAACAATTCAAGAGTAGCCGGACTTTAGACATAACCCCTTTCACCAACTCATAAACTCATAAACTCAAAATTAGTTGTTAGTCGATGCTCCGAAATACCGAAATAAAACTCATAAAGTCACAAATTCAATATACCGAGAGCAGCAAAGGTAATCTCTCACCTCTCACCTCTTACCTCTCACCTCTGAATAACTTATAAACTCATAAACTTACCAACTCACAAAAAAACGAACCGCCCCCTCTTCACAGAGGAAGCGATTCAATCTCAATAGGTATTAGCTTCTTTTTAAGGTAAAAAGATTGTATTCAGGATAACAGATGCAAAAGTACACCTTTTCGTTAAGCCTGACAAATATTTTCTTATGTTACATAACATGTTTTTTGAAAAATCTTGATAATTGTATATTTTTAGGGAGTTCGGGAGTAGCAGGAGTTTAGGAGTTCAGACAATACCTACGCTGCCCTCAAATCATCTCTCCCACCTCTCACCTCTTACGATTAACAACTAAAAACTAACAACTAACAACTAACAACTATTTAATCCCCCTCTCGTTGAGTGCCCTCCAATATCTTTGGGCATTGGCATTGTGCTCACCAATTGTTTTGGCAAAGTTGTGTGTGCCGTCGAAGGTTTCCTTGGCGCACATATAGATGTAGTCGTGGTGTTGATAGTTGAGCACAGCTTCAAGGTCTTCCTTCATGGGGATTTTGATGGGGCCAGGAGGCAGACCCGCATATTTGTAGGTATTATAGGGGTCATCGACAGCGAGCATACTGTTATAGATTCGTCTGGCGGCAAAATCCTTTAAGGCAAATTTTACTGTGGGATCCGACTGTAATAGCATGTTTTTGTGCAGACGGTTGATATAAAGTCCGGCAATGGTAGGTTTCTCGGCGGTGTTGCGGGTTTCCTCGGTCACAATGCTTGCCAAGGTGGCCACCTCGTTAGGTGTGAAACCGATTTCCTTGGCTTTATTCTTACGCTCCTCGTTCCAGAATTTGTCGTATTCCTGTTTCATGCGGTCAAGAAATTCGTCGGTAGAGATCGTCCAGTACATATTGTAGGAGTCAGGAATGAACATAGCGACGATGGTATTTGGCTCAAAACCGTATTTCTTGCATACGGCAGGGTCGGAGAGTTTGTTGAGCAGGTCCAGGCTGTCCAATTCCAACTTCTTTCCCACGGCAGAGGCCAGGCGGTCGAGGGTGCGCACGGATGGCACGGGCACGTTGAGTGGTGTTTGTTCACCACGGAGCAGTGTGTTGGTAAACGACCAGGCGGAAGCATCCTTGTTGAGTTCGTAGCGACCACGTTTGATGTTACTGCCATAGTCTTTGAAACTCACAGCCTTGCGAAAGCCTGTCATAGCAGTAGGGTTGGCTACCGCTTCCACCTTATGCAATACGGAATCCACATTGTCGTCCTTATCTACATAGATATAGACTTTCTCATCGCCTGCCAATAGCTGTGAATAGAGGTAATGATGTGCCACACAGTAGCCACCAATCAATAAGACAGCCACTACGGCAGCTGTACCGATTAACCACTTTTTCTTGCTCTTTTTTTCGTCCTTTTTCATGCCCGTTGTTGATATTTCTTGTTTTTTTAGTAATTGACTGCAAAATTACCGTTTTAATCTGAATTTTACGAAGTGTAGAACGAAAATTGAATGACACTCAATGAATTTCGACCGATATGCTGCTATAAATCATATTTTTTACCTACATTTGCACAATGATAATATGTAAGGATGTGATTTATTGCGTCCATTAAAACAGTATGAAATGACAGAATACTATGCATATATTTTCGACTTAGATGGTACGCTACTGGATACTTTAGGCGACTTGGCAGCAAGTGTGAATGCTGCCTTGGAAGCTTGCCAGATGCCCTGTCGTTCCATCGATGAGGTTCGTGCTTTTGTGGGAAATGGCGTCAGGGTACTCATGCAGAGGGCGGTGCCAGAGGGAACCGATGAGAAACGCATAGAAGAGGCATTGGAGGTGTTCCGCCGCCACTATTTAGTGCATAGTATGGACACCACGTGTCCCTACGAGGGTATCATCACGCTTTTACGGGCGTTGAAATCACGTGGAAAGAAAATTGCTGTTGTCAGTAACAAGTTTCAAAAGGCTACCCAGGAGTTGTGTGCTCATTTCTTCGGCTCATTGGTGGATGTCGCTATTGGTGAGAGTGAACAAATCCGCAAGAAACCGGCACCCGACACTGTATTGGAGGCTATGCGACGGTTAAATGTTGATACAACTCAGGCAGTCTATATAGGCGACAGTGACGTCGATATAGAGACTGCCCGTAATTGTTCGCTCCCCTGTATCAGTGTCCTGTGGGGTTTTCGCTCACGCGATTTCCTCCTCAAGCATGGAGCCACCACTTTCGTGGAATCTCCACAAGAGATTTTGGTGCAGAATAGAAATATGGCATGGTGAGATGCTAAATATATATATACCAAGAACTAACTCATATATAAATTATAATACAATAGTTCGGTAAATTATAGTTAAATTCATTAACATTCAAGATAGATTCAATATGAATAAATATCATTTATTTTTACATAAATTAACTTGAAAA
>OMXV01000068.1:7664-13543 GCA_900315075.1 uncultured Prevotellaceae bacterium | reverse complement strand
GAAATAATCCGGGCCAAAAAATTCTAAGAGACGACCACGAATGGCTCGAATGAACACGAAATAATCCGGGCCAAATAATTCTAAGAGACGACCACGAATAGCTCGAATGAACACGAAATAATCCGGGCCAAATAATTCTAAGAGACGACCACGAATGGCACCAATGGACACGAATGATTGATACCAATGGACAAATACTACTAACCACGAATGGCACAAATGGACAAGAATGATTGTGATTGACAATGTCCTAAGGTAGTTCTTAGTCCTTAAAGTCCTATAAGTCCGTAGATTTAAAAAACTCTGTATAATCAGACTGATAGAGGGGAGCGGGATGGTTGAGAGAACGGGCATACATAAAGTAAGCCCCTACGGTGGGTTTGATGATGTCATGGAAAAACGGGCAGATTGGTATCCGCCCGTTTTGTTTCTTCGGGCATACATGAAGTAAGCCCTACAAAGTTGAATCTTCCTCGATTTAGAAAGCGTTGCCGGGGTTGTTGCCTCCGGGAACACTGCCGTCGATACCAATAGCATCGGAGCCGATGGTCATGGAACCAGAACCAACGAGGAGCTGTGATTTCATCTCTGTGCGCAGGATTTTCACTGCAGGAATTTCATATTTTTTCATAGGCTTTAGAATTATGAGGGGGCATGCGAAGACACACGCCCCGTGGTTGATAATAATTATTTCACATATTTACGTCCGTTGATGATATAGACACCCTTGTTGGTGACATTGTTGACCTGACGTCCCTGGAGGTCGTATATCTTATCATTGGATGTCGAAGCGCCCACATACTTGATGCCTGTAGCACCACCGAATGTCATATTGACATTGGAGTAGGCACCCTCTGGCAATGAGAGGATTTCGAAGTATGCACGCATACCCTTCATAGTTCCCGGTTCACCAACATAGCTGAACTTGTTGCCCTCGGAGAGGAAGAAAATGTTCTTGGCGACAGCTGTAAACTCATAAGGATTGAACAGACCATACATCGTGCAGTTGCCAGCCTCAACGATGGCAGGCACCTCAGCACCGATGACCACATTGTTGAAGGTAGGATTCACCACGTCGGCATCCACCTTGATAACGTATGGTTTGCCAGCCTCCATGGCTGAGACAGCCTGGAAGTCGATGTTCTGAGCGTTGGCAGCCTCATCGTAGGTAGCGCCACTCAGTTCCATAATCTGTGCGCCATAGAATGGGTGCTCCTGGTTGGCCAGTTCGTTGGCAGAGATAGCAAACGGCAGGCAGATAGTGTTCCAGTTGCCACCGACGATGGTGCGTACGGTGTTGACGGTAGCCACCTCTGTGCCTACAGCAGGAATCTCGTTGACAGCATTTTCGTCGAGCAGGAGTGCAGACTCCTCCACTTCCACTTCAGCAGCCTCGCCGAAGCCACCCATGGAGTTGGCGCTGCGGATGGTGAGCACATCGTCAGTCTCGGCCTCGATGGCAAAGGTGTTGCCCTCGATGACGACATCCTGGAAGACGCCATTCTTGAAGATGGCGTATGCGATGGCACCCTCTACTGGTTGCCAAGTAAGTTCGCCATTGCTGTAAGTAGCCACAGGTGCATCCTTCTGGATAGTCAGACTTGCAGGATCCCATGCGTTGTCATTCTCCTTAAACATCTTCTCGTAGGTAAAGTCGGCAGCCTGCTCAGCGGTGAGGATTGTCTCGAACTGTCCACCATAGGAAGTGATGATGTTGGAAGCCGGAGTGATGTTCTCGCCAGCCTCATTCACGGTGCCATACTCACCGAACAGTCTCGGGTCGCGGTTGTTCATACCCTTCTGTACCCAACGGGAAGCCACGAGTGTAGAAGCGGCATTGTCGTCGAGTGTGGTGTTGAGATAAACAGCGATAGGATTGTTCTGCCATGTACGACCGAAGTTCCAGTCGCCCTTGCCATTGGCGAGGTCAACCACCTTACAGTTGTCGAACACATAACCGAAGTTGCCCGTGGTGGTAGGAGCTGTGATGGTACGTCCGCCAGTGCCGTTGATATTGCGTGGCTCGAGTGAGAGCGTGGTGTTCTTGAAACGTACATCGCCACCACCGCAAAGGAAGTCAACGGTGCCATGTACATCGCAGTCCTCCCAGTACGACTGCTTGGTGTTCTGGCTATAGTAGGTATCCTGGTAGGAGAGCATAGTGATATTCTTGAGAATCACGCGGTCGCCCCTATCCTGGAGACATACGGCACGTCCACCCTCGAGTCCTGCAGCCTGTGCGCCGTAGTAGTCGAGAGCATTCTGCAAGGTGATATCCTGCATGTAGAGGTTCTGTCCGGAGTTGAGCAGTGTAGCAGTCTTGCCGATACCCTCTTCTCTGTAGAATGGAGTGTTCTTAATGATGGTACCCTCCATCGACTGTCCGATAAGTGAGATGTTGTTGCCGGAGACAGCGGTAAGTGTAGCCTCACGGAGGTCATAGACACCATCGGGCAGGAAGATGAATGAGCGCTCAGCCTCTTTGTTGCCATTGACGCCATTGACGATGTCGAGCACTTCGATAAGGCTCTCAGCGTCTCCTGGCTTGACGAAATACCAGTTGCCATTGCTGGCGTAGCTGGCCTCAGCGGTGTTGACGATTCTGATGCTATGGATATAGATTTCGCCACTTGAAACCACGTCGATGTAGAGTTTTCCTGGTTCACCCTCATACTGGATGGCTTGAATTTCGCCGTCGCCCTCGGTCTTTGCAGGGATACGGCCAACTTCATTACCATTGGCATCTGTGAAGACGAGTTCGGCATTTTCGTCACCATATTTACAATTGGTCACAGAGATGCTTGCTTTCGGACCTACAAGCAGTTCGATGCGCTCACCGTTCTTGAATGCCCATCCGTGCTGCACGTCGTGCCAATATCCACCCACGGGCACGAATGCCTCATGATCCTCAGGATAGAAGATGTTGCTGGTGAGGTCGAAGTTGTACTTCTTATAAGTGCTGGCTTCCTCTATCTCGGTGTCCACTGCGAAGAGCATGATATCAGCAGTGATGATGTCGGTAGTGGCGAATTTCCTTCCGCCAGTGCTCTTCTCGAACCATCCGCGCACTTTGTATCCCTCATCGGCCTTGGCTGTGGTGTAGTCCACACCAAACTCACTGATTGGGGTGTCTTTCTCCACCTGCTGTGTACCCATAATACTATTGTCAGTATCGTAATAGGTAAGTGTGAAGAATGGCTTGCGCACGAAATTGATGATATAGTCGATGGAAACATTGCCTTGTGACACTGGAATAGTAACCACACAGGCATCGTCGTTGCCGCTATAAGTGATTTCGCCAATCTCACCGCTGTAGGATGACACGTTGGTGACAGGATTTGCGGCGGAAATCATCGGGTCGCTGCTGAAGAGTTCGATGGTAGCCTTGTAGGAAGCACCCTCGGCGGTAAAGACATCATCAGCGAGATATTCCTTGCCGTTGGCTGTGAAGGCAGCAAGCATCGGCACCTCCACCTCCTGACCATTGAGTTCACCTACGATAACGATGTCGGCAAAACCTATCTGTTTGCCACTCTGCAAGTGGTAGAGATTAATCTGCAGACCACAGGGGCCCTCACCTGGAGTAGCTCCAGTCACCTCGTAGGAGAGGTCGCTGAATTTCAGTCCCTCTTCTGATGCGATGGCCGGGTTGGTTCCACTATTACGGTTGGGTTTCACTTCGGTAGCCAACGTCACTGTCGTACCATCGGCATTGAGCCACTTGATGTCGAGCAGACCGTTGTCGGTGCCAAAGCGAGTGGTCTTGAGCGCCACGCTCTTCGGTGTGAATGTCAGACCGAACTTAGGTTGGATGATGAAATTGATTTCGTTGGTTGCATCCGCACTATTGTTCTGATCGTACGGCTCGATACGTGTCTGGTCGAAGCCGCCCCCATTGTTCTTGTCCTTGATGAACAAGCCTTCACCTACTGTGACCTTGCTGGCAAGGAAGTAGTCGGCAACCTCGCCAAAGTTGGCAGTCTGTCCCTCCGTACCGAGGTTGAATGGGAAGGTGGCGGTAGCGGACACATTCTCAAGTACAGGTTTCTCCTCCTGAGCTTTCTGCACCACAGAGATTTTGAGGAAATAGTTGTTGTCGTTGGTCGATGTGATGGCAACATATCCTTGATTCACGTCACTGTTCTTAGCAGTGTAGGTGGTGCAAGGCTCTGTACCGGTATTGGTAATCTCCTCAGAATTGCCAATGGTGTAGTAAGAATAGTTAGGATATCCATAGACGGTGACTATATCCTCGGTGCTCTTCACTGGCACTTTGAACACTGCGCCGCTGCGTACCTGGATATTGTTGCCGTTATTATTACGGAACGAGGCTCCGTTGGCTAACACTTTCATCTTCAGTCCGTTTTTCTCAATAGCGTTGACTTCACCCTCTTCTGTACTACCGGAGAGAGCCATGGTCTCTGCCATGACAGTTGCATCGGCATAGTCCCATGTACCGGTGACATCCTGAGCAGGGAGTTTGTCGATATCAACAGACACACAGTTGATGTAATTGTTGCCAGCGGTGGCGGTAACCTCCACATAGCCCTGCTTAACTTCCGCTGTGGTAGCTTTATGGACGACGGTGTTTTCCGAACCGTTTTCCTCGCCACCCACGGCGAAATGGCAATAGCCAGGGAATCCATCCACCGTGACCACATCCTTGGTGGAATAGACGGGCACTTGCAGCACTGTCCCCGGGTTCATCTGGGCATTGTCGCGCCCCACACAATAGAGTTTGCCACTGGTGGCATCGACGTGCATGGCAATGCCATCCACAGTCGATTGCAGGTCGGCTTCTACGCCCTGGAAGTTGGTTGCCGTCCGGATGCCCGCCGGGAGGTCGTTCTTGAAATCCCATTTGGCGGTCACTTCCGCAGCATTAACAGCCATGGTAGTGAGAAGCATCACGCACAACGCACTGAAACGTAGCAATAGTTTTTTCATAAGCGTTTGTTTTAAAGATTAGTAATGTATGTAATAAAATGGTATTATTTCGTCTTCTTCGGTTACAATTTGCAAAAATAGCAAGAATTTGTCATACAAACAAATATTTGGAGATAAGTTTTTAAGTGAGTTTATAAATTTTGGCGTTGATGGGTGTTGAATCAACTTAAAACAGTGATTAGTCGTCGGGACATACCCCGTGTATGTCCGCAAAACGATATTATTAGAGGTGAGAGGTGAGAAGCAAGAGGTGAGAGATTACCATTTGTGGCTCACAGACTATATCACGAGGTTATTCGTTGGGGCATACCCCGTGTATGTCCGCAAAACGATATTATTAGAGGTGAGAGGTGAGAAGCAAGAGGTGAGAGATTACCATTTGTGGCTCACAGTCTTTATCACGAGGTTATTCGTTGGGGCATTCATATCACGAATTTGCGAATTTGAGAATTGTTTTTCAACATGAATTACCAGAGATTGACCATAAATTAAATATGAATTATGGGATGCTAAAGCATCTATGGGATGCTAAAGCATCGGAATTATCACTATCCACTCTATTCTATCAGAAGAAGGACGAACTGTCCTTCAAGTCCTAAAAGTCCGTAGAAACGATATAGAATTGTTTTTTCAACATGAATTGCCAGGGATTGACCATGAATTAAACAAGAATTATGGGATGCTAAAGCATCGGAATTATCACTATCAACTCTATTCTATCAGAAGAAGGACGAACTGTCCTTCAAGTCCTAAAAGTCCGTAGAAACAATATGAGAATAATCAATAAAAAAGTACTGACGTTGAAAAAGATAGAAAAAGGAAGAAAAAACGCCAAGGCGTTCAGAAAAAGGATTAAAAATTTGCTTCACACAACATCATCCTTTTACTCCCTTAATCCGAATATTCATCATACAATAGAAGACCATGAAGGT
>OMXV01000068.1:0-7643 GCA_900315075.1 uncultured Prevotellaceae bacterium | reverse complement strand
TTTACTCCCTTAATCCGAATATTCATCATACAATAGAAGACCATGAAGGTTTTTCTATCTTTTTGAGAGTGCCTTGGCACTTTTTCATTCTTCTTTTTTTCCAACTTTTTATTCTTTTTCTTAAGCGTAGCGGTTTTTAATTATCTATGAGAGTGGTTAGTCGTAGGGACTTACCCCGTGTATGTCAGAAAAACAAGATTATTAGAGGTGAGAGGTGAGAAACAAGAGGTTAGAGATTACCATTTGTGGCTCACAGACTTTATCACGAGGTTAGTCGTTGGGACATTCATATCACGAATTGGAGAAGTTGATTTTTAGAGGTGAGAGGTGAGAAGCAAGAGGTGAGAGATTACCATTTGTGGCTCACAGACTTTGTCACGAGGTTATTCGTTGGGGCATTCATATCACGAATTTGCGAATTAGAGAATTATTATTTCAACATGAATTGCCAGGGATTAACAATGAATTAAATGCATGAATCATGGGATGCTAAAGCATCGGAATTATCGCTATCCACACTATTCTATCAGAAGAAGGACGAACTGTCCTTCAAGTCCTAAAAGTCCGTAGAAAAGATATTGAATTGTTTTTTCAACACGAATTGCCAGGGATTGACCATGAATTAAACAAGAATTATGGGATGCTAAAGCATCGGAATTATCACTCTCTACTCTATTTTATCAGAAGAAGGACAAACTGTCCTTCAAGTCCTAAAAATCCGTAGAAACGATATTGAATTGTTTTTCAACATGAATTGCCAGGGATTGACCATGAATTAAACAAGAATTATGGGATGCTAAAGCATCGGAATTATCATGAATTAATGTGTGCTTTAGAATAAGTCACGAATTTGAGAATTAGAGAACTAAAGTTTCGTAAGTCCTCAACTTATAGGTTATGAGGTCTTTAGGTTATGAGGTTATGAGGTGAGATTTGCTCAAATATGTCTTTGCCATACATATATCACCTTAAAACCTGCAAGCGAAGCGACCTCAAAACCTCAAAACCAGACGAAACGCATGAAGTAAGCTAAATCCTATTGAGTTAAAAAAGCATTAAAATCGTCAATATATAAAAATTAGATGGTTATGTTTTGTTCAGTTCATTAAAAATACCGACATTTGCACGCTGAAACAAAGAATATAGATTTTTTCATTACAAATTGTTTTTAAGTTATTGATTTTAAGCTAAAAAGAACAGGATGCAAAAACTGACTATTCTATGTGCAGCATTTCTCTTCTTTCCCCTGTTGGCGAAAGCAGACAATGATGTACCTTTGACAGACACTCCCGATGACTCACTTGACGTATGGAACCAAAACCTGAACGAAGTAGTAGTGACAGGCCAGGGTGCCGCCGTGTCAAAGCGCCGCCTCTCATCAAATATTACGAAACTCTCGACAGCAGATTTGGAGAAGTTGCCCACCGACCGTATCGACCAGATGCTTCAGAACGCACTTCCCAATGTGCAGATAACCATGACCAACGGTCAGCCTGGAACCACCTCGATGGTGAAGTCGCGCGGTCTTTCATCAGCATTCACCAACTCCACACCTGTCATCTACGTCGATGGTGTGCGTGTGGATAATCTGAACACCGGTTCGGCCATGTTCAACGTGATGAACAACGCATACGGCAACATCAACGGACAGACCGCCGCATCGAGTGCCATCGGCGACATCCCCATGGAGAACATCGACCACATCGAGTATGTACCCGGTGGTGCCGCCACAACACTCTACGGTTCGGATGCTGCCAACGGCGTGATACAGATTTTCACGAAACACCACGGCAACGGCCACTTCAATGGTTCGGTGACCACACAGGTGGGCTTCGACGTGGCCAATTCGCAATACTATCATTTCGACCGCACGAAGGAACTGCTCCACCAGACTGGTTTCCAACAGAAATATGGCCTAAACTTCTCGGGTGGCACCGAGCGGATGGGCTACTCGTTTGGTGCCAGCATGAGCCAGAACACAGGGACACTCATCCACGATGGCAACGAGCAGAAGAAATACGACCTTCGATTTGGTACGTCACTCCGTCTGAACAGCGTGCTGAAATACACCAACTCCTTCGGTTTTGTGGCCGAAGAATACCAGCGTAACCGCAACGGCAACCAAGGCTACTACACAGGACTGTGGTTCTGCGAGGGAGCTGCCGCTGCCAATTTCACCTATTTGGGCGAAGATGGTGCTCAGCATAATTTCAATCCCGACATCGATGCAGCCAGTCCCTACGAATGGGCCATGATGAAAGCATTTGTTTCTGAAGCCGAGGCACTTCAAGACCACCATGAGTCGGTAAAGCGTTTCCAGACCTCGCAACAGTTGGAACTCACGCCAATAAAAAACCTCACCATCCATGCCACTTTAGGTCTTGACTACCGCTACAACACCGAAAAACTGGTGGAGACCAACCGCTACATCATCCATACCCAGATGAAACCCGCCGGCACCACCGACGCAGGCAGTGTGGCCAATAGCGACCGCAACTTCTATGGTATCACAGGCGAACTGAGCGCACAGTGGAAATACTACAAAGACGAATTGTTCAGTAACATCCTCACTGGCGGTTTCCAATATTTCAGTACCCACGACCACCAGAGCTTCTACAAAGGACAGAATGTGCGCGACGGTGCACGAATCATGTCAGGAGCCGGCCAAATCTATGCCGACGAATGGCTCAGTTATCTACACAATGAGGGTGGCTACTTGCAGGACAACTTCGGACTGTTTGACCGCTACTACCTCGACTTAGGTCTGCGTGTGGACTACAACACAGCATTCGGCGACAAAGTGGGACTGCAAGCCTATCCAAAAATCGGTCTTTCCTACATCATTTCCGATGAACCGTGGATGCAGTCGTTGGTGTATAGCGGAAAGGTGAATATGCTGAGATTCATGACCAACTATGGTGTGGCAGGAAGTTATCCCCCCGCCTTTGAATACCAACGCACCATCGATGTCAGTTCATACCTCGACAAACAAGCCAACACCTTCGGCAAGAACGGTAACCCCAATCTCGGTCCTGAGAAGAAACACTCCTTCGAGGTGGGCATGCAGGGAACATTCTTCAACAATGTCCTCTCCTTAGGCTTTACCTTCTATCGTGCTTTCACCACCAATGCCCTGTTTAATGTCCCCACCCTGCCCTCGTCGGGACAAAGCAGTTCATACCTTGCCAATATCGGCAAAATCCGCAATCGCGGCATCGAGACTTACATCGGCGTGAAAGTCATCAACACCAAGGACTGGGGACTGAATGTACGCACATCGCTGAACACCAACTCCAACAAGGTGATTTCCACCGGCGGTGTCGTGCCCTTCGCCATTGGAGGTTTCTCCTCACGCACCATTGTCACCATGGTGGAAGAAGGCAAACCCGTAGGTTTCCTCCGTGGTACCGCCACCACACTGAACGACGACAACACCGTGAAGGAAACCCTCTACAACCAAGACTTAGGGCGCACCATCCCCACCGTGTATGGAAACTTCAGCATCACAGCACGCTGGCAGAAACTGAACTTCACCCTCATGGGCGACTATCAGACGGGAGCCTATGTACACTCCTTCGACCGACAGTTCCGCTTTGCTAAGGGACTGAAAGACGATGCCATCCCCGAGGCAGCCCTTGCTGGTACCACCCAGGCTAAGTCGTGGCTGAATTTCACCAATTTCTTCGTCGAGAAGGCCGACTTTGTGAAAGTCCGCAATATCGGCGTCGATTATACCTTTGATATTAACAAACCGCTGATAAAACAACTCTTTTTAGCGCTCAACGTCTATAATCCATTTGCATGGACGAGCAGCAGTGTTGACCCCGAAGCTGTGCTGAGTGGTGCCCGCACCCAAGGTGCCGTAGCCACCGGTGGACTGAGCTATAGCAACTACAGCCAGCCCCGCCAGTTTATCCTCACTGCAAGAATGAGTTTTTAGGATTTTTCGGAGTAATCAGAATAATCAGAATAATCGGAGTAATCAGAATAATCGGAATTATCAGAATAATCGGAATTATCAGAATAATCGGAATTATCAGAATAATCGGAATTATCAGAGTAATCGGAGTAATCAGAAAATGAAATTAAAATATATCCCCATATTATTTGCAACGTTGTCGGTGGTCAGCTGCGACCTTGTCACCCCCGACGATATCATTAACCCCAATGTTGACGAGACGACCTTTCTCCATTCCGACAACCCCATGGAGACCTGGGTGAATGGCACAGAGAAAGAGTTGGCCCTGCGGACATCGGACTTCGTGGAGCTGATGGAAATCCTCTCCGACAACTATTTCAATAACTACACCCGGTCGAGCAAGGTTTTCGACATACCACAGCTGCTATACACCGATGCCGACGTCACCCTGCTCCAGCGGAATGTGGGAGCACTGCGCGAAATGGCCGACTATGGTCTGACAAAGGTGGCTGCAGCAGACCCCAACACCACCGATGCTGAACGTTTCCACCTGCTGTATATCAAAGCCTTTTCGATGATTCTGGCCGGGGACTTCTTCCGCGCACTGCCCATCGAGAATGGCGGTGACGTGGTGGAATGGGAAGGTCAGCTGAAGCGAGCCATGGAAGTGCTCAACGAGGCATTGCCATTGGCACAGAATGACACTGACCGCGCCTTCATCCACACCCTCTATGCCCGTGCCGCCTATCGGATGGGCAACCGTGACGAGGCTGTCGGCCATGCCCGTCAGGCATTATCGTGCTCAAAGGATTTCTACCACCAAGTGTTTTTCGACAGCAAAAACGGCGTGCTGAACAGAGCCCAGGAAGCCATCTGGAGCGACTGGTTCCAGCCACTGCCCCGTCTCGATTTCCTCGACCCTAAATACTTCCAGCTTACCAGTACCGACCAATGTGCCCTCACTATAGCCAAGGCTGAGGAGAATTACCTCATCTTAGCAGAGGCATCCCTATCGAGCAATAACCTTACAGAAGCCAAGCAACATCTCACTGCACTGTTGCAACTGGTGAAGGCACGCCCCATACAAACAGGTATCAACGACCAACTGGAAGGACGCTATAATGGCGGTCTGAAGTCGTTCCCCAACGACCCAGAATATCGTGTGCAGGCATCGCCCACCGACTCCCTGCGTGTCGGGCTCATCATCGACCGTCGCCCTCCACACCTCATCACCATTCCCTATATCTCGGGCACCTCAGTCACTCAGGAGATGATCGATGGCCTCGACAACCACGACAGTGCACTGGAACTGGTCTATCTGATGCGCCAGGAGATTTTCTTCGCCGAGGGTCGTCGCCCCGCCGACTTAGGCATCCGTCTGCCACTCTGTGAAGCTGAGGCAGCCAATACGACCAACGGCATGACATATACCGAAGCATATATTCCATCGTTTGTGCCACAAAACTATGGTCTGGACGACTTTATCGTCAATGATGAGACAAAGACTGTGACCATCACCCACAACATGAACCGCATCATCGTGCAGAACGCCCATTCGAAGGATGTGGTGCCGTTTGAGTGATTAGAAGTGTATAATAGTTAGAAGTTAGAAGTTAGGAGTTAGAAGTGTATTATAGTTAGGAGTAGGAGTTAGGAGTTAGGAGTTAGAAGTGTATTATAGTTAGGAGTAGGAGTTAGAAGTTAGAAGTTAGAAGTTAGAAGTTAGAAGTTAGAAGTGACTGGGTGATTGGTAATTGGTGCTGGGTGATGAGTGGGGAGTGATGAGAGATGGGTAATTTTCAATCTTCAATTTTCAATGGTAATGTCCCTTTAACTACATTTCAAATACCTTGTCAACTCGTCAACTTGTTTACTTGTCAACTAAAAAAAACAATGAAATTAAACCTAAGATTGTTTGCAGTTGTGGCTGTGCTTTTTAGTCTTGCCATAAGAGCAGTAGCACAGGATGCGCCACGCTATGTCATATTGATTACCATTGACGGTCTTCGGGCAGAGATGATAGACGACCCGCAGATGCCTTCACCATTCCTGAAAATGATGAGCCGCGAAGGACTGCGCATCGGACGTGTGATAGGCGTTCCTCCCGCTGCCACCTACCCCTCACATACGACTTTGGTGACCGGCGAAGTGCCAGCCCGACATCGGGTGTTCTACAACCGTCCTTTCCTGTGGAACAAAGACACCGCACGCATCAGTTACTGGTATGCCGACAGCATCGCCGTGCCTACAATCTGGCAGCGTGCCCACGAAGCCAGCATGAAAACCGCCTCACTCTTCTGGCCCACCTCCACAGGAAGTCCCTACATCGACTACAATGTTCCTGAATTCTGGTCGCTCGACTACAGCTGCGACCAGATGGCATATATCAAACCATTCTGCACACCAGTAGGCATCCTCGACGAACTGGAGCAGAATGCCTGTGGGGAACTCGACACTATTACCTATCAGGCGGGGTCGTTACAACGCGACGGCCGCACAGCAGCCATGGCCAACTACCTGATGAACCACTACCAGCCACGGCTGATGACCATCCATCTCATCACCACCGACTACAGCCAGCACGACTATGGCACCAAGAGCCAACAACTACTGCAAGATATGGGCAGTGCCGACCATGCCGTGGGCACTATCATCGAGAACCTGCGACTGACACACCGCCTTGACAGTACGGTGGTCATCGTCTGCGGCGACCATGGTTTCTGTGACTATAGTCAGACACTCAGTCCGAATGTCTGGCTGACACGCGCCGGACTGCTCAGCATGCAACCTGGTGGCGAATGGAAAGCCTGTTTCTATGGTGGAGGTAACACCAGTTTCCTCTATCTGCGTAAGAGCAACGACAAGAAAACACTACGGCGTATTCGCACAATGCTCGACGAACTCCCGGCATCGGAGCGTAGCCTCTTCCGCATCGTGGAAAAAGAAGAACTGACGGAGAAAGGGGCCGACCCTGCCGTTGTACTGGCATTGGAACCCATTGTGGGAGTGGCCATTACCAACAACCGCACGGGCGAAGTGGTGCAACAACAAAAGGGTGGCACTCACGGTTTCCTCAGCGGACAGGACGCCACAACCCTCATCGCCTATGGCTGTGGCATCAATCCCGGCCATCAAGACACTATCCGCCAAACTGACATCGCCTCATGGATCCTCCATATGCTGGGACTTTAGGAGTTAGAAGTTAGAAGTTAGGAGTTAGAAGTTAGGAGTTAGAAGTTAGGAGTTAGAAGTTAGAAGTTAGGAGTTAGAAGTTAGGAGTTAGAAGTTAGGAGTTAGAAGTTAGAAGTTAGGAGTTAGAAGTGACACCCCTCCTACGACTAACCACTTTTTATTTTCACATCACGAATTTGCGAATTAGAGAATTATATTGTATGCTATTTGAATTTTATAGAATTTCAGAGTATTTGGCAAGCCAAATATCCAATACAAGCTACAGTTTGGAGGGCTAGCATCAATTCTACAATTCACAACAATTCTATCATTGATTGAAATAATTCTCAAATTCTCAAATTCGTGACTTATTAATTAATATCTTTTTTGCGGACATACACGGGGTAAGTCCCTACGACTAACCACTCTCATAGATAATTAAAAACCGCTACGCTTAACCCAACTTTGCCCCTACATAATTATTTTCATGTTATTTTGGTGTGTTTTTGATGTTTTTCCCGCTATAACCATCTGATACTCAGGATTGGCATTT
>OMXV01000014.1 GCA_900315075.1 uncultured Prevotellaceae bacterium | reverse complement strand
GCCAATTAATTTTTTGACCGAATGGATTATGGAGTTTACAGTCTTCACTCCGCATGCTTACATACCATCTCAACTTGCTGTCAAATCCAGTCAACCCCAGAATGTGTATGCTGCTGAAAAACAGGTGGTTAGATGATTTTATATATTCCTTCCACCGATTTTGGCACGCAAAGATAGGCATTTCACCTGAAAGTACCAAATTTTTATATCTGTTTTTTATTCGCAATGTGTAGTGACTTTCCCCGTGTATGTCTGATAAAGAACTAACGTCAAAGAGGTCTTTAGGCTATGAGGTTATGAGGTGAGATTTGCTCAAATATGTCGTTAGCCATACATATATCACCTTATAACCTGCAGCGAAGCGACCTATATGCCATAAAACCAGACGAAACTGGAGCTTGCGACTGCTTGCTGATGAGTTATGCGAATAAAGTTGAGTTATTGTTTTTTCCTGAGTTTTTCGATGGCGTGCTCGAGCGACTCGGTAGGTTCGATGATATTGTAGTCTTTCCAATAGTCGGGGTCAGCAAAAAACTGCACTTTGTCGAAGAATGAATCGGTACTGCGGAACGACGATTTCCCTGAAATAGGTGTGGCCTCTGTCGAGAGCAGGTCGGTGACTACCATCTCGGCCTCAACATGATAGGGAGCAGCAAAGAGCTTGCGTTTCCATTCGCAGTTGAACCGCACATCACTATGCACATACTGTATTCTCGAGACAGACCCGTCGAAAGAGTATGCCACAGTGGTGACCATCTCTCTCGGCTTGAACCTCACGCCGATGGGTTTCGACAGCAGCATTGCCTGTGTGGCCAAACCCTGGTCAGACATATCGAGCGACATTTCAATGCGCGTGAATGCCAATGTCTGCTGGTCGATATACATCTTGCCATAGTAGAGCACGTGGTCGGTCTTAATTGCAGGAGAGAAAGAGATAACGTACTGAGGGCGACCATCAAGCGATGTGGGAACCTCCATGCGGAGGTTGTATAGCGACAGCTCATCCTTTGTGAGCAGGTAGTCACGGTTTTTCATGAGGTCGATATGAACGGGAAGCGTAGGACCACCTTGCATCTTGGCGCCGAGCGTGTCGGAAGCGTGCGTACTGACAATGCGCCGCCCCTTTATGATGGAAACACGGTCGTTGTGCATGATGCGATTGTATGGCGACTTATACATATCTATCACAGCTTCAGCCACATAAATGTACCTGCGGCCTTTTTGCGTGGTCTCACGGTAGAAGCAGCGCATCAACTCGGGATTGTGTGAGTAGTTGACGCGGATTTTATCGATGGCAGCGAGAACGATAGCCATGGGTTCGTTGGCGGAGACAAGCACCTCGCTGAGCATGATAGAACTGGGCTGCATACGCACCTTCAGATTGGTGAGATTGCCTGCGCTCACAGGTACTACTGCTGTCTGATAGCCGATATGCGAGAAAATGAGCGACTGGGGAATGCGGGGAGTCTTGATGCTGAACACACCGTCGGTATTGGTGACAGTGGCCTCATGTCCACCCTGTGCAGAAACAGCCACTTGTGAGAGCACTTTTCCCGTCTTGGCATCTCTTACCACACCGCTCATCTGCACCAGGTCGTTCTGTGCAGATGTCGGCATCACGACAAAAATAGTCATGATAAGCAGAAATATATATCTTTCAAATGTTTTCATGTTCATAAAAAGGTAGAGTGTAATAATGCAAAATGTATATTATCGCTATCTTTTAGACGTATGAAAAGGGCAATAGTTGTTTTAAAAACGAAAAAAAACGTCATTTTTATAAAATTTTTGCATTTTGTCGCTGATTTTGCCGTTTTTTTTGTAACTTTGTGGCCATAAGGATAATTCAGCGCCTCTCATGGCCATGATATTGGAAATGTTTAGGCATGGCATTCTCTTGTCTTGCCTTTTGTTCATAATGTTATTCAGCAGTTGTCGTGGCTCATCCTCGAAGCAGGAAATGAGACAGGACGTAGGTGTTGATGTCGTACAGACATTTACTACCGACTCGCTGAAGTATTCCCTTGATTCATTGCTGTGCCATAGCGAAGTGTGTATTGACTATCCCACCGAAGGGCCTAAGGAGGCTATAGAGGCTATTAGGGCATATATCAAGACTACGCTCTTCGACGAGACACCTCCTGCAAGCGACAATCCACAGGAATGGGTGCGTGCCTACTGCGAGCGGAGTATTCGGGCACAGAGCCAGTCGATGAAACAGATGGGCACAGCTCCTGTGAGTCAATATGACGGTCCTGAAGAAGGGGTGGAAATACGCAAGGTATGGCAGAACGACCGTGTGGTGACATACGAGGTTTATCGTTTTTCCTACTTTACCGATGGTGGCCATGGTGAATATTCAGAGTATGGCCTGACGTGGCGGCTAAGTGATGGCAAGCGCCTCGACGAGCATATCCTCCGTGAGGTAGATCAACGTCTCTATGTGCATATCCGTGAAGGGCTGAAAAACTATTTTGGTGTCAGCAGTGATGCCGAACTGAAAGAAATCTGCACGGTGGACCTGAGCCTCATGCCAATGCCCACGTTCCCGCCTTACTTGGTGGCCGACGGGGTGCGCTTCCACTACAGTATCTACGATATCTGCGACTTCGAACACGGCGACCCGGCCTTCACCATCCCCTACGATGTGATACGTCCCTATCTTTCGGAGGAAGCGTTGGAACTGATTGAAGTCCATTCACCCCATTTCTGAAGCAACAGAGGTATTCTCTAACCTCTCACCTCTCACCCCTGAGAAATCTCTCACCTCTCATCTCTTACCTCTAACCTCTGACAAATCCAATAAACTCAAATAAAAACTTAATCTTATGAAAATCAAAAATTTACTTATGAGTGCGCTGATGCTTCTCTGCGGAGCACAAGCATTTGCACAAGACGCAGAAGTTGTATTGTATCCGGCTGATGGCACACCCGCCGACGGACAGGTAATCGAGGGCACCAACGTGAGCTTCAAACTGGGTAATGACGGTAAGTGGAAAGCACCGCAGTTTATCAATGCCGGTACTGCCAATGCCAACTTCAAACAACCCTACACCGACTCTGAAGGAAATGAGAAAAATGCAATTGCCTATATTTCAGGCAATAACAATCCCAAAGATGGTGGGTTGAACGCTGATAATGCAAGTACTGGAACCAGTTACACTCCCGATAACAAGAAATTGCCGAATAGTGGTACATATTTCGTGATTACTCCTGCTAAGGCTGGTAAGATACGTGCATGTATTGTGTTGAACAATGCAAAGTCATTGTATGTGACAAAGAGCGATGGCACCATGCTCGATCCCGATGCTGGAGAGTTCACCATCACTGATAAAAATGGTGGTGAGGTGACCTTGGGCATCAATAAAGACAGCAAAGAACAAGAAATACCTTACTCTGTGGCAAGTAAGCTGGAGGGTGGTATGGTAGAATTCAACGTCGAGGCTGGCGAGAGCTACTATATCTTCTGCACAGGTTCGAAATTAGGATTTGGCGGTGTGGAATTCACTGAAGGTTCTGACCCAGGACCTGGACCCAGCGGTAAGCGCGGCGACCTTGATGGCGATGGCGTAGTAACTGTCACAGATATCATGATTCTGGTGAACATCTTCCTCGGCACAATGCAATAAATGATGTTTCGGAAGTTCTCAACTTCTTAGGTTATGAGGTTTTTAGGTTCTTAGGTTTTAAAGGTGATATTTGTTAAAAATTCTTCGTTAGCTAAACAGGAGTCACCCTAAAACCTACAAGCAATACGACCTAAAAACCTCATTATTTTTCAATTTTCAATAATTTTCATTACCTTTGCACGGTCTATTTACAATCGTGCAAATGATGAGATTATTTAAAGCTTCTTTCCTGTTATTTGTGATGCTTGTGCTGCCGATGTGGGCATTAGCGCAGACAAGTGTGGTCCGACAGTTTGATATCCAGCGCAGCGAGGAATGTCCCGCCGTGCTACATGTCTATATGCCCGAGGTGGGCAAGGCATCGGGTAGGGCAGTGCTCGACTGTCCGGGTGGTGGCTATGGTCACCTGTCGATGCAGAACGAGGGTTCCGACTGGGCTGAGTATTTCACTTCGCGTGGCGTGGTCTTTGCCATCCTCGAATACCGTATGCCCAAGGGTAATCCCGACATTCCCGTGAGCGACGCCTGTTGGGGTATCCGTACCCTACGCGACAGTGCACAGGTGTGGCACATTAATCCGCACGACGTGGGAATAATGGGCTTCTCTGCCGGTGGTCACTTGGCTTCCACCGTCTCCACACAGGCAGAGGCCGATGCACGCCCCGATTTTAGCATCCTTTTCTATCCCGTCATCACAATGGGGAAGGTGGGACAGCATGAGGGCTCGTGCAAGAGCTTTCTTGGTGAACAGCGCGACAGCGAGGAGATGCAGCAGCGCTATAGCAGCAATCTCCAGGTGAAATCCCAACTCACACCACCCGCCATCATTCTTCTGGCCAACAACGACCGTGGCGTGCCGCCCGTGACTAATGGCATCGCTTACTACTCTGCTATGCGTGACTGTGGAAACGACTGCTCTCTCCACGTCTATCCACAGGGTGGACATGGCTTCGGCATGAGAGATACATTCCCGCACCACAACCAGATGCTCAACGACCTCAGCGAATGGCTCGAATACATCAAGCCCGCAAACCCATAGTATTCACCCCCTCCGATAATTCCGATCACTCCGATAATTCCGATCCCTCCGATAATTCCGATCATTCCGATTACTCCGACTATTCCGATTACTCCGATAAAAATCATGGATACTCTTCAAAAAAATATCGCCATTCTCTCAGAGCTGAATGAGACTGAGCGAACTATCACCCCTTGTAACAATCGATCTCTGCCATCTGTGGAGGCCGTGAAAACCATCATCCAATTGGTGAAGATGATAGTTTTCCCCGGCTATTTCGATAAGCAACAGACCAATCAGGGATTTCGTAGCTATCATATTGGTGTGAATATGGAGCAACTCTCAGCTGTGCTCAAAGAACAGATAGCATTGGCGTTGCTCTTCGACCACGACTGCGAAAGTACCGTACAACAGCAGGCTGAAGAGTTTACCATGCAGTTCATCGACCGTCTGCCGGAAATCAAGCGCATTCTTTTCACCGATGTCGTGGCCATTTACGACAACGACCCCGCCGTACACAACTACAGCGAGGTCATTTTCTGCTATCCCGTGGTGCAGACCATGTTGCACTATCGTGTGGCACATGAATTGCACCGTATGCAGGTGCCTATCCTCCCAAGAATTATCACCGAGAAGGCACATTCTGCCACAGGTATCGATATTCATCCGGGTGCTGAGATAGGGGAGTATTTTGCCATCGACCATGGCACAGGTGTGGTCATCGGCGAGACATGTATCATTGGCAATCATGTCACCCTCTATCAAGGTGTCACTCTCGGCGCCAAGAATTTTCAGGTGGATGACAGCGGACGACCGGTCAATGTGCCGCGACATCCCATCATTGGCGACCATGTCACCGTCTATGCCAATTCCACTATCCTCGGCCGTGTCACCATCGGGCACGACACTGTCATCGGAGGTAACATCTGGCTCACCCACAGCGTGCCACCTCATTCCCGCATCCTGCAAAGCAAGGCACAGAGTGTCTCCTTCACAGATGGTCTGGGAATTTAGGGAATTAGGAATCTCTTTAGTGGTGAGTTTATCTCAGAGGTAAGGGGTGAGAGGCGTCTCAGAGGTAAGGAGTGAGAGGCGTCTCAGAGGTAAGGAGTGAGAGGCGTCTCAGAGGTAAGGAGTGAGAGGTAAGAGGTTAGAGAATACCTCTGCCGCTTTCGAAATGGGGCGAATAGGCTATTTTCCTTTTAACCACTCTTTAACTCCCCTTAAATTTTCAATTTTCAATCCTCAAGGGTAATGTCCCTTTAACTACTCTTTAACTACTCTTTAACTACTCTTTAACTCCCCTTAAACTCCCTTTCCTTTTCAACATTTCTTTGGTCAAACCCTCCAACGTATATTTCCCGTCAGTGAGCTTTTCTACAAGTTGCTGCACTTCGTTGACAATATATTCAAAGTCGGGGCCTTTTTCTACCTGTGTGGCAATATCGTCGGCTACAAGTTCCTGCCATTCCACATGTTGGTCGTTGGCTGAAATGCGCTCCTTGAAATACCATTTGTCATCCATGAAGATATAGTAATACATCTCAGGAATGTCGCCGTCAAGTGAGGCATACTGGTAAGGACGGTTTTCCGACCACTGTTCTCCGCAGTCCGTATTGGAAGTGCTGAAAGAAGTGCGGTCGCCTTCAAGTATATACTTCAACACCGATTCATAATCCGTAAGGCCTGCCTCTTGGAAGAAAAATCTCTTGGCATTCTCCGGAGTTCCGTCACGATGGCAGTAAACCTCCATAAACGGATATTCTTTTTTGGTCTTCAGAAAATGGATGTCGTCGAACGTCAGTTCCTTATCCAAATCTTTCTCTTTCAACTTAATGGCAATATTACACCTTGTACTCATAATATTTTATTTTAGAATATGATATAACTTCTAACTCCTAACTCCTAACTAAATAAACCCGCAGTGGTAATCTCTTACCTCTCACCTCTTACCTCTTACCACTAAGATACTCCTAACTCCTAACTTCTAACTTCTAACTAATATAAACCCGCAGTGGTAATCTCTTACCTCTCACCTCTCACCACTAAGATACTTCTAACTCCTAACTTCTAACTCCTAACTATTAACTACCCCACACATCCTAACGCTCCGATTATCATTCCGAGGAGGGCACCAAACCATATCACCGCTTTCAGTTCCTTGTCCATCACGTTGTGGATGATTTTTTCCGCCTCATCCATATCCATCTCGTTGATACGGTTTTCGATGATGCGGCTGATGTTGATGGTTTGGAGGATTCGGGGTAGTCGCTCTGTGATGAGTGAGCGGTAGAGGTCGATGATGCGGTCACGTGCCAGAATGAGTTTTTCTTCGCGCCCCTCAAGCAATTTCCTCACTGGTTGGTCGAGGAATTTATCGATTTCACCGTCGAGCATGTCATTGACCAGGGTGGAAGAATTGTCGCGAATCAGTTCGTTCACATGCTTGGCCAGCAATTTCTCCGCAGGTTCTGTGATGCGGTCGAGCCAAGCGTCGGCATGAACTTTCGAACGGATAAATCCTATCAGTCCCGATTTAGTCTTTTCCACAGCCTTTTTGATGACGATGTGAGAAATCTTGTTGCCAAGGTCAACGTCATTCATCTTCTGGTGGATTTGCTCCGACAGTTGGGCTGCCACGTCGCTCTTGATGAGCGATAGGTCCTCCACACTCATGTAATGGCAGAGAAACTCAGCTAATGTCTCATCATTCTTACGCTGATCGTCGAAAAACTGGTCGATGCGAAGACGCAGTTTTTCAAGCATTTCCTCAGATAGGAGGCTGCGTTCCATTACCTCAGGGTTGAGCAGGTTGTTGCAAATCGACTCGCCGAGGGCTGATGCTATGCGACCACGCTCTTTAGGGATGATGCCGGGCGTAAAGGGCACATGGATGCCAAACACATACTTCGCCGTGTGAGGACGGAAAAGCATGCGGATAGCAATGTCGTTGGTGATATACCCTATCACACCGCCAAGCAAAGGGCGAAGAAGGAGGGAGAGCATCATTAGTTTTTGAGTTAATTAGTTTTTGAGCTTGTAAGTATTTGAGTAAATAAGTATCTGAACTTTCCCACCCTTTTTATCACGAATTTGAGAGATTTGTCGAAGACCCACGAGGAACGCAGTAATTAAAGAATTTTCCATTATGATGAATTTATAGGAATTTGAGATGAAATGACAAGTCATTTCCTAACTCTATTAAATGACAAGTCATTTCCTAACTCTATTGCGTAAGGTTCGCGTCGCTTGCGACGACAATTCTTCAAAATTCTTTTCATCTGCTTATCAATTCTAAAATTACTGCGTTCCTCGTGGGTCTTCGACAAATCTCTTAAATTCGTGATAATAAAACTTTTACGTAATTTGTGAGGGTGGGAAACTTCAGTAAGTATTTGAGTATTTGAGTAAATAAGATTTTAAAGTTTTAAGTGGTTAAGGGTTAGAAGGGAAAGATGGAAAAGAAATTCCTTGTCCCCTCAAAGGTAATCTCTTACCTCTCACCTCTTACCCCTAAAATATCTCAAAACTTCACCAGTATCCTAAACACCTTTTGTGGCTGGGCTTCCCATTGCTGCATGGCAGCCTCAGCGGTTTCGGGTGTTTCCTCACCAGAGATGAGCAGGTCGTAGGGGCAGTCGGCCGACTGCATATAGCGCACCACACCTTCGAAATCTTCAGGCATAGCGTTGCGCGAGCCACGGATATCCATTTCTTTCTGCACGAAGAGTTTGGTGTGGAACGATACGTCGCTCTTGGCATAGCCGATGCACACCACCCGGCCAGTGAAGGCCACTTCGTTGACGGCCATGTTGTAGGTGATGGGCGAACCAACAGCCTCGATAATCACGTCGGGCATGCGACCCTGAGTGATTTCTGTCAGCCGTTCATGCACATCCTCTTTTATTGAGTTGATGACGTATGTGGCACCCATCTGTTTGACCAGTGCCAGCTTTTCGTCGTCGATGTCGCAGGCAATCACTGTGGCACCACGGCGTACAGCGCGAACGATGGCACCGATACCCACCATGCCACAGCCTATCACCATGACGGTGTCGGTATCTACTACCTGGGCACGGCTCACGGCGTGGAAGCCTACGCTCATAGGCTCTATCAGGGCGCAATTGCGCACACTGATACCCTCGACGGGAATAACCTTTGTCCAGGGCACCACCACATACTCGCACATGGCGCCGTTGCGCTGCACACCTAATGTCTCGTTGTGTTCACAGGCATTATAACGACGGTTGCGGCACGAAGGGCATACGCCACAGTTGGTGTATGGATTCACGGTGACGGTCATTCCTGCTTTCAGATGGGCGGGCACATTGCTGCCCACGGCCTCTATCTCAGCGCCAATTTCATGACCGGGGATGACGGGCATCTTCACCATGGGGTTCAGTCCGCGGTAGGTGTTGAGGTCGCTGCCGCAAAAGCCCACATAGCGGATGCGCAGGAGCACTTCGCCGGCATTGCATGCTGGCATGGGAATATCTACGACCCTCATCTCATGGGGGGCGCTTATCTGTATTGCTTTCATTCTGACATATTTTTAATATAAGGTAATTCTATTAAATCTTTAAAGCCAAACACCCGGGCGGCATTCGACGAGAGGAACTGCTCTTGCTCGGTAGGAGTGAGCAGTGTGCTTCGTAGCACAAAGTCGTACGACATCTTGTAGGTGATGGCGGTGATGGTGCGGGGGTAGTCCGAGCCCCACATCAGTTTGTTGATACCAACCTCATCGGCAGCGGCACGGATTGCGCGCATGGCAGAAGGGTAGGGGTAGAACTCGTCGTTGAAAAGCCATGTGATACCGCCGCTTTCCACATAGACGTTCGGATGGCATGCCAGGCGTATCTGGCTCATCCATCCCTGGCGTGTCACCATACCGAAATGACCGATGACCACACACAGCCGTGGACATTCGGCGATGACCTCTTCCATTTCACCCACTTGCAGATCGCCGTCGGCGAGTTCGATGCCAAGAATCATCCCTCGCTCTTCCATGAAGTGGAACATCTCCATCATTTCATCGCCGGTAAGCATAACACGTCCTTCAGGCAACAGCAGACGGGCGGCAGGAATCTTGATGCCGCGGAAACCACGGTCGTACAACTCGCGTACCAGCGGCATAAAACCTGGGCGGCGGAAGTCGCACATGCCAAAGACGAAGAAACGATTGGGCCAGCGTCGAGCCACTTCTTCCAGATAGTCGTTTTGCAGACCGTCGATAAACTCTTGTGTCACCACGGCGGCCGACACGCGGGCATAGTTCATATTCGATAGAAACATCTCGGCGGTATTGCGGTCATCTACCATATAGGGTGGGAGCATCTGCACCTCCTCGCCCATAAACATAGCGCGGCCGTTGCCCATCGGATAGATGTGATGGCCGTTTACAGTTGCTTCTTGCCTGAGCCACAAATGGCTATGTGCATCGATTATTTTGAAGTACATCTTTTAGGTTAAAGGGTAGTTAAAGGGTAATGAAGGATAGTTGAAGGGTAGTTGAAAGGTATAAAGGGGAATTACAATTGAAGCGTATCTGATGAGTGTTTTCTCTGTAGGCAACGGCTTTGCCGTTGCAAGTGCCCCCCAGAGTAGCAAGAGTAATCTCTTACCTCTTACCTCTCACCTCTCACCACTCACCACTCACCACTCACCTCTAATTATGAATTCGCCCACGACACACGCTGTTGGTCGCCGATGATGGCCCGCACTTCCTCAAGCAGTTTCTCGTCCATGGGTTCGGCGGCATAGCGTAGGTTGGTGAGCAGGTTCTCGCTGCGTGTGGTGCTGAAAATCGTTGATACGATACGGGGATTCGAGGTGGAGAATTGCATAGCAAGTTTCTCTATCGGATAATTGCGCTCGGAGCAGTGGGCTGCGGCACGGCGGCAAGCTTCCACCAATGGCAGTGGGGCAGGGTGCCAGTCGGGCACACCACGTTGTGTCAGCAGTCCCATCGAGAAAGGCGAAGCACTTAGCACGCCAACACCATTCTCCTCGAAGAAATCGAGAAAATCTACCAACTTGTCATCGCAGAGGCAGTAGTGGCAGAAATTCATCACTGCTTCCACTGTGCCGGGTTCACTGTGCTCAATCACATAGCGTAGGTTCTCCAACTGTAGGTCGGTGCAGCCCACGTGGCTTACCACGCCCTCGCGCTTCAACTCATGTAGGGCGGGAAGGGTCTCGTTGATTACCTGGTCGAGATTCGCAAATTCTATGTCGTGGACAAAGAGCAGGTCGATGTGGTCGATGTTCAAGCGTTCCATACTCTCATAAGCGCTCTCCTTGGCTCGGCGCGCACTGTAGTCCCAGGTGTTGTGACCGTCCTCACCATAACGTCCCACTTTGGTGCTCAGGAAGAATTTGTCGCGGGGGATTTCCTTCAATGCCTTGCCTAATACCTGCTCGGCTTTGTAGTAGCCATAGTAAGGCGATACGTCAATGTAATTGATGCCGGCTTCAATGGCGGTGAATACGGCTTCAATGCCTTCTTTCTCACGGAAAGAGTGGAACACGCCGCCGAGCGACGATGCGCCAAGGCCGATGTTTGACAGCTTCAGGCCTGTACGGCCCAGTTCTCTGTATTCCATAGTTTTCTCTATATTATATAATAATGTTAATGCTTTTTCGGCTATTATCCTTAACAAAAAACATCCGGCTATGGAGAACGCCGGATGTACTTGGATGGAGGATGAAATTATTAACCATTGTGGTATTCGCATACCATAAAGATGCTAAAGCATTTTCGGGTGCAAATATAGCAATTATTCTTGAAATAAACAACTTTTTCTGCAGTTTTTTTTATTCTTTTTTTATCAGTCCAATCGGCTAAGTCCTAAGTCTTTGTTCGGAAACGATAGTTTTGGGCCGGCTAACCCCATTTTTTTCTTGCCAGTAACAGGTGGTTGGGAGCTGCTGCGTGCTCTACAAATGTAACTCTACAAATGTAAATTGCATAAATCGTTTATAGACTTGTAAATATTAAGCATATGTTGTTAAAAATAGTTAATTGATTACTGGTTTTCTTTGTGAAAAAGAATATTATCTATATCTTTGCAACGTTTTAATTAACAAATGTATTAATACAATTTAAAATTTACAACTATGGAGAAAAGAAATTATTCACAGCCCATGACAAAGGTTATGTCAATGGCAGTTTACGGCGCAGTTTGCGATCTGCAGCAGGGTAGTAAGACCTCTGGTCCAGCTCACGACAAACCTCTGTTCTAAAGGAACTACAGCCAGGCTAAGCCTGGCTTTTTTATCCAATCTCTTAATTCGTACGTTTTGCCTTTCAAGGGTTTTGTTGTGATAGAAAAATCCGTATTCAGGCCCTTTTTCATCGCTAATTAAAATTTTTTGAAAAAAAACGCAGAATTATTTGGAGAAATGATAAAAATGCTGTATCTTTGCATTGTTTTTAATAATATTTATTTACTAATTTAAATCTTACGATCATGAAGGCAATTTATTCACAGCCCATGACAAAGGTTATGTCAATGGCCGTTTACGGTGCAGTTTGCGACATCCAGCAGGGTAGCAAGACCTCTGGTCCAGCTCATGACAAACCTCTGTTCTAAGGAACTACAGCCAGGCATCAGATGCCTGGCTCTTTTTTTGTTGGTAAATAAATATTTGGAAACAGCAAAGTGGAGTTTTTCCACTTTTTTTTGTCCTATTATATAACTCAACTTTATTCGCATAACTCATCAGCAAGCAGTCGCAAGCTCCAGTTTCGTTTGGTTTTGAGGTTTTGAGGTCGCTACGCTTATAGGTTTTAAGGTGATATATGTATGGATTACGACATATTTGGGCAAATCTCACCTCATAACCTCATAACCTAAAGACCTCATAACCTAGAAGTTGAGGACTTACGAAACTTCAATTATATAATAAGGTGTGAGACTTATTGGTAATACTTTAGACATTATTTTTTCACAGAATATAAAATCACAAAGAGATTTAGACAATGGATACTTGATTCTGTCTAAATCTCTTTGTGACTTTTTATATTCGGAAAATCTCTATGCCCCGTATGCTGCAATACCATTGCAGTCGCTAATGTCAAATAATTATTCTCCTTTGATCACCATGCGGTGGTTGCGGAGCTCATTATCCTCATCCAAGAATAGATTGCCAAGAAACATCTCCATGTAATCTGTTGTGGGATAGATGCCTTGGTGCATGTTGGCATAGCTGGCGCGGATGGTGGCATTGCGGAAGTACCATGCCTCGCGCAGGAAGGTGTCGTTGCGGAAACTGTACCCACGGGAAAGCATATATTTCATCGCATAGACAAATGCTACGCGACTGTTGGCATATTGGAAGGCGTTGGCTATGAATAACTTAGCGATAAACTCGCTATAATGGCGCAGTTTATGAGTCTCTTTCAAAGCTTCATAGTTGAAACGGCTCTCTGTCTCAAACAGATAGTCCATGTATTCACGGATGCCAGAGGCGGCAGGGTAGATGACCGATGTGTTGCCAAGCACCCATTCCTTCTTGCTTGCGGAATGTTCCCGTATTTGGCCGGAATGGGCATAGATGCCATGGAACAACTGGTGATGGGCATCCGAAAAACCATCAAACGACAGGGAGAAATCATCACTCAGGAAATATTTTACAATACGGTACGACACGCGGTCGGCCTCCTGCGTATGGTGCCGATGGTCGGATTCATCATGACTATGATGGTGATGATGGCTGTAGTATTGGTCAATCTCTTTCTTGACATGATCGAGGGTCCATTCCCCCTTGATGTGGCGCTCGACGGTGGACAGCAAAAATTCAGAAGGTTTGAGGTGTACCACTGATTGGATACCAAACGAGGTAAGCCAATACAGGCAGATACGCTTTTCTTCACTGTTCCCATTTAAAAAATATGGTTCAAATCTCTTCATAGGTTAATAATCGATAACTTCTTCAATCTGATATAGAATTGCAAAAGGTCTCAGGTTTAGTTTGATTTCATTATAGATGGGCAAAATTAATAAAAATTATGAAACAAAAAAAATAATCTCCCATTTTTTCTTTTTATTGTTTGGATATTCCAAAAAAACACACTAATTTTGTGCAAAACAAGCATCTATAATCACGATAATCTCAATTCTCAATTTTTATTGTTCCCTATGTCGCAACACTGTTGCAGCTGAAATATCAAAAACTTAAAATCTCAAATCTTACCAATATGACCGACTTTTATCCCCAGCAATCAGAAAATCAGGTTAAGGACATGAACTTAGAGGCAAGAATGGAAAAAGAATTCTTCTTGCACGGACTACAACGGAGGGATTTCAATCAAGAACAGCAGGAAATCCTACGTTCCGAATTGGCTACACTTCAAGAGGGGGGATGCTCTGTGATGAGCGACTTCTGGACAGCAGAACGTTCGCCTCAACGTAATTACGAAGACCCTGATAATGAGCCAGAACCTTTGTTCTCACCAGGCGACAGAGTGTGGGTCACAGAACACATCTCTATCAATGGCGTGCCGGGAGTGGGAGTTGTCAGGAGCGTCGAGACAGAATGGATTGACTTAGGAGAGGAGTTGAGCGGATATTGGGAAATAACCTATCGCCTGCGCAATCTGCGCACAACCTTCACCGAGGACCATGTCTTTGCTACTGAGCTGGAGGCACTTACCGCTATGGCCACCGACTTCAGAAAGCGAGTTATCACTCAGGCCAATGCCATGTGCAACCGCATGAGAGAATTGGGCGTAGATATCTCAACACAGGAATTGGTGGAAAATATCGCCAATTTTGTGTGATCTCCAGCCCCTTTAATATTATTTTCTTCTGAATTGCAGGGGAGGAACACCATTTACACGCTTGAAAAACTTCGAGAAGGAGGCCTGGTCGGAAAAATGGAGTAACTCACTGATTTTCGAGATACTATAGTCGGTAGTCTTTAGTAGCCAGCAGGCTTCAAGCATTATTTTCCTGTTGATGAATGTGGCTACGGTGGTATGTGATACTTCTTTGGTCACCATGGAGAGATACCGGGGGGAGATGCCAAGTTGGTCGGCATAGAAAGTGATATCGTGATGGTTGCGGAAATGCTTGTTCAGGAGAAAGTTGAAATCCATAAAGAGTTTGTAGGAACGAAGACAAGCAAAATTCGACAATCCTCGTTTGTCGATGATGTTCATCAGGTTGGCTAAATAAAGGCCATAGAGCGACTGGAGCGCATCGTAAGTGTAATTGTTGCAGTGTTCAATGTGGTATATCAACATGCGGAGAATCTCCTCCAGCAATTTTGCCTCCTCATCAGTGAGTTTAATCACAGGATTATGGGGCTGGTTCATTGTAATGATGAGTGTCTGGAGCAGGTTGCGCGTGTCGTGTGATTCGTATGCAAATTCTGAACTAACCATTAGGCAGAGACCTTCAAGGTCGTCACTTACTTCCTCAATGACGGTAGGAGAGAATGGGGCTAAGACAATTTGGTCGCCTGCAGATACTGTAAAACTGATGTTATTGTAATTAATTCGTGCCTGACCTTTCAACAAATGACCATAGATAAAACTGTTCAAGGCAGTCTTCATCTGAGAATTGTCACGCTTTAAATCCTTGTCCATATACTGGCAGGCTATTTTTCCTCGCCAAGAATGTAAAGGGAATTGAGAGTTTTTGTTTTCTTTGTCAGTATTTGTGTTATTCATAATGTATATGGTTTCTTGACTCAATCAGATTGTCTTGCAAAATTACATCTTTTTCATGAGTACACCAAAATTATTTACCCTAAAAATTTTGATATTACATGATTATGTGTTAATTTCGCAAAAAAAAATGTAGTTATGGCAAAAATTATTGATGATATGCTTATTATACCAGATGTTCACGGACGTGGATTCTGGAAAAAAGCCGTAGAAGAACACACCGATTTACCTGTCATTTTTCTTGGCGACTATATGGACCCCTATCCACAGGAAGGTATCAACAATGAAATCGCATTGGAGAATTTCAAGCAAATCATGGATTTTAAGAGGAAAAATGCCGAAAGAGTAATACTGCTTATTGGCAACCATGACATGCACTATATGTCGAAACCGTTTGCAAGGTTGGCTATGGGGACGAGATTCAGCCAGCTGATGCACCCTATATTGAGCCAGATATTCAAAGATAATGAACGCTTCTTTCATCTTGCCTGTTCAGTGGAGTATGAGGGCAAGATTGTGCTTTTCACACATGCCGGTGTGTCTAAGATTTGGTATGAAGATAATAAAGATGTGCTGGATGGTGATATTCCGGGGTGTCTCAACAATTTGATGAATACAGATGAAGGCATTGAGGCTCTCGCAAATATTGGGGGATGCCGTGGAGGATACCACAATTCTGGAAGCATCCTTTGGGCTGATGTCTCAGAGGTGATGAGTGCAGTGGCATTACCACGCTATTATCAGATTTTTGGGCATACCCAGCAGCGCGAAGGGCCTATCATCACCTCGCAGTTCGCATGCTTAGATTGCCGCAGAGCTTTCCTCCTGTCGGAAGTAGTTGGAAGTAAATAGTTAGAAGTTAGTAGCCTCTTACCTCTCACCTCTTACCTCTCACCTCTAAGATTTCTCTCACCTCCCCAAATAAAAAAACACCTATTTCCTTTGTGCAAACCTTCATTTTTCGTAATTTTGCAGCAAAATTCGATCTATAATTGTAAATATAACACTTTTTATCAGCAATGGGTGGCTTTTTTGGAACTATCTCCGTCAAGGACTGCGTGAATGATTTGTTTTATGGAACCGACTATAATTCTCATCTTGGCACCAGACGGGCAGGTATGGTGACTTTTGACAAGACGAAAGGATTTAGCCGTTCTATCCATAGTCTCGAACGTAATTATTTCAGATCGAAGTTTGAAGACGAACTGGAGCAGTTTCATGGTTCGCAAGGCGTGGGCGTCATCAGCGACACCGACCCGCAGCCCATTATCGTCAACTCCCACCTTGGGCGTTATGCCGTAGTGACGGTGGCCAAAATCAACAATATCAGGGAAATTGCTGATAGCCTGCTCGCACAAAGGATACACTTCAGCGAACAGTCGGCTAATAAAATCAACCAGACAGAACTCGTGGCACTGCTCATCAATATGGGCAACACTTTCGTCGATGGCATCAACCGCGTCTTTGACCAAGTAGAAGGGTCGTGCTCCATGCTTATTCTTACCGAAGATGGTATCATCCTGGCACGCGACCGCTATGGTCGTACTCCCATTGTCATCGGAAAAAAGGAAGGGGCATACGCCGCTACAAGCGAGACTTCCTGCTTCCCCAACCTCGACTACAAAGTGGTGCGTGACGTAGGGCCGGGCGAGATTGTCAAAATAAAGGCCGATGGTATTGAAGTGATGCAAGAGCCTATCGGTCAGGAACATATATGCTCTTTCCTCTGGGTGTATTATGGCTTCCCTACCAGTGACTATGATGGTGTCAACGTCGAGGACATGAGAGAGCGCAACGGCTTTATCATGGGCGAGGAAGATGATACCGAGGCCGACTGCGTATGTGGTGTCCCCGACTCTGGCGTGGGAATGGCCATTGGCTATGCTGAGGGGCATGGCATTCCCTACAAACGTGCTGTGCTGAAATATACACCCACCTGGCCCAGAAGTTTTACACCTGGCAACCAGTCGAGGCGCGACCTCGTGGCTAAAATGAAACTCATTCCCAACCGTGCTATCCTTGAAGGAAAACGCGTGGTGTTCTGCGACGACTCTATCGTGCGGGGCACACAACTCCGCGACAATGTGCGCACATTCTTCGATTATGGCGCCCGTGAGGTGCATGCACGCATTTCTTGTCCACCACTTGTCTATGGGTGTCCTTTCATCAATTTCACTTCCTCAAAAAGTGATCTTGAACTGCTCTCCCGTCGTATCATACAACAGTTTGAGGGCAAGCCTGATGAAAAGTTGGAACAATATGCCACGACCGACAGCCCGGAATACATTCGCATGGTCAATGAAATGGCAAGACAATTAGGTATCACAACACTGAAATTCAACAAGATAGAAAATCTCATTAAAGCAATAGGCCTACCTAAATGCCGCGTCTGCACCCATTGCTTCGATGGCTCTGGATTATGCCATAAGGCTAGCCGGTAGTTCTTTAGCTTTTATTTGTTATTTCATATCTTTTAGTTGTTGGTTCATATCTTTTAGTTTTTTGTTGTTAGTGGTGTCCTTCTATGTCGCAACACTGTTGCGACACCATCCTCCATTTTCAATTTTCCATCTTCAATTTTCCATCTTCCATCTTCCATTTCCCATCTTCCATCCTCAATTTTCAATAGATAAAGTGCTTTTTCTCTCTCCTGATGGCAGAAAAATCAAAAAAATCAGATATTTATACCTAAAAATTAAAGTTATTTGAATTTTTTTTGTAATTTTGGGGCGATTTTCAGGCAAAGTGTAATTTTGCCACTAATTATTGATTGATTATGGAAAATAGTACAAAATGCCCCGTCTGCGGAAAAGAGGGTATTCCCGATTATCATTTGGGTGAAGTAAGGTGTCCATCATGTGGTAGCAACCTGGAGGCTTTCAGGCTCCTTGATGCTATTGATGAGGAAAATAAAGCGAAAGCATCAAAATGGAAGCCTATTGCCATCGCCTCCATGGCATTGGCACTGCTCTTTGCTATCTTGTATTTCACAAAGGGCTCTTCAGCTCCAGCCACCGATGAGCAAAAGGCACAAACTACAGCTGTGGCAAATAGCGAAGAAAATGATACGTCTTCATCTACCAAACAAGCACAGACGGAGAATACCGAGGTGAAACCTGTTGAGACTCAAGAAAACAAAGAGAATAAGGCTGAATCTACTGAGGAAAAAGCTGCTGAGACCAATGGTGAGATTACTGCTCCTGCCAATATGGTGACAGTCAAGGATGGAAAGAAATACTACACCGTCAAAAAGGGTGATACATGGTCGAGCATTACCAAAAAATTGTATGGAAATAAAATTTCATACAAAGAGTTGATGCAAATGAACCATAAGACTAACGAAAAAGATTTGAGTATAGACGAGGAATTGTTGGTAAAGTAGGAAGATTATGAGCAAAATTGACGAAGTCAGAGAGTATATCAAAAGCTCTTTTGAAGAAAATATAAAACTCAATAACTGGATTTCCACACAGGAAAAAGTCAACGACGACAAAATTAGTGATATCTGCAAGGATTTCTTGCAGGTGCTTGAGTCTTTCGAGTGGGCAGAGGCTTCTATCCATGAGAGAGAATTAGACAAGAGCAAAATCTCCACAGGAGCTATTACAAGATTGCTCACCGCAAAGACCAAACTGCTCGAGGTGCTACAGACGTATGGCGTCAAGATGGTTACTTTCCCAGAGGGAAAATTAGGCTCCAATAACTCCATGGTAAAGGTTGTCAGTACCGTGAAAGACCCGGAGAAAGCTGATGATACCGTCGTAAAAGTGGTCAAGGACGGCTTCTACCGCAAAAACCGACTCCTGCGCCAGGCTGAGGTCATCATTGTGAAAAATTGACACAAACCATCATAGCTGTTAAGGCTAAAGGCTTGAAAGAAAACAGACGGGGCGTAAGCTCCCGTCTGTTTTCTTTTTCTCTTTATTATTATTTCTTCTTCGGTTCAGTCTTCTTTGGCTCAGCTTTCTTTGGCTCAGCTTTCTTTGGCTCAGCTTTCTTTGGCTCAGCTTTCTTCGGTTCGGCCTTTTTCGGCTCAGCTTTCTTCGGTTCGGCCTTCTTTTCTACAGCCTTCTCCTCCTTTTCCTCCTCTTCTTCCGTGGCCTCGTATTTGCCAAAGGTTTCTATAAACCATTCCATCTCTTTCGACTCCGTGTATGATTCTCCATCGGAATATTGGAAGGTGAAATCGTCTATAAGCCATTCACCACCAATATATTTCAACTTAAATTGCACATTCTGGCCCTCTGGATATTTCTCGCCGATATCGAAGTGGACATCAACATATGCACTGTCGGGCGTGATGTTGTAGGCGTGTGTGATGGAGTCACCTACGATGCGGATGGAGTCACCGCCCATCAAACCGTTGAAACTGAATAGTCGGTAGATGGAGTCGGCGGGGGACTCGGCATAGGCAAGCACGTTTTTGCATTGTTCATGGAGGATGTTCATTCGCTCTGTCCAGTTCTTGCCTCCTACCTGGTTGCGCTTCAAAATATCCGTCTTCAGAAGTTCCTCCATACGTGCCATTAATACCAATGGACCATGGGTGCGCTCCCATGCTGCGGCGGAGTCTGCACGGGCTTGCTCAATGGCTGCCCAACGGGCCAATTCTGCTTCACGGGCACGGCGGATGGAGTCGTGGGCTATGCTGTCGGCTATTTTCTGCTTCTCATGCTTGTCGTAAAAATAATACCCTGTTCCTCCACCGGCGGCAAGCAGAATAAGGATAATAATGGTAATTATTGCCGATTTCTTCATTTTAATGTAAGTTTAGTGTCCCTCAAGTCTTAGGCCTAACATCTTAAACCTCAAATCTAACGTCTAAGGCCTAATTGCACTCATCAGATCTGCTAAAGTAGCGCAAATCTCTTTGTATCTCACCTTAAAAGTGTCCTCTAATAGTACTTCACCATTATCATTATAATAAGTTACAATACTGTCGTTGAGAATCTCTATCGCCACGCTATCGTTAGAGTGGTAAAGACGGCAGTTCACCACGATGCCATCCTGGGTTGTGAGACGATAATCATGTTCGTCATCGCTCCATACCTCGCCGCTATAGGGTTGTCCGTTGGCATATATCAGACTGTCGCGTATTTCCATATCGCTGATATGCTTCACACCACCTCCACACGACATCACCACCAATGGTAATGCCAATGCAAAAAAAAGTTTCCTAATGGTCATTCCAACATCAATTATTTATTATAATGTGCAAAGATAGTGCAAATTGAGTGAAGAACAAAATAAACTTGTTTATTTTTTCTTCCGAGATGCCGCCTGTCTTATCCAAAGATAGTGCAAGGCGAGCGAAATACAAAATAAATATCCAAATTTATTTTTATTTCTGAGCCGCCGCCTGTCTTATGTAAAGATAGTGCAAATTGAGTGAAGAACAAAATAATAAAAAAGGAGGGCGTACTTCCTGGTACGCCCTCCTCCCGATGCAGAGAAGTCTTACTTCTTTGTCTCAAATTCTTGACTGTAAACTTCAAAAAAATTAAACTCAAGTATCTTTGATATTCTTAGTAAATCACATGTGTCAATACTTTGTTTTGAGAATATCTTATATACGTTGGTGCGGCTGCAGGATAACTCGTTCGCAAACCATACCACTGTCTTGTGCTTGCTTTTTAAAGTCTTTCTGATTAATGTTCCAATATGTACCAATTTGACTAAAATTAATGGGTTATTCAATAAAGTTCAACTGCTTTTTTAAACTATTTCCATTTCGGTTTGGCAAATATAAGAAATAATATCACAACTTATTGTAGAATATTGTTAAAATCAATTAAATGTAAACACATAAGCGACGATAAAAGATTGAAATGTAACAATTTATGAATATTGATGCGTATTTTGTATTCAAAAGTTGCAATATTCAAATAAGACAAGTTGGATAGTGCTCAATAATTTCTGATTTTCCTAAAATGACATGACTTCTCGCACTTTTCCTTTTATCTTTGTCGCAAAAAGTAAAATGGAAAAATCGAACAATCTGAAAGAGGTTGGCTTGCTCGTTGAAGCATGCCGTTGTTGGGAACGTATGGCTGCTTTCCGCCAGATGCGAAGTCGAAATATGAGGTATTGCTATGGTGACCAGTGGGGCGACTATGTTATGGTGGATGGAAAGAAAGTCAGGGAAGAGGACTACATCCGTAGCCAGGGCAGTGAGCCTCTCAAAAACAACCTTATCCGTCGGCTCGTCAAGCAGGTGCTTGGTCTCTATCGCGCCGAAGACATGCCCTTGCAATGTATGGTGATGCAAGCGCAGCACCAGCAGTTTGCCAAGGTAATGACCGATGTCATTGCTTACAACCAATGGCTTAACAGGGCAACGGAGCTAAACAGCCGTATGCTCGAGGAATTTCTCATTTCGGGAATGGCGGTGCAACGCAAAACCTATGGTTTGAGAAATGGCACCTGTGATTGTTGGACGGATATCGTGTCGCCGGCGGCTTTCTTCCTCGACAGTATGGCGACAGACTGCCGGGGGTGGGATGTGGAAATGCTTGGCGAGATACACGACATGCACTTCGATACTCTGGCGGCGGCATTTGCTACGTCGCAACAGCAATGGCAGGAATTGGCTGATATATACTCGCCTATTACGTATGACGAGCGACTCGGCGAATTCTTCTCAGAGTATGGATTGCCGAGGACGGGAAAACAGGAGTTTTTCCACACGGCAGAAAGTAGGTTGTGCAGGGTCATTGAGATATGGTATCGTTGCCGGACTCCACAATATCTCTGTCATGATAGAGAGACGGCAACACTCTATCGTGTCGATGCCACAGGCAAAACCCCGTACGACGATGCGCTCTTCACGATTGCCGATGAATGGCGTTATGCCTACCTCACTCCCTTTGGCGATGTGCTGGCTGAAGGCACTTCGCCCTATCTGCATGGGTCGCACCCATACGTCTTCAAGGCATACCCTTTCGTAGATGCGGAAATACATTCCTTTGTCGCCGATATCATTGATCAACAGAGATATACCAACCGACTCATCACTCTTTACGACTGGGTGATGAGGTCGTCGGCTAAAGGGGTGCTCCTCGTACCGGAAGAGAGTATTCCTGAGGGATATTCTATCGAGGATATCGCCGATGAATGGGCAAGATTTAATGGCGTAATCGCTGTGAAGACACGCAACGGTGCTCTCCTGCCTCAACAAGTGTCGGCAAACGCTGTCAATGTGGGCATCAACGAACTACTACAGACACAACTCTCGTTCATGGAGGACATCTCGGGGGTCACGGGAGCGTTGCAGGGAAAGGCTACCGCGGCAAGTGTCAGTGGCACTCTCTTTCAGCAGCAGACGCACAATGCCATGCTATCCCAACTCGATTTGCTCGACACATTCCGCGACTTCATCCTCGATGGTGTATGCAAAGACATGAGCAATATCCTGCAATATTACGACTCACCTCGCACCTTCGCTTCACGTCGCTGTAATATGTCGGTCACCTACAACCCGGAAATTATGCGGCACATACAGTTCACCATCGACTATAAAAAGGAAGGGGGGCAGCCCGAATAACGGACCACCCCCCTGAAATAATCCTATCCGACATAGGATTAACAATAGAATGAAAATATTTGATGAAACAGCCACCAGTCTTTCACTTCTTTTCTACTGGTGAGCAAGTTGCGCTAATCTTTGTTTAGTATCGCAAAGTTATGCTTTTTATCAATACGTTGTCATTCATAATATATTTTTTTAACCTAATTTAGCATATGCGGATTTTGTAAAAAATCTATCCCATTTACTTTTTTTGAATTTTCTTTCTCTTTATTTGAAAAATACGGAAATGATTTAACAGTTGAGCATAACGTTACCATATTCCTGCTTTTTTTATTTCTTTACCTACGCATCGCCGTCTCTCCACCATCTTCGGCAATGGCATCTCATGAAAGCAGATATGCAGACCGATGGCTCGTGTCATCAGCAGGTCGTCGTGTTGACCATCCACGGCACCGTAACTGCCGTTTTGTCGTCGCACGTAGGTGAGGTATTCGTTGAGGCAACGCTCGTCGCGCTCCACATAGAGCTGTTCACGAACGGTCTCAACCAATGTTGAAATAATCTCAGGCTTCGTCTTGATATTGGTGTGGAAACCATATTTCACAGGCCGGCGCTGCTGGATGTCTTCAGCGCTTTGTCGCCGTGCATAGAGATTGTCATATACTTCCCGGATTTCATTGAGAATGTATGAAGATTGGTCGCCGCCCTCCAACCAGTGGGCATCGTCGTGCGTTTCCAAAGTGTTCGACTCGACGATGAGTAGTGCATGGTCGTAATATTCTGCTATTTGTACAGCCTTCCAGGCCAGGAGGTCCATGTCGGTGTGCCCATACCACTGAGCACATACCGTTGGACGGTCACCCATCATCATCCAATAGCGGTCGATTACGCAAACCACCGACCAGTCGGACTTGCTACTCCGGCCACCGATGTCCACCACCACCTCGTAGCGGTCGGTGATGCGACAGTCGTCGAATCGTTCTGGGTGACTCCATATCCATAGCAGACCGCTGTCGTCGGTAGTGAAATGTAGGTGTTCCAACGATTTCCATCCTTTCGTGCCATCGGCCACCATCTCACCTCTCTCACGTGGAGGACGGCAGCACCGACGGAACTGTTCCACTTTATTGACGTCGAAGACGTGAGAACCGGAGTTTTGGAAGGCTTCAATGTCGTCCGACGGAAATTCTGCCGCCATGTTGCTATGGTCGTTGTATTTCCGCCGTTCGTGTATGTACCAGTTGATGGCCTCTAAGGTGGCTCCCATCTCCCAAAGTCGCCATAGATACTGTCCGGGTTCTTCGCGGTTGGTCGTCACACTTTCCATCCTACGGTTTGCCCATAGTTGACGGGCCATATCCCTTGGTGAGGCTACGGCTAATGCATACTGTTCAATCTGCCACCATGCTACAAAGAGAGGAGCAAACATAGAGTCGCCTTGTTTGGCTGAGGTGTATTCGCGGTGGAAGAAATTCCCTGTCCCGTTGGCGGTCGATTCATATACAATCATTGTATAGGGCTTGTATGAGGCACCGGCACAGGCCGAACGGATGATGTCCTCGGGTGTCTTATTGTCGGTTTTACGCCAGAAAGCTACTTCGGTGCAGTGAACAAGTGCGGAGTCGCCACCACGGGCAGAGTTTGGGGTTTCGGCTGAGCCGACCTTGATTTTACAGTTGCGTAGTGGAATATAGCGGAGTAGGCGAGTATTGCGGTCGCCGACAATCTTTTGTGGACCTTTCGTGGTGTTCTTCATTGGTTTTGGGGTGACAACAGCACTGTCGTCGGCTGGAAGAAACACCTCGCAACAGTCGGCGATGCCCGTGGTGTGGGTTGTTGACGTTTCATCGTCGCCATAGGTTTCTGCACATTCCAACAGCCGGAGGGGATAGCGGTCTATCAATTTGTCGAACATACTGCTCACTTCTGCTGAGGCTGTCTTCACATGACCTACAATTAGGGAGTTGAGACCCTTGCGGTGCATCAGTTGTAGCCAAGCCATGTAAATCTGTGTCACCGTAGAGCCGCCCCACTGTCGGGCTTTCAGTACAATCACACGGATGGGAACACCGGCAAGGCGTTGGCGTTCAAAGGCTTCCACCAAACGTCGCTGCGGCCGGTTTAGCACGAATGGTATGTCGTCACCACCGTCTTTGGGCTTGATGCGCACATAACGCCACGCCCAGTAGCAGAAGTCGTAGCGGCAGCGTAGTGCCTCAAACATCTCTTCGGCCTCGGTGTCGCTTTGGCGTGTCTGGCGTGCGTATTCGCTCAACGACTGACTGATGGTCAGGCGGCTTACATGCTCGTCTGACATCATTTCATCGGGAATATAGATGAGTTCGGGTTGGTAGCCGCGAATACGAACACTCGTACGATGATGGAGACAGCCTTCTCCCGTTGAGGGGATGAACCGACTGGCTATCACCTGATTACGACGAGCGTTCTCGGCCACGATACCATCGACGATGGAGTCGATAGTATCGTCGGAATGTTCTGAATTTTGGGATAGGGTAGGGGCGTGGTGTGGTATGTGGTGCATGGTGTTGTCTCGATGAAAATGTCATGCGAAGATAATACTTTCCCCACATAGCCAACCGCTATTTTCGGATAGTCTGATGTCAAAATCCTAATGTCAATCGTCTAAACTCGTTCTGTATGCTGCTGTACCACAGCAGCCCCTTAAAAGTCTAAATCCTAAAACCAGGCATATACAACAAAGCCACCGATAATTTTACCTATCGGTGGTATATGCCACAAAATGAATTTTTATTATTTAAATCCTATTTTGGAACTATTCCTCTTCCTCGTCCCAAACAGAATTGCTGTTACCCAGAATCTCGCTCTTGTTAGTGATCACGTCATTTTCTGCATCTGTGCGAGGATTATCCCCATTAAAGATGGGCAGACTGCCTTCCATGATGTCTTCTGTGTCGATTGCCTGAATTCTGATCTGTGGAATTAGATAAATTCTTTTCATATAAATATGTTGTTTTTTGTTATTTCCATCAAATTTTTGACAAAAGTACGGCATTTTTCCCAATAATTAATACTTTGCTTTTGTTTTCTTATAATCGTTAAGGTTTTTTAACAAATTATCGGGTGTGTGTTTCTATTCATAAGGTCTGAAGAGCCAATATACAATAGGCCCAGGGCATAGCTCCCAATGGCTGAACCAAAATCCACAATTATGTGTATTTCCTATGCCTCTTCTCGTTTCCTCGTTCCCAAATCGATTTGCGGTCGGCTGCTGATAACCCCCCAATCATTGTATAAGGCAAGGTGGAGCGGGGTTGTATAGGCGAGCGGCCTAAATCGGGCAGTTCTTTCTCTTTGCGTCGCTCTTGCATGTATTCGTCGATACGTTGGTTGCGCCCTGCCACCTCACCCTCATGGTGGGCTATGGCAATAGAACGGTCAAAGACTACCGACTTCAGCAGCTGTGCTATCGTCTCGTTGCTGATGGCACCAGCAGCAATTTCACGCTCTATAGTCGAGATTATTGCACTGGCTGCCTGATAGTCGTCTTCGCTGATGTCTTCACTGCGCATTGGTAGATGCCAACGGGTATTGTCCTCAACCTCTGTCTCTGTGATGAGTGGGATGGTTGCCTCTGCTTCGTTTGTGGATGCTTGTGCCTCTTCGACCTCCTGCGATGCTTGTGCCTCTTCGGTCAAAGTAATAGTTGGGGATTCTGGGTTCTCTTGATTCTCCAATGATTCTATACTTTCCAAAGTTTCTGGTTTGTCTGATGGTTCACGATATTCCTCGTTCTTCCCTTTCTCTTGAATCTCACTAGATGGTGCTGGAGTCAATTCATCTGTACTTGATAGTGGTGTGTCTTTTGTTTCCATTTTTATATAAATATTGGTTTTCGCGACAAAAGTACCTCCTGAAAACCATTTTCCTATGGCATTCTCGGAATCATATAGGGGTTTTTATGTCGATTATACTCAGCCACCTTAGAATTATACAGATTAGCAAAAATTAACTAAAATAATTTGGAAAATATAAAGATATAGGGTATTTTTGCAGCGAAATATAAAGTGTAAACCTAAAAATATAAAATATCATGAAAGAAAATCGAATCTCTCGGCGCACTTCTTTCGAATATGCGGAGGACCGTGCGCGCGACCTTTTGAAGGTCTTTAAGCGTGAGTTTGAAATTTGCGACTGTTTGGGAATAATCGACGTACTGAAGATTGTGGTTGATTGCCCTGCGGAGCGTTTCTATGTGAGTGAGGAGCGGGCGCTCCGTGTAGTGTCGTCAATGTATCGACGCCCTTTACCCTCATCGTGCAATCGTCTCAAACGTGAGATGTTTGAGGAGATAAAACGTCGATGTGAACAGTTGCTCGACGTGTATCCCGACTGGCCGTTGAGTCGCCGTGTTTATTATGTGGTGGGACGACAGGCTCCCAAGTTCTACCTCTCGGTGAATTCCGCACATACCATCCTCATTGAATATCAGCGGAAATGCAGAAAAGAGCAAATGCTGCGGTTGCGCCGCATGATTCCAGTTGCATCTTAGTGGTAAGAGGTAAGTGGTAAGTGGTAAGTGGTGAGTGGTAAGAGGTAAGTGGTAAGTGGTAAGTGGTAAGAGGTAAGTGGTAAGAGGCAAGTGGTGAGAGGTAAGTGGTAAGAGGTAAGTGGTGAGAGAAATGATTTTTGAAGAGAAATGGGGTAATCTCTCACCTCTTACCTCTCACCTCTCACTTCTAACTAAGTTCCTTCACGCCAGCGGCATATTCTTGTTCGATGGTGGCAAGGGCCTCGTCAAATTCCATGTCGAGCACTTTCACACCCATGGGTTTGAGGTTGGTGTACATGATGTCGAGAATTTGCGAGTGGTATTTGTTCAAATCGTCGAGGGTCTTTGCTTCGGCCATTTTGTCTAAAAGTGAAGACACCTCGTCGATGTAGGCTTTTGCTGAGGCGTTCTCGGTACGGGTTGTTGAACGACTGCCAGTACGGGTGCCTTTCTTTGTTGTGGCGCGAGTACCACCTGCTGTTTTCGTGGCTGTTTTTGTGCTGCGTGATGGTGTCGTACCCTCTTTCTTCTTCGAATCATCTCGGATGACGGTTTCTTCCTCCTGGGTCCCTGCCAGTTTGCGGATACTACGCAACAAGAAAAACAGCAGGACGCCCACCAACACACCTGCACCGCACAGAATATAAAACAGCTGCATGTCGTTTTTCATATAACCAAATATGTAACCTGCACCGGCGATGGCACCGCCCACAAGGATGGACCATAATAGACTGGTACTGATTTTGGTGCGGTTATAGACACCTGTTCCTTTCGCGCTCGTATTCACATAAGCACCGTCTTTTCCAATATTGAGCTTGGCACCCTCTGGACCAATAGATACGCTTATGCCCGTCTTACTGATGTTCAGCGTCACCCACGGCAATATCTTGATTCGTTTTCTGTAGTATGTCGGCATAATAGTAATGATTTAGTTGACATAAAGAATTATTCGCAAAGATAGTACTAACAAAGCGCAGCCTATCTTATGCAAAGATACACCTTTTTTCAAAAACAAAGCGTTTTTAGAGGAAAAAAGTGTATGTAAAAATATTCATATGACATTTATGATAGTTTTTGCATCCACATCACTCTATATAGATGTAAAAGTCATTCTGCTTTGTTTTCCGAATGATATCATTTCTCAAGAAATATAAAAAACTGATTCCACTTTAAAAAGTGATTGGTCGTAGCGACATATCCCGTGTATGTCCGAAGATATTGCTGAATACATCTCAGATTTTGATGCAAAATTACGTGGAACCTGTCTCAAATCGTGGGACAAGGTACATCAAAATTATTTTTTTATCAAAATTAGAGATTTTATGAGTAATTTTGCGGCCTCAATCAGCAAAACGAAAAAGAAAAGACTATTTCCGTCTTATAATTATCATTTGTCATGTGGCTCATACTCGCTTTCTTGTCAGCAGCGCTATTAGGATGCTACGATTCATTTAAAAAAGAGGCACTCGCAGAAAATGCCGTTATCCCCGTTCTCTTCTTGAATACACTTTTCTGTTCACTTATCTTCTTGCCTTTTATTCTGCTCAGCAGTCACAGTACTATTCTCGCTGGAAGTCCTTTTGAGGTGGCTCATGGCACATGGAGTGACCACTTCTACATCCTCCTGAAAAGCGTCATCGTCTTATCATCGTGGATTTTCGGCTATTTCGGCATCAAGCATCTCCCGCTCACTATTGTGGGACCTATCAATGCCACAAGTCCAGTGATGGTGCTTGTGGGAGCGCTACTTGTCTTCGGTGAGAAATTAAACGGCTGGCAATGGCTTGGTGTATTGTTAGCCGTCATTTCATTTTTCATGTTAAGTAGAAGTGGTAGGAAGGAAGTTCCTCTATTTCTATGCACTTAGTCTGCCGGGAGCCATGATTAGTATCGTGTCGATGGTGCGTAGGGGCAGCGTCATCGTGTCTTTCCTCTTTGGGGCACTTTTCTTCCATGAGCGCAACCTGAAGAGCAAGGCCGTAGAACTCGCCCTCGTCTTGCTTGGTATGCTTTGCCTGTATATCGGATCGTCAACGACGTAAAACTGTTTCTTTCTCTTCAACTTCTAAGCAATCTTAAACTATTCCCCACTACGCTGAGGCTGGAGAGAGCCATCATGGCAGATGCCCACATGGGGGTGATTTGGAAGGAGGAGCCAAAGGCTTGCATGATGCCGGCGGCGAGGGGAATACTCACAATATTATATATAAAAGCCCAGAATAGATTCTGGCGGATGGTGCGCACGGTGCGTTGGCTCAGTGTAATGGCATCGGCAAGGCGGCGCAGGTTGCCGCCCATGAGTGTCATCTGTGCCACGTCGATGGCCACGTCGGTTCCCTGTCCCATGGCGATGCTTACATCAGCTAATGCCAATGCCTGCGAATCGTTGATGCCGTCGCCTACCATGGCCACGGTGTGCCCTTCTTGTTGGAGTCGCCGCACCAAGTCCTCTTTGTCCTGTGGTTGCACACGACTCTGGTAGTGGTCGATGCCAGCTGCTTGTGCCCAGTGTGCCACGGCAGCGTCGTTGTCGCCGCTCATCAGGTGGATGGTGATGCCGTGGCGGCGGAGGGCGGCCATGGCATCGGCAGCCTCAGGGCGCAGTGTCTCTCGCTCCTCGATGGGTAAGTTGTCGGCACGGGTGAAATCGATAGCGGGGTTGGGAATCGTCAGTGTCCCTGTCTTGTCGATGACGAGAGCGTCGATGTGGCAGATACGTTCTAAGGCTGTAGCATCCTTGATGAGGATGCTTTTCTCTGCAGCCCTTCCGATACCAATCATTAGGGCTGTTGGTGTGGCAAGACCCATGGCGCAGGGGCATGCCACCACCAATACGGCTACTGCCGAGAGAATGGCGTGGGGTAGGGCAGTGCTCCCACCAATCGCCCACCACAACAAGAAAGTGAGCAGTGCCACGATGGTTACGGTGGGCACAAAAATGAGTGCCACGCGGTCTATCAGTCGTTGCACCGGGGCTTTGCTGCCCTGGGCCTCTTGCACCATGCGGATAATCTGTGCCAAAGCGGTCTTTTCACCAGTTTTCATCGCGCGGAACCGCAGCCGTCCTTGGCTTACCACGGTGCCGGCGAGCACGTCGCTGCCACGCCGCTTTGCCACGGGGGCTGGTTCGCCGGTAATCATTGCTTCATCCACATAGCAGGCATCGGCGGTCATAAAACTCTCTGCCCAGGTCACGCGGCCATCGACGGGCATTTTTTCCCCGGCTTGTATTTCCACCACGTCGCCCACGGTGATGGTCGAGAGGGGTACCTCCTCTAAGATGGCAGTCGGAGTGCCGTCATCGGCAGTCGTCTCTCCCCGATAGACACGGGCGGTTTTGGGCGCTAAACCCATAAGTCGGCGGATGGCTCCTGCGGTGGTTTTCCGGGCACGCTCCTCTATCAGGCGACCGGTAAGTACAAAGGTGATAATCATCACCGGTGTGTCGTAGTATGTCTGCCAGGCGATGCCACGGGAGCCCCACAGCCGTTCGCCCCAGAAGGTGTTCACTACGCTCATCACGAAGGCGATGCCGGTGGAGAGAGCCACCAGCGTGTCCATGTTGGCGGTCTTGTGTCGTAGTAGCCGTAGGGCACTCACATAGAAATCTCGCCCACAATACACCATACATGCACCAGCGAGAATCATCTGCGTCTGCAATGTTACATGCTGATTGCCAATGTGTAGCCAGCCCATCGTGAGTGACATCACCAAAAGCGACAGACACCAGGCTACGATAGTCTTGCGGCGAAGGCGATGGTATTCCACACGTTCTATCTCCTCCACGCTTTGCTGAGTGTCAATCACCAAATCGAAGCCGATGGCATTCACCGCTTCCTTCAGGGTGGCAAGGGTGACTACATTCTCGTCGAAATCTACAGTGGCGGTGCGGGTGGGCAAAGAAACGGTCGCCTCGCGCACACCCTCAACCTTGTTCAGGCACCGCTCTACATTGGCGGAGCAAGCCGAACAGGCCATGCCAATAACAGGAATGGTTGATTTCAAGTTGTTTGTTGTTAGTTGCTAGTTAGTTGTTAGTTGTCTCTCACCTCTCACCTCTTACCTCTCACCTCTTACCTCTCACCTCTCACCTCTTACCTCTTACCTCTCACTTCTCTATCTCCTTTGCAAAAATACACTTTTTTGGGTAGATGGCAGTTTTTTTCACTCGTTTTTTCGCCATTTCCAAAAAAAACACTAATTTTGTATGCCAACAGTTGATTTATGCATATAGCTATAGCAGGAAATATAGGTAGTGGGAAAACCACGCTCACCACGATGCTCGCCCGACACTATGGGTGGACACCGCAGTTTGAGGCCGTGGAGTTCAACCCATATCTCGAAGACTACTACAAGGACATCCCACGGTGGTCGTTTGCACTCGAGGTCTATTTCCTCAAGCAGCGATTCCGCGACTTGCTCGATATCTCGCGTTCCGAGGAGACCATCATTCAAGACCGCAGCATTTTCGAGGGTGTCTATGTCTTCACTGCCAACAACTATGCCATGGGCAATCTTGACGACCGTGACTTCCATTGCTACATGGACCTCTTTGAGTCGATGATGTCTATTGTCAAGTATCCCGACCTGATGATCTATCTCAAGGCATCCATCCCACATCTCGTGCAGAACATACAGCGGCGAGGCAGAGAGTATGAGCAGCAGATGCAGCTCGACTACCTGAAAAATCTAAACACTCGCTACGACGACTTTATCTATCATAAATACCGGGGCAAGGTTCTTACTGTGGAGGTCGATCAGCTCGACTTCCTCAACCGGCCGGCCGATTTCGCACGCATCGTTGACCGCATCGACGCCCAGCTTTTCGGTCTCTTCCCACCATAAACCACCTCATCACCCCCATCCCTCTCATCACTCCCATCCCTTTCATCACCCCCATCACCCTCGTGTCCCCTATGCTGCGACATGTCGCAGCCCCATCATTTCTAAACTCCCAAAAACTCCCAAATACCATGCACATCGCAGTAGCAGGAAACATCGGCTGTGGCAAGACCACCCTCACCAGAATGCTGTCAAAAAGATATGGCTGGCAGCCCAGATATGAACCCGTTGACGACAACCCCTATCTCGACGACTTCTACGCCGACATGCCACGGTGGTCGTTCAACCTACAAATTTATTTCCTTAACAAACGCTTTAAGGAAGTAGTGGAAATTTCTAAGACAAAAGAGTATATCATCCAAGATCGTACTATCTTCGAGGATGCCCGTATCTTTGCGCCAAACCTCCATGATATGGGGATGATGAGCGACCGCGACTTCGCCAACTACAGCGACCTCTTCGACTTGATGATTTCGCTCGTGGGTCTCCCCGACCTGATGATTTACATTCGTTCGTCGATTCCAAATATCGTTGCGCAGATATCCAAAAGAGGAAGGGAATTCGAGAAGTCGATACGCATCGACTACCTCGAAGGACTTAACCGCCGATATGAAGATTGGATTAGCGGCTACAAAGGACACCTCATCATCGTTGATGGTGACACTTGTAAATTTGAGTCCAACCCATCCGACTTCAAACACGTCACCGACATGATTGATGCCCAATTATTTGGACTTTTTCCGCTCGATACGTTATAAAATGTTTAAATTTGTAATCATTTTGCATTTACATTTGCAAATTTAAAAAATAAGTGTTAACTTTGCACCCAAATTGTATAGAACAGGATTTATTCATGCGAAGGTGCTTCTTTTTCTTATTTATGATGGCTTTCTGCTCACTCGCTTGGGGGCAGAATCAAAATACCGATGAGCAAGTCAGTGACTCTGTGAAGTCATCGACTGGTGAAGTTGCACCAAGCGGCATCAGGCATATTTCTACCGCTACAACACCCACCGTCTTCGGCGATGTTAATGGTGACAATGTGGTCAATGCACTTGATATTGTGGATATTGTCAAATATACCAAGGGCTCACCACGCTCCGTATTCAAGGTGGCACAGGCTGATATCAATGGAGACGGCAAGGTGGATGCTGCCGATGCACATGCACTCTCACTCTATATTATCGGAGAGCAAATCCCTGCTGTGGGAGGAGAACAAATCCATGGCTCCTCTATACAGGACCCAGGGGGACTGTAAGGCTTGAGATTTTAAACTATTAGTGCAGAGACACAGAGGATGAATGGCTTCCTTTGCATCTCTGTTTTTTTATGCACGTTATCCTCCGAATGCACCGGTTTGGACGTCACTTTCACTACTACAATCTCTCTTAAAATTTTGTTTAAAAAATCAAAAAAACCTTAAATTTGACGCTTTTTTCTATTATTAGGTAAAAGTTGATGGCGAAATGTAGGTTTTTTGAAATTTATTTCATACTTTTGCACATTGAAAAATCAGCCAATTTTCAATTTGGCTGTCAAATAATGTACTGTACATCTATAATAGTTGATTGTTTGGGGAAAGAAATTGATATCAATTAACATTTAAATGGTAAGAAGAATAGCATTTTGGGTTTTTATCGCGGCTTTCGGCTCATTGCTGAATGTGAATGCCAAGAATGTCACTGTGGACAACTTTGAAATTGCCCCGGGAGAGACAAAGTTGGTAGCAATCAATTTTTCCAACACTCAAGCCACACATGTGGCATTTCAGGCTGACCTGAAAATACCACAGGGACTGACATTGAACATTGATAGGTGTTTCCTCTCTGATAGGTTCTCAAACCAGGATCAGGAGCTGCACATCGGTGAAATTGAAACTGGGGTGTATCGAATTCTCACTTCGTCGTACGACCTCACACCGTTTACAGGCAATAGTGGAGCACTTATCTATCTCTCAATTACAGCCAATCAGGACTACAATGGCGGCACACTCTTGTTCAACAATCTTATGAGTGTCGATCAGACATGCCAGTCATATACCTTCGCTGAAGAGACGGCAACTGTAGCTATTTCACCTTTCTCATGGGGAGATGTCAATATGGACGGCAAAGTCAATCTCTCAGACCTTATGATTGTGGTCAACGAGGTGGTAGGCAAACAAACCTCATATATTGAGCGTGTGGATATCAATGGTGACAACAAAGTCAATGTTTCTGACATTTCAACAATCACCCAGATACTCGTTGCGACAGAATAGGCCCCTATATATATAATAATGTATAGAATAATCAATAATAAATAATTAAATTCAAACCATTATGAAAAAATTGTTACTTGGAATTGGGATGGTGCTCATGGCAGCTGGTGCTTCCGCACAGAATCAGGACCACCTGAAGCTGACTGCTGACAAAAATATCATGGATGCAGCAGTGGGAGAAGTGGTTACATACACCATCAGTTTTGAAAATGTGACCGATTCGATGTATGCTGGATTCAGCTGCGACCTCTGGTTACCAGACAATGTCGTGTTAAAGCAATACGACGTGGATGGCGTTAAGGTCTATTTTTTGCCTGTTGAAGGTAGTGACTTTACCCGTTCGTTCTTTACCTATAATGAAGGTAAACGTACTGATCCAAGCCGTTATGGCGGAAATAACGGAGAATTCTATCGTCTGATTGCTAAAACTGACAGACCAAACGAGTTGTACTTCCCAACAGCAGGAAAAACAAAGAATCTATTTACCTTCCAAGCAAGAAAAAGTAAGAACTTTGAAGATGACGTTTGCCCTATCTATCTGAGATTAGTGGAATTTGCAAGTCAAATTATCGGCTTTGAAGAGGAGGAAGATGAATTTGGTGACGTGACACTTATTCCTGTTAACGATATGAACGACAATAATGAGGTAATCGTTACCACACACCATTTCCCCGATACCAAGTCAATCGCTCTGAAAATCAATGAAAGCAAGTTTGGTACACTCTGTATCAACGACGACCTCGACTTCTCAGAGAGTGGTATCTCTGCCAATGTTTGCAGTGGTGTTGAAGATGGTTTCGTACAGATGTCAGAAGTTACAAAACCAGCTGCTGCCACTCCACTGATCCTCAAGGGTGAGGCTGGTTCATACTTCTTGAATGCCAACTACGGCGAGAAAGACGCACCTGTAAGCAACCTCCTCGTGGGTACTCCTGATGAGGCTATCCCAGTGGCTGGTAACACCACATACGCTATGGCTTCTAAGGTGAAGGACGGTGCCAACGTTGTAGGTTTCTATCGCGTACAGGAAGGCGTGGTTATCCCACGTTACAAGGCTTATCTCAACAGCACCGCTGATGTGGAAGGCTTCATTTTCGAGGAGACCACAGGCATCAACACAGTTGAGAGAGCTGAGAATGCAAATCAGGATATCTACACCATCACTGGTGCAAAGGTGAACAATGCCGCTCAGAAAGGCGTTTACATCATGAACGGCAAGAAGGTCGTTGTGAAGTAACTTCATAACTTCAAAACCTTATTACCAAACCTATTTGGAAATGTCCAGAAAATCCCTCCTTCGGCCAATGTAAAGGGGTCTTGGGAGGGATTTTTCAGAATATTAATAGAATAATACTTATCTTTCTTAGGTAAATTCTTAGGGAATAAAGATGGTGTGGGCTTGACACTGTCCAACTTGAGGTATTTTATGAACATTTGTCTCTTTAATTCCTCATCACTGCCTTTTAATCCCCTTTTACTACGCTAAAGAAAATAATTTCAATAATCCACTTATGAGACAATTAAGATTACTGTTTACTCTTTTGTCGGTGGCAGTGGTTAATTTTGCCTTTGGTGTGAATTTCACATCCGAGGGACTGAAATACAATACCACGTCCGACACAGAGATGACCGTCGAGGTGACTGGTTGGGATAAGTCTTGGTACACCAACTCAGATCAACCAAACAATCCCAACGTGGGTGTTGGCGAAGACGGTGAAAAAGGACCCGGCAACATGATTATTCCATGGAGGGTACTCTACAATGGTCTGTGGTACAAGGTGACAAGCATCGGCGACGATGCCTTCAGCGATTGTACTTCACTCACTTCTGTCACTATCCCCAACACTATCCAGCATATTGGAGATTATGCTTTCCAGGGGTGTACGAAACTCAAGTCTGTCAAGGTGCAGTGGCTCAATCCATTGTCCATCGACTCAAATGTCTTCGAGGATATCAACCTCGCCAACGTCACACTCTATGTACTCAGTGGCTATACCGATGTATATTCCACGGCTGAGGTATGGAAAGACTTTGGAAAGATTTCCCCATATGCCGACTACAGCGTGCTGATGGTTTTCGACGATCCGAAAACCAAAGAAGTCTGCGTGCAGAACTGGGATGCTAACTTCGACGGCGAGCTAAGTTACCGCGAGGCTATGAACGTCACCGACCTTGGAGGTGCCTTCACTGGCAACACTGAAATTACCAGTTTTAAAGAGTTGCGTTCTTTCAGCGGACTTTCCGTCATTGGAAGTGCTGCTTTCTATGGTTGTGAAAATCTCCAGAGCATCACGATGGCTCCCAACGTCACATCGATTGAGTCGGAGGCATTCTATGGATGTGCAAGTCTTGAAGCTATTTCACTCGGCACAAAAATCAAGTCGATTGGTGACCATGCATTCGACGGATGTAGCAGCCTGACAGGTTTCACCGTACCTAAAATTTGTACATGGGTAGGTGAGGGTGCTTTGGCCAACTGTACATCACTCACGAAAGTCGCTGTGGTTTCAGGTAATACATCATATGCTCACACAGCACAGTATAAGTCGTTGATTACAAAGGACGGAAAGACAATGGTGGCTTACTGTATGGGCCTGTCGGGTACACTCTCTGTACCATCGACCGTTACCAATGTGGCTCCATACGCTGCCGCTGGTGCTTCGAAGTTTACTGCCCTTAGTCTTAACAATGTGGAGACTATCGGTGAGAGCGCTTTCGCTGGCATGACATCACTCGGTACTCTTAATATCACCGAGCAGGTGCTCACCATCGACAAAGAGGCTTTCGCAGGATGCTCAGGCCTTCACACTATTTATATGCCTGAGACATTGATGAGTATTGGCAAGGGTGCTTTCAAGAATGTTAAGAAAGGTGTCATTGTTGAGGTGAAGTGGCCATCGCCACTTGGTATCTCAGATGGTACATTCAGCACCGCCGAGGCTGTGGAAGCTGGCGAAATCAATGGTCGTCTATTCGTACCCGAGGGAACAAAAGCTGCTTACAAGGCTGCTACAGGATGGAAATGGTTTAATTTCATTGAGGAAGGAACCGTGGCAGAGTATGCCGAGAATATCATCCATTTTGCCAACGCAAAGACCGAGGCTGTGTGCCTCGCAGCTTTCGACACCGACCACGATGGCTATGTCACCAAGGAAGAGGCTGCTGCTGTAACTACACTTGGCAATACATTCAAGAATGCTGAGATTGGGTCGTTCCACGAGCTGCAGTATTTCACTTCGCTCACTTCCATCGGTAATGGCGCATTCAGCGGTAGTACCATCACGGCTGTCACATTCCCAGCAAGTCTGGTTTCCATCGGTACCGATGCTTTTGCTTTCTGTAATTCTCTCACCAAGGTGACCATTCCAGAAGGTGTGGCTAATATTGGCAACGGCGCATTCAAGTCGTGTGCTGCGCTCACTGCCATCGATGTCAATGAAAACAATCCAAGTTATACATCAGGCAGTGGCGTGCTCTTCACAAAAGACCACTCTACACTCTTGCAGTATCCCGCTAAGCGCAATGTTACCTCCGTCACCGTGCCAGATGGTGTTATCACCATCGCACCGGAAGCATTCCTCGGTGCTACACTGCTTAAGAGTATCACTGTATTGCCATCTGTCACTACTATCGGTGAAAAGGCTTTCGCCAACTGTACAAGCATGACATCATTCAAGGTCTATTGGGAGACACCACTTAACGTGCCCGCCAATACCTTCGAAGGTGTGGCTGTGGAGAACGCTACACTTAATGTGCCTGTGGGCACAACTGAGCTCTATCAGGGTGCTAATGTTTGGAAGGATTTCGGTACTGTCACCGAATTTACCGACAGCAACTCGCCCATCCGCTTTGAAGATGACAATGTTGGGAATATCTGTATCAATGCATGGGATGCCAACAACGATGGCAAACTCACCTACGAGGAGGCCAAGACTGTAACATCACTCCAGGGCAAGTTCAAGGGCAAGACCAATATCACATCATTCAAAGAGTTGCAATACTTCACCGGTGTGACTGCTATTGCCGACGAAGAGTTCAAGAATTGTAGCCAACTGCAGGCTGTGGCATTCCCATCCACATTGCAGTCTATCGGTAAGAGTGCATTCGTGGGATGCACGAATCTGGCTTCTGCTCCATTGGTGGCATCACTGCTCACCATCGACGACAAAGCGTTCTATGGCACTGCAATCGCAAGCGTGGGTATTGGAGCAAAACTCACATACCTCGGTAAAGGTGCCTATGGCAGTTGCCCCAACCTTGCCACCGTCACCGTGAATGCCAGCAACAAGAATTATTTTGCTACACGAAACACCAACGTTGTGTTCTCCGCTGATACCACTACCATCGTGCTGTGGCCTGCTAAGAAGACCGGAACACCTTCGCTCAATGCCAAGGTGAAGAATATCTATCCATACGCTTTCAGTGGCGCTACCAACATCACTGGTATCACATTCAACAATGTGGAGACCATCGGCGACTATGCATTTGAGGGATGTGAGCAACTTACCACACTCACCATCGGCGAGAATGTCACTACTATCGGCGAGGGAGCATTCATCAACTGTACTGCGCTGCAGAGCATATCTATGCCGACCAGCCTCACCACCATCGGACAAAAGGCATTCAACAATATGCCTGTCGGTATCCGCTGCGAGGTGAAATGGGCTACACCAATCTCTATTCCTGCTAACACTTTCTCCAATAAGGAGACACCTGCAGCAGGTAAGGCCAATGGCTTGCTCTTCGTGCCTACAGGCAAGCGCAACCTCTATAAGAATGCCACTGGATGGAAGTTCTTCAACACCATCAATGAGGGTAACATTGCTGACTACGAGACTACACTCATCAATTTCAAAGACTCCAAAGTGGAGAGCCTCGCTGTTGCTGCATGGGATACCGATGGCGACAACAAAGTTAGCTTCGATGAGGCTGCTGCTGTCACCACGCTCGGCGATGTGTTCACCGACAAACCTATCAGCACCTTTGCTGAATTGCAGTATTTCGTGGCTCTGACAGAAATCGGCGATAATGCCTTCCGCAACACCGGACTGACATCTATCACTATGCCACAGAGCATCACACGCTTCGGCAACTCCTCTTTCATGGGCACAGCACTTACCACATTCAATGCACTGCCTAACCTAACAGAGATAGGTGACAGCGCATTCGCATACAATACAGGATTCTCCGGAATCACCATTTCCGAGAAGATTACTGCTGTAGGAGTGGGTGCTTTTAAAGGATGTACGAAGATGACTGCTATCAAGGTTAATGCAAGCAATCCTAACTATACTGCTGTTGACGGTGTGCTCTTCAACAAGAGCAAGACAAAGCTCATGCAGTTCCCAGCTGGTAAGGCTGCTACTGAGTATGTCATCGACGGCAATGTGACAGATATCGACGAGGATGCATTCCTGATGGCTCAGACACTCAAGTCGGTCACCATCCCTGTCAGTGTGACAAGCATCGGCGACAATGCATTCCGGGCATGCCCAGCTCTCAAGAAAGTCACTGTGGAGTGGCACGAGCCGCTCGAAGTGCCTGCCAACACCTTCGAGGGTGTGGATGTGGCAAATGCTACACTCTATGCTCCTAAGGGCACCACAGACCTCTATGCTGCTGCCGACGTATGGAAAGACTTCGGCACCATCGAGATGTACCTCGACGATGTTGCTGTCATCGACTTTGCAGACCCAAAGGTCAAGGAGCTCTGTGTGAGTAAATGGGATAAGGATGATGATCTGCAACTGACCGTTGCCGAGGCTAAGTTAGTAAAAACACTGGGTACTGTATTCAAGGGGAATGATGAAATCACTTCGTTCGACGAACTCAAGTACTTCACAGGTCTTACCTCTATCGCTACGGAGACATTCCGTGAGTGTGTCTCGCTCGTGAGCATTTCACTGCCTTCATCAATCACAAGCATTGGAACAAATGCGTTCAACGGATGTGTTAGCCTTGAAAGCATCGAAATTCCTGCCAAGGTGGCTACTGTCAGCAATGGCGCATTCGCAAGATGTACATCGCTTCAGACCATCAATGTCGATGAGGATAATATCAAGTTCGTGTCTGAAGATGGTATCCTTTACAACTCGGGCAAGACTGCTCTCGTGGCATATCCCGCTGGAAAAGATGGCTCTTTCGTAATGCCAGAGAATGTTACAGTTGTCTATCCTTACGCTTTCTGGGGCGCTTCTGGGCTTACTGATGTCAAGATTTCAAAGAATGTGGTCACCATCGGTGAGTCTGCATTCAGAGAGACAAGTATCTCTTACATCAATATTCCTGGTTCTGTAACCAATATCGGAAGATGGGCATTTGTTGATTGCCACAACCTCAAAGTCGTCAAGTTGGCTAAGAGAGAGCAACCGCTTGGCGTGCCACTGATTTTCGAGGATCCACAGTTTGACTTCTCGTTCGACTTCTCAGGCTCACGTCTCTATGTGCAGGCTGGAAGCAAGTCTGAATATGAGGAAATGGCTGTTTGGAAGGAGTTTGAGACCATCATCTCATACCCCAACTGCGACGTCAATGAGGACGGCTATGCTGATATGCTCGACGTGGTTGATATCGTGAGATATGTTGTAGGTATTGACTTGACAAGGTTTGACACCTTCCTGGCAGACTTCGATGAGGATGACGATGTGACAGTCGCCGATGCTGTACAGCTCGTGGGTAAGATTGCCGACGGCTCTGCTGCACCAAACATCAACGCTCCTGTCATGCCAATGGATAAGGGAGAGGTTACACTCACACGCGATGCCAACGGTGTCATCTCATTCGGTATCGACAGCCCGATGTCGTTCGCTGCATTCCAGTTCGACCTTACATTGCCCGAGGGCACACAGGTGGATCTCGCACAGCTTACAAAGCGTCTCAACGCACACCAGCTCATCTACAACCAGGTGGATGAAACCACTTATAGGTTTGCTGCCATCTCATTGGCCAACAAGGTGTTTGCCGACAGACAGGGCGCAGTGCTCAATGTCAAGGCTACGATGACCGACTACAGCGACATCGTTGCAAAGAACATTAAGTTTGTCACCGCTACAGGTGCCATCGTAAGCTACGACAATGTCGAGAGTGCAAGCCCCACAGGTATTGTGGAAATGGAGGCACAGCGCTCTGTAGAGGATGGTATCTACTATAATCTCAGTGGTATAAGAGTCGACAATCCAGGCAAGGGTGTTTACATCCTCAATGGTAAGAAAGTAATTATTAAATAAGCTTCCAATCATGAGAAAGAATATAATTGTCTTGGCTATGGCACTACTGTGTGTCGCCAATTTCTCCAAAGCCCAGAGCGTCGTCATCGAAGACTTTACAATCACTTGTGGGGAGTCCATGACTGTCACACTCGACTTGAACAACTCACAGCTAGACCTCACCGCATTTGAGTTCATACTCACATTGCCAGAGGGACTGACACTTGATGCTGAGAACTGCAAGCTCACCAACCGCTATCAAGGGAGACTCGTCGTGGGTAAACCAGAGGAGAATGTATATAAACTTTGTGGATTCTCTGGCAATCTCGATGTCATCACAGGGAAGTCGGGAGCACTCATCGAACTGCCCGTCACTGCTTCTACTACTTTCCGTGGCGGTACGGCTACGCTCACAGAGGGCTACCTTATCTCCACAAATCGTCAGCGTTATGATGTGGTTGACAGCGAGACAGAAGTGAGCTTCCATCTCATGCCGGGTCAGTTGCTTGGTGATGTCAACAACGACGGTATTGTCAACGTCACCGACGTGATGCTTACCGTGAACTACGTGGTAGGTCAGACTCCAGCTGGATTCGTTGAGGCTAATGCCGATATGAATGCCGATGGAACCATCACTGTCACCGATGTCATCGCCATCGTCAACATCGCAGTTAGCGGTAATTGATGATAATCACATGTCATCGTCAGCATCGAGCGGTAATTGATGATAATCACATGTCATCGCCAGCATCGAGCGGTAATTGATGATAATTATACCAAGAAAGGGCGCTGTCTGTCAAGATGGCGCCCTTTCTTTGTGTCCATATCTCTCGCTTTTTTTCATTGCTCTGTGCTTTCATGATTATTCCTTTGAAGAATAGTAAATTCTTTGTCACTGTTGGCTGATAATTCCGATTTTTTGTCTATATTTGCAGTGTAATTACAAAGACCTAATCATCCTCAATCTATGAATCCGAATAATCAGAATAATCCGAGTGATCCGAATGATCCGAATGATCCGAATAATCAGAATAATCAGAATAATCAGAATACTCCGAATAATCAGAATACTCCGAATAATCAGAATACTCCGAGTACTCCGAATACTCCGAGCACTCCGAATACTCCGAGCACTCCGAATACTCCGAGTACTCCGAAATCTCCGAAATCTCCATCCAATAAGCATCTTTTTCTCCCGCAGCACGGGCATTATCGCAATCTGAGGGTGTATCATGTCACTGAGGCTATCTATGACCTGACATATCTCTTCTGTCAACGCTTTCTGCCAGCATTTGGCGACCGCACCGTAGATCAGATGGTGCAGGCAGCGCGTTCTGGCAAACAAAATATCGCCGAAGGCAATCAGGCGGCTGCTACATCCTCCGAAACAGAAATAAAACTTACCAATGTGGCGAAGGCCAGCCTTGAGGAATTGTTAGCCGATTATGAGGATTATCTGCGTTCACGCCATCTGCCACAGTGGGATAAAAGTCATTCACGTTTCAATGCTATGCGAAATTGGACAAAGAGTGATGATTTCTTGACAAATTATGCTGTGAAAGCATCTAAGATGTCAGATGAAGAGATGGCCAATCTCGTCATCACGCTCTGCCACCAAGCTATTTACATGTTGACCCAATTACTCAAAACCATGCAGCAGCGATTTGTGCAGCAAGGTGGCATCAAAGAGCAGATGTATGTGGCACGTACTGGCTATCGTCAGGAAGAGAATGCAGAACTTGCCCGATTAAGAGAGGAGAATGTGGCTCTCCGCCAGCGCATCGAGCAATTAGAAGCCTATATCACCCAACTGATTAATCCGAGTGATCCGAGTACTCCGAATAATCCGAATACTCCGAATACTCCGAGTACTCCGAATACTCCGAGTACTCCGACTACTCCGAAAAACTATTAAAAATAAATACAATGAAAAAGACTGTTTATTTGTTATTGGGAGCCATGGTACTCCTGATGGTGCCCACGAATTCCTGGGCACAGACCCCATTTAAGACCACACTTAAAAGCGCTAAGCGAGGTGATGCTGTGGCACAGACACAAGTGGGAAATCGCTATTTCTATGGCGAGGGCGTGAAGCAAAGCTACAAGAAAGCCGCAAAATGGTACGGCAAGGCCGCTGACCAAGGGGTTGCCGTAGCACAGTTCAACCTTGGGGTGTCGTATTTCTTCGGTGATGGCGTACGCCAGAATTATGAAAAAGCCGTGGAATGTTTCAAAAAGGCTGCCTATAAAAATCATCCCAAGGCGCAATTCTTCTTAGGTTATTGCTATGCTCATGGATATGGTGTCGAAGAAGATAAATTTCAATCTTTCGAATGGTATTTAAAAGCCGCAAAACAAGGTGATGAAGAGGCACAAAACAACCTCGGTGTATGTTATTACTATGCCCTTGGGATACAAAAAGACCGTAGGGAAGCCGCCCAATGGTTTGAAAAAGCTCAATACAAAAAACTTCCCGCCGCACTTACGAATTATGGATTAATGCGGTATGAAGGTGAGGGAGTGCCGCGAAATGTTTATGAATCGATAGCCCTATTCACCGAGGCTGCTGACCAAGGATATGCACAAGCTCAATACTACTTAGGGTTATGCTATATGTTGGGAATAGCTTTCCCTGAAAACAAAAAGTTGGCAAAAGAGTATTTTGAAAAGGCAGCCGAACAAGGTCATGAACGTGCTAAAGCACAACTCGAAAGCATGGAATAGTCTGAATTTGTTATCTTAAAAAATATTCCGTAATTATTTTGACACTTTAGTTTTTTTTTATACTTTTGCAAAATAATCCAAATCTATCATATTTTTACCGCAAGTCCTTAAAATATTCAATATTCATATATCTTATTCATTTTTAACAGCAACGCTTATGAAAAAATTTCGACTATCTTTCCTGTTGCTCTCCTTGCTGCTGATAGCGGTGGGTGCGAGAGCAGATGAGATTACGGTCAATGATGGAGAAGCCACCAATTCGATGGTTCCATTCTATGGCTATTGGGCAGACTCCTACAACAGGAGTCAGTTTATCATTCCTGCTGATGACTTGGCTGACATGTCAAAAAATTACATCACCAAGATGAAATTCTATGCCGTAGCTGATGCCTCATGGGGCAATGCCAAGATAAAGGTCTATCTTTCAGAGGTGAAAGAAGAGACTTTTGGCGAGTCCCCCGTAGCCTACGACTTTGAGGAACTTTCACAGGTTTATGAAGGCGCTATCTCAGTGGAAGGTGGCGTGATGACAGTGGAGTTCGATGAACCCTACCAGTACAAAGGTGGCAACCTCCTTGTGGCTTTCAGCCAGACTGAGAAAGGCTCATACAAGTCTGTCACATGGAAAGGTGTGGAGGCTACTGCGGCTGCCATCAGTGGCTACAACGGCAGCAGCCCGGAGGAAATCTCCTACACCGTCCGCAACTTCCTGCCAAAGACCACCTTTGAGTACGCTGCTACGGCGAGCACCTGCAAGAAGCCAAAGGATCTTACCGTCAGCGATGTCACCACCACTTCGGCAAAAGTCAGTTGGACTTCAGAAGCCGATAACTGGCAGGTGGAATACACCGCAGCTAACGGGACCACAAACTCGTTCTATGTCTCGGATCCCTACGTGACCCTCAATGGTAATGCAGGTGATATCCTTACAGTGAAGGTACGCTCAGTATGCGATGCCACCAGTAGGAGCGACTGGGTAGAGACCGTCGTTGCATTCGAAGCATGTGAGGATGAGGACAAGTGTGCCATCACTTACGAACTTGAAGATGGCCTTGGCTACGGATGGCTTGGAACACACTTGGATGTGGTTGACCATCTGTCGGGCAACGTCATCGCAACATTGAGTTATGACGACGCCACCACAGGTATCGTACCGGTATGCCCCGGCCAGCAGATTGATATCGTACTGGTGTCCGGTGGCAGTGGATTCGACTCGTATATCGTTGGATATAACATCTATGATGTCAGTGGTGAGGCTATCGCTAAGCATGGGGCTGGAAACACCATTACACCAGGAGTAAAGGCTACATACCTTGTGGATTGCACAGTAGAGACCGACTGTCTCACACCTGTTGACTTAGCATACTCGGATGTCACAGCCCATACCGCCACACTGAGTTGGACAGAGAAAGGCACCTCCACATCATGGACAATCATGTACATGGCTGAGAACGACCAGGATGTCTCCTTCGCCGATGCCAATGAGAATCCTTTCACCCTCACTGGATTGCAGCCGGAGACCACTTATTACCTACTCGTGTTCCCCACCTGTGATGAAAACAAGACAAGTGATGTCATCTCTTTCACCACACTACCGGCATGTGTGATGCCAGAAGACGTGGAGGTATCACCTTTGGCTACCACAGCAGAGATTTCATGGACAGGATACAGCGATAGTTATATCCTGCGCTACAAACCCGCTCTATTCTTCGATGACTTCGAGAATGGACTCGACCAGTGGACCGTCTATACCGAAGGAGACGCACCACAGGCGAATGGCTGGTATACGTATAAGACCAATGGATTAAATATCAACGCATACAGCGGAACATACGCTGCCAGTTCGTGGAGTTGGACTGGTAACAGCGCATACCAAGCCGACAACTGGCTCATCACACCGGAAGTGGAACTTGGTGGTACGCTGAAATTCTATGACCGGACCAGCGCCGGCTACCCAGACGCATACGAGGTGCTGCTCTCCACAGGTACTACTGCTGAGGAAGACTTCACCGTCGTCTTGCGCGAGATGGCCAATGCTACACTCGGTGAATGGGGTGAGGTATCTATCGACCTGAGCGAATACAAGGGACAGACAGGCTATATCGCCATCCACCATGTAGGCTTTGACAAAAACTATCTCCTCATCGACAACTTCGGTATCTATCCGGCCGTAGAAGAGACCACCATCAACACCAACGACGAAAGCGTGGTGCTTGACGGACTCACACCTGAGTCCATTTACGTATACGAACTCGAGGGCGTATGCGAAGAGGCTAACAGCAAGATCTTTTCTGGTGTATTCACTACGCTGGAGCCATGTCCCGTGCCGTTTGACGTGACTGTCAAGTCGTACACCACTTCTGCTAAAGTCACATGGAAGGGCGAGAGCGAGAGTTACGTCGTGCGCTACAGAAAACCGGCCTCTCTTGAGACATCCTTCTTCGAGGACTTTGAGAGCGGAATGGGAGACTGGACCGTCATCGACTCTGATGGCGACGGAAGAAACTGGCTCGTAACATCAAATGGCGATCTGGATGCTGCCGGTAATCCATGTGGATTCGACGCAAATCATGCCACATCGGCAAGTTATGACAATAACTCCGGGGCCCTCCATCCCGACAACTGGCTCGTATCGCCTGAGATTGAACTTCAGGGTACGCTGAGCGTATGGCTCCGTGGACAAGACCCAAATTGGGCCGCTGAGCACTTCGCCGTCTATGTCTCTACCGAAGGCAACACAGCCGAAAACTTCCTGGCAGACAAGTCAAACCTCCTTATTCCAGAGACTATAGCCAAGGATGTGCTGACAGAATACACCGCCGACCTCAGTGGGTTTAAGGGGCAGAAAGGCTATATCGCCATCCGCCACTTCAACATCTCGGATATGTTTATGCTGAACGTCGATAACGTCGCTATCATAACCGGTGAAATCCCTGCCAACGAATGGCAGGAGGTGACCACCGACGAGGCTACTGCTAAAATCACTGGTCTGGAGCAAAGCACCGAATACGAACTTCAGGTGCAGGGCGTATGCGACAAGGTGCCTACAGAGTGGAGCAATACCATCCTCTTCAGCACTGCTTCCCCACTCGTATTGCTTGACGATGACCTCGCACAGGAAGAGGGTGCCAAGAACATGGACTTGCTGATTGACATGAAGGGCAAACCCGCCAGTGTGGTGCTCAAAGACCGCGTGTTCTACAAAGACGGCAACTGGAACACCCTCTGCTTGCCATTCAACCTCACTGAGGAGGAAATCGCTGAGTCACCACTCGCTGGAGCTAAGATCTGTGAATTGTACAATGCAAAGGTGGAAGGAACACACGTTGACATTACGTTCTCACCTGCAACGGAAATCTCTTCCGACTGGTTCTATATCTTCAAGTGGGAAGAGCAGGGCGAAAATATCGTTGACCCAGTGTTCAATGGTGTGACGATTGATTTCAGCGACCCAGAGGGACCAATGATTTTTACTAGTGACAAAGCATTCTGGGTAATGGGTAACTACAGCACTGTTGTCGCTGACCCATCCAAGGATGAGGTCTATGCATATTACCTCGGTGCCGACAACAAACTGAGATACTCCAACGAACCAGTCAATCTGCACACCTTCCGTCTCTATTTCAATTTCTTTAAGACTGACGTCGATCCTTCCGCAGTTGAGTTCAACCTCAACTTCGACGGCGAGGAATCCACAGGTATCGTAGAGGTGGATGGCGCACGCAAGGCTGCTCATGAGGGTACCTACAACCTCCAGGGTGTGAAGATCAATGAGCCAAAGCAGAAAGGCGTCTATATTCAGAACGGACGTAAAGTCGTGGTTAAGTAAAGTAAGGGCTTGAGGTTATAAGGTCGCTACGCTCGTAGGTTTTAAGGTGAGATATCACCTCATAACCTTATCACCTCATAACCTTATAACCTCATAACCTTATAACCTAAAAAAGATTATAATTATGAACAAACAAAAGAAATATTCCTGCCCTTCCATCAAGGTGATGAGAATGGCCATGAAAAAAGGTGTAATGATTGACACTTTCTCAGGTGGTGATCCGGGAAACGGTATCGTTATCGATCCCGAACCAGACCCAGGACAAATCAACCGCTCAAACCGCAGTGTCTGGGACGACCAGTTGTAAATCAAGGTTTATCTATAAAAAAGGAGTGCCAATCGGCACTCCTTTTTCTATGTATATCTCCATAGCTTTTTATTGACATATCTCCATTGTCATGAGATTTAGTCGGTAGCATTGTTCCGAGGTGATTTCCCGTTTTTCGTTATGATAATCAAAAGGCGAGAGCATGAGCAGCCTGCCATTTGCACAGGCATAGAATTGCTCACCATGGGGTTTTGATAATGGCGTAAAGCCATTTTCCATCAAGACGATAGTGGAATAGCCGGCATCAAATGCTGCTCGCATCACACGCTTTTCACCTGGTGAGATGGCCGGTGAGACAAGCACGGCACCCATTGTGGCTGCTCGAAGGTATTCACAGACAAGGGTGTCTATCTCCTTGCTGGTGTAATGCCTTGACACACGCACGGCAAGGCGATGAGGGGCTGTGAGCAAAGCTCGATTGCCAATCCCACTGTAGCTATGCTGGCCGATGCGAAGACCGAAAAATGGGCGAAGCCACTCAGGGTTGGCTCGCTTCAACAGAAGGCGGCGGGGGTTATCCCACAGGTAGTTTACCCAAGCAGAAAGCTCTTTGGAGGAACGGAGTATCAGGTCGTTGTAACCAGGGGCGAAAAGACGAGGAGAAGGGTGGGGGCATCGTGATGGCGAAGCGGGTCTTTGCGATGGCGAAGCCATCGCCTGCGGAGAGAATAGCCCTGTCGCTCCCTGCCCATTTGCCTCGGTGGTTGGTCTGTGCCTATTGGCCCCAGCGGCCGCTCCCTGCCCATTTGCCTCGGTGGTTGGCCTGTGCCCATTGGCCCCAGCGGCTGTTCCCAGCCCATTTGCTTCGTTGGAAAGTCCGTATGTTGGTGGGGCTATTTTCTCCGTAGGTTGCGGCTTCGCCGCAACAATCGCCTCCCTTTCAGCAGTCTCCCTTTCAGCCGCCTCTTGTGCCATTTCCCTTAATCTTTTGCGGCATCCAGCCTTGAAGCCAGAAATCACTTTTCCTAAGTGCACTGGCAGCTGCCTCATCACAAAGAGGATGCCATGCAAGTGGTCGGGCATGATTTGTAGGGCTTCCACCTTTATCTGTGGATAATAGCGAGGAATGCCATACCATTCAGCCTCTACCATTTTGCCAATGGCTGAAAGCTCAACATGCGGTCTGCTATCACTATCCATACGGGCATAGGCATCACCAATGAGCCGTCCTAAGACAGGCTGTCGCTCCTCTACTTCCAAGGTAATCATATACATGCGACGCTCCGTATAGTCATGGCGGTCGTCGCGGCGTTTCATTGATTCTTTTTTTGCGCCTGCTATCGCCTTAATCGATTGTATCTGCTTGTCAGTCTTTGGCATTTCACGTTTTTCTTTTTATGATGCAAAAGTAAGGAATAATTCCGAAAATGCCATGCCTTGGTGTTATTCTCGCATTACTTTTGCAGCGTGATCACACCCAAACAATGTTTTATTCATAAAAACCACATTACAATGAGTACAAAAATGAATTTACCCGACGCAGGCATCTCTCGAGGCGGACACGAGCGTGCCGAGGGCATCGCCACCGAGACTTTCGGACGTGAGGACGACCCTGAAATCTATCAGAAGGAAATCGACGAGCGTATCACTAAGATTCGCCCAATGGCTACCCCTATTGACCAAATCTCGCGCTATGCTACCGCTCAGCGAAGTGGAAGTTTTGAAGTGAAATACTACAGCGTAGGTACACGTCCCGTAAAAACCACCCTCACCACAGCCGTCACCGCATCATCTACACCCTCTGTGGAGATAGAAGTTGCCGACCCCGATATGTTCACCCTCGACGACACCATCCGTGTGGTAGGTGTGAAGGCAAAAACCGACTACAAAGGTGTGGCATACAATGCCAATGCCGCCAATACTCCTGACCTGGTGCTCTGCGTCTGCGGAAAAACCTCCACCGGACAGCCTATCGTCTATGCCGTCAATGGCACCATGGTCAGCCAGCAACCTATCGGCGTGCCTGCCATCCCCGTCAACACCACGCTCATCCGTATGGGAAAGAGCTGCGGCGAACTCGACGTGCAGACTGGTCGCTTCAACAACCTTCCCACCTCGGAGTTGCAGTATTGCCAGAATTTCATGGCACAAATAGAGCAGTCAACCCTCGACAAAATCGCCAATAAAGAGGTGAACTGGGACTTCAACGACCTCGAGGAAGACAGCATCTACGACATGCGACTCACTATGGAAAATTCCTACCTCTTCGGTGATATGAATCGTGTGAGCCATTCCACAAAAGACGGTATGAGCCAGTGGTTCACCAAAGGCATCTGGTGGCAGGCTGGAAAAGATATCGAAGTGGGGCAGTGGGATAACACCAAACTCGTCACCGTCATCACCGACGACGACCTCGTGGATATCTCCAAAGACCTCTTCGTGGGTACGGGTATCGGCAACAAGCGCAAGGTGCTCCTTTGCGGTAGCGACTTCCTCGCAGCACTCTCTAAAATCGAGAGCGACAAGTTCCGTCTTAAGGACACCGTGGAGGTTTGGAATTTGAAATTTAAGAGTTGGGAGACCGATTTTGGCGAAATCCTCGCTATGCACGACGAACTCTTCGACCTCAATGGCATGGCAGGGTGTGCTTTCGCCCTCGACCCCGAATTCCTTACCAAGCGCACACACCTCAGTTGGAGCCGCAACATCCTCGACTTGAAAAAAGCAGGCGTCCGCAACACCGACGCCGTCGTCATCCAGGAAATCTCATGCCTCTACCTCCGCTACGCCAAAGCCCATGCACGCCTCAGACTGGCGGTTAGTTAGGAGTTAGAAGTTTGAAGTTAGGAGTTAAAAGTTAGAAGTGTTTCGTCATAACGTCATAACGACATAACGATATAATGATATAATGATATAATGATATAACGATATAACAATAATCCTCAATTTTCAATCTTCAATCTTCAATAGTATTGTCCCTTTAACTCCCTTTTAACTACTCTTTAACTACCCTTCAATCCTCAATTTTCAATTTTCAATCGCCATGTCCACCTATCATTCCCCAACCGAGCTCACCATCAACGTCAGGGTGAGGGGTGTGAAGCACCATCTGGTGTTCACACCCACCACACTCGGTGAGAGTTTTCTCACCGTTGACGACCCGCTCCTTCAGCGAGCCATTGAGCAACATCCCTATTTTGGAAAATTGTTTGAGCGGATGCCAGAGAAAGAACCGCCACGTCCACTGTCACCCGCCGACAATGTCAAGAAGGGCGACCGTATTCGCCACCTTGTTTTCACCGACTTCGACGATGCCAAAGAGCAACTGGCACAATTGACCGGTCTTTCGCGCACTGCAATGCGCACACCCGAAGACCTTCTCAATGCAGCTAAAAACCACGGCATCGCCATCGATGGCATGCCACCGTGATAGGTGGTAGTATAGAGGTGAGTGGTCAGTGGCAGGATGCGACGGTTCCGCCGTCGCCGCTAAAAACTCCTAACTTCTAACTCCTAACTTCTAACTTCTAACTTCTAACTCCTAACTTCCTCATGCTCTACTCCCTTCATCATATTATCAGCCATGTGCGGGTGCTGCTCAATTACAGCCCTGAGAGTCGGCCGCTCATCGATGTGCACGATGAACCCACGCTCTCCATCAACCGCATGATCGCCACTATGTTGCCTATGGCAGTCAGACAGGTGCTCCTCACCGCACCCCTTGCCGCTATCGACACCCTCCGACCACTGTCGGGAAAACTCTCCTGGAAACAACGTCCCGGTGTGGGGATGGCTTTTATGCCCTTGCCCGACGACTTCCTCCGATTGGCCAGCATCCAACTGAGCGACTGGCAGCGCCCGGCACATATCATCACCGAGGAGTCGCCCGAGTACGACCTCCAGTCGAGTCGCTTTCCCGGTGTCAGGGGAAATCCCAACCGCCCTGTGGCAGCCATCGTCAGATACTCCTTCGGTCTGGTGGCAGAACTCTATTCCAGCATCGGAGGTGAAAATGTGACCATCCGCAAGGCATTGTATGTTCCCGAGCCCCACCTCGATGCCGACCACTGTATCGAACTCCCCAAATCCCTCTTCCACGACATCATGCATCTAACGGCAGAAATGACCTCAGAGGTGAGTGGTTAGAGAATCCTTAGAGGTGGGTGGTTAGAGGTAAGAGGTTAGAGAATACTCCCCCTAATCAATCCCAAATCATCCCAATATTCATAAATCTCAATCTTCAATTTTCAATCTTCAATTTTCAATCTTCAATTTTCAATCTTCAATTATCAATCTAATAATAATGCTAAAACCTTCAATCAACAACTATCGGCTGTTCCATCATGAAGGCGATATCGCCATCGACAACGACCTTATGGTGGGAGGAAGCCTTACCGTGGCACAGCATGCACGGTTTAAACGAACTGTCTATGTCGAGGGAACACTCGTCTATAGGCACCTCCGTGGTATGGACTGTGGACTCTTTGACACTATCGAGGCACTGCAGCGTGTCCATCCATCACCACATCGAGGACAGTGGGCCATTGTGGGTACCACTGTCGATCAACTCGCCCTCTATGCCTGTCTGACGCATGGCGTATGGACATTGCTCAGCGAGGGACAGTCACTTTCCGAGGCGTTGCATTATGATGATTTCATCACAGGACCCATCACGCTTGATAAAGTACCAGAAATCCAGCAGTATATCGATTCACTCATTCTGACAGAAATAGAAACCCGCCAAGCCGCTATCGCCGCAGAACAAGCCGCCCGAGAAGCTGCCATCACCGCTGAGCAGGAAGCGCGCCAAGCTGCCATCGCCGCAGAACAAGCCGCACGAGAAGCCGCCATTGCTACAGAGCGAGAAGCAAGAGAGTCGGATATCCTTGCAGAACGAGCAGCACGACAGGCTGCCATCAGTGACCTGATGATGGAGAATGGCATCCATGAACTCCGGTTCGTCAATATCTGGGCCGATGACGGCAATCTGCCCAGCACTTTTGCAGGGTATGCCTGGCATGGCACAGCCCATGTGCTCTATCATCGTAGTGGCACACTCGTCGAGGCAGAGATGCCCCGCACCGATGTCCTTTATGTCGATACTGAGGGAAACCGCCTCCTGCGATGGAATGGCCAGGAAATGATACTGCTTGGTGGTGATCAGAATACTCAGAATAATCCGAGTGATCAGAGTAATCCGAGTGATCAGAGTACTCCGAATACTCCGAGTATTCCGAATATTCCGAATACTCCGATCTTCCGTGGCTTCGGAGAGCCTGATTTCCAAGACCCGTTGAGACCGGAGTACTACCTTGTAATGGACGGGCAATTGGTGCGTGAAAGCGCTGAGAAGCAGGCTCAGGTGAAGTGGGGCACAGCTTACTACGACTGGCCGCTGAGATGTTTCAACGGTGAGATAGACGATGAAATCACCATCCAGAGCGGTTCGTATGACGGCGAGGTGTTCATGCCCTCTGAGCGTATCATCCACAAACACGGTGTGGAAATGCAGTTCACCACCGACGATGTGTTGTACAGCACCCACCATGGTTGCTTTGTGCTGAAGGTGGTTGACGGCGGCACGACCAAGTATTACAAGAAGTGGGGCAACTTCTATGAGTGGACCACCAAGCCTGTGAATGGTGTAGCCACCTACAAACCACGCACCGACTGCGTGTTTTCCGACATACATTTAGAGGACGACCCCGACGTAGCCGGTGTTGTCTCACCTACCAGTGGCACGGACTTCACGCCGGAGGCCACAGGTCAGAGCCGTCGGCACAGCTACATCTGGGTTAATAGCCAGTCTGCATTTGTTGACATCACCACGCTGATGACCGATTTCACGAAGGCCATCCATGACTGTCTCGCCTCGACAGTGGGTGGAAAGGTGAAGGGAGACATGCGTCTGTCTGACCGTATCTACTACATTGGCGACCTCGGTCGTTTCGCTGACAACAAGATTGATACCTACGGCACAGGCAAGGTTTGTATCTGGAATGGCAATGCCTACGATGTCCGCAAACTGAAACCTGTCGGCGCCAACCAGATTGACCAGGACTACATCACTGGAATAAGCGCGGCTGAGGGATTCACCATCGATGGTGGGAAAGGCGTGCTGTTCTACCGTGCCCATACGATGTTCACCCCGACAAGTCATGGCGCTACGCTTGTGACTGCGTTCAACCTGGGAGCGGCAAAGAACTGCGTGCTTCGTAACCTAACCCTTCGTGTGCTTCGCGACCGCGACAACAGCAGCGTGGCGGGTGAATTCGGCAGTAGCAGCAATGTGGCATTCTCATGTTCCGACTCCTGTATGAAGGCGTTTGCCTTCGGTAACACGTCAGAGAATATCCTGCTTGACAACATCGACTTACAAGGCTTCTTTGAGGATTTCGACGGCAAGGACCACCTTGGCCACGACATAACGGTGAGGAATCTTCGCAGCCGCGACGTGATGGTGAACGTAAACAGCGGCACTGGCTGGACTTTTGAGAACTGCGACATTGCGCAGCGCGAATGTGCCGGCATAGGTGCCCATGTGTTCTATCCCCAGGGTATCTGGCAGGCAGTGTTCCGCAACTGCCGCATCCGCCAGGGACGATATACGTCGGTGGCTATCGGTTTGCATGAGATTAGGAACGTGACGCGCACCATCGACGGCGAGAGCGTGACCACCACGGGCTATGCCGACCTGCTGTTTGATGGTTGCCAGATAGAGGGCGGCTACCTGTTTGAGGGTGACAACAGCGACTCCCACGACCTGAGCACGGTGACATTGCGCAAGAGCCGTATCACACAATTGTACGACATGGCGATGTACGGCGGCAGTGAGGACAGCGGATATGGTGCCGTGACGCGCACTGTCTCGTGCAAGCGCGGTGCGTGGATAATGGAAGAGTGTTGCTTGGAACTTCTCACAGGCAGTGTGTTTGCCGACTTCAACAGCGGCGGTCGCGAGGCGACAAGCATCATCCTTCGCGATACCGACGTGAACACTCAGAAACCATCTGAAGGCAACATTCTCGACCTGTCATCGAATAATGCCGGCAAGGTTACTTTCGACAATGTACGTGCGAACTACCTGTCAGGCCGCGGCGGGGCAATCTATTACGACCCGCAAAAGTGCGTGACGCTTGATGCAATCAATGCGAAGGTTTTCCCCAATGAGCGTGCTGCAGGAACGACAGCACAGCGACCCACAAACATCGAGGTGGGCTACTGCTATTTCGACACAAGCCTTGGCAGCGGCACGCCGCCAAACGGCAAGCCGATATGGGCGAGCAAGATTACGGAGAGCACCGACATAATAACCGGTGAAGTGACAAGGAGCGTGACATGGGTGGATGCCACGGGAACGGTGGTGTAGTTGTCAGTTGTTAGAGTAATTTTTAGAGGAAAGAGGTAAGGGACAAGGGGTAAGAGATTACCTCTGCCGTTCACAATGGTAATGTCCCTATATCTTCCCTTCATCCTCAATTTTCAATCCTCAATCTTCAATCTTCAATTTTCAATAATGCAAAAAAAGGACTGGATACAATATGGCAGTGCCGTTGCGATGATCGTATCGGGAATCATCCTGGCATTTCTGTCGTTTTTTAAGAATGATGGTGACATCGGTCAGGGCGTACTATGGTATGTTGCCCAGGCACTCACCTATGCAGGCTCGATTTTCGGAGTAAGCGTCTATTTCCGAACAAAACTCGGCGACCTCAAGTCGAATATCAACAATTTCAACAAAGAAAATCATCTCAACAAAGATACCAAAGACAAAAAGGATAATAATGAACATGCTGCGTAAAATCGACATCGACATCCACGATATCCTCAGACAAGTGGCCATGACTTCCGCCTACATGGCTGTGAAAAGTGAACAGGCAGTGGAGAACTATGAGCGTTTGGCTGTCATGGAGGTGGACGAACCTCTACTTTCCTCTGCCATCAACATGGCTTTCCACGAGGTGTGTGATATCTTGCAACCTTATACACTACCACATTTGGCATTGGAAACACCACAGCGCTATATGCTTAGTGTCAGACCTGACGTGGCGGTGAGTGAGAACACCGTCAGGCTCTGGCAAGTACAGGCAATGGAATATATGAAGGCGGTGGTCCTCACCGAATGGCTCCGCATCGTGGCCCCCGAGAGTGCAAACCTCTGGTATCAGCGTGCCCAGGACATCCGCCAGCAGTTCATCGTCAGCCTCACTCCAAGAATCAAAAAGCCTAAAAAGAGGATGGAGGTGGTGTAGGGGAAGGGGAGTTATTATTCTCTTCTTGTCTATGGACTTTTAGGACTGTTCGAATCTTCAAAAAATTCCGCGCAAAGCTTGCTTTACTAAAAAAAAAGCAGTACTTTTGCAGAAAATATAGTTTAAAGATACGAGAATACAAGTTGATGAGTTGACAAGTAAACGAGTTAATTGCTTCGATAGCAGTGTAGGTGCTGTCTGAACTCCTGAACTCCCTAAAAGGAATTGTCCAAACTCCTAAACTCCTAAACTCCTTAAAAAACATGAATACATTTTCAATTATTATCGGATTTGCGGTTTTCGTCGCCGCTGCACTTGTTGGATGGGGCATTGCCGAACTGAAAGGTAAGGCTTTCAACTATAAAAACAATGCGCAGGAGGATGAAGTTGAAAAAGCCGCCGCAGAACAACTGCACAAAAATGGTTATTCAGAGATGAACATTGGTGACATTAAGAAAACCATCAGTACCAAAGGCTTTAGTGCCTAAAATCCATTAATTATTTATGGGGACACCTCACTGGGGACAGTCCCCTCGTGAGGTAACCGACTCACGAGGGAATTGTTCCTTTATTTATACCATTTTATTACCTACTTCACAAATTACCGACCGATTATGAACATGAAATTTCGCTTTTACACTATTGTGATGATAATGCTGGCCGTCACGGGGATGGCATGGGCACAAGATGATATTGACTATGAAAAGATGTCGGAGGCAGAGAACTGGTATGCCGACCGTGCGGAGAGCATCCTGACGCGCTTCGAGGGCTTGAGGCATAACAGTGGGCAACTGCCGCAAAGATATCTGGTCTATCCCAATCAGCAGGCTGGTAGTTTGGGTTTTGCAATGGCTGTTGCGACACAGGATAAGCGTGAAATCATCATGTTTTTACCCGACGGCAACGATGTAAAAGCACAAGAGGTGAAACTGAATGATTTGCCAGAGGGTATGTATTGGGAAACTATTTCTAATTTAGGACTAAGAAAAACCCAAAGCAAAGACATCACACTCTCGGAGCGTCCACTGCCTGTACGTAACATGAACAAGGCGAAAAATATTTTCGATGTGGTCATCGACCATGAGGAAGGGTTGAATCCCAGCCTTTACAACCAGATGATTTTCAAGCCCCATCAGAATAGTGTGCGCCTGGCATCGAAAAATCGCGACCGGAAGACCGACGATGAAGGTGTGGTCATCAGGGATGAAGATGAATTTCTTTTCAAACTCAACACTCCATCGGTGGTCAGCAAAATGTTCCGTGGCTATGAAGACATGGAGGCTTCACCATGGGTGGTGAAAAGCAGTTTCTTTAAAAACCATACCCTGCTCCAGTATAGCCGTTGGAAGGAAGGTGAGCCTATCCGTAGGGCCAGTGCCGACGCCCAACGCATCATCAGTACCTACTATGGCGGTCGGAAAATCAAGCAGACACAGTGGTTGGCATCGCTTCCCACTGCTGAGCGTGAATTCTATGCCGTGCAGTTTGAAAACGAGGGTTCCGATGCGCTTGCTGCTTTAGTATGCATCGCCGAGGGTGACGTGGCTTCTTCCTGGGAGTTCCATGGTGATGTCGATCCTGCCACCTATCAAGAGGGTCAGTCCATCTGGTTTGTTGACGACGAGGGTGACTTCATGCCCCATGCTCCGGAAATCCATTGTATGGTAGCCACGGAAGAAGGTCTGGAACTTTACGTCCGACTCTATGGCGGCGAGAGTGTACAGTATTTCATCCTTCGCGAAATCGGCTCTGTCTTAATGGCCATCCAGTCAGACTATTGGATTTACGTGTGGGATTAACTACGGAAATCCGTAGTTAATTACTGATCTTTCCCACCTTTTTTATCACGAATCTCTTAAATTCGTGATAATAAAACTTTTACGTAATTTGTGAGGGTGGGAAACTTCAGTAAATTAGACATAATTTGGCTCTAAGGTCTAACGTGTAGCGTCTAAACTATTTTTTCCCGAGGTAGAATTGTACGCCGTCCATATATTTCTCGTAGAGTTCCGGCTTGTTGATTCTGAAGTATTCAAGCACAGTGTCAAGATGTTCTGTGGTGAAGTCGAACTTCCCCGGGTAGTAGTCCTGCAAATCGTCATATTTTGAAACACCTCTGTTGGAATGATCATCATAGCCGTAATGGCGGATGAGGAGTGACAGACTGAAATGTTTCTTGGCTTCTTGGGTTTCTCCTCGTGGGTCACCCTCTACGACCAACGTCATATCGTTAGGACAGTAGTGATGTTTGTAAATAAAGAAAAACTTGAAGTCTTGAGAGAAGCACACTTTGTTGATTGCTAATTGAAGTTCTCTGTTGCTTAATTCATTCATTGTAGTATGTTTTTTTGTTTACGACAATATAGTAACATCGGGATAAAAATTCAAAAGAAGTCTTTAGTTTTTAGTCTCACCCCCAACCCCTCTCCGAAGGGCGAAGGGAGTGATATGATTAGTTTTTGAAGCTTGCGAAAGTTGAGTAAGTATTATATGTGGAAATTCTTCAGACAGAGCAAAGATAGTAAAAATAATGATATAATAACTACTTTTGTCACGCTGGATAACTATAACAAATGTTAAATTTTTGAATTATAAATGAAAGATGGCGCTTAAATTATGGCAGACGAACAAGGCTCCTCCTGTAACTCCTCACCTCCGTAGAAATATCAAAAGAGGCAGGAAAATGACATGATGAATATTCTACGGAGGAAAGGAGTAAGTGGAGTAAGGCCATTCGGCCAGAGAAGAATGAAACGTCAAATCTATGAAAACCATTGCTAAGAACGAAATATATACTTGCGAAAGTTGAGTTACGATAAACAACCATTTCAGAGCAATTAGATTATGGCAAACATATGCACAGCCAATTATGTCATCGAGGGTGAGAAGCAAGAACTCATCCTTCACTCCGCATCTTTTACATAGCAGAAGAACCAGACAATGGTGTCTATCTGAAAAACGATGTCGAGGGCAAGTACTTCCCAGAAGTCGAAGTTGACGGACATCCATTTGAGTTAATGACAGATGAACGTGAGCAACAGCATATTCGGCTCATACGTGGAATAAAAGACGGCAGTATAAAAATCGAAGTCAGCAAAAAGTGAAAACAGGGCAGGCGGACTAAGAGTAAATGAATTTGCTGCAAATCCTTGATTTAACGACATTTAAGAATAATTAGCATAATCATACCCCGATTATGCTATGAAAGGCGGAAACCCCGATAAATTCAGGGTTTCCGCCTTTTCTCTTTCCCTAATGTTTCGCCATTTTCCCACCAACTGGCAAAATTCATATCTTATTAGTTGGATTTCTCAATCACAAAGTGTATTTTTGCATTCTTAATATCATTACAATAATTTATAATACCTGCATTGACACTCGTGGCGTTCACTAGCAATGCACAAATGTCGCAAAGAAGCGATTTGAACAAAGACGGTATAAATTTTACACAAATAGTCAAAGTTTTACCTTTCTCAACAGTCCCATTCCTATTTTTTTATATATTTGCACCATAATTGAAGAGCCTTAATCATAATAATAGAGCAAACTCAAAACCATAGAACAATGAAAAAACTATTAACCTCTGTCATTCTGATGGTATTCGCCATCCTCGCCCATGCGAACTATGACGCAAAACTGGTTATCAAACAGAAGTCCGGCAATGAGACGGTGCTGGCTCTGTCAACCAACCCCATCATCACTTTTGTCGGGGAGAATATGAAGATAGAAAACGAATTCATAAACATCTCCATACCTATTGATGATGTCGATAACTATAGGGTGGACAACCCTGACCGAATCGATGAACAGGTCATCAAGCCAATAATAACTAAAGGACATGTCATTTTCACGGGCATCCCAAGAGGAACAACGGCATATGTGTACACACCAGACGGCAAAACCAAAAGCACACAAAAGGCCCATGACGATGGCACGATAGACTTCAATATCGACTCCTTCCCCAAAGGCACATACATAATAAAAGCATCTAACAACACCATTAAAGTAACAACTAAATAATTCCAGATATGAAAAGACTTAATTTACTCCTGGCCATCATGACATTCGCAAACATGATAGCCTTCGCTCAGAAGAAATACGAGATGGTCATAGAAAAGACTGACGGTTCTTCCGCTGTCATCAACACGGAGGACATCATCCGTACCTATTTCCGTGAACGGACAGATGGGGGTAATACGAATGTAAATATCGAACTGTTATACGGAACTTGGAAACTGACTTGGGAAGAAGGCCATGAGACAGATCCATACAATGGACCATTTGATTATTCCAAACCACCAGTTCATTTTGTACATTATTATCAATTTTACAAAGGTGGCACATTCCTTCATTGGGGAATAGAAGATGGTAAATATGAAGAACAAAGATTCGATGGGACCTTCAGCGTGGATGCTGGCAACAACTTAGTAATGACATCAAATAATTGGAGTCACGATATAATTTATTATATCCTTCTGTTAGATAACACTACCCTGAAAATAAAGGATGACTTTGGAGATGGGGATTACGAAATACAAACTTACACAAAAGTGGATGACGAAGATAGCCAGCAAACCTACTTGTCATGTCCAGATGACCATCACCCACACATGATCGACCTCGGTCTGCCTTCTGGCACCCTATGGGCTTGCTGCAACGTAGGAGCTGACAAGCCGGAGGCATACGGTGACTATTACGCCTGGGGCGAAACCAACACAAAGAGCACATATAGTTGGAGCACCTACACCCATTGTGACGGGTCGTCAAGTACTTGTCATAATCTTGGTTCCGACATCGCCGGCACTCAGTACGATGTTGCGCATGTGAAATGGGGTGGCTCCTGGGTGATGCCGTCAAAAGAGCAGCAGGACGAGTTGAGAAACAACTGCACATACGAATGGACGACAGTGAACGGTGTAAAAGGTGGCAAGTTCACAAGTAAAGCCAATGGCGGCAGCATGTTCTTGCCGGCAGCGGGCGACCGCAGCTACTCCGACCTCAACTATGCCGGTTCGCGCGGCGACTACTGGTCGTCCACGCAGGGCCCGTCGTACACGGGCTACGCCTACTACCTGTACTTCTATTCGAGTGGTACGCGCACGGACAGCGACTACCGCTACGACGGTCGAAGTGTCCGCCCGGTGGTCAGAAATTAATGCATCCTTTCCCAACGTGGAAGACGCAATTTGAAGACGCAACCCAAACCCTTTTTTAGCAAGGGCAGGCGGTGGGGCGCAGGCCTCCCAAGGCCTGCATGGAGCCCCACTGCGGCCCTTGTGAATAAAAGGGTGACAAACGAACCAAAACCATCTCAACCATGTCATTGACAAGAGAGCTGATTGATCAGGAGTCCCTGATGGTTCAGGGTGGAGAGCGTGGGGTGATCCACCTTCATCGCGAGGGCTCCTTTTACCGCGCATACGAGTGGAGCGCCTATCTGTCGTGCCGTTACTTGCATGAGTTCAAGGTGAACATGCGCTTGTTCAAAGGGGTAAAGTTGCCCTTGGTCTATATTAGGCTTTCCGAAGCAAGCATCCTTATATCGTGCATATTTCTATAGGTGGGCATTGTCCCACCTTTAATGTGTTTATTCAGATGGTATATCATCTTCAAATGTTAAAATCCTCATTTTCCCTTTTGTTATCCATCACCTCAAATGGCTATTGACGTGAAAGATGATAAAACCTAGTCAATGCCATTTTCTTACTTTCTCTATCAAGTAAAACAAAGTAAATATTGTAATCTTTTATCTCCATTGAAATCGCTTCACTTTTCACATAGGGCGGGAAAATGGCGGACTAAGAGTAAATGAAATCGTTGCAAAACCTTGATTTAACGACATTTAAGGATAATTAGCATAATCAGAAGACTATTATGTTTCTTGTTTCTCAGTCGAAGTGGAAGACTTTTTTCATTTCCATGTAGCATTTTTGAACGTTTTTTTCGCTTTTTTTTGGTTTATTTCATATTTTTTATACTTTTGCAGGCTGAAATAAGTAGATTGTCAAAATTGGATGATAATTCAGATAATGTTGATAGCTTACTTTAATTCATTTTTTATAAACTAAACACACAATTAGAATTATGAAAAAATTTCTTCTAGCAGCAGTAATCATGCTGGCATCAACCAGTGTTTTTGCACAGCATTCAGCAGGTTCACTCACTGTCCAGCCCCGTATCGGTTTCAGTGCAGCTGACTTCAACAACACCGATGACACTAAAGCACGTGTTGGACTGGTTGTAGGTCCAGAATTTGAGTATTTCGTGACCGATAAGTTCAGTCTGGCTGGTGGTGTGCTCTATTCACAGCAGGGTGCTGAGATTGAGCCTTTGGATGTTACATGGAAAATCGACTATCTTAACATTCCTGTCACAGCAAACTTCTATGTGTTGAAAGGTCTGGCTTTGAAGGCTGGTATCCAGCCAGGTGTCAACCTCTCTGCAAAATTGTCGGGTAATAGTAAAAATGTAAATGTAAATACGGATGAAGCAGTGAAGAGCTTCGACATCTCCCTCCCAGTGGGCTTGTCTTACGAGTTCCATCGTTTTGTTCTTGATGCTCGTTACAACTTTGGTCTTTCCAAGATTTTCGACGAGGACAAGTTCGATCTCGACAGCAAGAACCTCACTTTCCAACTGACACTGGGCTACAAGTTCACCCTCTTCTAATTTAGATACTAAATTCTAAACTTTATACACAGGGGCACAGAGATTTATAAACTCTGTGCCCCTGTGCTTATTACAGGAGTTGCAGGAGTTCAGGAGTTGCAGGAGTTCAGACAAATGCAATGAGTTGCCTCTGTAGGGACATACCCCGTGTATGTCCGTATTAGGGCAAAAGAGTCATCGTATTCATAAAGCTTTTGCCCCTTTAGGGCGAGTTTTTCCCTTTTAAACTATAAACCCAGGGCGTTGCCCTGGGCTGATTGCTCATTGGCCTTACAGGCCGCCAGAGCAGCGATTTGTTGCATTTGGGATTCGATGCGAATAGCATCGTCTTAAATTCCCTGAAATTCACATTATAATAATTCTCAAATTCTCAAATTCAGGCCGCCAGAGCAGCGATTTGTTGCATTTGGGATTCGATGCGAATAGCATCGTCTCAAATTCCCTGAAATTCACATTACAATAATTCTCTAATTCTCAAATTCGTGACCTCTGTAGAAAACAATAGCGGACATACACGGGGTATGTCCCTACGTTGATTGTCAACGTCAAGAGAAAGCATCCTCCCTATACTCCTTTACTCCGTAGAGCAATTCTCAAATTCTTTAATTCGTGACCTAAATATTGATTCAATCCCGATGCGAATAGCATCGTCTCTAATTCCTGAAAATTCACGGTCAATTCTTGGCAATTCATGTTCAGAAATATAAATTCTACGGAGTTGAGGAGTAGAAGGAGGAGACCTACGGTCTTAGAGAAGACATCCTCCCTATACTCCTTTACTCCGTAGAGCAATTCTCAAATTCGTGACCTAAATATTGATTCAATCCCGATGCGAAAGCATCGTCTCTAATTCCTGAAAATTCACGGTCAATTCCTGGCAAATTCATGTACAAAAACAAAAATTCTACAGAGGTGGGGAGTATGAGGAGGAGACCTACGGTCTTAGAGAAGACATCCTCCCTATACTCCTTCACTCCGTAGAGCAATTCATGTTCAAAAATAAAAAATCTACGGAGGTGAGGAGTAAGAGGAGGAGACATCTCAATTAAAATAACTCAACTTTATTCGCATAACTCATCAGCAAGCAGTCGCAAGCTCCAGTTTCGTTTGGTTTTGAGGTCGCAAATCTCACCTCATAACCTCATAACCTAAAGACCTCATAACCTAGAAGTTGAGGACTTTCGAAACTTCAGTAAAATAATCCCCCGCGTTCATTGGAGCGCGGGGGATTACTATGAATCTATAGGATGATTGATCCTATATGGAGTCTTTCGATTATTTCACAACCACCTTCTTACCGTTGATGATGTAAATACCCTTCTGCTGTGCGTTGTTCACGCGTACACCTGAGATGGTATAAACCTCGTTGTTGTCGAGAGTTGTAGTAACCTCGTTGATGCCAGTTGGGTCGATGAATGTGAACGAAATAGGAGCGTTGGCAGCAGCAATCTTGAGGTAGCACTTGTGAGCAGCATTGTTGATGCTTGTGCCGTCCTCATTCTGATAATAGAATCCGATAGTTGCTGGGTCGCCTCCCTTGGTTGAGAGCATGTAGAACTTGTAGTTCTCTTCAGTGATGTAGGTTTCCCTGTCAGTTCCGAGGAGTTCGGTAATAGGCTCGCTATCAACATCTTCTTCGTCGACGAGTTCGAACTTATAGCTTCCCTTCTTACCCTTGATGATGACACCTGTACCAGCTGGGATGATACCGCTTTCGATTGGAACGAGAGCGATTTGTTTGTCGTTAGCGTACTGAGCAGCGAATACCTGTACGTTAGCGGGAGCTTTCAGGTTGAGGTAGCTATAATACAATGTAGCATAGCCAGCATCGCCGATTTCCACGTTGACATTCTCCTGGTCTTCGTCAAGACCGAGGCACTCCAGTTCGAAGTTATCCCAGATACACCAGAAGTTGGTGTTGTCGCACTTGGCACCAATATTCAGCATATAGTCTTTCACAGTCACTGTGATAGGATCGCTTGAGTACAAGCCATTGGAGAAGGCCAGAGATGCTTCATTCATGCTGTTCTCGCTGCCAGTTCTCAATGGGAATGCCATTTCCTCGTCATCGGCAAAGAATACTGGGTAACTCTCAGATTCGGAATCCATGCGGTAGAATCCCTGTGCTTTCATACGATAGGTACCGTTGGGCAGCACGAGTGGCTGTGACAAGTTGAACGCTGCGTGGTATGACTCTACGCATAGGTTGGAGTTATCACCGGCATTTTTGTGGTTCGTATTGGCTGGATCAGCAAAGTTCCATTTCCATGAACTGTACTGAGTATTGTTGCGGCTGAAGTTGAAGTCCTTGATGAAGAAGGTAGCATCGACAGGATTCCCCTCCTCTGCCATCATGAGGTTCAGCAGTTGGTCTTCCTTCGAGATGAAGTACCACTGTGCGAAGACGTCGTTTTCGTCGGCAGCCTTCACGTCCACCTCGGTGTTGGCGGTCTTAGCAACGAGCATGTTGTCGCCAATCTTGATGTTGAATGAAGTGTTCTCCATTTCGATGACATCATCACCATCAGTAATCTCGAATGTGTTGACATGTGGAACCAATGTAATCTCTGTAGCACCACCGTCGATATACTCACCTGCGAGGTAGTGGCTCTCACCACCGTTGCTGGTGTAAGAATCGAGGAAGAAGGTGTTCTCCTTGTCAGCCACGGCCACAGCCTTGAATGGGATACCGTGCTTGATGAGCGATGCACGTGTTCCCCATGAGTTGGCACCACCGAGGAACTTGCCAGTAGCGGCATTGACAATCCAGTAGTCCACACCGTCCTCAATCTCAGTGGCGATGAAGGAGTTGAAATCAGAAGCCTTGACAGTCACCTTGGCGGTAGCCTGCACGGTCTCGTCGGCCTTGCTGGTGACAGTGATAATAGCCTCGCCTACGTTGACAGCGCTGACGACACCAGTCTCAGAGACGGTAGCCACTGCTGGGTCGCTGGATGCGAATGTGACTTCCTGGCTTGCCTCTGCAGGTGAGATAACAGCAGCGATAGTGGCGGTAAGGTTTTCGTCGCCCAGATTGAACTCAATCTCGGTTGGATCCAGTGTGATGCTCTCAGGAGCAACGGCAGGACCTGTGACGGTTACCAGGATGACCTTGGCAATTTCGTCGGCCTTGATGGTAATGTTGGCAATACCGGTAGCAACACCTGTGACAACACCATTCTTGTCAACGGTTGCAATTTCCTCGTTGTCTGAACTGTAAGTCAGTTGACTGAGCGTAGCGTTCTCTGGTGTAACAGTGGCTTCGATTGGTGTGGATTCAGCCACCTCTATGGTAATGTCGGCAGCCTCGATAGCTGTCACGGGCACGTATTCCACCTTGGTAATGGATACGAGGCCAACAACGAACCAGTTACCACCCTCTTCGTCGATCTTCTGAATACCATACTTCAGCACGCCGTCAGCGCCTACCTTACCGATAACCTCGATTGGTCCGTATTCCTCAACGCTGTTGATACCTGTACGGTTGACAACGGGCAGGTTGGTGGTTTGTGCGTTAGCAAAGACCACTGCGAGGTCATCGCCAGTCTTAGCGGTGAAGCCACGTCCATCGGTGAAGGATGCTGCAGCATCGAGCACCACCTTGTATGTACCTGCTGGTACACCTTCGATGGTCTGTGTCATTACGTCGCCGGTGTATTTGAGTGAGCCACCGTCGTTGTAGCGTTCAGATCTTCCCTGATAGCTACCCGATTCTCCTACCCAAGTGGTTGGAGCAGCTGGTGTGTAGTCTGCGCCATCCTCTGTCTGTTTCTTCACAGCGGCAGCGAGAGCCTCCTTAGCGGCGGCTTTCTGCTCATCGGTAAGAGATACGAGTGTGCGAGCGTCGTATTCAGCCTTGATTTGCTGTACAATCTCGCTGGCGGCATAGTCGGCCTGGCCTGTGGATGTCAGTGTGGAAGCAGCGTTGATGACGGCCAAGGCATCTTTATAGTTCTGGATGCTCTGCTCGGCAGCGATGATTTTCTCATTCAGTGCAGAGATGGCTGCTGATACTTCGCTTCCGAGACGGAAGTTGCGCTCGTCGATAATGGCAGCTTTCAGAGCAGCGAGCACGTCTTTGTTCATTGGCTGTTCGTAGAGACTCTGTGCGTAACTAACTTTCTCACGGTAGTCAACCAGGTAGTCTTCCAAACTGTACTTGAAGAGTTTCACTGGACCGAGGATGCACCATTGACGGATACCGTCGAAGCAGCCTTGGAAACCAATTTCGATGGTTGTTTGCTCTGAGAGTGAGAAGTCGAATCCATTTTTGAAATTGCCTAATGAGAAAGCGTTGGCAGCCTTGTAAAGGTCGTTGGAACCTGTGTAGGCTGCTACACCGGCAGAACTCAATCCAATCACATTCTGCTTTTTGTCACCTGCAAAGATCCAAGCCTTGTCGGGGTTGGTACCGTCGCCTGGGTCTCCATTGCGGAAGAATGCGTTTACTTCAAGGTGGTAGTCACCAGCAGGCAGTGAGATGGTCTGCGAGAACTTGAAGTTGTCGTGTTCTCGAGAACCCCATCCTGAGTAGAATTCCACTACCGGCACGTCGCCGTCAATTTTCCAGTCCGTGTACTTGAATGAGTCTGAGTAATAATCCCAGCCATAATCAACTGTGGACAGGTCGGCATTTCGGAGGTAAGTGTTTGTGATGTCCTCCTGTGCATAAGCACTGAGCCCGAACAGGGCACAGAATGCCAAGGTTAATAGTCGAAAATGTTTCATAAAATATTAAATTAATTAGTAAAAAAAAGTTTCGGCAATTAGTGTTGGTAAGTTCTTAAAATAGCCTATAGGGAAGCCTTTTGGGCTCCCTGTGTGATTTTAGTTAGTATTCGACTGCAAATATAGTGTTTTTTCTTGATATAAATCAAATGTTTCAGTGTTTTGTTATTTAAAAATATTTAAAGTAAACATTTGTTAACAGTTGGGGCGGGGTGGATTGGGATGGGGTGGGATGGATTGGGATGGGGTGGGATGAATTGGGATGTGGTGGGACGGATTGGGATGTGGTGGGATGAATTGGGATGTGGTGGGATGAAAAAGAAAAGAGGTGAGAGCAGCAGAGGTAATCTCTCACCTCTTACCTCTCACCTCTCACCTCTTACCTCTCACCTCTTACCTCTGAGTTTCCTCTCACTTCCTAATATAGCGGTGAGGTTTTTGTGGTGCCGTCGGATGAGTGGAGGTGTGTGCTTAGTTCCTCGAATAATAGTTTGACGTTGAGCGAGGTGCGGTCGGTGGATGTGGCGTGATAGAAAGCAGTTTTTACTTTGTCACGGTGCACGCTGTTGGGGAGAATAACTTGTTTCCAGACCTGCTGCCACCATGAGTTTGGTATGACTCGGTCGTTGATTTCTTTCGTTCTTATTTCATAGACATTGCCATTGAAGACAGTGTTGATGATATCCATGTATTTTTTACTTTGGATAGAGTCGCGGCGCCAGTTTTCGTTGTTGGCCAGGTATTGGATATCTTGTGCTTCGAGCTTCACTTGGTCTTCGTTGTTGTAGGTGATATCCTCCTCATCGTCTTCCTCTATCTCTTCTTCAGTGGCCACAGTTCCAGTTTTATCGAATTTGGTTTGTGTCTTGGTGACTCTTTTCTCAGTTTTGATACGCTCGATGGGCCATGGCCAGTGATTGGTCATGATGTAAGTGAACACGGAGTATGCTGCCAGTGTGAATGCAATCATGAAGAGCGCTTTGAGGAACCGCAGGATGTTTTTGGATGATTTGGTGAGTTTGCGTGGAATGCTCATTCTGTATTCATTGCCCTCTTTTTTCACCTTATATCCTTTCACACGTCCGTTTTCCAGTTGTTGGAAAAGTCGGTCGTCAGTCCCCACATCAACGTTGGCACGTATAGGTCTTCCGTCATTGAAGTCGAGCGTGAGCAAGGTGACGTCGTGTGTCGGTTCAGGCACGAAGATATATTCTTGTTGTTTGACGATGCCTGGTGTGATGTTTATGTCGGCATCCTTGAAGTTTTCGCCAGAGAAGTGGATGACGCCAGCGTTGTTGATGTCGTTTTCATAGATTTTGATGAGGTAGCACCCATTGGAATCCGGCAGTAGTTGTTCGCCGTTGTGTCTGACGGTGCAGCTTCTTAGTACGCGGTCTTTGACTTTGACGAAGAATTTCAGTTCGTAGTAGAACTTGATTCCTCTCTCGTCGATGCGTATGGCATTTTTTGTTGTGTCGTAGAATCCGTATGGGGATGGTGCTGTGATGTTGCCTTTCACGTCGATGGTCATGGGCAGCATTCCGTCTTTTCCCCTTAGGTTGATTCGTTTGACCTCTCCCTCTTTTACCTCGCCATATTCATATCCGTCGGTGGATACGATCTTGAATGTCCTGAGCACGAGTGAGTGTACCTGTCGGCATGTTTTTGGGCTTGCCGGCTGGACCGATGTGGGTATGAGGAAGATGGAATCGGTATTGTTGAAGAATTCCTGGTTTGGAAAGCTTAGCAGAGTCTCCACCTCACCCTCCGTCTTGTATTTCATATAATAGGTGAGGCGTTCTTTGGCGTTGTCTTTATGTATGGGTAGCGGTTTTGGCAGTCCCTCTTGTGGGTCCGCGGTAAGTTCCTTGTAAATGTCGGAGATAGCTTTTTGGAATTTAGGATTGCTGCTGGGTTTTTCGTCGTTTGATGCGATGTTTTCGTATGCAGCCGCAATTCGTCTGAGCCCTTCAGCCATGGTACGTGGTCTTATGGTGAGTTTGCTGGTATCCACGAGAATGGCATACTGTATGAATCCCCCTTGTATATCTTTGATGAGCGATAGCTGTGTGTTGTATCCATCGGGATAGACACGCATTTCGTAAGCCTTGAGTGCTGCAAGGCTTTTCATGTCGTCAGAGAAGTTGTGTACTCTGAAGTCATAGGCAGCTTCTGCTGGATATGCGATGATGGGAACAAGACTGCCGTTGCTCAGTTGTTTGCTGATGTTGATACGAATACTTTCCATGAATCCTTCAATTATAAAGTAGGTAATCAAAATTATCTGTAACTATCATTCTTGTAGGTGTTTTACAGTCTTTTATGTTCCTTTGGCGCATCTTTTCCACTCATCCTCAGTCACATAGCCCGCTATGCTCCATCGTCTGAGAGCAAAATTGCGAGTAAGCGAGTGCCATGCAAGTTTGCTTGCGAATGGCCGAGTGTGAGCAATTTATGCAAAATCTGCATCCAAATAAATCATAAAATACTATTATCTAATTTTGACCACCTACTTATCTTTGCAAAGATAATGCTTTTTTTTTATTTTCCCACAGAATGTGCATAAAATGGTTGCTTTTTTTGCCATAAAAATGTCATTTTTTGTATTTAGCCATGTAATACCTTCGATTTTGTCGCATTTTGTGAGGTATCCTGCCATAACGAGTCGATACCAGCGGTAAGGGTTGCCAAGCCATGTCTCCACGCTTTTCCCCCTGTTTGCCCCTATGAGATGCCAGCGTGTGCGGTCGTTGCTGCCATAGAGGGCCGTTCCGACGTGGAGAGTAGGTGTTTTGAATACGCCCGTGACCTCAGTCCTGTAAATACGTTTGTGTTTGTGGCGTGTGCCCATGGGTAATGGTTGTGTGCAGAGCACGACGGGGGTGGTGGCGGTGGTGTGGAAGTCGAGTTTCAGGATGTGGCAGGTGGTGCTGGGATTGTCGTTTTCATCTTTTTCATCGTGGATGGCGTAGATGTCGCTGCCGTGGGTGATGGCATTGCGGTAGGGCCAGTCGATGGTGCCCCAGCTGTTGGCTGTGAGGGAATAGATGAGCGCATAAGGGTGGATGGCGGGGGTGCTGATGATGAGGCGCTGGTGCGGGGCATCGAAGAGGAGGGAGGTGTGGGTGCCGCAACACTGTTGCGGCAAAGGGGACGGGAGGGGACTGGCGGCGGGGCTGGCGAAAGGGGACAGGAGGGGACTGGCGGCGGGGCTGCCGAGGGAGGCTTGTAGAATGTCATCGATTCGTGGAAGGCTGTGTAGGGGAAATGGGCAGCCGTGAAGAGGTGTGGAGAGGCATTCGGTGACAGTGCCCCGGAGCAGGAGCAGTCCGTGTTGCGAGATGAATGCCACGGCCTGACCTGTGGTGGCGATGCCTTCTGGTGAAATGAGTGTGTCGCGTGTTACGGCCTGGTGTGCCTTCCATGCACCATTGGCACTCATTTTTAGTACATAGATGCCCTCGTCGGTGAAGAGGTAGTATTGGCAGTCGCCAAATTGTCCGTCGGCGCTTCGCCGGGTGTTGGTGGTAATGGCAATGATTTTGCCCTGGATATTGATGTGCGACGCTGCCGGCAGCACGAAAGGATTGTTTGGCAGCGACGAATGGATGTTGTCGCTATTTGCCGTGAGCATTACACTATTGGTGGCTTGTGCCGCCTCGAAGTCAAACTGTTCGGCCGTTTCCTCCTGCCACAGCAGATAGGCAGTGGTCTCACTATCGTCGAGACTGTCGTGATAGATGACACGTGCCTGTTGGAAGAGCAGTGAATGAAAAGCCGGTCTGGTGCTGTTGTGTGGCAAGCCGGTGGTGTCGTAGCAGGCAAAGGAAAACCCTTTGTCGGGATGGTCGTGGAGTGGCGCATGATAGACATATTGCTGTGGTCCGTCCTCCGTGGCAATCCGTACATGGATTTGGCATCGGTATGCACCGTCGCATGGGAACATCATCATCCCGGGTATTGGATATTGCATCTGCTTGCGGAAGCGCACCACGTGTCCTGGGCTGTCGGTGAGGAAGAGTGTCATCACTACGTCGGCTGTGATGCCTTCGCTAATTCCCATGGTGTCGGGTAGTGTGCCGCATAGTTTTCCCTCGTTGTTGTCGCGGGTGGGATAGCGGTATTGGAGACCGATGTCGAAGGGGCTGTAGATTGTGCGTTTTACGGCGGCGATATGCAGTCGGCCGTCGTAAGAATAGGCATGGCTTCCGCCTGCTGCCCAGCGATGGAAGTCGCTGATGTCGAGTGTCTCGTTGTTGGCGGTTGTCCTTCTGACAGCCATCTGCGTGCTGAACGACTCGCGGTCGATGGTTATGCTTTTGTGGAATTTCATCTCTCCGAGTCTTGCCACGGTGGCCTGTGCCGTAAGCGGTGTGAAGGAGATGGAGGTTGGAGTGTCGTCAGCATCGTTTGTGACGTGGATGCTGACGGGGTCGAGCAGTGGTGTGGGCAGTGTGAGGAAGATGTCGATGCCCTGCACGAGCGATGCCACCTTGTTGTCGTTGTGACGCATGGTGGCGGTGATGAAATGGCGGTGAAGGGGTAGTGTCGTCTGCATGGTCTGTGTTTCGGCATCTACTGTGAGCGTTTGCGACATGGTGGGCGGGAGGAGTGCGAAGATGTTGGAGAAGAGTGTGAGGCTGCCATCGAAGAGCCGTAGTGCAGCAATGCCGAAAGCAACATGCTTATGCATGGTGTCGCCACGCTGGGCTAAGAGTGTGTCGATGGCATTTTCCATCCCTTGCCAAACCTTCAGACCATCGCCTTGGCGGATAGCTGTGATAGGAAGAGGTGCTGTGACGGTGACATTCGTTGCTGCCTCTTGTGTCACGGTGAGGTCGTAAAGCAGATCGTCGCGGCTGATGATATGGTAAGTTTCGCTGTCGGCATCCCAGGGAGCGTAGAGGGTGTCGCCATCACGCACGAGGCAAAGGATGTCACCCACTGCAGTGATAGCATTGAGCCGGTCGGCAGTGGTGGTGATGGGGTGGGGAATGCCGTTCTCCAGTCCATCCACCCATTCATAATGCCACTGATGATCAGTGCCTTGCCGTTCGGTGATGAGATGGGTGAAACCATTGTGATGATGCACCGTGATGAGGGTGGTGCCTGCTGCGACGGTGGCCAATTCGAGGGCGTTGACAGAGATGGGATGGAGCGCACCGCTTTCGTATATCAGGTTGATTATGGCGGCGGTGGACACATCGTGGGAATTGTGGGTGTCGTCGATATACGACAGTCCTTTTAGATTGATTTCTTCTCTTTTCATGGTTTAGCCTTCCCCCAGATAATTCTTTCGTGAGCGGAATTTGACAGTTTCGATGTAGATGAAAGCGCGTGTGGCCTCGATGCGGTGGCGATGTGCCTCAGCAGAGGCTTGCGTGGGATGTATTTGCGAGGTGATGTCGTAGCGGTTGCCACTGCCAGCCTCGCCAACAATTACAGCGTAATATACCCTTCCGAAAAGGAAATTATGGATTTTGTGGAGTGTCTTTTTCATTCTTTTATGTTTAAGTAGGTAATCAAAATTATCTGTACTATCCTTCTTGTTGGTGTCGTATAGTTATATTCTTTTCTTTTTATTTGTATAGTTCATTTTTTATGCTTAATTTTGCCACGGAAATGGAGTGATAATGCATATTTTCTTTATAATTTCGGCGCAAATATAAAGTCTTTTTATATCGTGATGCTGTCATTTTGGGAAAGACGTTTCACTTTGTTTAAACCCTAACCACAAATATTATTCGATGACAGTGCAGGAAAATGTGAAAAAGGTGGTGGCATGGCTGATTAGTTCGGGTTATGCCACATCGCAGCGTGAACTTGCAGAGAAGATGGGCTATCGTGAATCGTCGTTCTCGCAGATTCTCAATGGTCATGTGCCTGTCAGTGACAAGTTTTTAGGTAGGTTGAAAAATGTAGACTCCCGTATCGATATAGATTGGATAAGGACTGGTTATGGTGAGATGCTTGGTAGCCATCAGATGGAAGTAAGTCCTGTAGATGAAAACGAGATGGAGTTTGTCACTGAGAGCAATGCCGGTGCCAAGTTCTACCGCAAAGGCGACCGGTTGTTTATGACTGTCCGTCATGTGCCCTATGCCGCCTTCGGGCAGTTTGCCAATGAGGCGGAGTCGCTGGAGCCCAACAGCGAGGACTGGACGGAAGAGACCTACGAGGTGGACCGCATTGCGCATGGGCATTATCTGTCGTTTGAGGTGAAGGGCGACTCTATGGATATAGGTACGAGGCAGAGTTTTGAGGCTGGAGACCGTGTGCTTGTTCGTGAATTAGGCCGTAGTCACTGGCGCGACACTATCCGCTACAACGACTATCCCTACTGGGTGGTGGTCTTCGGGTCGAGCGTGCTATTGAAGCAGATGATAGACCAAGACCGCGAGCATGGTATTCTCACGTTCCATTCACTCAATCCCTCGCCGGAATATGCTGATTTCAGCCTCAACGAGGATGAAATTCGGAGCTTGTATTATGTGATTCGTAAGAAGCCCAAGGAGGTGATATTTTAGTTAGGAGTTAGAAGTTAGGAGTTAGAAGTTAGGAGTTAGAAGTTAGGAGTTAGAAGTTAGGAGTTAGAAGTTAGAAGTTAGGAGTTAGGAGTGAATCGTCATAACGATATAACGATAAAATGATATAACGATAAAATGATATAACGATAAAACGATATGACGATATAACGATAAAACAATAAAACGACATAACGATAAAACAAAAATCTTCAATTTTCAATTTTCCATTTTCAATTATCCATTTTTAAAATTCAATTTTCAATATAAAATGATTATTTCAGTAGATTTCGATGGTACTGTGGTGGAGCACAGATACCCCAAGATTGGGGACGAGATACCCCATGCAACAGAAGTGTTAAAAAAACTGATGGCTGAAGGTCACAAATTGGTAATGTGGACAGTTCGCGAGGGCCGTCTGCTCGACGAAGCCGTGGAATGGTGTCGTGAGCGTGGCGTGGAATTTTCTGCCATCAATGAGACACTCCGTGCTTCAGGTGAGCATAACAACAACACGCGCAAAATAGATGCCGACATCTATATCGACGATTGCAACATCGGTGGTCCCTATGATTGGGAATCGGTGTATTACATGATTCACAACAATGTCTCTTACCATACGCTGCTGCGTGAGACCAAGAAGAAGGCCCTCGCTGAGGAACAGCAAAAGCCGAAGAAAAAGAAACGCTGGGGGTGGTTCTGATTAGAAGGTTGAGGATTTCCGATATTTTAATAATATTACTTGAAAAATGCTCATAATACGGCATTTTTTTTGTAATTTTGCAGCCTGAAATAACAAATAGTAACTTAAATTCAATTTTTCTTTACATATAGATAATGGCGCAGAATATTTTCCGAGGATTGGGCATCGCCCTTGTCACACCATTCAATCATGATGGCAGTGTGGATTACGAGTCATTGGAACGACTGGTGGACTATCAACTCGACAATGGTGCCGACTTTTTATGTATTCTTGCCACTACGGGTGAGACACCCTGCCTCACCGCAGACGAGAAACTGAGGATAAAAAACCAGATTGTGCGCCAGGTGGCTGGTCGTGTGCCTATCCTGATGGGTTGTGGCGGTAACAACACTGCTGCAGTGGTGCAGGAACTGCATGATGGCGACTTTGCCGGTATCGATGGCGTGCTCAGTGTCTGTCCCTATTACAATAAACCGTCGCAGGAAGGTCTTTATCGACATTTCAAGGCTATAGCCTCTGCTACGAGCCTTCCTGTGGTGCTCTATAATGTGCCAGGGCGCACAGGCATCTTGATGAAGGCTGAGACCACCTGTCGTCTGGCAGCCGATTGCGACAACATTGTGGCTATCAAGGAAGCCAGCGGAAGTCTGGAACTCGTGGATGAGATTATCAAGAATAAGCCAGCCGATTTTGAAATAATCAGTGGTGATGATGCACTTACTTATCCCATGGTGGCCTGTGGTGCCGTTGGTGTCATCTCTGTGATTGGTAATGCTCTGCCAAAAGAGTTCTCACGGATGATTCGTTTGGAATTTAATAATGAGTATGCTGCCGCACGGCGTATCCACCATAAATTCACCGACCTCTATAGCCTGCTCTTTGTCGATGGCAACCCTGCCGGTGTGAAGGCACTCCTTCATGAAATGGGCTTCATCCACAATGTGCTGCGTCTTCCCCTCGTGCCTACACGTGTGACCACCGTGCAGAAGATGAGCGAGATACTGAAGGGATTGAAACTCTGAGGAATCTTCAAATCATACTTATCACCCCAAACCTCTTACTTCTTATATCACTATAAAAATGGACGAGCGTCGCATTATACACGAGATAACTCCGCTGATGGGCAAGGATGTGCTTTACATTGCCGATCGGAAGAAGAAGGAATTTACATACCCCATCCATAACCATGAGGTTTGTGAATTAAACTTTGTGGAGCATGCGGCAGGTGTTCGCCGCATCGTGGGTGACAGCCGCGAGGTGATAGGCGACTACGATTTGGTGCTCATCACCAGTCCTGATTTGGAGCATGTCTGGGAACAGCATGAGTGCGTGAGCGACAATATCCGTGAAATTACCGTCCAGTTTGACTTCTCCTTCGACGCAGATACAATTTTTGGTCGTACACCATTTCTCACGATGTCGCGAATGATGAACGAGGCTCGTCGTGGTCTTGCCTTCCCCCTCGAAGCCATCATGAAAGTCTATCGTATGCTCGACACACTGAGTTCGGTGAAGGAGGGTTTTTATGCTGTCACTCAGTTTCTTACCGTTTTGTATGAATTGTCGAAATGTGATGGTGCGCGCCCACTTGCTACTTCCAGTTTTGCGAAGATAGCTGAGGAGGATGATAGTCGTCGTGTATTGAAGGTAAAGAATTTCATCAGCAAGAATTTCCGTGATGAGTTGCGCCTCAATCAATTGGCCGACATCGCCGGGATGAGTCCGAGTGCCTTTAGCCGTTTCTTTAAGTTGCACACAGGCCGCAACCTTACCGATTATATTATTGACACCCGCCTTGGCTCTGCATCACGAATGCTTGTAGATACCAGCCAGAGCGTGTCGGAAATCTGCTTTAAATGTGGCTTCAACAACCTGAGCAACTTCAACCGCATCTTTAAGAAGAAAAAAGGATGTAGTCCTACGGAATTCCGCGAGAATTTCCGTAAGACCAGGGTGGTAATCTGAGTGGTCGGAGTAATCTGAGTGGTCGGAATACTCGGAGTGGTCGGAATACTCGGAGTGGTCGGAATACTCGGAGTGGTCGGAGTACTCGGAATATTCAGAGTATTCGGAGTACTCGGATTATTCGGAAGGATTACTTCAGATATTTAGCTAATGGGCTGTGGATTTTCTTCAGTCCTTTTTTCATGCTTTTGGCATTGAGGCGGGCACCTTTGAGAGAGGTGTGGGTGTGATCGCGCTTGTAGTAGGGGTTGGCCTTCTCTTTACTTCCACATTTGCGGTCGAGGAAGTCGGCGGTGATGTTGTGCATATCCACAAATTCCACCCCCGTAGCCTCTACAACTTCACGGTAGAAACGTCCGTAGGTGTCGTTTCGGCGTTCAATCTTGCCATTTTCCCATTCGTTGCGTGGTGTGAGTGATACCAATATGGGCGTACCACCTTTTTCACGTACGTCGTCGATGAATTTTTTCAGATACCATCCGAAGGAATAGACCAGTTCGTAAGTACCTTTCTCCTTCAGTTGATAGACGTGGCAGGTGTCTTGAGCACTGAAGATTTCACCCCGATATTTGGGTTTTTCCAACTCTCCGAAGTCGTTGTGTCCAAACTGTATGAGCACGAAATCACCCGGGTGGATGCTATTATAAACCTTTTCCCAGCGTCCTTCGTTCATGAATGTTCGGCAGGAACGCCCCGCCATGGCACAGTTTGCGATGGTGATTTTGCGCTCATCGAAGATAGTATAAGCCTGTGACCCCCAGCCCCACATGCCATCCTCTTCTTTGTCGGCATTTTTTACGGTTGAGTCGCCAGTGATGAAGACCACGGGCTTGCCATCCTCACGCTTCACTTCTACCATCGGTGGAGTGACATCATTCATCATATCCTGTAGTGGTTTTAGACGTGGGTCGGCACTATAGGCAATGCCTTCTGCAGCCGAACGGGCATTCATCTCGGCACCTAATTTGCTGGTGTGTATATTATCTCCATGGAAGATGAATTTCTTCTTCCAATCACTGTAACTATCGATTTTCTGTCCGGAAATTTCATTCTGGTCGATGAAGGGGACATTCTCTTCCTCTCCAATTTGGCGTAGCCACTCCGAATGTGGTTTGCGGATGACGTGTCCATGGTCGTCGTAGGCATTGCGTGGTGTGAGTGACATGAGGATGGGATGACCACCGACCCGGCGTACATCGTTGATATATTTGCGCATGTATCCGCCGTAGGTATAGACGGTATCCACCTCGCCAGTCTCCTGGATGGTGACTATTAGCGAGTCGTTGCTGATGCCAGGAATGGATGCCCTTGCCCTTCCGCTATCGTATGGACCATTGTCATTGTGGCCGATGGAGATGATGACCCAGTCGCCCGGGCGGATGGCATCGCGGATGGGCGCCCACAGGCGTTTGTAGAATGTGCGGCTGCTCATGCCTCCAAGTGCTTGATTTTCCACGGTGATGCGGTCGGGGTTGAAGTAGGGTTGGAAGAACGCTCCCCATCCCCATTGTCCGTTGTTGCCGTTGCCGAGAGTGCCGTTGCGCATGGTGGAATTGCCCACAAGGAAAAGCACGGGGTTGTTGCCGCGGCGTGTGCTGCCGGGTTCAGGTCGTGCCGTCTGTGCCAGTGCGAGGCTGTCGCCGGTGCGGTCGTCCACGCCATTGACATCGGGCGGTGGCTGTGGCACATTGGTTTGGGCATTGAGAAACAGGAGTGGAAGGATGGCCAGTGTGGCTGTGATAAGGAATTTGGAGATACGCATGGTTTTTGATTTTTGATTTGTGGTCGCGGCAGAACCGCGACCTGCGGAGAAAATAGTTTTTATAGCTTGTGGTCGCGGCAGAACCGCGACATACGGAGAAAGCCTATATGCAGGAGGTCATCCCTGATGTCTATGGATTGGCGATTTTAGGTTTTAGTTCGTCTGGTGAGTCGTTGGTGAACATATCCACCCGTGGTGCCACTTGGGTAAAGAGGTGGGAGATGACCTCTGGCTGGATGTCGGTGGTGGGGCGGAAACTATCCGACTGCATGTAGCGTATGATGGAATGGCGCAGTTGGCGTGCCACAAGTCGGTGGTCGAGATTGTTATTCAAGTCGAAGGTCGTCATGATGAGGCTTCCTCCGCCGACACGTGCTTCGAAGAGCATTCCTAATTTTCTTGATACATGCCATGTGTCGATGGGCTGCACAATGGGTTGGAAACTTGCGGGGAATTCCGCGAGGTTCATCACCTGTGTGCGGTTGACCAGTTCCCACCAGTTGAGGTTTTGCCAGTCGTCGGTGGGGAAATCGGTGAACATGGGGTGTTTGTTCTCGATATAGGCACCTGTGGTGTGTGGTGGGCGCATCTTAAACCAACTTGTATTCCAGAACACGGGCAGGTAGGTGTGCCGCACATCGTTGCCATATTTGATTTTCCCTCCAGCGCAGAGGAGTACTTTCCCGCCCCCCTTCAGACAGTTGAGTGCTTTGTCGTCGAGGGTGTCGGTGATAAGGATGCCTTCGGTGCTGGTGGTAAGTTTCTGCGGATAAATCCAGATGTCGTAGGTGTTAAGTTTTTGAGTTTCTGAGTTGATAAGTTTTTGAGTTTCAGACTCGCTACTGTTATTGGTATGGATGGTGATGGTGAGAGTTAACTGCATGGGCGCATCACCTGAAGCAATTGTAGAGAGTGGCAGCGAGAGTTGTGCGATGTCATGGTTTTTGCCCTTGGGGATGGTGCCGCAGTAGAGGGTGCCGTGATGGTGTACGCGCTGTAGGCGATGGATATCTTTCTGTGGGTCGTATGCCCATTGCTGACCGTCGAGGTCGAAGGTTACGTATGGTTCTGCTTCTTGGCTTATTTCCATGCCTGTGGCATTATAGATGTCGATGTCGGCACAGAGAGTGTCCGTCCGGCTATAGACGAAGCGTGGCAACCGTGCCAAAGGTACGAGGTCGGAGCAGAATGTCTGCCATTGAGCAACAGGGCTATGGTCTGCTTTCTCCTGCCAGTGTACGTTGAGATGCCCCACCAGTGCCGTTCCCTGCCCGCTATAGTCGTTGAGGCTGAGCAGTTGGAAGCCAGTATAGTCGGGTGTGCGAAGGTTGCGCTCCATTTCATACTTGTAGGCGAGGTCTTGCAAATGCCGGCTGGCGTTGAGGAATTTTCCGGCTTGGCTTTCCATGCCCCCCTGTTGCAGGAGGTCGGCGAAGATTTCGAAATTGCGTGCTTTGTATGCTCCCGTATATTGGTCTATTTCGGTGAGGTCGGGGAAGGCGCACCACTGTCCTTGTTCATGACTGATATACGGCTCGGTATTCTCTGGCTGAGCATCGGTAGGTTTGAAATTACGAGGTTGTAGCACTTGGTCATAATAGTCGTCGGTGCTCTGCGGCATGGAGCGGTCCCACTCCAGTCCGCGTGCCCCTCCTTTGACATGGAAGTCGCTTCCTTCGTCCCATGCCCATCCTCCTCCCACGCTTGCTGTGGCATAGAGGCGTGTGGAGTCATAGGCGCGCATCTCTCGTGTGAAATCTTTTCCCCATGCCACCCAGTCGCCGGCAGGTTCGTTGCCTCCGGCGAGCATTACAAAGGAAGGATGGCTGCCGTATGTATCGATGATGCGCTTACATTCATCCACCAGGTATTGGTCGATGGCCATTCCGCGACGTAGTCGCACACCATGGTTGGGCCATGATGGTCCTTCAGGTTGTAGGTAGATGCCCACTTGGTCGGCTGCGATAAAGGCAGCCTCGGGCGGGCAGTAACTATGGAAACGCATGTGGTTGAGACCGTATTCACGGCATGTTTCGAAGATGCGAAGCCATGATTCCACATCGGTGGGAGGATAGCCCGTCTCGGGGAAGCAGCAGTTTTCCACTGTTCCTCGCAGCCATATTTCATCGCCATTGAGCATGATGTGCCGCCCCTCGGTGTGTATGTCGCGGAAGCCGAATGTAACAGGAATGCGTTCCCCGCGGTACATCACTTCGATGGTGTAGAGTTCGGGTGTGTGTTCGCTCCACAGTCGCACAGGTGTGGGTATCTGTCGTGTGATGATGGTGTCGTTGAGTAGTATGCGTACCGTACCCGTGGCGATGTCTGTTTCGACACGTTTGCGGTAGAGTGGGGTGGTGGCCCGCAGTTCGATGTTTCCTGCGATGCCATTCCAGTTGCCCTGTGTCTGGTCGGTGACGCTGTGTGAGTCTTGTCCGACGCAGACATTCTCGATGCCGTTATAGACCTGTATCTCCAGTTGGTTGTCGCTGCCGAACTTAACGTATTCGGTGATGTCGTACTGGTGTGGCACGCTGAGCGACATCTCATGTCCCACACGGCTGCCGTTCACCCAAAGAGTGGTTTCGATGTGTGGTCGCTCGAGGAAAAGCGTCACTCGGCGGCCTTTCCACTCTTGTGGCACCGTCACTTTGCGGCAATACCAGGCATTTCCCACATAATGCCGCTCGGGTGTGAGGAAGAAAGGAATCTTCATCCTGCCCTCATGTCTGTAGGGCTCCATCCGTGGATTGAAATAATAGGAGGAGTCGTAGAGTGAGCCTGTCCACTGCGTGTGGATGCTGATGGGGTCGCCTTTGCCGTTGGTGAGCATCGACCCGGGGAGATGGATTTTCTCAGCATAGCGCTTGGGGCGCACTCCGTCGCGACTACGGTCGATGGCAAACTGCCATTCGCCGTCGAGGGGGATTGTCTGCTGTGCCTGGGTGGGGGTGCAGAGAATGAGGAGAAGAAACAGGAGGATATAGGGCATGGTTATTTTAGGGGTAAGGGGTAGGGGGTGAGAGGTAAGAGATTTGATATGCTGGATTCGTAATAGAGAACTGCAGCGACGGCAAAACCGTCGCATACTGAAAAACAGGGATGGGGTGAGAGGCAATGGTAATCTCTTACCTCTCACCTCTCACCCCTTACCTCTTTATCAATAATTTTCAGCTTTGATTTCGAAGAAGCTCTGTGGATGGTCGCAGACGGGGCATACTTCGGGTGCAGCCTTACCCACGACGATATGTCCGCAGTTACGGCATTGCCAGATGCAGTCGCCATCGCGTGAGAATACCACTTTGTCCTCGATGTTCTGCAACAGTTTGCGATAGCGCTCCTCATGGTGCTTCTCGATGGCAGCCACACCGCGGAATTTCTCAGCAATCTCGGGGAATCCCTCTTCATCGGCCTCGCGAGCCATACGGTCGTACATATCGGTCCATTCGAAGTTCTCGCCATCGGCAGCTGCCTTCAGATTTTCTGGTGTCGATTTCACAGCACCGCCTTCGAGGAGTTTGAACCACATCTTTGCATGCTCCTTCTCGTTGTTGGCAGTTTCCTCGAAGATGGCAGCTATCTGCTGGTATCCGTCTTTCTTGGCTTTCGATGCCCAGTAAGAGTATTTATTACGTGCCTGGCTCTCGCCTGCAAAAGCCTCCTGGAGGTTTTTCTCGGTCTTTGTTCCTTTTAGTTCTTTCATGATTTTTTTGATTTTTGATAGTTCTTATTGGAATTTTTGGAATTTCAGGATTTTGGGAGGCCGCAACGTGTTGCGGCAAATGGGACACGGAGAATACAAAAGTCTATTGTCTAAAGTATTGTCTAACGCCTAAAGTCTAAGCCTAAATAGTTACTTCGCCGCAGATGGAGCGGTTCATGTAGGAGCGGATGGTTTCTGGGGAGTCGAAGCGAGCCTGTAGGTACATGAGTTTTGTGACGGCGCTTTCGACGGTACTGTCGCGCCCACTCACCACGCCGGCATCTTTCAGTTGATAGCCCGTGTCGTAGCGGTTCATCTCGACGAATCCCGACACACACTGGCTGATGTTGACGATGGTCACTCCCCGGAGTGATGCCTCCTTGAGCAGTCGGATGAGCCATTGTTTCTGGGGTGCATTTCCGCTACCGAATGTTCGCATGACCACGGAGCGCAGTTCTGGCGCCTCGAAGACATGCCGCAGGAAACACTCCTGAATACCCGGGAATAGCGACATTACGATGACGTTGGCATCCATCTCGGTGTGTGGCACCATAGGTTGTGTGTAGTCGGGTTGCAGGATATGGTGGTCGTGGTAGGTGAAATTTACCCCCGCATGGCAAAGCACAGGATAGTTGAAGGTAGCGAAGGCATTGAATCCGTCGGCGCTTTGCTTGGTGGCTCTGTTTCCTCGCAGCAGTTGTCCGCCGAAATAGATACATACCTCTGGCACCATGGCCCTTCCGTCGGGATGGTGTGCCGATGCGAGTTCGATGCTTGTCACGAGGTTTTCCTTGCCGTCGGTGCGCAACTGCCCTATAGGCAACTGGCTTCCTGTGAGAATAACAGGCTTGGTGAGGTTTTCGAGCATGAACGACAATGCCGATGCCGTGTATGCCATGGTATCAGTGCCGTGTAGTATGACAAATCCGTCGTAGTTGTCGTAGTATTTTGTAATGATATTGACGATGCGTGCCCAAATTTGCGGGTCGATGTCGCTGGAATCTACCGGTTCACCAAACTGGCAAGTCTCAATGCTTGTTTTTAGGTATTGAAACTCCGGTAGTTTTGATGCCAGATGGCTGAAGTCGAGCGGCTCCAAGGCATCAGTTTTGGGGTTACGTCCCATGCCAATGGTTCCTCCCGTGTATATCAGCAACACCTTTCCGGTGCGTTGTGGAGAAGGGCTTAAAGAGGTGTGATTTTCATTCATTTGACATCGTTTGCGTAATTTTCAATGCAAATATACGGTATTTTGTTCGTTTTCCAAAATAAAATGCTTATATTTGCATGTTTTTCCGAAGATTAGGATATTAAAAACACATAAACACTTAAAAACAATCACCTTATGAAAAAATTCATGGACGAGAATTTCCTGCTCGACACCAAGACTGCGCAGGATCTTTTCCACAAGCATGCCTCTCGCATGCCAATTATCGATTATCATTGTCATTTAATCCCTGAAATGGTGGCCAACGACCATCAGTTTAAGAGCATCACCGAAGTGTGGCTTGGCGGCGACCATTATAAGTGGCGTGCAATGCGTACCAATGGTGTTGATGAGCGCTACTGCACTGGCAAGGACACCACCGACTGGGAGAAATTTGAGAAATGGGCTGAGACAGTGCCCTATACCTTCCGCAACCCGCTCTATCATTGGACACACTTGGAGTTGAAGACAGCTTTTGGTATTGAGAAATTACTCAGCCCCAAGACTGCCCGTGAGATTTTTGATGAGTGCAACGAGAAACTGAAGCAGCCCGAATACACAGCCCGTGGACTGATGCGCCGCTACCATGTGGAATGTGTCTGCACCACTGACGACCCTGTGGATGACCTCCGCTACCATAAGCAGACACGTGAGAGTGGCTTTGAAATCCGCATGATTCCTGCTTGGCGTCCCGACAAGGCGATGAATATCGAGAAGCCGGAGTTTGCCGACTATGTGCGCCAACTCGCCGAGGTGGCCGACATGGAAATCAAGTCGTTTAAGGACATGGTGGATGCTCTTCAGAAGCGTCATGACTTCTTCCATGAGAATGGTTGCCGTCTGAGCGACCATGGTATCGAGGAATTCTATGATGAGCCCTACACCGACAGCCAGATTGAGATTATTTTCGGCAAGGCCCTGCGTGGTCAGTCGTTGATAGAGAATGAGATTCGCCAGTACAAGCATTGCTTCCTGACAGTGATGGCTGAGATGGACCATGCCAGTGACTGGGCACAGCAGTTCCACTATGGCGCTATCCGCGACAACAACAGCCTGATGTATAAGCAACTTGGTCCTGACACCGGTTTCGACTCCATCGGTGAATTTACCACAGCTCGCGCTATGAGTAATTTCCTGAACCATCTGAATGCTGAGGGTAAGCTCACCCGCACCATCCTCTATACCCTCAACCCCTGCGCCAACGAGGTAATCGCCACTATGCTTGGCAACTTCCAGGACGGTTCATGCCCTGGTAAGATACAGTTTGGTTCCGGTTGGTGGTTCAATGACCAACTCGATGGTATGACCCGTCAGATGAACGCCCTCTCGGTGCTTGGCTTGCTGAGCCGCTTTGTTGGTATGCTTACCGACTCGCGCTCATTCCTTTCCTATCCGCGTCATGAGTATTTCCGCCGTCTGCTTTGCAACCTCCTCGGCAACGATGTGGAGCGTGGCTTGCTGCCTGATGATATGGAGAGTCTGTCGCGCATGGTGGAGGACATCAGTTACAATAACGCGAAGAATTATTTCAGATTCTGATTATAGACACAACAGCAATAGATGGTTATCAGCCCGGGGTGTTGCCCTGGGCTGATTGCTTTTTGTGCGGCAAAGACACTCTCACCTGTATTCTTAACGCTCTTTTATGGCTCTTTTAGTATTTCTGAAACTTCAGTACAGTTACTAAAAACTCTATGAATTTTTTGTCAGTTAGAAAAAAAACATTAATTTTGCAGAAATTTTTAACAACAAGTCACAAAACTATAATGAAGAAGATCCTTTTACCACTGTTTGTTATGGCAGCGCTATTGTTTATGAACAGCTGTCAGACAAGTAAGCAAGTGCCTTATATGCAGAACATTGACACGATAAGCCTTGCTAAATCGAAAATGCTTTTCGATGCCAAAATCATGCCCAAGGACCAGTTGCGTATCACTGTTCACTGTTCAGACGCTGCTGCTGCTGCACCATTCAACTTGACGGTTTCTCGTGCTGTGGGTAGTGACGGTTCGATCACCAGCGGTTCTGGTTCGCTGCAGTCGTATTTGGTTGAGAACGACGGTACCATTAATTTCCCTGTTTTGGGTAGGATACATGTTGAGGGTCTGACAAAAGGTGAGTGTGAGAAGATGATTGAGCAGAAAATTGCTCCCTATTTGTCAAAGACCGAGAAGCCTGTGGTGAAAGTGATGCTTGCCAGTTATAGGGTGACCTTGATGGGTGATGTGGGTTCTCCGAGAGTGGTGCAAGTAGGTACTGAAAAGATGAGTATTCTTGAGGCTATTGCCAGTGCTGGTGACCTTACTATTTATGGTCAGCGTCAGAATGTGTTGTTGATTCGTGAGGAC
>OMXV01000012.1 GCA_900315075.1 uncultured Prevotellaceae bacterium | reverse complement strand
CATAATTCATATTTAATTCATGGTCAATTTCTGGTATTTTATGTTGAAATAATAATTCTCTAATTCGCAAATTCGTGATATAAATGTCCCTTCTACGACCAACCTCGTGATAAAGTCTGTGAGCCACAAATGGTAATCTCTTATCTCTTATCTCTCACCTCTTACCTCTAAAAGACCTCTCACCTCTAAAAATCAACCTCTCTAATTCGTGATTACTTAATGTAAATTTTCCTTCCGCTATTGATATAAATACCCTTCTGGGTCGGTCTGCCAGATAATTTCCGGCCATCAAGGGAATACCATGAACCGGCATCATTTCCAAGCTTAGAATTTCCATTCTCAATGGCGACGATGCCCGTCGGATTCTGTCGGAAATTCTGTGCAATGAGTGCCTGCACTAACTGGAGACCTTTCACATTGAAAGTCTCATCGGTTGTAGCACTCTTTGTAACTTCAACAGTCGTTCTGAACCAACATTTTTGGTGGGACGATAAAATCTTCTGCCTGACCTTGTGCCTGAATGGGCATTACACCAAACAAGATAGCGGCAGCCGCAAAAAGTAAAAATTTCCGCATGAGCATATGATTATTGATGAGTTTATACAATCCAAAAAAACTACAATATTTGCACAATTTTATGAGGCTCTAACATCATAATCGAGACATAAAAATGCAATTCGGCTGCAAAAGTACTCAAATTATTTGGATAATCACCAGTTAATGTACAAATATCTTTGATACCGGAAGATGCCTGTTAGGGGAAAACATATATCTTGTCAACTCGTTTACTCGTCAACTCAACCGTCATGATTGAGCCATTTGTTTGTTAAAATCTGCTAAATCTATAGGTTTTAACAATGTGGTATATCAAATATTCGGATAAAAAGTAGTAATTTTGCAGCCGATTTAGTCCGTGGAGGCTCAAATAAGCGTTGGCACGATGCTAACCGCCTTGCGGAAAAACCCGTTATACAATAAAAATAAATGTACGCAATTGTAGAGATCAACGGTCAGCAGTTCAAGGCAGAGCAAGGCATGAAACTGTTTGTTCATCACATCAAGGATGCTGAGCAAGGCCAGACTGTTGAGTTTGAGAAAGTGCTGCTCGTAGATAATGACGGTGCAGTGACTGTAGGTGCCCCAACCGTAGAGGGTGCTAAAGTAGTGTGTGAGGTTTTGGATCCTCTGGTAAAAGGTGACAAGGTCATCGTGTTCAAGATGAAGCGTCGTAAGGACTCTCGCAAGAAGAATGGACATCGTGCCCAGTACACCCGTGTGGAGATCAAATCAGTAATCGGTTAAATTTGTAGGAGGACTTATTAATGGCACATAAAAAAGGTGTAGGTAGTTCTAAGAACGGCCGCGAGTCAGCTGCGCAAAGATTAGGAGTTAAGATCTGGGGTGGCCAGAAATGTGTTGCCGGCAACATTATCGTTCGCCAGCGTGGTACAAAGCACAATCCCGGTGAGAATGTAGGTATTGGTAAGGACGACACCCTGTTTGCACTTGTAGACGGTGTGGTACAGTTCCACAAAGGAGCCCGCGACAAGAGCGTGGTATCTGTAATACCTGAGACTCAAAGCGAGGCATAAACAATAAAACAACTATTCCAAACAAACACAGCATCCCAATCCTCAACCGAGGATTGGGATTGTTGCTTTATTAGGGGTGAGAGGTGTATTATAGTTAGGAGTTAGAAGTTAGAAGTTAGAAGTTAGGAGTTAGAAGTTAAAAGTTAGAAGTTAGAAGTTAGAAGTTAAAAGTTAGAAGTTAGAAGTTAGAAGTTAGAAGTTAGAAGTTAGGAGTTAGAAGTGACTGTGGTAATGTCCAAACTCCTAAACTCCCAAGCTTCCAAACTCCTCCCCAAAAACATCACTCCACTTTGATTGTGATGGAACCCGTACGGGCGGAGAAGGCAGGAGAATAGGCACACTGTGCCGTGCAAGTGCCAGTCTCGTATTGACCGGAGCGGTCGATATAGTATTCTGTTTCGAGTGTGGTAGTTCCCTTTCTCAAGCGTGAGAAGAAATACTGTGTGACGTTATCCTTTTGCACCTGATAGCAACCATTCCGATAACCACTAAGGATATTCACCGGCTCCATACATGCCGCACGCTTGTCAGTAATCTGCACAAAGTCGTAGTCCTGCTCAGCCTCGATGGTGATACGAACTCTTACCTTGTCGCCAACCTTCAGCGTCGCGTTGTCACTGAGGATTTCCCTTTTCACGGTCATGCCCGTCGAGGCATCGCCTATGTCGGCCATACGCCGCATCGACTGTGTGGCCACTGAAGCCCATGATGTCCCCGTTGTTTTCTTGTCGAAGCACAGCTTTCCAGATACAGAATCAGTCACCACCATTTTAGCATATCCAAGCCCCGAGATGGGTGTTTCATTGTTGAGTGTCTTTCCTCCAAGAGTGATTGTTGCAGGACTGCCCGTCTTCAGTCGAGCCTCCATCTCCTTCTGATTGTCACCAAAGAACGCCTGTATAGCATCAACGGCATCTATCTCATTATCCCACTGCTGCACACGTTTCTGGCTTAGCAACCATCTTCTCATCAGTTCTACCGACTCATTGTCCTCGGGTTCCACCAACTGAATAGCCTCGATGGCCATGGTCACCGTTGGGATACGATAGTCACACCAAGAGTACATGGCTTTGGGCGTATCGAAATACATCCCTTTGTCCGAGGATTTGACAGCATATTCTTTAAGACTCTTCAGATATTCATGAGCTTTCTCTTTCTGTCCCTCTTTGGCCATGATGACAGCAAATACCGCCTTGCCATAGATGGTGAGGTCGAGGTTTTTGCCTTTCACATAATTCATCAAGTATCTTCTGGCATCCTGGACATCACTTCCGGGATGGTTGTCATACAGAGAAGATATATATAAATAATGTAATAGTTCCTCGTCAGGAATGAGGATGGTCGCATTTCTTGTGCCCCGCGGTTTTTTGTTTTCTGCGACAAGGCCCTTTTCTCTCTCCTTCATCTCAAACACCTGTTCGACCGCAATATTGTCTAAATACTGCATACCCATCTTCATCATCTGCTCAACATCGTACCTGGCACCTGACAACGACAAAGAAGAAGAAAGATTAGCATTCATACGAGCAAGGATTTCCATCACCGCCAGGGTGGCATATTCCGAACTGTGCATGCCTTTCCACCATGCCCATCCCCCATCGGGGCACTGGAGCGCTTTCAACCGTGTCTTGGCATTGCTGACACGCATTCTCATGGTCTCCTGGTCGAAGAATTTCAACAGGTTTCTTCTCATCGAAGCCTCTGACTTCGCGTTGAGCATCCATGGTGTCTCACTGAGCAGCATGTCTTGCATATCCTCATTCTTTTCCAGTTCGCTGAGGAAAGGTATTTGGGATGTCTCGTCCCCACTCCACTGTCTCAGTGTTTGCATCATCATTGGCGAGGCATTCATGATGCTTCCTCCCACCATATTCGTATATAGAGCCACCACCTGAGATATAGCATTGTCTTTCGGACGCGCGGTATAGGTTGGCATCGCAAGAACCATCAACCATGACGGGTTTTCGGTATATTCCACCATGAGTTTCCTGCTATTATAGGAACTGCCCATCATCATACTGTCCACATCGACCACTTTCTGTCCGGGAGAATGTTGGGTAATCACATACGTATCGAAAGTCAATTCACAGTCGGGAAGGACAGGAAGATACCGTTGTTCACCATCCGAGAAATTGTCACCACTGACGACGGTGCGGCATATTAGCATATCGCTGTTGTCATCGGGTTTGAAATTGAATGGCACCGAAGTTGTGGCATTGCCATCGACATTGAAATTCTGTTTCTCAGAATAAACCACTTTTCCCGTTTCCGCATCAGAGAGCACCATTTCGGCAACACCTTGACGGGGTGTCTCTGTGATGTTGGAAATTCTTGCCACGATGGTAGCATTGTCGCCTTTACGGACGAATCGCGACACATTGGGTTGTACCATCACCTCCTTTTGTGCAACCACCTTACAATCCATTGTACCCATATTCATGTCCTGGTCGTGCGCCAATCCGAGGAACCGCCATGTGGTGACTGACTCAGGCAATGTGAACTGCAGTTTCATCTGCCCATCGTCGGAAGACATCAACGAAGGATAGAAGAATGCCGTTTCTGTCAAATTCTCACGTACGGGCATTTGCGTAGCAGGCGAAGCCGTCATCTGCTTTTCTATCTCTTGGAGAGCATTGGTAATAGGCGTTCCGTTGGTGGAGATGATGACCACCCCATTACTGGCTCTGGCACCATAAATAGTCGTAGCCGATGCATCTTTCAAAATAGAGATAGAGGCAATCCTGTCGCTATAGGCACTGATATCATCGACGACTACTCCGTCAACCACATACAATGGAGCCACACCCTTCACATCGCTTACTGCGCCTCGGATTCTGACGGGTTCAGCAGTCACTTTCACACCCGAGACACGTCCAGTAAGTCTCGATTTTTTCTGTGTTCCATATCCCACGACCACAACCTCTTCCAAACTATTGTAGTCTTCGTCGAGTTCGATTACCTCATATCGTCCCTTTGCTATCCAGACAGTTTTCGAAACATATCCGACGTAAGATACCGTGACATAGGCATCATCAGCATTCGCTAATTCAAATTCTCCATCAATATTCGTGACAGCCCCTCTTTTTGAATGACCGAGTATGACAGAAGCGCCGATTATCGGTTCGCCATCCTCATCAACGACCAATCCCATGAGATGTCCTCTTTTTCCCTTACCACGTTTTCCTTTGCTCATTACTTTCGAGACCTTAGCAATCTCTGCCAATGTCGTTTCATTGGCCCGCATGGTCAACAAGTCGTAGTTGAAATGGCTGAATACCAATGGTTTGACAGATTTCCGCACCTTCACCTTAGTAATCATTCTTCCCGACAGATTATTGACACGGTCATAACACCATTTGGTACTTGACGCGCGGAATCCTAACATCTGGCTTTTAGACCACCAGTCATGTTCCTTGATTTTGTCGAGTGCCGCATCATAGAGCACAGAGAGCATCTGAGCTTTGGCAGGCGTACCATCGGGATGGGTGATGTTTAAAGTCCATTCCTCTTTCTGTCCCGGTGTAAGTCGGTCACGGAATGTCTCCCATTTCATTTGCAAACTGTGGTCCTTCTCAGGAGCATCGATAATTGCTTTCTCCGTATAGATGATACCATCTTTTACAAAAGCGAAAGTGAGACACACGCCAGCCCCATATTCTGGTTGATAGACAAATTTACGGTTATACATCTGGTCGCTGAGAGTGAATGCGCCACCCTCCAAATGTTTGTCATCGGCAAAGATATCATAAACCACATAGACATCTTTCATCGACGTACCCAATTGGATACGCACCTCTCCTCCATCATCAGGGAACCTTGTGGCACTCTGTGCGAAGCACTCGCGTGTATAAGTTCCCGGCCTCACATCATCGTAATTGACGACATAGAACGATATTTTTGTGGTATCTCCCTCACAAATGGCATATAGGGTATGAACGCCAGACAGTCTTAATGCCTCACACTCAGCGAGTTGTATCGGTGTATTGGACTTGGCTGTTTGCTTATTCACAGATTTATCCACAAAATACGTTACTAAAGTGTCAATAGGTTCTTCCCACCGATTCTTCAACTGGAAGGTAACAGTCACCGGCTTTCCTATCTCCACTTTCGTTTCAGGTAATGAGATATTGAAAAGTCTCTCTTTGTCTTTCATCGTGATAATCTGTTCCACCTCATGCGACTCCCCTCCCATGTCGGTGACCACAGCCTTGACACGGAACGACCATTGGTTTTCTGCATCCTCCACCTTGGGCACCACAATAGGTATTTTGACCTTGAACCCACCGTCTGCATCCGTCTGTATCGTATCCGAGAGGACTTCCGTTCCATTCCCCAAATAACTACGTATCAGTCCTCTTTTTTGCTCGACGGTATAACGCACCTGCGCCTGTGTTACCTTTGCGCCCGAGAAAGCCTTCGCATAGCCTGGCAGCAAAATAGTGTCGCCTACGATCTCAGCCTTTGCCATGGTAGCCAATTCCACACTGAAGGTAGGAATCTTGTATTCCTCAACTCTGAATGTCTCAGAACTGTAGCATCTTTTTCCTATAAAAACGGAAATACGATAATTGCCATTGACTCTGTCGGTTGGAATGTCGAAGGAGAACGATGCCGTGCCATACTCATCGGTGACCAATGTCGTATCTGTAACGTGACTATAATTGGGGTCGATGACACGAAGAGTCAACTGTTTCTTATTCAAAGAGTTGATTTCCCTGTTGTTCTTATTCTTAAATGCCACCATTGCCACGTGTACAGTCTGTCCTGGGCGATAGATGGAGCGGTCGGTATAGACATTGATGACCTTCTCCTTGCCTTTTATTGTATAACTGAAAGGATTGTATGAATCATACGAGGTTTTAGGGGCGAAATCATCACCCTTCACAGAGGGATAAAAACCATCAACATGTTTTGTGTTGAGCACCAATTCCCCTTTCTCATCGGCTGTATAAGCAGGATAGGATGTATCGCGTCTTCCCCTTTTGGCTACAATCACTTTAGCCCCTGGCAACGGCTGCCCTGTAGAACCGCTGACCACAACAACTCTCGCCATCTTTTGAGGAAGAGGTTCCACGAGCAGGAACACATCGCTCACCGCAAATTGATAACGTAGTGTGTCGAAGGCACATTCTTCCGAATAGAACTCAGCCAGATACCGTCCTGCCGGCAATCCCGGCAACAACAGACTGTCCTCCACAAAATCAAACTCATTGGGGATATTGATTTTCCTCGTATATGTTGCCACTTCGTCAGGATTGGTTGCTTCCATTAATCGTTTGTATTGATAGGCGTTCAATTGGCCATGCAGATTTCCATAATATGTTGTTTGCGAGACATTCAGTCTTGAAACTTTTAGCGTGACATCCTTCACATTTCTCACTTTATGGAAATGGATGACCCGCGAAGAGTCTGGCAATAGTCTATCTTCTCCAAATTCAATGTTCATCATCGGATCAGAGAGTTCAGCCCGTTCATTTCGCAGTTCATTAGCATTTCTCCACTTCCCCCACTGTTGCAAAGCAGCGTCGATATACTGTACTTTCTCCTGCACGGTAATATCTTTTTTCTCACACATGGCCTTATATCTCACGAGTGCTATCTCGCCGCATTCCGGCAGGTCGGCATATTGCGTGCATAGTGAATCGAGTTGTGCCAAATAATGATTATATTTGTCGAGGATGATACCTCCATGAGCATCATAGTAATCTTTGTCGAGCATCCACAATGCTGTCAGCATCTCAGCCTTTCTGTTGCCCGCCTTGCCATAATAATCATGCAGCAATTGATAGTTTCCCGTCTGCATGCCCACCACCGAGAGCAGGTCATTACCAAAGATTTTGCTGTCGTCGCCCATGGATACGAGTGGACTAAACGCCTCCGCCTTATTGGCAGACAACAAGTCAACGTTTGCCATGACTTTCTCACGATAGGGTTCGAACTGTTCGGCATCAATGCCCTTCACTGGCGGCATGTTGAGTAAGACAACCTGATACGCCGTGGCAAGCAGCGGATTTCTAGTCTCGGCCATTTTTTCCTCTTTCATGATTTCCTGGACGAGACCCGGCAGGGAGTCGGGTTCCAGTTCCCTGACGATGGAAGCCCTCACCAATTCCGCCGTCATCATCATGCCATAGTAATTCTCCAGTCTGGCCTTTGTCTTGATGGTGTTTAGCACCTCCAACTGACTACGTGGCAGGTCGGCCACAGAATGTTTATAGACCTGTCGCCATAGGGAATGATAACTACGACGTAGAGCAGGGTCGTCGGGTTTTTCCGCAGTGACATCAGTCGTCGGCAATTTCACGTTAGCCTCAGTCAATGTGATGGTCCCCACATCATCGTGCTTGTAGAATTTCTCATAGATATTATAAGTGAGATGTGCCACCTTGACAAAAGCCTGTCGTTGTGGGCACGGAATGACAAAATAACCATCAGCATTGGTAAGACCATAGTTCAGTGTATCGCGGTCGGCAGACAAGAGCACGACCGAGGCAAAGCGCACTGGATGGCGGTGTGAGTCGATCACCTGACCGATGAACCTGATGGAATCTTTTTGTGTACATTCCACGAAGATATCTGTATTCAACTGTGTAATCCGCATGGGATAGTAACCACAAACCTGTTTTACGGCTTGCAGGATGGAAACATTGCGGATGTCTGCCGTCACCTTGAAGTCCTCCAACTCGTTGTAGATGAAATTGACGGTGATGGTATCACAATCATTGTCGAGTGTGAGCAAGGCGTCGGACAATGACACATCGTTGAATTCATGGCTGACAGTCTGCGCATTCGCCATTGTCAGACAGAAATATGATAGGATAATGAGGAAATTTTTTTTCATTGGGAAAATGTATAGGGGGGTTAGAAGTTAGGAGTTAGAAGTTAGAAGTTAGAAGTTAGAAGTTAGAAGTTAGAAGTTAGAAGTTAGAAGTTAGAAGTTAGGAGTTTGGGAGTTTGGACATTACCCCATTTATAATATCGTCAATGGTATTTTCTTTAATAGCTCTTTATAAACCTTTATCTGGGTAGTAGGAGTAATCTCTTACCCCTTACCCCTTACCTCTTACCTCTTACTTCTCACCACAACTCATTCAATTGTAATGATATTATCATTTCTTGTTACGTTGATTTTCTCGAACTGTGAGAGTCGGTTTAGGAATACGTCGATGTCATCATGTCGGTTCCATTTCAAATACAAGCGTAATTGTTTGACTTCATCGTTTTGGAATACAAGGGTCATCTGATAATAGTTGCACACGGTCTGCATGATAAACTCAAGAGGTTCGTCTTTAAAGACCATGACAGATGCCGCAGGTTGCTCTACTTGTGGTTCATTTGTAGAGGGCTGCTGTTTTGTCTCGACAACTGTTTCCGTTTTCGCCGCCGTTTCAGTTTGTTGAGTTGGTGTTTTCTTTGCTTTCCATACAGGCAACAAAGCAGCGATAGCAATTCCAGACATCAGAAAGAGCGTAAGGAAGATGGCAGCTATACGACGTATTCTCTTCTGTTTAGCTTTTTGGATAATGCTATGCATCTCAAATATAGGCGCAGCATCATCCTTTGTCTCACCTTTTTGTGATTCAAAGGCTTGTGCCGCAAGTACCATCATCGCATAGTCCTCAGCGGTTTCCGGGTCTTGCAACACCTCACAGATGTGTTCCTCTGACTGATTCAGAGGTTCATCGGTGATATCGAGCAATTGTTGAAACTTGTCTGGCATAATATCATTATTAAAACTCTTTTTTCAATATATCAATAGCCTTTTTGAGGTGCTTATAGACAGCGGCCTTACTAATGTCTAAAGTGTCGGCAATTTGCTGGTAAGACATTTTGTTGTCAAAACGCAAAGTGAACACCCGGCGGGTCTGTTCGGTAAGTTGTTCATTGACAATCTGTAAGAGACGTTGGTATCGGTCTTGTTGTTCATCGAAGTCGGTCATCAACGTAGTTTCATCGACGGGTAACAAGCGCTCAACACGCTGCTTCATCGTCATACGCTGAATGAAATCCATACATTTGTTTTTGACACATACATACAGATACTTCGCTGGGTCGGTATCCACAGGCATTCCCTTGGAATACACACGAATCATAACCTCGCTCACGACATCGTGGCTCTCATCCTCGTCGTGAAGCAGCGTACGGGCCAGTTTCACCAACGAACTGTAATGTTTTGTATATAGATATTTAAATTGTTCCTTATCAAGCATTGGTTCAGAGAAAACTAATTATTTGAACCCTTCTATATATATAACGAACAAAAAAGAAAAAAACCAACCAGATTATTAAAAAAAAGTTGACGAGTTGATAAGTTTTTTTAAGTTGACGAGTTGACAAGTTGACGAGTAAACAAGCTATTTGTTTTGAAGGTGACGAGTAAACAAGATGTTAGCAAGACTATTATCTTGTCAACTCGCATCTTGTCAACTCGTCAACTTATTCATCTATTAACTTGTCAACTTGTATCTTGTCAACTCGTCAACTAGTTCATCTATCAACTTGTCAACTCGTCAACTATAAATCACTTCTTATACTCCCTTGGCGTCATGCCATAGAATTTCTTGAAGATGGTAGAGAATGAAGCGGAATTGCTGAATCCGCAAGCATACATCACCTCGGCGATGTTCATATCGCCTGTTGAGAGTAGATGAGCCGCCTGTTTGAGACGGATATTACGAATGAAGTCGTGCGGAGTCTGTCCTGTGAGTTCCTTCATCTTGCGATGCAGATGCACACGGCTGATACCCACCTCGGCAGCAATAAAGTCCACACTCAGTTCACTATTGGAAATATTGTCGTTGATGACCTTCATCACTCTTTCAAGTAGTTTTTCATCGGGCGACTTCACTTTCACTTTTTCCACCTGACTTTCCAGTTCGTCGTTACGACTGTATTTCAGTCTCAGTTGCTGGCGAGAGTGAATCAGATTGGCTATTGTGCGTTTGAGAATTTCCATATTGAACGGCTTCACGATATAGGCATCGGCACCTGTCTCGAGCCCTTCCAATTTATCGTCGTCCCTGTTTTTCGCTGTGAGCAGAATGATGGGGATATGGTTGGTCTGAGGATTAGACTTGAGCATAGCAGCCAAGGCATTTCCGTCCATCAAAGGCATCATGACATCACTAATCACCAAGTCGGGCATACTCTTGAGTGTCTCGTGAAGAGCCTCCTTACCATTTTCACATGGAATGACATCATATTCCCCATCAAGTATCTCTGAGAGGTAGCCTCTGATTTCATCATCATCTTCAGCAATGACGATGACAGGTTTCTTACCGTTGGACACTCTCTCAGGTACCTCTTCCAGCTGTTTCTCCTCTAATTCATCATCTTTCACCTCCTCAATTTCCTGAGATTCGTCAACAAGCATCTCCTCATCTTTGAGATGGCTGTTGCCTAATGGTATAGTGACCACGAATTCACATCCTTCCTTGAGATTGCGCGCCATAATGGTGCCGTGGTGCAGTTCGACAAGCGACTTTGTCAAATCCAGACCAATTCCTGTGCCTACATGTGTGTCGTTGATGCTTGATGTCGTCTGATAGAAACGCTTGAAGATATGCTCCAGCTTATTCTCTGGTATTTTCTCTCCATTGTCACTGATGGAAATAGATGCATTGTGCTCATCATGTGTGATTTTCAGCACAATCTCTCCACCATTGTGTGTGTATTTAAAAGCATTGGAAAGTATGTTGACAATGACTTTGTCAAACTGCCTTTTGTCAATCCATACAGGCAATGTTTCAACGTCGTGTTTGAACAGGAAAGAGATTTGTTTCGACTTGGCCTGTGATTCAAAAAGGTTGTGAAGGTCTTTGACAAATCCCACCAGGTCGGTTTCCGACATCCGCATCTGCATCATACCCTTATCAATTTTACGAAGGTCCATCAACTGGTTGATGAGGCTGAGGATACGGTCGGAGTTTCGCTTCATCGTCGCATAAATCGTCTGTCGATGTGGGTCTTTATCCTGCTTTATCAACGACATCAAAGGTGTGATAATCAGCGTCATAGGAGTACGTATCTCATGGCTGATATTCATAAAGAATTTTAGTTTTGCCTCACCCATCTGCTCGGCATGGATATGCTCCTGGAGTCGGAGTTGTTCTTGCATCCTTCTGTTGCGGAATCTGATGTATTTCCACAGGAGGAAACCAGCCAGTGCAAGATAGATGCAATAAGCCCACCACGACTGCCACCAAGGATGATGTACAACGACAGTGAAGACCGTTTCCCCTGACTGCTGATTATTTTTCTCAGCTTTCACGCGAAACTCGTATGTACCTGGCGAGAGGTGTGAGAAGGTGAGCTCATTTTGTCCGGGCTGCAGTCTCACGAAGTCTTCACCATTGATACTATATAAATAGGTGATATGCTCTGGGTTATCGTATGTGAGTGTAGAGAGTTGGATAGCAAATGAATTGTCATGGTAACTGAGATGAAATTTCTTACATGCGATGACAGAGGTGTCGCACACCTCATAACTACCCGACTTGGTATATCTTCCCACGGGTTCGCCATTGACGAGGAAGGCAGAGAGCTTGACGGGAGTATCCCATTTAGTAGGATGTATCTGCACGGGGTCGAACCATGTGACACCTCCCACACCACCGAACACCATCGTTCCGCCTTCGGTGACCCATGAGGCACCGTCGGAGAATTCATTCGACTGCAGACCATTATCAACGAAGTAGTTTTCCGACTTTCCTGTCTTCGGGTCATAGCAGCACAATCCATGGTCGGTAGCAATCCAGAGCCTACCCTTACCATCTATTTCAATCGATGCAATACCATTGTCGGCAATACCCTGTTCGATACCTATTGTTTGAATAATATGCGTCTTCTGGTCATAGCACTTGAGTCCATCGTTGGTACCTATCCACAATTTCCCCCCATATTCTTTGACAATTCGGATAGGGGTGGCGTAGAGCAGACAGTTCTGACCAAACACACTTGTCCAACTCTCGCGTTGGATATCAAGGCAGCACACACCCATCGTAGTGGCAAGATAGACACGTTTACCATCAGGTGAAATCGACATTTTGGAAATAAAGTCATTGGCGATGCTATTGACCTTTCTGTCCATATCGGCATTTTCCTTCATGGTATATGATTTGAGTTCGCCCTGTGGCGACAAGCGCAACAAGCCATTACCCATTGTAGCAAACCACATATTATTGTAGGCATCGCAGCCCATACCGAAGACACTGACATATTTTCCCTGTGGCAATGACAGCGGGTGATAGACTCCAGCCATGTCAATCCAGCCACATCCTTCCTGGTAGCCACCTATCCACACCTTACCATCTTTATCCTCGCACAGAGAAAGGACAGTGGCTGGCACTTCAGTGGTATAATGCTTGAAAAGCTGATTGTCGAAGTTAAGCAGATAAAGGCCATCTTTGTCGGTACCTATCCAAACCCTGCCGCGTGAATCGATGAGTGTACTTGTGACGCATGCCTGACCGATAAGGTTATCATTTTTCATCTTATAACCCATATAACTGAATTCAGACGTGCTTGCAGGTTGCATATAGACACCCTTCTGCAGCATACCCAGCCATAGGTTTCCAGCTAAGTCTTCAGTGATAGAAACAAGTTTGGCTAAAGACAAATCAACTTCGTTGCTATAATATGGATTGTCGTCTAAAACCTTCGTTTTAGGATTATAGACAGCTATACCGGCACCATCGTAGCCAATCATCACCTTACCAGCCTTATTACAATAAAGCGCTGAGACTGTCTTGTTGCCAGTAGCCTCTATATGTGTGAAGGTACCGCCGTTCAGATAATAGACACCTTGGTTGTGCAGTCCCACATAGATAGTGCCTTGCACATCCTGACAGATACATAAGACTTGCGAGCGCTGGCTATCCTCCTGAAAATATTTCTTTGTAACCTTGCCCTTGTCATAGACGAAAACACCGTATTTGTCGGTGGCAATCCACAAAGCGCCATTCTTATCGGCCAACACACCATTCACAGTCTCTATGTTGGCCAAATCGCCGCCCAGCTGCACACCTTCATTTTTGGCAGTCATCTTCAACAAGCCATGACCAGAAGTACCTACGTAGATTTCTCCAGCCTTTCCTTCACAGAAACATTTCACATAACCAGGCGACCCGTTTCCTTTGAGCACCTTGATGTTGACATCATTAAAATTAGTGCCATCGAAAGACTGCAACCCACCGAACATACCGACATAGAACAAGCCATCCTTATCCTGAATGATACAGTTGACATAATTGCTTGTCTGCCCACTTTTATTCTCTTTCTTGAAAACTTTCATTCTATATCCATCGTAACGGCACAATCCATTTCTTGTTGCGGCCCAGATAAAACCATCACGATCGAGATAGACTTGATTGGTAAAGCTGCTTGACAACAGTCTGTCTGCATCAAATCTGCTGCCCATTTGAGCATATGAAGATAAAACTGACATTAAAAGAAATGTCAATATTATTTTAGGTTTCATAGTTAGGTTTTCAATATTGAAATAACAACGTTTTCGACTACAAAGATAGGTTATTTCACGAAATGAACCAAAAAAAAAGTTACATTTCTGAATTTTAACGTTACATTTTACAAAAAAAGGCACAAAAAACGGGTAATTTTAAAAAATCACCCGTTTTTTATGTTACATAGCAAAATGTAAAGTGAAAACTACCATAACGATTGTCTCATCTACAAATTTACCGAAATTTTCTTCAAATCTTTGTCTCGCGAACTATCACCATAGTAGATTTCATAGCTACCTGGTTTTGTCCGCATGGTGTTGGTTGCTGTGTCGAAGAGTTCGAATGATTTGGGTGTGAGGGTGAGTTTTGCCGTTACTGTCTGTCCAGCTTTGACGTCCACCCGCTGGAATGCCCGTAATGACTTGAGCGGCCCCTCGGTGTCGGCAGGGTCTTTCACATATACTTGCAGGATTTCAGTTCCATCCATCTTACCCTGATTGGTGACAGGAACACTCAGAATGAAATTCTCACCCTGCTTTTCCACTTTGACCTCGCCAATGGAATAGTTGGTATAGCTGAGTCCATAGCCGAAAGCGAAGAGTGGGTCGTTGAAATAGCGGTAGGTGCGGCCCTTCATGGAATAATCCTCATAGTCGGGCAACTGGTCTGACGACTTATAGAAGGTGACAGGCAATTTCCCACCAGGGTTATAATCACCGAAAAGCACGTCGGCTATAGCCTGTCCGCCCTCTTGTCCGGCATACCAAACCTGAAGAATGGCATCGCAAGTATTTGTCTCAGGCTGCAGAGCGATGGCCGAACCAGAACAGTTGACGAAAATGACCGTCTTTCCCGCGTCTTTTAGTGCCTTCAGGAAGTCACGTTGGACCTTGGGCAATTCGATGTCAGTGCGGTCTCCCCCCTTGAAGCCATCAATGGTCACGGGCATCTCCTCGCCCTCAAGGGCAGCGGAAATACCTCCTACGAAGATAACTTTGTCGATGCCTTTCAACTGGCTGATGACTGCCTGATAGTCAATGGGATGTTCCTTGGCGATATTGATTTTCATATTGGCACCCCAAGTCTTGACAAATTTGAATCTTACCTCAATATTGTATTCCTTGCCTTTCTCAGCTTGAATGGCAGTTCTCACTGGTGTTGTACGCCAGGTGTGCTGCATAAATTTCTGCTCGCCATTGATGTAGAGTTCGAAATGTCCGCATCCCTCCACATTGACGACATACTCACCAGAAGCATCTGGAGTGAAAACTGTCTCATATTTTGCCGAGAAATCCTCAAGATTGACACCCGGCGCGAAATTGTGCATACCAGCGGTGGTGACAGCCAAAGGTGTGGTATAATACTGAGTAGTAACAGGTTTCCCCTCCATCTCGGTATTGTTCCAGAAGGTACCACGAAGCCCTTTCTTGCCAGCCATCTGGCATTTAGTCTGATGCAGACATTCCATCACCTTGTCGTAGGTGAGGTCGCAAGCAGGCTGGAAATACAGTTTCTTCTGTTTGGTCTTGATACCATCGAGGATTGTGATGGTGTGATTGGGAGTGCCATTGTAGTTACCCCACATCATCGGCTCATCGTCGGCATTTGGACCGATAACAGCAATACGCTCTTTGTCTTTCTTCAGAGGCAGTACATTGTTGTTGTTCTGTAAAAGGACAATCGACTGTCGGGCCATATCAAGTGCAATCTTGCGATGCTCTTTTGAATCCATCACTGAATAGGGTATCTTCGACCATTCCACCAGTGCTGGGTCATCCATTTCACCGAGGTCGAAACGGCCTTCCAAGAGTCTGATGACATGCTTATCGACTTCTTGCTCCGATATCAACCCTCTATGTACCGCCTCGGGGATGCTCCGATAGGCATATCCATATCCACATTCCACGTCGGTTCCGGCAAGTGTAGCCTTTGCAGAGGCATGAACCGGACTGGATGAGCTTTTATGACTCGTATAGAAGTCGCTCACCGCGCCGCAATCACTCACCACGAGGTATTTAAATCCCCATTCATCGCGAAGAATCTGCTGCAATAGTCTTGTACTACCACAGCATGGGTCGTCGTCGAGACGTTGATAGGCGCACATCACCTCTCTCACCTGGGCATCCTGCACCAAGGTCTTGAAGGCAGGCATATAGGTTTCCCAGAAATCGCGCACGGGCACATTGGTCAGATTGGCGGAATGACGTGTATATTCGGGACCGCTGTGCACAGCATAGTGCTTGGCACATGCCCACAATTTGCGATATTTGGCATCTTCAGGACCTTGCAGACCACGAACGACAGCAGTACCCATGACGCTTGTGAGGTAAGGGTCTTCACCGTAGGTCTCTTGTCCCCTACCCCAACGTGGGTCGCGGAAGATATTCACATTAGGTGTCCACACTGAGAGGCTATGGAACTTCTCATCCTCGCCTCCGTTGAGCATTCTTTTATTATATTGTGCACGCTGTTCGGTACTGGCAGCATCGAAGACGCAGTAGAGCAAGTCGGGATTGAACGAGGATGCCATACCCACTGGTTCGGGGAACACAGTGACATTCCCCTGGTTGGCAGCGCCATGCAGCGCCTCGCTCCACCAGAAGAATTTCTTGATGCCTAACCGGGGAATAGCCGGGCTCTCGTCGAGCATTAATTGCGCTTTCTCCTCAAGGGTCAGTCTGCCACAGAGATCAACAGCGCGCTCATGCGCTGAGAGATTAGGATTCTGATAAGGCAAGGTCTGTGAGGTGGAGGAAAGTACAAAAAGGCTCAGAGCAAAAACAGTAAGTATTTTTTTCATGAGTTTATTAAAGGGGAGTTAAAAGGGAGTTAAAGGGACAAATGATTTGAGGTTTGAGGTTTAAGCTGCTGTGATACAGCAGCATACTGAACGTACCTAACGTCTAAAATGGTTGTGCCAAAACCATTTTTCATGTTTTGCCACAACCATGCTTCAAATTCATCTGATTATGGGGTCACCTCATAACCTGCAAGCGAAGCGACCTTAAAGTCTCATAACCTGCAAGCGCAGCAACCTTATAACCTCATAACCTGCAAGCGAAGCGACCTCATAACCTACTTAAACAGCAGTTGAGCCATCTGATAGAGGCTGCGACGCCATGTAAGGAACTCGTGGGCTGTTCCCTCAGAGATATATCCATGGGCATTGAAGCCAGCGGCCTTGAGGGCCTCGACAGATGAGTTGATGCCCTGTGGATTCTCCTTGCTACCACAGCTCTCGAAAATCAGTTTCACCTGTTTCTTATCGGCAATATCCTCGGGTGCATACTGTCCACCACTCAGCAGTCCGTATGAACCGAACACTTCCGGGCGGCGCAGCGTGATGAGTTTGGTCTCCATGCCACCCATCGACAGACCAGCCATAGCGCGGTTCCACTTGTCGGCCTTTGTTCTGAAGTTGGCATCAATATAGGGCACCAATTCATCGACGAGCACCTTTTCAAATTCCTCAGCAGTAAACTGGCCGATGGTACCGAATTTGAAATCGTTGGTCATACCGTAGGTCATAACGATGATGAAGGGCTGGATTTTTCCCTCAGCGATGAGGTTGTCCATGATGAGGTTGGCGTGTCCCTGGTTGCTCCAGGCATTCTCATCCTCGCCCCATCCATGCTGCAAGTAAAGTACGGGATACTTCTTCTTTGAAGCATCGTACTGTGGCGGTGTATAAACAAATGCACGACGGAATCCCGGTGTGTAGCTTCCCTCAACTTTTGATGGGAAGAGCACCTGCTGTACCTTTCCGTGTGGTACATCCTTCAGGGCATAGAAGTCCTTGTCGTGTGCAGGAATCTCGATACCACTCTCCCAACGGCATGAGCCGAAATAGTTGTGTGTGCCTGGGTCGTTGACCACACCACCGTCGATAGTGAGGTGATAGTAGTGGAAACCTTCGTCCATCGGTCCATTGGTAGTACCCATCCATACACCATCGGCACCCTTTCTAAGTACTGTGCCACCTGTTCCTCCAAGTCCGAGGCTGACGATTACAGACTTGGCTTCGGGAGCTTCCACACGGAAACGAGCAAATCCCTCGGAGTTGACCATAGGATATTCCTGGCCAGGCTGGTTGAGCTCATTGGGGACAAAGTCCTCTTTTGGAACGAGATTGTCAAGTTTGGGATCGAAATTCTTGATGACATAGTATGACTGCTTTGGCTTGTAATTCTCGTCGAATGGCAGTGGATGGTTGTTGACCCCCAGCCATGAGTCGCGATCGCCGAGGTTCCAGAAAGTCACGTTGTCGATGACATCCTTGTGCTTGCGGAAGATTTTAAAGAGACGTGCATACTGGTCGTTCTGCAGTGTAGCCTGGTAACCAGCCTGTGGCCTGGCCTCACCCCTTGAGAAGCGGAGCTGTCCACCCTGCTCTGTATTGGTACGCAGGTCGAGTTCGGTGAAATGGATATGCTTCACAAGCTGTGAATATTTGGTGATAGCAGCATCGATGTCCTCCTCTGAGGGTCCATAGATGTTGTAGTGTCCCTGCATACCGATACCTGTGATAGGCACACCGGCATCCTGCATTTTCTTCACCATATTATAAATACGGTCGCGCTTGCCGGGGTCAGCAGCATTGTAGTCGTTGTAGAAGAGGATGGCGTTGGGGTCTGCCTCATGAGCAAACTCAAAAGCCTTGGCAATGAACTCATCACCGCAGAGTTTGAAGTGTGTACTCTCGCGGTAGGGATTTGCCGGACGTCCTGGGAATCCAAAAGCCTGGTCGGCGATGGCCTCGTTGACCACGTCCCAAGCATATACCACATCCTTGTAGCGGTTGACCACGGTAGTGATGTGTTCTTTGAGTCGAGCGTAGAACACTTCCTTAGTCACTGGCTTACCTTTTTTGTCGGTGAACATCCAGTCGCAGAACTGTGAATGCCAGCAGAGGCAGTGTCCACGTAGTTTGATGCCATTCTGACGGCAGAAATTGGCAATGCTGTCAGCGGGTCCCCAGTTCCATACGCCCTCTTGTGGATGCACGGAGACAGGTTTCATGTCATTTTCAGCCGTAATGCTGTTGAATTCCTTCTTGATGAGCGCTACCTGCTCGGGATTGGAAATATTGCGCATATTGACAGCCACACCCACGGTAAAATAACCTTTGTAGGTGTCTTTGTAACCTAAATTTGCATTAGGATCGACAGGTCTGCCCCACTGTGCTGAGGCCGACCCACAGGCTGTCAAGAACAACAGTCCCAAGAGTGTACTTTTCAAATGTTTCATAAGATGTAATTATTATTAATTATTTAAATATGTGAGGTATAAACTGATTGAGAGAGCGGCGCCATGTGAGCCATTCGTGCTCAGTACCGGTTGATTCGTAATAAACAGCATTGATGCCAAGGTCGTTGAGGCTCTTCACCATTTTCTCGGTGCCGAACATCTTGTCCATGCCTTCGGTTCCACTACTCATGAAGAAGTAATGAACCTTTTTATTGAACTCATCGGCATTTTTGAACACACCATCGTAAGCAGTATTCACGTCGAGGTTGAAGATAGCACCACTGAAGGTACCAAGCCAGGCAAACTTATCGAGATTTGTGAGCACCACATCGAAGGTCTGGTGACCACCCCATGACAGTCCGGCCATCGCCCGGTTCTCACGGTCGGTCTTCACACGGAAGTTTGACTCGATATAGGGGATAAGGTCGTTCAACAGCACGGGATAGAACGATGAGCCATAGTCGCCCATACCCTGTCCGCGGCCCATCGGGGCTTTGATGTCGCCACTTTCCATCACCACAATCATAGGCACAGCCTCACCCTTGGCAATGGCATTGTCCATGATATGCTGCATGCGTCCCTGCTTTGTCCATCCTGTCTCATCTTCGCCCATACCATGTTGGAGATAAAGAACAGGATATTTTTTCTTGATATTCTTCTTGGAGTCGTATCCTGCCGGGGTATAGACCATAGCATGTCTCCACTCGTTGGAAGAGTTGGCATAATAGTAGATACTTCTTATCTGACCATGGTCAATACCTTGCTGTGGACGATAGTAGTCGCCCTCTGGTCCTTCGGGAATCTCGATACCACCGGCCTCGCGGTTGCATCCGAAGAAAGTCTCTGTGGAAGGATCAATGAAATTGACACCACCGATATTGATGAAATAGTAGTGGAATCCAGCCACGAGTGGGTCGGTAACTGCCATCCAGTTGCCTTGTCCAACAGGTATCATATCATATTTCTTATTGCAAATGTCGAGCACCACTTTTCTGGCCTCAGGCGCATTGACTTTGAAATAGGCGCGTCTGGCCTTGTCAACCTTCGGGAAATCATTTCCTGGAACAGTGGTCTCACACAGCACAGCATCTGCCGGTACTTCTACCGTCTGTGGTTTCTCAAAGATGGGTCTCACAGGGGTTACTCCCAACAATTTGGCCATCAATTCTCCATAGCGGCATCCCAATTCGCGATAACCATTGGCATCGAAATGCAAACGGTCGGGGCCATTGGTACAATCGGTGGAAGAAACAACATGTGCGGTATGGATTGTCTTGGGAAGTTCGTCAATTTGCTTGTTCATGGCAATGCACTGTCCCTGTCCATTGGCCTGAACCACCTCACCGGCGAGCAGAGGCACTTCCTCGGGCTTAAGTTTAAGGTCGCCGAGCAGACGGTCATAGACACTTTGCACTTTGTTGGCCCATTCTGGGTCGCCGGTGTTGGATTCGCCCTGGTGCATGAGCACACCTTTGATGACACCCTCTTTTTGTGCTTTCTTGGCTAAATCGACCAGTCGCTGATAGGGATTGTTGTCGTATGCCTCAAGCATACCCTTCATCCATGCAGGTGCAGTCTTAACGTATTCAGCGATTTCATTTGGCATGAAACCCTCGATTTTGATACCACCAATAGCGACGGTGATAACACCCACACGCACATTGTCGGGAAGCGACTCCACCAATGTGCGTCCAAAATAGTCAACAGGGGTCAGACCATTGTTGCCACGGCAAAGTGGTGGTGTAGCCTGATACCATTCACCCATTTTCCTTCCTCGCTCGGCATCATCGACAGCTGCCATCATGAGGAAGCGATTGTCTTTTAATTTAAAGTCTTGTGGTTCAGGCTTCGCAGCCCCTTCCATATTAGACTGTCCGAAACAAAGGAAAATGTAGAAGTTCGGATCTACTGGACCTGCATACATCGACATGCAAGCACAGAACGAAATTAGCAAAAATACTTTTCTCATCATGTAATATTTTTAGTTTATGAGTTAGTAAGTTTATGAGTTTTTGAGTTTTTAGAATATTTTTTTATTTTTGGGATGAGTTTTTGAGTTTATGAATTTTAAGCTCCTAATATATATTATATAATGTGAAGTGATGCAAAATTAAAAAAAAGAAGAGTTGCAAAACTTTCAAATTGTTTCAAGAATTTTTAAATATGGTACGTTTGAATATATTTGTAACAACGAAATAAATTAATGATACAAAATTTGTGTACAAATAGTAAAAATATAATGTATCTTTGCATCGAAATAAAAAAGCAAATACGTTATTGTTTTAGTTAGGTTATTAGAAATAGGTTATTTTAGGTTTTTGATTAGAAATGCAAAATGTTTGCAAAAGCCGTGAGGCTTTGTAAAGCAGCCCTCCCCAAAAGGAGGGCTTTTTTATTTGTGAGGGGGAACATTAATATTGAAAATTGAAAATGGAAAATGAAGGGTAGTTAAAAAGTAGTTAAAGAGTAGTTAAAAGGTAGTTAAAGGGACATTACAATTGAAAATTGAAAATGAAGGGTAGTTAAAGAGTAGTTAAAAGGTAGTTAAAGGGACATTACAATTGAAAATGGAAAATGAAGGGTAGTTAAAAAGTAGTTAAAGAGTAGTTAAAAGGTAGTTAAAGGGACATTACAATTGAAAATGAAGGGTAGTTAAAGGGTAGTTAAAAGGGAGTTAAAGGGACATTACAAGTGAAAATTGAAAATGAAGGGTAGTTAAAGAGTAGTTAAAAGGTAGTTAAAGGGACATTACAATTGAAAATGAAGGGTAGTTAAAAAGTAGTTAAAGAGTAGTTAAAAGGGAGTTAAAGGGACAATACAATTGAAGATTGAAAATGGAATATGGAATATTGAAAATCCATCTTCTGTTCGGTAGGGGTAGTTTCTCCGTATGCGACGGTTTTGCCGTCACCACGATCATCGCTTTCAAAAGCAGGTAATCACACTGGCTCATCTCTCACCCAACACCCAGCACCCATCGCTCAATACCCATCACCCATCTCTCATCACTCCCCACATATCACCCAGCACCCATCGCTCATAACCAATGCCCCATCATCCAGTCACCAATGACCCATTACCCAGTCACTCCTAACTCCTAACTTCTAACTATAATCCCCCCTAATCTCTTAAAATTATGTATTTTAATAGTAAAAACAGGGGTTTTTGTGTAAAGATTGTTAAACTAAATAAATTTATCAAATTTTTCAGACTTTTTTATTATGTTACAATTTACAAAAACAATGTTACAATCAAAAATACCGACTTACATAATAATTATATAACTTTGCACGCAAATGCAGAACTGAAGATAGTCCAATACCGACATTTCTTTAATAATTGATTTTTTTCAAAATTATATAATACCAAAACTAATGAACCAAAATCAGACATGATGAAACAGCTAGCAGAATTTTTAAGACGAGTTGTGCCCTCATTGCTGATGCTCTTTGTCTTTTCACTCAGTGGAATGGCACAAGGCATAAATGTGAGCGGTACAGTCGTTGACGATGCGGGTGATCCACTCATCGGTGCCTCTGTAATGTTGAAAGGCCAAGGTAACGTGGGAACAGTGACTGATATCGATGGTAAATTCCAGTTGAATGTGCCATCGGAAAAATCAGTTCTTGTATTCTCATACGTTGGAACTGGAGACAAAGAGGTTACCGTCGGTAAGCAGCGGACACTTCGCGTAACCCTCTCTGAGAACACAGAGCTCACCGAGGTGGTGGTGGTAGGTTATGGTCAGCAGAAGAAAGCTTCTGTGGTCGGTGCTATCACGCAGACAACTGGTGAAGTTCTTGAACGTGCAGCAGGTATTGGTAGTGTGGGTGCCGCCCTCACTGGTAACCTCCCAGGTGTTGCAACTATTGCTTCTACTGGCCAGCCCGGTGAAGAGGATCCACGTATCTACATTCGTGGTGCAGCAGCATGGAACCAAGATGCTCAGCCTCTTATCCTCGTCGATGGTGTGAAACGTGAGATCAAGTCGGTTGATATCTCATCTGTAGCCACTATCTCTGTGTTGAAGGATGCATCTGCCACCGCCGTCTATGGTGTGGAAGGTGCCAACGGCGTTATCCTTATTACCACCAAGCGTGGTCAGGAAGGCAAGGCAAGAATTGATGTGGGCTTCAATGCTACATTGAAAGCCGTATCAAAACTCCCACGCAAGTACGACTCTTACGACGGCTACATGCTCCGTAACCAAGTACTTGAGCATGAGATTGCCTTAGGTGGTGACGCTTCTTGGGCATACTATCGTCCGCAGACGTTCATTAACAATTTCCGCAATCAGGATTATACCGTGAAGCCAAACTACAGCGCTTCCGGCAACTACCTTGGTGACTACAGCCAGGCAGAGCGTTATCCCAATATTGACTGGCAGGAGGAAATGTTTAGGAATACCGCTTTGTCATATAATACAAACCTTAACTTCTCCGGTGGTACGAAGTTCGTGAAGTATTTCGTTGCCTTCGACTTCCAGAATGAGGGTGATATGACCAGGATTTGGGACAACAACCAAGGATATGAAGGTGGTTATTCGTACAATCGTTTGAATGTACGTTCAAATCTTGACTTCCAGATTACAAAGACCACTCAGTTTAAGGTCAATCTGTCAGGTTCGAATGCTCAGCAGAAGACACCACGTTATTATTATGGTAATAGCGGTGAGTTCTTCCAGCAGCAGAATTGGGCAGGTGCCTATCGTATGCCGCCTAACGTCTTCCCTGTTAAGTTCTCAAATGGAGCTTGGGGCTACTCTCGTTTGGCAGCTTCCAACATGGCTAACTCTCCCATGAACGTGGCAACGGCCGGCTATGAGTTGGGTACCATTACACGTGTATTCACAGACTTTGCACTCGAACAGAATCTTGATTTTGTGACAAAGGGCCTTATTGCACGCGGTACTATCTCTTGGGACAATCAGTTCAACGAAGGTGGTCGTGGTATTAATGCCGCTGGAGGTGGGCATGTGAACAATACCGCATATATAATCCCTGAGGAAGGTCAGCTTCTTTTTGAGAATGATATTTATGCAGTAACAGGTTTCGATTTCTATGAGAAACGTGACTGGTCAACTCAGGCAGGTAGCGTCAGCTCTACAAGTCGTGCTACTGAAATGTCACTCCAGCTCTTCTGGGGGCGTCAGTTTGGTGTTCATGACTTAACATTGATGGGCAACTGGAAGCGTCGTATCAATGCCAGTAATGCCGAGCTTGAGTGGCGTCGTGAGGACTGGGTATTCCGTACCACTTACGGCTTGATGAACAAGTATTTTGCTGAGTTCAACGGTGCCTACAACGGTTCACAGAGATTCTCTCCCGACAACCGCTTCGCATTCTTCTGTTCAGGTGCTGTAGGTTGGATGCTTTCGGAAGAGAAATTCATGAAATGGTTTAAGGACAAGAAGATTATTGACATGCTCAAGATTCGTGGATCTTTCGGTGAAATCGGTGATGATAGTGCTGGTAAACGTTTCGCTTATTTGCAACAGTGGGCCACCAATGGTCCTTTCGCGATGGGCCTTGACCACTCTAATAGTCCATTTACCGGATATAGGGAGGATGTTATTGCCAATCCTGACCTTCGCTGGGCAACCGTACAAAAGAAAAACATCGGTTTCGACTTTGCCTTCCTCGGCGGTATGTTGGCAGGTAGTTTCGACTGGTTCCGCGACGACCGTTATGATATCTTCATTTCTGGTGGCGACCGCTCAGTACCTTCATACTATGGTGCAGGAACAACGCCTGACATCAACCAGGGTAAGATTAAGAACACTGGTTTCGAAATTGAGCTTCGATTCAATAAGGTATTAAGAAATGGTATGCGTTTCTGGACAAATGCCAACTATACTTTCGCTCGCAATGTAATCAAACAGAAAGATGACCCGAAATTGTTCCCAAGCTACCGCAAGGCTCAGGGTTATGCTCAGGGACAATACCACTCATACATTGACAACGGCTTTATCCACACATACGATGAACTATATAGTGCGCCACCATTTCAAAGTAATGACGATCAGGTGCTCATCGGCGACCATTATATTGTTGACTTCAACGGTGATGGTGTGGTTGACGTGACCAACGACCAGGCTCCCTACGGTTACACCGGCAACCCAGAGCACACTTACAATGCCACTATCGGTTGGGAGTGGAAAGGCTGGAGCATGTTTGCTCAGTTATATGGTGTAACAGGCGTTACACGTGACGTCACGCTCACATCTTTCCCTGACCAGCTGCTCACAGTGTATGACACAGGTACTTGGTGGAATCCTGTTGACGGATCAGGTGAAGTCGTCGTCCCGCGCTTCAACACCCAGGCTGCACCAGGCAACAATGGTACGCAGTTCCTTTTCGACGGTTCCTATTTCCGTCTGAAGAACGTGGAGGTGGCTTACACTTGGACAAAGGGCTGGATCAAGTCTCTTGGTTTCTCAAGCCTGAAACTTTATGTAAATGCTAACAACCTCTTCCTGATTACAAAGATGCCTGATGACCGTGAGAGTAACTACGGATGGAGCGGTGCTGGCGGTGCTTACCCCACAGTCAGACGTTATAACTTCGGTATTAAGCTTTACATTTAATTGCGTTTACTATTATGAAATACTATAATAATATAAAAACCCTTTTGTGTGGTTCGCTGCTCGTCATGGCAGGCGCAGCTTCATTCACTTCTTGCACCGACTGGCTCGAAAAGGATCCTGAGTCAATGGTTGCCGAAGATGAGGCTTTCAAGAACTACCGCAACTTCCAAGGGTATATAGAGGAAATATATAGCTTGGTTCCTGATAAGGAGAAGTGCAACTATTGTACCGCATGGAATTTTGGTGACGACGCTGTTCACAACACAGAAGGCTATGCGCACATGGATCACCAAGTGGATCTTGGCAACTATCGTGACTGGTATAGCAACAGCCAGTGCTGGCTTAATGGTGACAGACAGTCGCTCTGGAGAAGCTCTTGGTACTGCATCCGCAAGTGTAACTTAGGCATTGCAAACATCAATTCGCTCGTCGGAACGGATGAGGAGCGTGACTTGTTGCTCGGTCAGATGTATTTCTTCCGTGCTTGGTGGCATTTTGAGTTGATGTGCTACTTAGGAGGTCTTCCCTATATTGACGAGGCATTTGAGGCTACAGCCATTCCAGAGCTTCCCCGCCTCTCTTTCCAAGAATGTGCAGACCGCTGTGCTGAAGACTTCTTACGGGCATACGATCTCCTTCCCTACGACTGGGACGAGACCCTTGCCGGTATGCAGACATCAGGACATAACGAATTGCGTATCAATAAATTCATGGCGCTTTGCTACCTGGGTAAGTGCTATCTCTGGGCTGGTTCCCCCCTCATGAAGGAGTTTGAGAAGACAAAGAACGGCGGTGTTGCCCAACTTCTGAACGCCAGCTCCACCGGCAAGACCTACGATTACGATTTAGACTACTGCCGTAAGGCCGCCGAGACATTAGGTAAAGCCCTTGACCTGGTACAAAAAGGTACAGTCAATTACAAACTTGCAGAATTCAAGTTTTCAAGCATCTACGACAATGTTCGTGATGAGAATGCAGAGACTTGCTACTCTGACATCTTCTGGACAGAGAAGCAGAACTGGAATACGCCTGGCACATGCGAGGCCATCTTCCGTGGTGTTAACTCAGGTCTGAACACTGCCAACTGGAACTGTGCAAAGATATTTGGTCCTAAGGTTCAAGGCCTTGTGGCTCATGACAAAATAATTCACCACCCCACAGCCAATTTGGTTGACCAATACGGTATGGCCAACGGACAGCCCATCTACCTTGTACAGAATGGCCAGTACGTGCTGAATCCAGAATCCGGATGGGACCCCGAGCATCCTTTTAAGAATCGCGACCCACGTTTCTATCATGATTTCATATTCGATGGTTTCCACTATGTGCTCAGTATAGACCCCTTGGGTGCTGAACAGAAAAAGCTTGAATATTGCGACCTTTATACGGGCGGAGCCATGCGTGGTGTTGCCGATGGCAGCAGCACAGGCTATTTCATTCAGAAACTTGTACCTCACCAGTGTAATGAAGGTGACAAATGGTACGACTGGGATCATGCTTTCGAAAGTTATCTCCCCTACATGCGTCTTGCAGACATCTATCTGATGTACGCTGAGGCAAGGGCTGCAATGGCTATGTGTAACAATGACCTAAGTATCATCAACGAAAGACCATCCTATTGTCCAACACTGTCTGCTGTTGACGCCATCAATGCACTCCGCGACCGTGTCAACACCCCCGATTTTCCAATGGAACATGTGCCAGCTAAGTTCCTTAACATCAACAAGAACGGTACAGGTGACAATTTCATGGATGAAGTACGCCGTGAGCGTACAGTAGAGCTTTCCTTCGAAGGTTTCCGCTGGTGCGACCTCCAGCGTTGGCTTCTCCTGACCGAGCCTCCATACACCGTGAAATACTCTCATGAGTTCGAGCGTTTGGAATGGGGTAATTATGATCCGAGCAAGACCTTTGAGGAGAATAATATTGACCCGAAGACAGGAAAGCCGCAAACAGATCAATCGAAATTGATCTATCCATGGGACTGGTTCAAGACTCATGATCCAAAAGATGCAAAGGTCGGTAACTTCCACAAGGAAGATCTTATCACCCGTCGTCTGGAATCAAAACACTACTGGTTCCCACTTCCTGACAAGGATATCTATCTATACGAAGGATTCACTCAAAATCCGGGATGGTAAGACGATAATTAATGATTAACGACAAACGATTAATGATTAATAAGACATTTTTATGAAAAATATAAAAACAAATATATTTCTCTTTGCCATGTTTGCTGTATCACCACTGACAGCCAATGCCCAGAGTGCTGATGTTGACGAGGGTGATACTATCGTGGCCAAAAAGAAAGTCCATGTTGCGTTCCGCGACAAGGATCCCGACCATCTTCTCGGAGGCGTTTCATACGTTGACATGGAAGAGCTGCAGAAGAAGGATTATACGACAAGTAGCCTTGAAGATATGTTTGCTCTTGTTGGCGGATGGAATGGCAACAACCTTTGGGGTATGGACAACGACCGTCTTGACAACAACGACAATGGCAACCTTCCGATTGTTATCATCGACGGTGTGAAGCGTCCATCCAACAATGTGCTTCCTTCTGAGATTGAACAAATCACCTTCCTGAAAGGTGCTCAAGCCGTAGTGCTCTACGGCCCCAAGGGTGCAAAAGGCGCTATCATTATCACCACCAAGCGTGGCAAGGTTGATGGTCTTCAGATTGTTGCCAATGCCAACACTGGTTTCCACGTAGCCAAGGCATTCCCAGAGTATTTGGGTTCTGCTGAATATATGACCCTCTATAACGAAGCATGTATTAATGACAGATTGGCCAGTGGACCGAAGTATTCTCAACAGGATATCTACAACCATGCATCAGGCTTGAATCCTTACCGTTATCCCAACGTCAACTATTATTCGGACGAGTATGTTCGCAAGATTTACAACCGTTCTGAAGGCACGTTGGAGATTCAGGGTGGTGGCACACGAGCACACTTCTACACAAACATCAACTACTATCGCTTTGAAGACCTGCTGAACTTCGGTAAGGCAAAGGACAACTACACCGACCGTTTCAGTGTGCGTGGTAATGTTGACCTCGTTATCAACAAGCTTGTGAAGGGCTGGGCTAATGTAAGTGCTACGTTCTACAATGCCAACAGTAACAAGGGAGATTTCTGGCGTGAGGCAGCCGGTCAGGACGAGAATCGTGTCAACAATGGCAAATTTGGACGTCCGAACTATCCTGAGAACGCAGCACCATTGATTCCTATAGATATGGTCGATCCGAATGCTTCCAGGGGTCTTGCTATCCTTGACAAGTCGCTGAACCTTCTCGATGGCAAATATTTCCCTGGCGGTACGAAAACCACTCAGACCAATGCCATTGCCGACTGCTACTTCGGTGGTAGGACAAGGGGCGTCAGCCGACAGTTCCAGTTCGATGCCGGTATCGACTACGACATGAACAAGTTTGTTCAGGGTTTGACTTTCAAGACATTGTTCTCTATTGACTATGCTGCAAAGTACGACCTTTCGTATAACAATAAGTACGCTGTGTTCATTCCTACATGGAGTAACTATAACACAGTGGATGCCATTGTAGCAATTACCCAGCAGAATGATGAGATCGTGACAGGTCACATGTCCATGGGAAATTCTTCCTATCGCCAGACAATCAGCTGGAATGCCCATTTCGACTACGACCACACTTTTGCCGACAAGCATCATGTAACTGGTATGCTGCTCGCCAATATGTACACGACGACATCCAGTGGTCAGTACCATCGTTATGCCAACCCCAACATCGGTCTGCAGGCTGGTTACGACTACATGGGTCGTTACTTTGCTGAAGTAGGCTTAGCCGGTGTACATTCTGCCCGTCTTCCCGAAGGCAATCGTGAGGCCATTTCACCTTCTTTCACTCTCGGCTGGAATATGGCTAAGGAGAGTTTCATGGAAGGTAGTTTCGTTGATGACCTGCTGCTCAGCGCCTCCTACAGCGACCTGAACGAGGATATTGATGTCTATATGGGTAACAAGCTGTTCTACATCTACGATGCTTCGTGGGCAACGGCCGGTGGTGGTTTTTCATGGAATGAAGGTTCGACCACTGATCGTACTTATTCCCAGATGGGTGCCAACCCAGCCCTCGATTTCATTCATCGCAAGGAATGGTCTGTCAGCCTGCGTGGTTCATTCTTCAACAAGCTGATTTCCACTGACCTCACATTCTTCAATACGGATATGGATGGCTTTATTATCCAGAACCCGAGTACCTTCCCCTCACACTTACAGAGTGGACTCTCCTCAGGCAAGTTCTCGCCAGCCATCAACAACGACATCCAGAACCGCAAAGGTCTTGACTTCAGCGTAAGCGCCCAGAAACAGTTCGGTAAGTTTTACGCACAGCTGGGTGTTGTCGGTACCTGGCTCGAGACAAAATGGAAGAAGTACGATGAAATCATTGACCCTCAAGCGCCTCAGAAATACAATGAGAACCGTCCTTTGGATGCTCTTTGGGGCTACAAGTGCTTAGGATTCTACACTGTCGATGATTTTAATTATGATGAAGCGACAGGCAAGTACGTACGAAAGGACGGAGTTCCTAATTCAGTGCTTGGTGGTACCATGCAGCCAGGTGACTTGAAGTATGAGGATATAGCTGGCGGCAAGGACGGAGGTCCTGACGGTAGAATTGACGCCAATGACCTAGTTTACCTTGGCAAGAATGGTGCCTATGGCTCTCCCTTAACACTTGGCTTGAACTTAACGCTGAAGTATAAGAACTGGACCCTCTTCATGCTTGGTAATGGTCAGTTCGGTGCTAAGGGCATGATGAACAATGGATACTACTTTATGAGCGGAGAGGCCAAGTACTCTGTCAATGCCCGTGGCCGTTGGACACCCGAGACAGCTGCTACAGCTACCCACCCCCGCCTGACAACTCTTTCTGCTGGTAACAATTCGGCTAACTCTACCTTCTGGCTTTACAGCACAGACCGTTTCGACCTACGGAAAGTGCAACTTACCTATGACTTCCCGATGGAAATGTTTAATGGTAAGGTGGTAAAGGCACTTTCAATCTATTTGAATGGAAACGATCTCCTCACCATTTCAAAACATCGCAAGATGATGGAGACAAACGTTGGATATGCACCACAGACTCGTTTCTATAATCTCGGTGTGAAAGTAACCCTTTAATTCCAATTGACAATTGATAATTGAAAATTGAAAATTATGAAGACAAGAAACATTATATTGTATTTTATAGGTATCCTCGGTCTCTGCTCCTGCAATGATATGTTTGAGCCGGCAGACGAGAATACCAGACAGGAGGATGCCATGTACCAAGAATCGGCTTATGCACATGGAATATTGATGTATGCGTATGATCGTCTTCCCTATATGACGACCACCCAGACGGACATTGCCACAGATGATGCTACGACCAACAATTTGAGCAACGCTTATTATAATATGGCAACGTATGGTTCATGGAAAGCAGACAACAATCCTATGTCGGTATGGGACAACTGTAAAGACGGTATCCAGTACGCCAACAAGTTCCTCACGATAGTGGATAAGGTGAAATGGGCCCCCAGCGCAGCTTCCAAGCAGCAGATGTTCATCGACCGTTTGAAAGGCGAAGCATTTGGTCTTCGTGCACTTTTCTATTACTATTTGCTGACAGTCCACAGTGGCTATGCCGACGATGGCATTCTCTATGGTGTACCCTTGCTGACAACCCCAGAAGACGGTAGTTCCGACTTCAATCAGCCTCGCGCCACATTTGCTGACTGTGTAAAGCAAATTTTTGCTGACTGCGACAGTGCGATGACACTTCTCCCCTTTGATTATATAGACATTGCCAATATTGAGGATATCCCTGCAAAGTATGTAGCTATTGGTGCCAATACATCCAACTACAATCTCGTCTTTGGTAAGAAGGCCAACAATCTCATGTCTGGTAAGTGTGCAGAGGCTATCAAGGCACAAGTTGCCCTTCTTGCAGCCAGTCCTGCCTACCGTGATCAAAGTGGTGTGACTTCTGCTGATGCTGCCATACTTGCTGCCAACGTGCTCAAACGTATTGGTGGAATGGAAGGCTTCGACCCTACAGGCAACATCTGGTATAAGAATAAGACAAAGTTGGAACCCAGTGCATCGGAAATGCCTGAAATGCTTTGGCGCGAAGACCATTCGAAAGATGCAGCTCAAGAAAGAGACAACTTTCCACCGTCGCTCTTTGGCAATGGTCTTGTCAACCCGTCACAGAATTTCGTTGATGCATTCCCCATGCGTAGCGGTCTTCCCATCACTGCTCCGAACTCAGGTTATGATCCCCAGAATCCCTACGCAAACCGTGACCCGCGTCTTGCAGACGATGTCCTGTATAACGGCGTTACATTAAGAAGAAGTGAAATCATCACAGGAAATTATCCTAACGCTAAGGGTGAGTCTTATGACAACCTTAATAAAGATAATGCAACTCGCACAGGCTATTACCTGCTGAAATTTCTCCGCGACGATGTCAATCCGCAGGGCAGTTCATTAATTGAACAGTATCATATCTATCCACGCATCCGTTACACAGAGATATTCCTTGCATACGCGGAAGCCGCCAATGATGCCTGGGGTCCTAAGGCTGACCCAACGGGTGTAGGCTTCACCGCCTACGACGTGATTAAAGCCATCCGTGAGCGTGCCGGCCTTGCCACCAACGAGATTGGACAGCCACTTGCAGAAGGTGATGTATATCTTGAAGAGTGCGCAGGCGACCAAAATAAGATGAGAGACCTCATCCGCAACGAGCGCCGCATCGAACTTTGCTTTGAGAACAAGCGTTTCTGGGATCTACGTCGTTGGATGTTGCCGCTCAATGAGGCTATCAAAGGTGTGGAGATTAATCTCGACAAAGCAACTGGTGAACTCACCTACAAATACTTTGAAGTCGAAAAACGTGAGTATGACAACTCTTATCAAATGTATGGCCCCATTCCGAAGAATGAGGTGCTCAAATGGAGCAACCTCAAGCAGAACAAGGGATGGTAATGAATTGATAATGGATAATTGATAATGGATAATTGAACAATTATGAAGATGAAGAAATATATATACGGAGTAGCCCTGGGAGCTCTCTCTCTCGCATTTGCATCCTGCTATAATGCTGACAAGGAGTTCCCAGACTATGAAGAAGGAACAACAGCCTACTTCGCCTATCAGTACCCTGTGCGTACACTCGTACTTGGTAATGACATCTACGACAACACGCTTGACAACGCTCACAAGTGCCAGATTTGGTCAACCATGGGTGGTGCATACGGCGGACGTAAAGCAACAGTAGATATTATGGTGGATGAGTCACTCTGCGACAACCTCTATTTTACTGATGAAGGTGGTAACCCAGCAGAGCCTGTTAGGCCCATGCCCACGTCATACTACAGCCTTTCATCCAACCAGATTGCTTACAATGGCAATTCCCGAGGCTATGTAGAGGTGCAGTTCACAGATGCCTTCTTCAACGATCCAAAGGCAATCGAGAACACCTACGTCATTCCACTTTTGATGACCAGTGTAAAAGGCATCGACCATATCCTTACAGGCCAGCCACGTGAAGGGCTCTCTCCAGCACGTACAAATACTGACGACTGGGATATTCTTGCAAAGGACTATGTACTATACTGTGTGAAGTATATGAACCCTTGGCAGGGAAAATACATTCGTCGTGGTGTGGACAATGTGACAGAGAATGGTGTTACCAACACGGTTGTCCGTAAGGATTTCTCGCTTATCAACACTGACCTTGAGCACTACAAGGAGAACCCTGTCAACCAGTACGATGAGGTATGCGGTATTAAGACCAAGAACATGTCGCAGGCAATCTTCCCTATATCAATAAATATAGGTAAAGACGCTTCAGGAGAGACCAGACCTTCTCAAAGTTGTAATCTCATCCTCACATTCAATGGAAATCAGTGTACAATAACCTCTGACGATGAAGAGATTCCCTCTGACGGTTCTGGTGAATTTATCATCAAGGGGACCGAGAAGCCTGAATACAAAGACTATCAATGGGGCAATATGAATGGAAAGCCCATCCAACGCGACATTCTCCGTCTGGCGTACAATGTAACCTTCAAGAAAGGTAGAGTTATTGGTAAGAAAACTGTAAATGGTAAAGAAGTGGATTGGATTCTTGAAAACGATGTGCAAATATCGACAAATGACACGCTTGTAGTTCAGACCCGTGAGTCAAACAAAAAGGTGTTCTTCTCCCCAAAATATGTTTTAAAATAATAGGAGGCTCAGAATATGAAGAATATTATTAGAAATGGTTTCTTGATATTAGCGGCAGGAGCACTTGCGGTATCCTGTGCCGACTATAATGTGACAGACGATTTCACGGCTCAACCCGACCCTACTATAGTAGAGCCATACAAGGACTTGGGGCCTGTTAAGTCGTATATCAACAGAGAGCAGTTTCCTAATATGACTTTGGGTGCAACACTCAAGGTGGTAGATTTCAATAAGCAGGAACTGGCCCATGCCGCCGCTGTCACCAACTTCGACAATGTCTCTTTCGGCACCAGTCTGATGTCGGGTACTATCATCAATGAAAGAGGCGTGATGAACTTCCTTGACATGAGTGACCTTCTCATCCATGTGCAGGAAATCGGATATGACGTTTATGGCAGTCCTCTCGTTGCGAATGCCAATCAGGCAGACGGATGGTTGAAAGATCTTACCGCTCCAATAGAAATTCCTGTTGACCCTATAGAGGATAAGTTTGTTGACTACACCACCATGGAGGAATTCACTGGTACAGCTTCAGGCACGACTCCTGTAATCGTAAAGAATTATGATGGTGATGAAAATGCGCTCAAAATCCCAAGGGCCAGAAGGACCAAGGTTAATATCGTGGAAGATTTCCCCATTGATCCAATGGGTAAATACACGATTACTTTCTTTGCCAAGGTTGACAAGGATGAGCTTGGTCTTCTGTTTACTTTCTCCGGCAACAAGATTCAGGAAGGCGGAGGTGATAAGAAGTTCCAAATCAAAGCTGGAAAATGGCAAAAGGTTGTCATTGAGGCAGTAACACCCGCTGATAGTGTAACTAACGGTTACGTGATGATGGAGGGTAACCAGACCTCAGATGTCTATATCAAGACTGTTCAAGTGATTCACACTCCAGACAATCACCGTCCACAGACTGAGCAAGAAAGAAATGATACAATCCACTATGCTCTCAACGCATGGATAGATGGAGTGATGAAGATCAACGAAGGCCGTATCAATTCTTTCGACCTCATCGACGAGCCTATCGACACAAAAGCTGTGCTTGAGAACGGCATGTTCGACTTGAAGCACTCAACCGAAAATATCTTCTGGCAAGATATTCTTGGCAGTGAAAACTATGCCCCGAAAGTATCAAATGTTGCAAGCACAGCCTACGAGAAGTATGGTGGCAACCCTGCAGAGTTGAAATTCTTTATCAGTGAGTCAGGCCTTGATGATCCTCAGAAAATGGCAAGTCTGAACTATTGGATTCATATCTGGGATTCCAATGGGGCAAAGATAGATGGTATCAATGCGAAATTAGACCTCAGCTATAGCGAAGACCCAGCAACACAGGCCGTTAATGAGGCAACGCTGATTGCCCTGCTTGACAACCTTGCTGCCACAGGTAAATTGGTTCGTCTGTCCAACTTCGACATCAAGTATAAGGATGCAACAGGCGTCAATGTTACGGCAAAGGATATTACTGAAGCCCAGCGCCAGAAGCTTGCCGACTACTATGGCTACGTGATCAAGTGCTACATGAACAAGATTCCACATGACAAGCAGGCCGGTCTCTGCAAGGGCAACCTGGCAGACACAAGCGACCCTGTAGGTCTCTGGTCGATTGACAGCAAGACCAAAGACTGGGTGCGCAATGCCACTTATAAAGCATTCTGCGATGCACTCAGTGGAAACTAATGAACTATACTGACAGATAATTGCCAGTGAAAAAAAAGATTCATTCTGACATTCCTGGCAATTATCTTTCAAAAGTATTAAAAATACAAAATTATATTTTCCTTTTTTATTAACTAATTATTTCTATTATGAAAAAAATCTTTACACTTGTGGCTCTCTTGACATGTTTCATGGGAGCAAGAGCGGCAGATTGGGTAGAGGTCTATAAGATCGACTATTCGTCCAACAATGGTTTCCCATTCTACGTAATGGGTTATGTACCAGAGTGGTTTGAAGGTGTGATGACCGACTTTGGTGCAAATTACAGGTATGCAACACAGGCAGACCTTGATGGTGATGGTGATGCCAAATGGAAAGATGGAGAATCTTCTGTTGGTACTGTTACTACCCAAGGTGGAACAGAGTATCAGAAGGTAACAGGTGCTGGCCCATATTGGCACCAGTATTTCATTGCTGATGGTATCCCAACACAGATTGATGGCCAGTACAAGGTTAAGGCCATGGTAAAAGCTTCAGAACCAGTGAGCGTCAACGTCAACATGGGTTGGGGCTGGGGACAAGGCCAGCAGGCTGGTGGTTCAGTATCCATCGGCACAGATTGGGCTGAGGTAGAATGGGAGTACAGCGGTATCGCCGGTGCTTCTTGTAACCTCGTTGCTCAGCCAGGTACCTTTACTGGAACAATCGAATGGAAGTATGTGATAGTTGAGGAATGGCAGAAGGAGCAAAGACCAACTGTATGGCAAGAGTGGCTGACAAGCGATGGCCAGCCTGTCATCGTTGACGGCAATCCTATCCCAACTTATATGGGTGATGCTGAGACTCCATGGCCAGATCCTACCGTAAGATTTAACGACCAGGAGAAGAACTATCTGATTTGTGCATGGTCAAAAGAGAAGGGCCGCAACATGAATGATGATGGTGGTTGGGATCCATTCCCCGCTGATATTGAAAATGTTGACGGTAGCAACGTATTCGTATGCCATGGTCAGGTAGCTGACACTGAAGGCGATCCTTCAGCTTGGGACAACCAGTTCTGGATTCAGTCACCGAAACCTTGGAAGGCTGGCGATCAAGTGAAGATTCACTTCCGTTACAAGGCTTCTGCTCCCGTTAGCTCTACAGACACTCAGATTCACAAACAGAACCCATCCGACTACCTCATCTGGCATGCTATTGGCAACATTGCCTTCACAACAGATTGGCAGGATTTTGATGGTATCATGACAATCGCTGACGACATGGCTAATGGTTGGTCTATCGCATTCAACCTGAACTCCGTTGTTAAGGATGCTGTTACATTCTATTTCGATGACCTCTCATGGCAGAGCATGAAACTCGACGAGGGTTACTTCGTAGCTGGTTGCAACACAATTGCAGGTCTTGAGTACGACTTCGACAATGCTCCTCAGTTTGTTTACGATGAGGCAGAAGAGTATTGGTATGCTACTATTGGTGAGCCTGGTAAGAAGGACACCTACGTTAATCAGGTTATGATCTCTACCGTTCGCGGTAATGACGCTGCTTTCAAGAGCAACACCCTGAAACCAACTGGTACTATCGAGAACAATCCTGACACATGGCTTCCCTACCAACCTTCCAGTCTTGCTAAGCTGACTCTCCCAGGTTCTGGTGTATGGAAGATTTATATCGATGACTATTTCCAGTCAATGGCATTCGAAATGCTCGAGGGTGAAGACGTTCAGATTCCTGAAATCAAGCCTAACCCAACACATGTTACTATCAATGCTCTTGAGAGAGACTATAAGCCTGCAAAGGATGACGGTACACCACAAGACGGAGAGGAAGGAATTGGTACAGGTCAGCCATGGGACAACCAGTTCTGGATTGTCGCTAACCGCACACTCTCTGTTGGTGAATCAACTGTTGTCCAGTTCAAATACAAGAGTGCTATTCCTGCAAAAGTTACAACCCAAATTCATACCAATCCAGGTGAATATCGGCATTATGCAGCTATCGGTGATGTCAACTTCACAGAAGAATGGCAGGACTTCGAAACTACATTCACGATTCCTACTCCCCAGTCAGCAGGCGACTTGAAGTCAATCGCCTTCAACCTGTCAGAAATCAAGGATGCTAACACGTATGAGATGAAAGACTTTGTCTGGAAGACTGAGGACGGCACAGAATCTCTTATCAACGAGACTGGCTCAGAGAACTTCTTTGTGAAGATTCTTGGTGGTAATCCAGAACAATTCGTTCCAATCGATGATGGTATCAACAACGTAGTTAAGGAAAGCACTGTTCCTACCGTTACCTACAACCTCGCTGGCCAGCGTGTATCTAAGGATTACAAGGGCATCGTGGTTACCAACGGCAAGAAGTATATTGCTAAGTAAGAATTATTATTTCTCATATTAAAAAGAGGGCGTGCATTGGCACGCCCTCTTTTTTAGGTATAATAGTGATATAATCAACCGACCAAACACTTCAAATGAATTGAATTTTATGTTACTTGTTTCTATGTAACATTTTTTTTTACTATCTTTGCCGAAAATTCCAAGCTTATGAAACTCACAAAAAAATGTCCATATTGTGGCACAGTGATGCCAAAAGATGCTCAGCAATGTATGTTTTGCGGACAAATGCAGCCCGACAACGATGCCACTCAATTTCAAGGCGGTGACAACGATGCCACACAGTTTCAAGGTGGTAATGGTGAAGCCACACAGTATCAGGATGTCAATGAAGAGACACAGAGGACGTATAATAACCAGAACACCCCCTCACAAGGTGGAGCCTATCCCCCATCCTATCCTCCTCAAATGCCTCCCGAGAAGAACGGCTCAAATAAAAAAATGCTATTCATCCTATTGGCAGCACTACTACTAATCGGTGGTGGTGTAGGAGCATTTTTCCTGTTAAAAGACAAAGGCGACTCCACTGAAAGTAAAACCACCCACGAAGTTATTACTGGCAATGACACCTATAACGATGAGACAAGTGATTTCAAAGATGACGACGGAGGGAAGATTGCTGAAAGTGAAAAGGATATAGAACCTGAGCCCAAGAAGGACGGAACAAAAGAAGCTGAACCTGTAACTCCACCAGCTCCACCCGCAGAAACCACCAATTATTATAATTTCTCTGGAAACATCACCTACAAAAGCGATGTTTATAATTTCAATATGAATCTCTCTGTGACAGGGAATCGTGTCAATGGGGATTATATTGTCACAAATGGAGAGAATGTGTGGGTGACCCTTTCAGGAACGGTGGATAGCAGCGGCAAAGCCACAATCAAGGAGTACAAGGGTGGTTCCCCTACTGGCTACTATTTTGAGGGTTATCTCAACAGCAGTTCTTTCTCCGGGAAATATAAAACCACCTCCCGACCCCTCGTCATGAATTTCTATGCGTCAGAGCGCTAAATAGACTTACTTTACCATCACTTTCTTCGTCTTTCCATCGGCAGTGCGGACGATATTGAGACCGCGACTGATGGCAGACTGGCGTACACCTGAAATCGAATAGATGGCAGGTGTCGTTGTTTCGGCATAGGGTGTATGGATGCCCGAACTGGGGTCTAACCGCAGGTCGCATGCCAACAGCAGATATTCGTCGAAATAGCCATATCTGCTCTCGTTTGTGAAACGAATGATGTAATTGCCTTGAGCAGTGATATTGACAGGTATTTCATGCAATTCCGCAGATGTGAGATTGGCACCGGTGCTGCCATTGGCATTGGGTGTGGCTGTAATCACTTCTGAAGTCGCTACAGCTCTACCCGTGGAAGCATTCAGCACCTGAACCTTGTATTTGGGTGATTCCTTCCATGCAGCCATGGCAAACGAGAGTTGATAATTGCCTGGTTGAAGAGTAAGTGGATATGCCGACTGACGACCATATTCTGCCGATTCCTCACGCCAATAGAGAGCCTTTCCCTGATAGCCTGTAAACCCGGCAAAGGTGCGAGCCCCAGCGCTATAGTTGTTGGGATATTCATGCACTTCGTTGCTCTCCTGTGTACAGCGCCATCCCTCTGGAATAGTGCCCGTCATGACTGGGTTGAAGTCAAGATGATAGACCGATGACATGTCGGCGAACACGGGTTGCAGTGTCACATTGTCGTCGGGCATGGTGAAGGTAATCTCATTATCATCGGTGTTCACTGCGATGGTTTTCTCCATCGTGTAATACACAGAATTGACCACACGAAGTTCCTGAAGTTGGTAACCGCTCTCAGCATCTACGGTCAGTGTGACGGTCTCACCCTCTGCAGCCTCGTTAGTGTTGGCTACTACCTGACCGTGGTCGGCATCGCGCACAGTGACAAGGAATTTCTCGGCTTCCATGCCCTCAGGGGCATATATGATTTGGTCGATGCGCAATGGCACACCAGCACTGTTGGAAATGGTGAGGTCATTCATTCCAGCGTTAAGAGTCACGTTTACAGAGGCTTTTTTCCATTCATTTTTGGCAGTCTTTTCACACGCCATGACATGCTTGGATCCGTTCATCATCAAATAGATGTTTCCTGCACGTTGGGTGTTGGTGTAGCGTACGGTCAAGGTGTAGGCCCCACCCTGTCGCATCTTCAACTGATGGCGCAAAGCAGCCGAGGTGTTGCTGCCGAAATCCACATAACCATTGCCTGCATATTCCAGCACATCAGGCACATAATACCCAGAATTGGTATAGGTGGCACCCGCTACGTTCCTCATGTCCATATCCTCAGCCTCGATGATGATAGGTCCATTGTACTCTGCAGGCTGTTGGGGAAGCGACAAGGGTTGTGAGACTGCAGCTTGGTCGTTACGTGAAGCAGTGCCAGCGCACTGAATGGTAATATCTACCGGTCCATTATGAGAGACGGTGATTGTATAAATTCCATCCTCCCACGAGGCAGTGGAGGTACAAGTGGCATTGACTCGCTTCGTGAATGTATAGGAGGGTTCTGTTGTGGCTCCTTTCACTATAACCTTATCGGTAACCATCGCCGTGGTGTCGGTACGATAATTATTCAGATAGAGGTCGATATGGTCGGCATACTCACGAATAAGTCCCGACGAAAGTTTGCCATACTGTAGTTCGAGTGTGTCGCAGGTATTGTAAACCAGAGGGATGGATGCCTGGGCAGTCTTCTTCTTATTTAGGTAGGTGTAGGGTGTGTAGGTGACCAACTGGTTGGCTATGCGTGCCACGAATAGGTCGCCTTTTGACACTTCAGGGTACTGAGCGTTGAATTCCTCCACTTTCTTGGCGATGGTGGACCACCGTGAGGAGTATTGTGATTTCTTTACTTGCACAGGGATACTCTTGGCTACATCGTCATAAAGTTCCAATGCCACGGGGATGGTGGCGTAGCGCCCGGTTTTCTTGAAGTAGCAGAAGTTGTCCATCCACTGTCCGTTACCACGGTTGGCGGGATCGTCCTGCTTGTACAGTCCATCATAGAGATTTCCCCAGGCGGCATATCGCTGTTCGTCACCACCGGTGTTGATATCGTTGACCACCACGATTTTTGTACGGTCAACCACCTCTTCCCGTGTGGGAATGCGCAATGTGCCGTCAATCACCTTGCGGAACATGTCTATCCAGATATTGTCGAACCCTGGGAAGGTGGTCCAGTTACGACGTTTATAGCCATCCACCGTTGTGTCACCAATGTTTCTGAAATCCTCCGTCCAAATGAGCTCTGGGCCGTCCCATACAGCACCGCCATTGATGCCGGTCTGTTCCATCACCGTGCCAATGCCTGCAGCAACGGGATACTTACATTTATCCTTGCCGACGAGGGATTCCATCGCACCGTTCCAGCCACAGTTGTCATAGCGCACACCATAGTTCTTGGCCAGGCCACTGATGAAGGGCGAAAAGGTGACACTCTCATTATTATAGAAACAACTCGAAGTGGTATATTTATACAACCAGAGAATGGCTTCGGGATATTTGCGGCAGGCTTCCAACAGATGTTGGTTGCGCTTCATCTGACCAATGGGGTTGAGACCATGGCTCCAAATGTTTCCACAGAATGAAACGGTCAGGAAACCGCCATACTGGTGAGACATCTCCACCAGATTGGCAAACAACTCCCAACGTGAGGTCTGCGTGCTGGAACTCTTGTCGCCAGCCTCGTCGAACCCCCAGAACTGCTCGGCATAGTTCCAACCTAAGAAATTAGGATAGTGCTTGAAAAAATACTCGAAGGTCACCAAGTCGTCATCCTGGATATGAGTATGGCCACCGCTGGCTGGCTGACAGGTGAACCAAAGACCGTTTTGCTGACATACCGTGGCCCACGATTTGTAGGTGCGCACGGCACAGCGGGGCATCTTATAGACATTTTTCTCTTTATCGTACTGACAGGAGAGCGACAGGTTCATACAGACGTATGGCTTGACATCCTCGGGAATCAAATCAATGATTTTCTGAGGGTCGGCCACATTCCACACATCGATATGAACCAACCATAAGGGATGAGCCGCATCGATGGGGCGACGTTGTTGGGCACTGACAGACTGTGCTGCCATCATCAGCAGCAGAAATGAAAACACGATACGAGAAATTGATTTTTTCATCATTAAGCCTTGTTTGTTGTAGATTTGCTTCAGAAGCTTAGTTTGTTAGATTTTTCGGCTGCAAAGGTATAATGATTGTGAGAAATACAATTATTTTTTTGTTGCATAGTTTTTAGGGTATGTTTCATTCCGCAAAATCACCTGCAAATCTCCTCGCACATCCCATTCAGTTGGAGGCACATCTCCCTCGTGAGTGGCAATTGTTGGTTTTGATGTTCCCACGGAGCGAGTATCAAAAATCGTCCATCAGAACATGCATCATAATATTGACTTCCTGGTTTTGAATATTCATTGAAGCCCCAGGGGGTTAGAAATATTTGGGGCAGTTGTGCCTCCAGTACAGCATGCATAACCGCCTGCTCACCCTTCGAAATGGCTGGTGATACCAAAATGGTGCCCTTTTTAGCTTTCTCCATCATCCTTTCCACCACGGTCTGAATCTCTTGCTCTGTGAGGCTCCGTGAGCATTGCACTTGAAGTTTGTCTGGATAGTCCAACAAGAAGCGATTGCCGATGGCAGCATAGCGACGACTACCGACGGTCACTCCAAAGCGAACTCGGAAATACTCCGGATGTGCACGCTTGACGGCCAGTCGCCTCGGATTATTACGAAGATAAACAAACCAGCGCTCCAATTCGCCTGCTCCTTCTAAGATGTGGTCATTATAATTGCGCGACCAGAGGTAGCCATGGCTCCTGTCGTTGGTGCTTCCTCGGGTGTTTCCTTTGCTGAACAGTGTTGCAGCATAGAGGGACCAGAGGGCAGCAAAGAGGGGCACCTTACTTGAGGCCCTCGATTCGGATGTGGAGGGTGTGAGGAACACTTGGGTCGATGGTGTGTTTTTTCAGTACGCCGGGGCCGCAGCTGCTGTTTCCGAGGCCCATGACGGCACAGTCGATGTGCAGGTAGGTGTGGCCATCGGGATGTAAGTCGCAGTCATGAGCGGTGGTGGATAGTTGAGTGGAAGAATAAGGGATAGCTTGGAAAGAGAAGGGAGCATCGAGGGCGATGATACGGATGCCATGTTTCTTGTCGCGGAGTGTCACCATGGTGCAGTCCTCATGGTTGCCACTGTCCTGCGGCCGAGGATAGTGGGTGTAGGTGTCTGCCACAGTACTTTGCCACCATCCAATATGGCATGACTCCTTTCGGTCGGGGTAGTTTTCCCATGGTCCACGCCCATACCATTCCACCTGGTCGTATTTCCCTGGCAGGCGTAACAACATACCCAGACGTGGCAGGTCGGGTAACTCTCCCTGTAGTTCATACTGCTGCGTCACTTCCATACTACCGTCGCGCTGCCGTTGGATATCTGTCTTAACAATGATGCTACCATTGGCATAGCGGTATTCCTTCACCCCTTCTCCCCTATCTACGACGATAGCACTATCTAAATGATGGCGTGACCAGTCTTTGGCAAGCCAGTTGCCAAAACTGCGGTCATTGTCGGTAGGAGCACGGAAAGCCTCAAAGCCTATCTCAGGGATATCCACCAAAACACTGTTGTCGATTTTTCCACGACGGTTTTCGGCTACGGAAAGAAGGTTGTCGTTCAGAGCAAATTGTTCATTAGCCACGACAAATCCTTTCGTTGCCCACGGCATATCCTGCGCCAAGGCAGCCCTCACTTCTAAGCGGATATCATGATTCGTGGAAGAAACAATTGAAGGTATCGTACCGATAATAGCGATGGAATCCATCGTGGTCACAGGGTCTAATCTCACCTCTTTGATGGTTTTTCCATTGTCTGTGATGGTATAGGAGAATTGATAAGCGGAGAGAGGCGTTTCGCTATAGCAACGGCTGACACAGAGTTTGTTGCCGTCAAGATTAAAGCGTAGAGGTGAATAGACATGCTTCACCTCATTGTATTTGGGTGTGATGCTACGGTCGGCCATGATAATGCCATTCAGACAGAAGGCTTTTAGGTTGGGTTTGTCGCCGAAGTCGCCGCCATAGGCCATCATCGTGCGCCCGTCTTCAGTTTTACGATAGATTCCTTGGTCAACCCAGTCCCAGATAAAACCTCCCAACATCCGTGGATGACTGTATATTTCATCCCAGTAGTCCTTCAAGTTGCCCAATGCGTTGCCCATACAGTGGGCGTATTCACTGGTGAGCACGGGACGCCCATCGTCAGGTCGCTCGGCTATGTCGAGTAATCGTTCCCAACGGGCATTTTCGGCGCGCTCCTCATCAGAGCCTTCGGGTATGCCAGGGTTGAGATATTCTTGGCGCACACGGGGATAGAAACGGCTGATGACATCCACGCAGTCGGGGTCTGGTGCCCCGTCAATGCCCTGTGCCCCCTCATAGTGAACGGGCCGTGTAGGGTCCATTGTGTGCAGCCATCCTGCCATGGCTGCATGGTTTGCGCCGAAGCCGCTCTCATTGCCCAGACTCCAAAAGATAACCGAGGCATAGTTCTTGTCGCGCTCAGCCATGCGGATGGCGCGGTCGAGCATAGCTGCAGCCCACGAGGGGGTGGAGGCAAGAGTTCCACGCAGTCCATGTGTCTCGCAGTCTGCCTCATCCATCACATACAGACCTAATGAGTCGCATAATTCGTACCACCGTGGCACATTAGGATAGTGACTGGTACGCACGGCATTGATATTGGCTTGTTTCATCAGCATGATATCGCGCAACATCATTTCCTCGGTCATCACACGTCCACGCAACGGGTCGTGTTCATGTCGGTTGACACCGCGTATCTTGATGGCTTTGCCATTGATGAACATTTGTCCATCGGCGATTGTTATCTGTCGGAAACCCACACGGTGGGCGACACGTTCCACCACACGACCGTTGACATCGTGCAGCGAGAAAGTCAGGAAATAAAGATTCGGATGTTCAGCACTCCATTCCCGTGGATGTGGTACATGCAGCGACACCCGCTCGAATTTGCGACCTCCGCGCTGTGGATACCATTCATTCATCAATGCCGCTTTATGGCTGAGATCGAGGATGGGTGAGATATCAATGGTAGTGTCGGCGATTGTTTGTCCATCGTCTGGATTACTGAGGCTTACCTTCAAGGTGTATCCTTCACCGTCGGCAGTGTCAAAGACCTGTAACTGTGGATTCACTTGTAATGTGTAGTCTCTACCCTCGCCATCGCAGATGGGTTGTGTCCTCACAGCGAAATCGCGCAGACGTACATCAGGTGTATGGTAGAGCAACACATCGCGGTGTATGCCGCCAAAACGCCAGAAATCCTGGTCCTCAAGATAGGAACCGTCGGAATATTTATATACCTCGATGGCTATCTCATTGGAACCCTTGCGTACGTATCGGCTGATGTTAAACTCCGAAGGTTCCATCGACCCTTGGGCATATCCCACCCGCTGGCCATTTATCCATACATAGTAGGCACTCATCACACCTTCCAATCGCAGGAAGGTCTGCCCATTCAACCATTCATCGGACAGGGTGAACCATCGTTTATACTGCCCTGTGGGGTTGCGCTCTTCATAGGTGGTGTAATCCTTACGTGGCGTACTGGTCACACGGGGAGGATCAATCTTGAAGGGATAGCCGGCAGAGACGTAGATGGGGGTGCCATAGCCATTGACCTCCCAGGTAGAGGGAACAGTCAGTTCGGTCCATCCCGAACAGTCGTAGTTGGCTTGATAAAAATCGACGGCACGCTTCTCCGGGGTCTTGGTCCATCGGAATTTCCATTGGCCATTGAGCGACAAAGTGCGGTCGCCAAGCTTCTCACCATAGGGGATGAAATAAGCACGAGGTGCTTCAGCCCCCACCTGTATCACCTGCTGGTTTTCCCAGTCGGGGATACTGTCGGAGGGCACCGAAGATGCCATCATCGTCGCTGTAAGTAATGGTATAAATAAATGCGATAGCATGGATTGAAGGGGAGTTAAAGAGTAGTTAAAGGGGAGTTAAAGGGGAGTTAAAGGGACAATACCAAGGAAGATTGAAAATTGAGGATTGAGAATTGAAAATAGAGGTTTTGAGATTTGCAGCTTCTTTTCTATTTTCTCCGTAGGCGACGGTTTTGCCGTCGCAGCAATCATCGCTTTCAAGAGCTGCTAATCATCTCTCTCACCTCTGAGATCACCCCTACTCCACCGTCAAATCCTCGAACACCACACCTTTTGCACCAGTGATTCTCACCTGGTAGGTGCCGGCATTGATTTGCGTTCCTGTAGTAGTGCTTACATTCTTGAATTTCGGTGGTGTGGTGGGGAGCAGCAGGTCACGATCGACAAGGATGATGCCTTTAGTATCGGTGATGGTCAGGCGCGCCTTGACAGTGCTGCCGGTGGTATTCTGGTAGCGGAAACGCAGCCCATACTCTTTTCCAATGCCGGTGGTGATGGTCCAATTGCCGGGACGAGTCTGGGGGTAAGTGGTGGAAGGTAAGGCATGTTGGTCGGGCAGTGAATCTTTGGGTAGTACTGCCACGGTGTCACGGTCGAGGTTTGCCCAATAATTGTTGGGGAGGATTTTTAGTGGTTGGAGTGAGAGGTTTTCGGTAGTGATGGGTGCCAGTTCCTGGTCTGTGGCGATAGCGATAGCGGAGATGACCGCCTGACCGGCTTTCACCTCGGGAAAGTGGATGCGCAGGAGACCATCTTCTCCCACTGCCGCCATGACCGTCTTCTTACAAGCTCCAGCATATCCGCTCTCTGCCCATAGGTCGATGTCAGACATCCGCTCGCCATTAACCTCCACGGTAAAAACGCGCTCTCCCTCGCAATCAGTCTTCACACCGCCGCCACGTCCTATCCAGGGTTCGGCGAAATAAAGTTCCACCACATATTTTCCTGGTAGCAGATGGAAGCGGTAGTCGAGGAGATGCCGCCCGAAACGGAAGGTGCGGAAAAGTGTAGGGTCAGCAGTTCCGTGGATGGCGACAGGTGTTGTGCCCTGGCTCAGTTGAACAGCATCCAAGCCCATCTTTGTGCCCCAAGACTGTCCAAAGGCAGGATTGTCTTGCATCCACTGATTTCCATAACTATCAGTATAGGCATCGCCGCCACAGTTGATACGTGCCACATAGTGGAGGTTCTCGTATGGTTTCAAGATGTCGATATTGCGATCGGCGGCAGTGGGAATCAGTGTCTGCACATCGCCAAGGGCATCCTCGGCAACCACCTTGCCGTCATACCATCCCGAGGCATGGATGCCATGGTCTGTGCGGGATAGCGTCACACTATCGCAATTGGAATACACCCTTCCTGCAGCGGTCATGTAAACCATAGGGTCGATGTCGCCACCGACGTGGAGTGAACGATAGACATAATAGGCATCGGTGGGTTGTTCCCACAAGGTGAGCAACCCTTTGTAGTTGATGGGCCCTACTTTGTCTATACGGCGAAGGGCTTCATCGGGCTGGGTGCGACCGGGATTCTCATGGCTCACGAATAACCACTGGAAATGTCCGCAGACACTGTCGCATGCTTCTTCTGCGAGTGTGGCTTTCTTCACGAGCAGGTCACAGAATTTCTCCTCAGTATAGCCCTCCGATGGAGAATGCAGCCCCGCCGTGCGCCAGGCACCATATTCTCCGTTGAGCAACTGGTCGGGACGGCTCAACTCCTTCCCGTATTTGTCGGGGTTGCCGCCGTAGGTGCCACTCCAGTTCTGTACCACATTCCAGTCAGTGCCCTCGCCGCCGTTACAGGTGGTCACTACACGTTGGTCGATGGCGGTGGGGTCCATCTCACGGATAATGGCGGTACATTCCTCGGCAAACTCCTTGGGCAGTACGCTCTCGTTTTGTAGTCCCCAGAGGATAATGCTGGGTGAATTGCGCCGCTCGCGTATCCATTGTCGGAGCAACCGCTTGAAGTTATCGCGGAATTGTGGCGTGTCGTACCAGATATGGGCGGAGAACTGACTCCAGAAAAGCATACCATCGCGGTCGAAGTGTTGCTGATAACGCAAGTTGTGGGGTTGGTGGGCCTCACGAAAAGCATTAAAACCTGCCTGACGAATCATTTTTACGCGCGAGGCGATTTGCTCGGCACTGAAAGCATGGCTGCTACCAAACAAATGTTCGTATTCGCAAGTGCCATTGATAAACACGGGTTGACCGTTGAGGAAAAAACGACCGTCGCCATCGCCACGGTGTACAGGCCAGGAGATGCTGCGGATACCGTAGGGGGTGCTGATTTCATCTATCGTAGTGCCATCAGCATTTTTCACCATCGAGGCTAAAGAATAGAGATAAGGGTCGTCGAGGTTCCACCGATGTGCTTCTTGAATCGCTTCTTTCTGGCGGATGGTTTTTGTCTCGCCGGGTTGCAGCGATATCTTTACGGGCAGACGGAAGACAGCCTTGCCACTGGCCATGTTGAGTTTGCTGACCACCTCAACCTGTCGCACCTCATCGGAATAGTTGTGTACCTCGGTGTCTATCATCACACTGTCACAAGCGGCATTATTCCAGATATGCACGCCGAATGGTTCGATGCGCACATCAGCCGTTTCAATCAAAGTCACTGGTCGGAAAATGCCCAAAGGCTGACTGCCTTCACTGAATCCCCATTCCGAGGAACAACCGCCACACACCCATGGCATGTCGGTGATGAGGGCAGGATGTTCTGCAAGCACTTCCAAGTGATTTTGCCCATCGTGCAGGGCATCGGTGATATCAAGAGTATAAGTGGTACGGCCTACGGGGGTGCGCTCATATTGATGTCCGTTGAGCGTCACGGTGGCATAGGTGCCGATACCTTCAAACTGCAAGAAATAGCGGCGCTGGGTATTCTTCGTAGCAGTGAAATCGCGGGTGTAAAGACGATTGCCGTGCAGGTTGCCATGGCGGGTTTGTATATATCCATAGTAGTCGTCGGCGTTGTGGGGCAGGTCAACATGCTCGGGGGCGGTGGCATCGTCGGTATAGCACAGCCATCCTTTGTTTAGGTCGGTCTCTATACGACGGCCTTTGCGCTCTGGCTCAGGGAAACTCACCGCCGAGCGTCCCATCGGCACACTGGTAGCCACGGCGATGCCTCTTTGTCCGGCGTTGTTCACGGCACAATAGAAATGATACACCACACCGTCGTGCTTCACCACATAACTTTTATGCGCAAACATCTCGTCGTAATCCTTGGTGGGGAAAATCAGGTCGTTGCCATCCCACCGCTGCCAGTGGAGCAGGTCGTCGCTCACGGCGAAGGTGTTGAAGGCATTGTAGCGACGCGATGGGTTGTATGCGGAGAAATAGAACATCACATAGCGGTCGCCCATTTTCACGATTTGGGCATCGCCGGTGATGATGCCACCCACCTCGGTGGAAAACACAGGATTGCCAGCCTGATTGTCTGTGGATAGGGGCAGTCGTTTCCAGTGCTTCAGGTCGTTGGAGAGGGCGATGCCGATGCGTTCGGCCTTGAGGTCGTTCGCAGGGTTGATGCCACCGGCATTGTAAAACATCACGAAGCGCTTACCCAACCGTTTCTCCCTATCCACGTAAATAGTGCTCTTGTATTGTACGAGTTTTTCCCACCATTGGGCATCGCGATCGTTGATGCTCAGGAGCGGTTTGTCGCTACTCTCCCATTCATGGGCGGTGGTGATATCGCCGGTGGTCCATGCCATACCGATATTCAAGGGTGCGCGCACGGCTTCATAGCCTGTTCCTTCGCCGCCGATATAGGTCATCCAATGCCGACCCTTATAGGGCTGCATCTCATAGGTGCCGTCCCATGTCCAGTCGATAAGTGCGGGGAAGCCGCCTCGTTGGTTCATATCCCAGCCACTCTCCTTATACGACAGCAGTCTCCCTAAAGTTGTCCAGTGCAGCAAGTCGTCGCTCTCTGCCAACCACGTCTCATAACCACGACCGTCGAGGCCGTCCTTACCATTATATACCACATAGGTCATATACCATTTTTCGCCCTCACAGAAAACCGTTGGGCAGTCTATCTTGTGGTAGTTGTCGGTGGATGCCACCGCCATGCCATATTTATAGGGGGTCTTCACTTCCTCGTAGATAGCATTCATCTCTTCCTGCGAGAAAGCATCCTGCCCTGTGGCTGCCAATGGTAGCCACAACAGCAATATCGCTAATTTCAGCATTAGCATGTTCGTTGTTTTCAGTTTTAGTAGTTTGTCTTGCATTATGCAAAAGTAACAAAAAAAACTGAAAAGGCGGTGTTTTGAGAATAAAAACTAACACGAATCACGAATTACTCTACTTGACAACCACCTTATTCCCTTGATGAATATACACTCCCGCAGGGATGGACTTGTGGTCGAGGCGCTGCCCCTGAAGGTTGTAGATGACGGCTTGCTGTGGTGACTCCTCAGGACTGCCGACGGAAATGTTGTCGGTGAGGAGTTGGTCGTAGGCGGCGATGCGCTCAGCGAAACGTGCCTCTACGTCGGAAAGCGGGTAAAGACCGTCGTCGTTGGTAGTCAGACCTTCTAAGAAGAGGGGGATGGCCATGGGAGGATTGTCGAGGGAGAGCAAAGGCATTTCACGTAACTGACCGACATGCTGATAGACAAGGTTGAATGCGGCATATTCCTGTCCATCAGTGTCTAACCACTTCTCAATGACCAGTTTGCAGCCGATCGGGGTCTTTGATTCAATAGCCCCTGACAGGACATAGTCTTTCACGCCAAGAGCCGCCAAAACACTTCCGACGTTGGAGTCGTGACCGCAGAGGAAAGTGAACTGCCTCTCCTCCGTCCTCAACTCGTCGAGGATGGTTTGCAGCAAAGGATGTGCCACGTTGATTGCCACCAAAGGTGCCGTGAAGAGCACATCACCATACCAGTCTTTTATGGCCGAGATTTTCACCCAGTCTTCAAACGAAAGCTGATGTCCAAATGCAGCTTTCTGTTCGTCACTTTCTTCATAATATTGAAGCACGAGGGCATCCGCAGCACCACAAGCCGTCTTGAGCGAGCCATCCATACTTGGTTCCTTGTTCGTTTCTAAGCGGATGCTGGTATCATCGGTCTTAAAATGTCCCATCTCACCTTGCAGATAGGCAGGGCTCTCGGTGAAATCGAGCACATTCTCGAGCAAAGCATAATTGTCTGCCATTCGTTCCCCAATTCCGGCAAGACTGCCGTTTCCGAAGATATCTGCGATTTGTTGCAAAGCCTGATCTTCATAGGTCTGACTTGTAATAGTTATCTGTGGAGTGAAGACAGGATCCATTGTATTTAGGTCAAAATGGTGCTCAACAGTAACATTTGCAACGGGGAGCATACCCGACGAGAAATACTGTGCCGTGGCGATGGTGCGCTGCATAGAGTTGGCATAGAAGCGCATAGTTCCTTCGGCTGGCAGTTGGTTCTCCTGCATAAACCCCTCGCTGACGAGCCACTTGCGGAAATACTGTCCCATGGTGGTTTCCAGGACACCACCCCGTAGCGACAGTTCGCTTTTGCCGGAGGACCAATGAAACCATTCATGAGGTGTCATCCGACCTAAGGCGGACTCTGGCCCAGAGAGGGGTGAACGGATATTGTGCCGGCTCAGCACAACCACTTCTTTCAGTGTGTATTGGTCGTGAAAAGCGTCGGAACGTGCTACCTGTGCCTGTGTGAAACTCACCATCCCACATAGTAGGACGGTAAGGATGAATTGTTGATAAGTCTTTTGCATAGTGTTTGCGTAAATAAGTTGGGAATTAAGAGTTGAAATTTCAGCTTTAGCATGTTCGTCGTTTTCAGTTTTAGTAGTTTGTCTTGCATTATGCAAAAGTAACAAAAAAAACTGAAAAGGCCGAGTTTTGAGAATAAAAACTAACACGAATCTAACGAATCTAACGAATAAATGAACTTTCGTAAAATTCATGCGATGCATTGCGCCAAAGTGCCCGAAAGGATAACTCCCAAAAGTTGAACAGTGCTATTCAATATGTACGGCATTCTGCTACAACAAGGCCTACCCATTTTTATTTTGAGCATCTTTTGAGTGGAATAAAGGTATTTTTTTCTACGGAGGTAAGGAGTATGTGGAGGCGACCTACGGTCGTGGATTATTTGTTTTATTCTACGGACTTAGAGGACTTAAAGGACTGAGATACTTTGTATCTATAGCGTCTAAAACCAATAAATTTAATTCCAAATTTCTAATTCCTCCTCTTACTCCTTTCCTCCGTAGAATTTTAACACAATAATTTCTCTATAGAGAATGAAGTGCCACTCAAAGCCTGCATTTGTAGTCTCATCAAATAAATTAGTAGTTGCAGCTACGATTACCTCACCAGGATTGACCACTTTAGGAGTTAGTGTTGTAAGTGATAGTTCTTGTGTCCTAAAAGTATAAAATCCTTTAATTATGTCACCCTTGGCAGTGATACCCACGTATGTATTACTGATACACCCCTTAGTGTGCGTGAAGGCATTATAGCCTTCACGCACACTAAGGGGATACATTCAGCATACCCATGGCATCAAACTCTGCTAATGTCTTAGGCACTCACATGAAATTTCCGAGGTTTCATCAGCCAATCGACAAAGCATCGTGTGACGCTTTTTCCCATTATGTAGTGCTCACCCGATAGTGGTATTTCTATACTGGAAATCCACTAAAGGTAGCGTTTGCGAATATAGGGATTATTTTTCAAAGTACAATGATTTGTAAGGGATTTTTTTGATGAAAAATTAGTTTGTGAGAATGAGATGAGTGATTACATTTGCTCCATAGAAGAAAGAAGCGGACATACACGGGGTAACTACGTCTAATCACTGTTTTATTTTCACATCACGAATTTGAGAATTAGAGAATTATCTTGTATGCTATTTGAATTTTATAGAATTTCAGAGTATTTGGCAAGCCAAATATCCAATGCAAGCTGCAGTTTGGAGGGCTAACATCAATTCTATAATTCACAATAATTCTATCATTAGTTGAAATAATTCTCTAATTCGCAAATTCGTGACTTATCAATTAATGTAGTTTTTCGGACATACACGGGGTATGTCCCTACTTTGATTGTCAATGCCGACATCCTTTAACACCTTTTTACCCCCTTAATTCATGGATTCACTGGTTTGCCGAGCATTTTGTTGAGGTGGGTTTCGAGGATATGGAAACTTGGCTCCACCATGCCACCATGGCCATGGCCATCGATTTCATAGAGATAAGTCTCTTGATGTCCCACCAATTTCATCATGCGGGCAAGGTATTGGTTCTCGTCATAACGTCCATAGAGTTCTAACTCACGGTCACCGCAGATGAGCACCAATGGCGGACAGTCTTTGCGTACCCAATAGAGCGGTGCAAACTCGTCAATGGTGGGCTGCAAGGGCGGAAGTCCCTGCATCTTGCGGACATTGTAATGGGTGATAGCCTGACCACTGAAGGGCACATACATCATCACATCGTCGGCATCGATGCCATAGTTGGCAAGCCATGCCTTATTCAGACAGAGCATCATCGAAATATAACCACCGGCAGAATGTCCTGTTACGACAATTTTCTTGGTGTCGCCACCATACTCACCAATGTGCTTGAACACCCATGCCATCGACTCTGCCGCGTCATCAAGCAATTCGCTAATGTTTACCTTGGGCAAAAGACGATAATTCACACCGACCACCACAAGACCTTTGTTTTTTAGTTTCTGGGGAATTTCCTTGCTGCCTGCCTCCAAACCACCACCATGATACCACACCACCACAGGACAGTCTTTGGCGCCCTCTGGATAATAAACGTCTAATTTCAGTCGCTCCACAGCGTAGGGGTCTTTCTTGGTAGTATAACTGATGTCACTGACAGTCTTGTAGGTCTGTGCGACCATCAACTGCGCAAATAATAACGCAACGGCTAAAAATGTAACTTTTCTTTTCATTGGATATTTCTATTAAAGACTACGGATTTGTCTGATTTTTAAATTTCGGATTTAAGTTTCGCGAGTGCATTTATACCCAGACAGTCTATAAGGCTAACGAGCAATCATCCCAAGGCAACGCTACTCCACTTCGCTCTTTGAGAAATATTTCTCACGCAAGGGTTTGCTGAGGGGGTCACCCTTCAATGTGATTTTTCCTTGCAGGCGGATGTCGGTAGAGGAGGCACCAATTTTAACGATAAATGTGCCGGGATTGATGTTCCATTGCCGCTTTCCTTGATTGCTGTAGAAACCGAATTGCTCAGTTTGGAGGGACACCTTTATTTTCTTGCTCTCACCTGGCTGAAGCGACACGCGAGCAAAGCCCTGCAACTGAATGGGACGTATCTGCTGATTGTCTTCTGTGGGCGAAAGATAGACCTGGGCAATCTCATCGGCAGCCATTTTTCCAGTGTTTTTCACATCGAAAGTGAGAGTTACATTCTCATCAGTGGTCGCAGCCTCGTTGGTCAAGGCCAAATTACTATATTCAAAGGATGTGTAACTTAAACCATAGCCGAAGGGCCACTGGATGCGTGGGTCTTGCTGAGCACTATAATTATAGCAGATAGGCTCATATATTTCTGTATTCGGATAACTGACAGACAGTTTTGCTGAAGGAGAAATCTTGCCATAGAGGATATCAGCCACCGCATTGCCACCCTCCTCACCGGGATACCATGCCTGAATGACTGCTGCACACCGCTCAGCGATGCCCGACACCACTTGTGCACGGCCACCGAAAATCACCAAAACTACAGGTTTGCCTGTCTTCAATAATTCTTCTACAAATTGTTCTTGTTTTCCAGGAAGTCGGAGACCTTGGCGGTCGCGGTTTTCACCACAAAGCATCACATTCTCGCCGACCGCAGCGACAATCACATCGCTTTGAGCAGCCATTTGAAGTGCTTCCTGACGGTCGGCTTTCTCACCAGACTCCACTTTACGATGCAATATGTAATATTCCCATGCCCGTTCGTCACCACTTTTCGTGTATTTTGTCTCTATATCCTCCGTCCAGTCACATCCACGAGAATACAGAATCTCAACATCGGCAGATTTGCGCAACTTCATTCCCTCGAGCAGTCCGATGACATGTGGATGGTCCAGGTCTTCGGTAACCATTTTCCAGAAATAGGTCATGGCTGGGAAGGAGTAGTCGCCACACATAGCCCACATGGAATTGGCATTAGGACCTGTCAACAGTATCTTTTGTTTGTCCTTCAGAGGCAGAATGCCATTGTTCTCCAACAGCACCACCGACTGTGCGGCGATGTCGTAGGCGGTCTGTCGCTCCTCGGGGGTGTCGAGGACGATTTTCTCTTTACTATAAAGATATGGATCTTTGTCTAATAGTCCGGCGCGGAATTTCTGTCGCAGCACATTCTTCACAGCGCGTTCGAACGTTTCGGGTTTCACAAGGCCCTTGTCAATGGCTTCTTGCAGATGGCGGTAGTTGGCACCACGTGGGAAATCTACGTCATTGCCATTGTTGATGGCAGCAGCTGCCTTCTGTACCACATCAGAGTCTGGCAGTTGGTCAATAGCGGTATAGTCGCTCACCACCATGCCGTCGAAACCAACATAGCCTCTAAGGATGTCTTCAAGAATTTCTTTATTGGCCACGCAGTTAGTTCCATGTACGGCATGATAGCCAGGCATGACCACCTTGCTTCCTGCCAGTCGTATCATGGTCTCATGAGGAAGCAGTATCTCTTCCATCATTTCTTTCTCGTCGGCATCTCCACCGCCTCCATAACCGAGGTAGTGTTTTGAGCATGCACCAACACCCTTCCGAAGGTCATCCTGCTGAAGTCCCTTCACAAAGGCTGTGCCCATTACCGCTGAGAGATAGCCATCCTCGCCATACGATTCTTCCAACCGGTTGAAAGATGGGGTGCGGCAAACATCCACCATCGGCGAAAGCGATAGCACACCACCCATCTTACGCATGGCGATGCCAGTCTGACGTGTCTTCAATTCTGCCAATTCGGGATTAAAGGAACAGGCCTGTCCTATCTGTTGAGGATAGATGGTGGCACCACTGGTATTGACGCCTGAAAGAACCTCCTCGTGGAAAAGTGCCGGAATACCATTGGGGGTATTCTTCATCAACCATTCCTGCATAATAGCAACACGGTCGCGAAGCACATTGGGGTCGGTGGGTGCCTGACTGGCATATTGCGAAAAATGTCCTATTCCATAAGGCATCTCTTTACGACATTTCACGGTATCTAAGACACCATTCTCGTCGAAATACTCGTTCATATACCCACTGCACAACTGAGCGATACGCTCTTCTTGAGACATCTTGTCGTAGAGTTCATTGACTCTTTCCTCCATATCAACAGCATTACATCCTACCAGAAATGCAGTCATACACATTACTAAAATTTTCTTCATTTGCTTATTTTTTTTGCAAATATAGGCAAAAAAAACGAATAAAGACTCAGGGTGATAGAGTTTTTCTTATTTTCTCAACTTTCGCAAGCTCCAGTTTCGTCTGGTTTTATGGTTTATAGGTCGCTTCGCTTGCAGGTTTTAAGGTGATATATGTATGGGATTTCTCCAAATGAAAAAAAATGAAATGTAGCTGGGAACTTATTCATGTTTTCCAATGAGTTTTTCCATCCATATCATGTCGTACCAGCGGTTGAATTTGCGACCGCAGAGATGGAAATGGGCCACACGCTTGTAACCCATACGTTCATGAAAACGAACGCTTTCATGAGTTAGATATTCATCTTCATGCTCAATGTAAGAAATACAGGCATTCATATTGAGAATACCTTGGGACTTTAGTGCTGCCTCCAATGCCTCATGAAGCAGCAGGCCAATACCCCGATGCTTTAAGTTCCTATCAACATAGATAGAAGTCTCGACCGACCATTGATAGGCTGCACGAGCCTTGAATGTGTTGGCGTAAGCATAGCCCATGACATGCCCATTCTCCTCAGCCACCAGCCACGGGAAATGCTGCTGCACCTGCACAATACGCTGGCAAAAATCCTCCACCGCCGGCACATCGTATTCGAAGGTGACGGCGGTGTCGGTGATGTAGGGCGCATAGATGGCCAAAAGGGCCTCTGCGTCACTTATTTTTGCAGGGCGAATATGCATGAGATAGTTAGGAGTTAAATCACTTCTATCCCCTGTTTTTTGCAAAGTTCGAGGCTCAGTTCCTTGAGTTTAAATTTTTGGATTTTTCCTGAGCCAGTCAATGGGAATTCATCAACGAAGAAGACATATTTGGGTGTCTTATAACGAGCGATTTTTCCCTTACAGAAGTCACGAACATCCTCAGGTTCCATCTTTACGCCCTCATGCAGAATGATGAAGGCACCCACTTCCTCGCCATATTTCTTTGAAGGTACGGCAGCCACTTGCACATCCTTGATGCCTGGCATGTGATAAAGGAACTCCTCTATCTCTCTTGGATAAACATTCTCACCACCACGGATAATCATATCCTTGATACGTCCAGTGATACGATAGTAGCCTTCTTCGTCTTTCACACCGAGGTCGCCAGAGTGCAGGAACCCATTCTTGTCGATAACCTCTGCGGTGGCTTCAGGGTTTTTGTAGTAGCCTTTCATGACATTGAAGCCGCGGCAACACATTTCTCCTTGAACGCCCACAGGACACTCCTCACCTGTCTCTGGGTCGAGCACTTTCACTTCAACAAAGGGGAAGTCGCGCCCTACTGTGGTGCAACGTTTCTCAAATGAGTCGTGAATGTTGGACTGGGTCATTCCAGGCGAACTTTCTGTGAGGCCATAGACACTTGTGATGGTCAAGAACATCTTCTCGCTAACCACTTTCATCAACTCAATCGGACAGAGTGAACCTGCCATGATGCCTGTGCGAAGTGAACTCATGTCGAACATATTGAACATCGGATGATTGAGTTCTGCAATAAACATCGTGGGAACACCATAAACAGCAGTACAACGCTCCTTGTGGATGGAGGCCAGTACGACTAACGGGTCGAACTTCTCGACCATCACCTGTGTGCAACCATGTGTCAGACAGTTCATCGTAGCAAGCACCACGCCAAAACAATGGAACAAGGGAACACAGACGCACAATTTGTCGTCACTGGTAAATTCCATGTTCTCACCTGTGATAAAACCGTCATTGGAAATATTGTAGTGAGTGAGCATCACACCCTTAGGGAATCCTGTGGTGCCCGAGGTATATTGCATATTCACCACATCATGGCAACTGACATTCTTTTTCACTTCTGCGAGTGTCTCGTCCTCGATGTTCTGACCGAGCAGTAATAATTCGGCGGTGTTGAACATACCACGGTATTTCTCCATGCCGATATACACCACATTCTTCATGCATGGGAAACGTTTACTTTGCAGATGGCCACGCTCACATTCACGTAGTTCGGGGAGCATCTTATAGGTCATATCCACATAGTCGCAGTCCCATGTACCATCGGTGATGCAAAGTGTGTGCATGTCGGAGTTCTCGCAGAGATACTCCAACTCTTTCTGCTTGTAGTTAGTATTGACAGTCACCAAAACGGCACCGATTTTTGCTGTGGCATACAAGAATGTGAGCCAGTCGGGCACATTGGTGGCCCAGATGCCCACGTTGCTGCCTTTCTTTACTCCGATGGCAAGCAAACCTTTGGCTAAGTTATCGACTCGCTCGTTGAAAACTTTCCAGGTGAAACGCAGGTCGCGGTCTGAATAAACGATATACTCTTTGTCGGGAGTCTTCTCCGCCCAATATTCCAGCCAGTCGCCCAGCGTCCGTTCATATAGTTGTTGTATCATGAGTATATAAGTTCTTGAGTTTTTGAGTGGATTAGAGGCAAGCTCTAAAAAGGAATATACACCACTGCGAGGATTTTGGCTGACTTGCCGGCGGCACCATGCACATGGTGCTTGATGATGGAGTCGTAGAAGATGCTATCACCCTCACGGAGTGTATAAATCTGTTTGCCGTAGGCTATTTCCACCTCACCGCTAAGCACATAGATAAACTCCTCACCTTCGTGTGCGGAGAGTTTGAACTCCTGGGCCTCATTGGGTTGAATGTCAATAATAAAGGGTTCCATATGGCGACCCGTCTTATGCTGTGCCAGTGGGTGGTAGTCCATGTTTTTGCGGGCATCGGTGGCATCGTTGGAAAAACTGATGCTGTTGGCTCGTTCTTCGGCACGGCAGATGGCAGGGCCTAATTCTTCGTTGTCGTCAAGGAAGGTGCCTAAACGTACCCCCAATGCTCTGGCTATTTTGATTAACGGACCAAGAGAGGGTAGGTTCACGTCATTCTCTATCGAACTGATTTGTTCAACAGACAGACCACTACGCTCTGCTATTTCATCAATACTGAGATTCTTGGATTCTCTAATCCCTTTAATCTTTGCTCCTACAATGATTTGACTTGACATAAGTATAAAAAGATAGTTGTTTATTTTGAGGTGCAAAGGTACGAAAACAGAATGAAAAACCACCCTCTTTTGTGAATATTAACACGAAATCGCCTAAAAAAGTAACATTTTTCCATGATTTCACCCCTAAAAATGTCAAAAAGACGGAAGCCAACTCCTAACTATCTAAACCGATACTCCACAAAAGCCTCCATGGCTTCATAGCATGCCAGCCCCAGTTCATCGTAGCGTCGAGCTGTTTCACGGTTACGGTCTTCAGCACGCTGCCAGAACAGGCGTTCGTCATTGCCCAGGAAAGGAGCGCTTTCCATCTGACTTTGGTGCTTTAGGATGGCATTGCGCTTCTCACGCAGTTCCTCGGGACTCATAGGCACACACATTTCGATATCGGCAACATCCCATTCTGCCCAGGCACCACGGTACATCCACACGCGGCAGTCGTTAAGCCATTCCGCGCCAATGTTTTTCTCCTCGTCAATGGCAGCCAGTACAGCATCTGTACATTTGCGATGAGTGCCATGCGGGTCGGCCAAGTCGGCTGCCACATAAATCTGATGGGGCTGGATGTCGGCAAGCAATTTCTGGATGGGATAGACATCTCGTTCCGACATAGGCAGTTTCTCAATGGTCCCCGACTCATAGAAGGGAAGGTCGAGGAAATGGATATGGTCGCTTGGGATGTTGTTGTAGGCGCAAGCTAAACGTGCTTCACCACGGCGGATGAGGCCTTTGAGGGTAAGCACCTCGGGAATATCGGCTATAACAGGTTCTTTCTCTGTGGGATGTAGGTATTTGTTATCGCCGTAGGCTTCTAATTCAGCCTTCTGCTTCTTTCGCATAAATTGTTTTATCTGTTGGTAGGTGCGGTCAATCACCCCATCGGAGTCGTTGGCAAAAAGTCGGTTGAATCCATTGATGAAGTGCATGAAGCGCGTCACCTCATCGTCATTGACGGCAATGTCGCCACTCGTCTCGTATGCTATATGCACGTCGTTGCCTTGTTGGATAAGGCGACGGATAGTGCCACCCATCGAAATAACATCGTCGTCGGGATGAGGTGAAAACACCACCACACGTTTGGGAAATGGCTTAGCCCGCTCAGGACGTAAAGTGTCATCGGCATTAGGCTTGCCCCCAGGCCATCCTGTAATGGTATGTTGTAACTCGTTGAACACCTCTATGTTGACAAGACCAGCAGAGCCGAATTTCTCTACCCAATGTCTCATGCCATGTTCCAAGTAGTCTTTTGTGGATAATTTCAACAGAGGTTTGCCTGTCTGGCGGCATAACTCAACAACTTCCCTGCGCAACTTGTGCTCGGGCATAGTAATGGTGGATGTAAGGTTTAGGTTCATACAAAAGTATTAAGTAGGTAATCAAAATTGTCTGTAACTATCATTTTTGTAGGTGTTTTTATAGTCTAATTTTATTCACCTACTTATTGACAAAACGTTGCAAAGATACAACTTTTATTTGTAAAATACTTTATCAAAATGACACATTAATTATATTATTTTAGCCATAATCTTACTTGTGAATATTTTTTTGTTTGAAAGTGCATGATATTTGCGACTTTTTTATTAATTTCGCCGATGATTTTATACATACCTAATTAAAACGCTTTTTATAGAAGCATGAAAGAATTTGTAATATCCGAAGTCAAGGCCGAGACTGCGATATTGGTAGGACTAATTACCAAAGATCAAGACGAGGCTAAAACCAAAGAATATCTTGATGAACTGGAGTTTTTGGCCGACACAGCCGGCGCTGTCACCGTGAAACGTTTTACGCAACGCTTAGTCAGTCCGAGCCAGGTGTCCTATGTGGGCAAGGGTAAGCTTCAGGAAATCAAAGAATATATTGAGCGTGAGGCCGATGCCGAGCGTGAAATTGGCATGGTGATTTTCGATGACGAACTGAGTGCCAAGCAGATACGCAACATAGAGAAAGAACTGCAGGTGAAGATTTTAGACCGCACCTCATTGATTCTCGACATTTTTGCCATGCGTGCCCAGACCGCCAATGCCAAGACACAGGTAGAACTGGCCCAATATCGCTATATGCTGCCACGCCTGCAGCGCCTGTGGACTCACCTGGAACGCCAGGGTGGTGGTTCCGGCTCTGGTGGCGGCAAGGGTTCTGTGGGTCTGCGTGGTCCTGGTGAGACACAGTTGGAAATGGACCGCCGTATCATCCTCCATCGCATCACCCTCTTGAAACAGCGTCTTTTAGAAATCGACAAGCAGAAGACCACCCAGCGTAAGAACCGTGGCCGCATGATTCGCGTAGCCCTTGTGGGATACACTAACGTGGGCAAATCGACACTGATGAACCTGCTCTCCAAGAGTGAGGTCTTCGCCGAGAACAAATTATTTGCCACTCTCGACACTACCGTGCGCAAGGTAGTAGTTGACAACCTTCCCTTCCTTCTTGCCGACACAGTGGGATTCATTCGCAAACTGCCCACTGACCTTGTTGAATCGTTCAAATCAACCCTTGACGAGACACGCGAAGCAGACCTGTTGCTGCACATTGTCGATATCTCGCACCCCGACTTTGAAGAGCAAATCAAAGTTGTGGAAAAGACATTAGGCGAATTAGGCTGTGCCGAGAAACCGATGATGATGGTGTTTAACAAGATTGATGCCTACCACTGGGTGGATAAGGAACCAGACGATCTGACACCAGCCACGAAGGAGAACATTACCCTCGATGAGCTGCAGCGCACATGGATGGCCCGTTTGAACGACAACTGCTTGTTTATCTCTGCCAAGGAGAAGATCAACATCGAGGAGTTCCGCCAGGCACTTTACAAGAAAGTGCGCGAACTACACGTACAGAAATATCCTTACAACGATTTCCTGTATGATGACGTTGAAGATTGAAGATTGAAACGCCAAAAAATAATCAATTATAAAATAATATATGGAATACAGACAATTAACGAACGAAGAAATCAGCCTGCTGGAGAGCAGAGGCTGCAAAGCAGAAGATTGGGACAGAATCACAGTTGACCCTGACTTCGACGCCAGTTATATTCGCAACACCTCTTTCTATGGTGACATCCGTATCGGTAAGTTTGAGAAAGAGATAGAAGTGAGCAAGGGTTTCTTTAAACACTCAGGCATTAAAAGCACCACGTTACGCAACGTGAGCATGGGTAACGACTGTCTGATAGAGAACATCGGAAATTTCATCAACAACTATTCAATAGGTGACGGTTGCTACATCAGCAATGTCAATACCATAGAGACCACAGAGGGAGCCACATTCGGTGAAGGAAATATGATTTCCGTGCTCAATGAAGTTGGTGACGGCAACGTCATCCTCTTCGACGGTCTTACCAGTCAGTTGGCTGCCTTGATGGTGACCCACCATCGCGACAAACAGTTGATGGCAACCTTAAAGGAGTTAATCCGCAAGGAAACAGAGGCAAATGTGCCCGACCGTGGCACTATCGGCGACAATGTGAGAATAATCAATACATCGGAGATTACCAACACACATATCAACGACTGTTGTGAGATTATAGGTGCCTGCCGTCTGAGCGACTGCTCCATCAAGAGCATCCCCGAAGCCAGCGTCTATATCGGTTCAGGAGTGATATGCGAGAACTCGATTATTTACGATGGCAGTTCGATTCTCAACAGTGTAAAATTAGAAAACTGTTTTGTGGGTGAAGCCTGCCAGATTACCAACGGCTTTGCTGCCGAGAGCAGCATCTTCTTCGCCAACAGCTTTATGAGCAACGGCGAGGCCTGTGCAGCTTTCTGCGGTCCGTTCTCCGCCAGTCACCATAAGAGTTCGTTGCTTATCGGTGGTATGTTCTCATTCTATAATGCCGGCTCTGCCACCAATTTCAGCAACCATGCCTATAAGATGGGTCCCATGCATTACGGAACCTTAGAGCGCGGTGTAAAGACAGCCAGTGGCGCCTACATCCTCATGCCTGCCCATATCGGTACATTCTCGGTATGTTTCGGCAAACTGATGTATCACCCCGACACCCGCAACCTGCCTTTCTCCTACCTCATTGCTTACAGCGATACAATGTATCTCAATCCCGGTCGCAACTTAACCACCGTGGGTCTGTATCGTGACATCCGCAAATGGCCCAAGCGCGATATGCGCCCCCGCAACGGACAGAAAAGCATCGTCAACTTCGACTGGCTGAGCCCATTCTCTGTGGGTGAAATTTTAGAAGGTAAGAAAATTCTCGAACAACTACGAAAAGCCTCTGGAGAAAAAGTCTCCAACTATAATTATCACGAATATGTAATCAAAGCCAGCCACCTGCGCTTAGGTATTAAACTCTACGACATGGCCATTCGCATCTTCATGGGTGCTGTTCTGAAACGCCATGCCTTGGAAATCCCCAAGAATCCCATAGGCAAAGGAAAATGGAATGATCTTTCAGGTTTGCTGCTCCCCGAGAGCGAAGAATTACGTCTCATCGACGACATCAAGAATGGCACCATTGTGGATATCTACGAGGTACTCGACCGTTTCACAGAAATTCATAGCAACTATAAGGACTATCGCTGGACATGGGCCTACCAGCTCATGCTCGACTATTATGGTTTAGAGACACTCACGGAAGAAGATGTTGAGCGCATCCATCATGACTATATCGCTGCTCGCCGCGAGTGGATTTCTGAAATCCGCAAGGACGCCGAAAAAGAATACACCCTGGGCGATGTGGATATCGAGGTGCTTGAAAATTTCCTCAGCCAACTCGACAAGGAAGTAGAATTTGAGAACGAGAAAAAAGAAGGAGAGTTTTGAAGATTGAAGATTGAAAATTGAAGGTTGAAAATTGAAGATTGAAAATTGAAAATTGAAAATTGCGCTGCCTTCAAATCACATCTCTCACCTCTCACCTCTTACCTCTCACCTCTTACCTCTCACCTCTTAACTCTCACCTCTTAACTCTCACCTCTTACCTCTCACCTCTTACCTCTCACCTCTAAAAAATGACAATTATGAAATTACGTTTATTGATGGTTGCCATCGTGTGTGGACTATTTGTTACAGGCCACGCACAGAAATACAAGTATGAATTGCTGGAAGGCGACATCACCCAAACACGTATCTACACTTTGGACAACGGATTGAAAGTTTATCTTTCGGTGAACAAAGAAAGGCCTCGCATCCAGGCAAATATCGCCGTGCGGACAGGTTCGCGCAACGACCCAGCCGAGACCACTGGTTTAGCTCACTATTTAGAGCACCTCATGTTTAAAGGTACGAAGCAGTTTGGTGTGAGCGACCCTGTGGCCGAAGCCCCCTATTTGGCAGACATTGAGGCTCGCTACGAAGTGTATCGTACACTTACAGACCCTGTGGCCCGCCGACAGGCATATCATGAGATAGACAGTGTGTCGCAGTTGGCCGCCAAATACTTCATCCCCAACGAGTACGACAAACTGATGTCGGCCATCGGCAGCGAAGGAACCAATGCTTACACGAGCAACGACGTCACCTGCTATGTGGAGAACATCCCCTCGAACGAGATAGAAAACTGGGCACGTGTGCAGGCCGACCGCTTTCAGAACATGGTCATCCGCGGTTTCCACACTGAGCTTGAAGCCGTGTATGAGGAAAAGAACATCGGTATGGCTCAGGACAACCGCAAAATGTGGGAGGCCCTCTATGCCAAGATGTTCCCCACCCACCCCTACGGCACACAAACCACAATTGGCACGCAGGAGCATCTGAAAAATCCTTCGATCACCAACATCAAGAACTATTTCAAGCGCTACTATGTGCCCAACAATGTGGCCATCTGCATGGCTGGCGACTTCGACCCCGATGAGGTAATCCGTATCATCGACAAATACTTCAGTTCTTGGAAGCGCAGCGACAACCTGTCGTTCCCACAGTATGAACCTCAACGTCCCATCACTGCTCCGATTGACACCGCCATTGTTGGCAAAGAAGCTGAATACCTATTTATGGGTTGGCGTTTCGATGGTCCACAAAGTCATCAGAACGACACACTGAGCATGATTAGTTCGATTCTTGCCAATGGCAAATGTGGTCTCTTTGAAATAGACTTAGAGCAGCAGCTGAAACTCACCAGTGCTGGTGCATTTACCGATGACATGGCAGAATATACACCGTTTATCATCTATGGCTATCCTAAAGACAACCAGACACTGGAAGAGGTGCGCAGTATTTTGCTCGATGAGTTGGGCAAACTGCGCCGTGGTGAATTTGACGACGATTTGATTCCCTCTGTCGTCAACAATGCCAAGCTCAACTACTTTAAAGGTGTGCAAAACAACAGAACAAGGGCCAGCATGATGGTTGATGCCTTTATCAACAGACTGGAATGGAAGGACGTGGTGCAGCAGGTGGACCGTCTCTCACATATCAGCAAACAAGACGTGATGGACTTTGCCAACAAGCATTTGCGTGATAATTTTGTATGTGTCTATAAACGTGTAGGCACCGACAGCACACAGGTAAAAATAGAAAAGCCCGAGATTACTGCCATTCCGACCAATCGCGATATGAGCAGTGAGTTCCTCAACGAAATCAAGAATTCCTATGTGCGCCCCATCTCACCACGTTTCCTCGACTTTGAGAAAGACCTCACCGTCAGTACGACAAAGAAAGGGTTGCCACTGCTTTACAAGCACAATGACGAAGACGGTCTGTTCACACTCGCTTTCATCTTCGACTACGGCGAAGAGAGCGATGCCAACCTCAACTATGGTCCTGCATACATGGACTATATTGGCACCAGCAAAAAAAGCGTCAGCGAAATCAAGCAGCAGTTTTATAAACTTGCTTGTAACTACTCTATCAGCATCTACGATTTCTATACCGTCATCTCACTCACTGGTCTGAGCGAGACGATGGCTCCAGCACTGGCACTGCTCGAAGACTTCATTCAGAATGCAAAGGCCGACCCTGAGTCATACCAACAACTGGTAGATCTTATCATGAAAACCAGAGAGGATAACAAGAAGAATCAGAGCTCAAATTTCAGTGCCTTAAGGAATTATGTGCAATATGGCACCTATAATCCCACGTTGAACCAGTTGAGCGAGGCACAACTCCGTGCCGCCGACCCGCAGAAATTCCTCGACCTGATAGCCGACTTGAAAAATCACGAACACACCGTGCTCTATTATGGTCCGATGAGTGAGAAGGAACTTGACAAGGTCCTTACCAAATACCACAAGGCACCCAAGAAACTGCAGCCCGCCCCCACTGGCAAGGAATATACCGAGCAGCTGACTCCCATTAACGAGGTGTATATTGCCCCCTACGAGGCCAAGAACATCTATATGATACAATACCATAATGAAGGCAAGCCCTGGAATTTAGAGGAAGCTCCCATCCGCACAATGCTCAACGAGTATTTTGGTGGCGGCATGAACACCATTGTCTTCCAGGAACTGCGTGAAAGCCGCGGACTTGCCTATAGCGCATCAGCCAGTTATAGCGCACCATTCCGTCTAAACCACCCAGAAACCTATCTGACATATATTGTATCACAGAATGACAAGATGATTGACTGTATCAACACATTCAACAGCATTCTTGACACCATTCCCCAAAGTGAGGCTGCCTTTGATATTGCCAAGCAGAGTGCCATCAAGAGTCTCCAGACGGCTCGTACGACAAAATTCAGCGTGCTCAGCACCTATTACTGGGCCAAGAAGCGTGGTTTCGACTTCGACCTCAACGAGCGTGTCTATAATGCGCTCCCCTCTGTGACACTACAGGATGTGGTAAACTTCGAGAAGAAGAACATGGCAAACAAGACTTATAAATACATCATCCTCGGCGATGAAAATGAGCTTGACATGAAGGCCTTAGAGAAAATCGGCCCCATCCATCGACTGACCACGAAAGATATATTTGGATATTAAGTTTGGGAGTTTAGGAATTTGGGAGTTTAGACAATAACTTCGCTGACACAGTGGAGGCATACACCCGAAAATCATTTGTCCCTTTAACTACTCTTTAACTACCCTTTAATTACTCTTTTATTTTTAATTTTAAATTTTCAATTTTACATTAAATAAAAATAATATTATGGCAAAAACACCAGAGTTTAAGTACGCTCCTATGTTCCAACTGGGCAAGGACGAGACCAAGTATCGCCTTCTGACAAAAGAGGGTGTCAGTATGGGAGAATTTGAAGGCAAACCCATCCTGAAAGTAAGTCGTGAGGCATTGACGCTGCTTGCACAACAAGCATTCCATGATGTGGAATTCATGCTTCGCCGTGAGCACAACGAGCAAGTTGCCGCCATCCTCCACGACCCCGAGGCAAGCGAAAACGACAAATACGTCGCCCTCCAGTTCCTCCGCAATGCCGAAACCTCCTGCAAAGGCATCCTTCCATTCTGTCAAGACACTGGCACAGCCATCATCCATGGCGAAAAAGGTCAGCAAGTTTGGACAGGATTCTGCGATGAGGAAGCCTTGAGTTTAGGTGTCTATAACACCTTTACCGAAGACAACTTGCGCTATTCGCAGAATGCCCCACTGAACATGTATGACGAGGTGAACACTCGCTGCAACCTCCCCGCCCAGATAGACATTGAGGCCACCGAGGGTGCTGAATACCACTTTGTGATGGTAGCAAAAGGTGGTGGTTCGGCCAATAAGACCTACTTCTACCCAATGACCAAGGCCACTATCCAGAACGAGGGAACATTGCTTCCATTCCTGGTTGAGAAGATGAAGTCATTAGGTACAGCTGCCTGCCCACCCTATCACATTGCATTCGTCATTGGTGGCACATCGGCAGAGAAGAACCTACTGACAGTGAAACTCGCCAGTATTAAGTACTACGATAACCTGCCCACAACGGGCGATGAGACAGGTCGTGCCTTCCGCGACATCGACTTGGAGCAGAAACTGTTGGTCGAAGCCCATAAGATTGGTCTTGGCGCACAGTTTGGTGGCAAGGCCCTCGCCCACGATATCCGCGTGGTGCGCCTGCCTCGCCATGGTGCTTCCTGTCCTATTGGCATGGGTGTCTCCTGTTCTGCCGACCGCAACATCAAAGCCAAGATTAATGCCGACGGTGTATGGCTTGAACAGATGGACGATAACCCCACCGAACTGATTCCCGAAGAGTATCGTCGTCCTGGCGAGGGTGGCCAAGGTATTGTCATCGACCTCGATAAAGGTATTGATGCCGTTCGTGCCGAACTGACTAAATATCCTGTCAGTACACGTGTGAACCTGAAAGGTACCATCATTGTAGCCCGCGACATCGCTCACGCTAAGCTGAAAGCACGTCTGGATGCCGGCGAAGAGATGCCCGCTTACTTCAAAGACCATCCCATCCTCTATGCCGGTCCGGCAAAGACCCCGGAGGGCTATCCTTGCGGTTCGATGGGACCCACTACAGCCAACCGCATGGATCCATACGTTGATGAGTTCCAAGACCACGGTGCATCACTCGTCATGATAGCTAAAGGCAACCGTACACAAGATGTCACTGATGCCTGTAAAAAACATGGTGGTTTCTATCTTGGCACCATCGGTGGTGTGGCTGCAGTTCTTTCACAGTCAAGCATCAAGTCAATCGAATGTGTGGAATATCCCGAACTGGGAATGGAAGCCATCTGGAAGATTGTCGTGGAAGACTTCCCTGCATTTATCCTCGTCGATGACAAGGGTAACGACTTCTTCAAACAATTGAAGCCGTGGAAATGCAGCAAATAAATAGGAATCCGGGAGTGTAGGTGTCTGGGAGTGTAGGTGTGTGAACAAATACTATCCCAGACCATCCCCAATTACTCCACGACAAAAACATAAACTAAAATAATCATAAACTTATGGAACTTAAAATTATATGTCCTGTATGCGGTACCGTAAACCCAACGGGGAACAAATACTGTGAGAACTGTGGCGAAATGATTGCCAACGTTCCACCACAGCAAATCCCGCCACAGGGAGGACAGCCATTTGGACCACCGATACAAGAAGGACAATCGTATGGACCACCGCCACGGGGAGGTCAACCATTTGGACCACCACCACAGGGAGGTCAACCATTTGGACCACCGCCACAAGGAGGTCAACCATTTGGACCACCGCCACAAGGAGGTCAACCATTTGGACCACCGCCACAGGAATCCACGTCATACGAAGGCGGACAGCCATTTGGGCAGCCTATGCAAGAATCTACATCATACGAAGAGACAGGTTCTCAAGGTGTGCCATTTGATCAGATGTCACAAGAATCCACATCCTACGAAGGACAAATGCCTCAAGGAGAGCCGTTTTCCCAGCAGGAAGCCCCGTATCCCCCAAGCCAGGGTTACGGTCCACAAAACGCGCCCTATCCACAAGGCAACGCCCCTCTACCTCAAGAAAAGAAAGGCTCTGGCAAGAAAGGTTTGCTTATTGGCCTTCTCGCACTATTGTTGATAGGACTTGGTGTAGGAGCATATTTCCTATTCTTCAACAAAGGTGACGATTCTAAGGAACAGACATCCTCTGAAACTACAAAAGACGATGGTGATGCTGAGAAAGATGACTCTTTCAACTTTAATGAAGACGAAAAAGACTCTGGCTTCACTGAAGGAGACGAAGAAACGTATAAAGGAGATATTGGCGATGAGTGGGAAGAAGATGAAGAAGGCTCAGATGGTTCGGGCGATTCCGGCAGTACCTCTGGTGATGAAGGAATGACCACTCCGCCATCTACCCCTACCCCACCCGCAACAACTCCTCCAACTTCACCGTCAAAACCGACTACTCCAACTACTCCAACTAAGCCAACAACTCCGACTAAGCCGACCACTCCAACTAAGCCAACTACTCCGAAGACGCCCAAAACGCCAACACCTGAGGAGACAGCACCTCCCAATAGTTCAAGCAGTGGTTTCCACTTTGAAAAGCCAGGAGCAAGTTCTGGAAAATCAAGTAGTGGTGGTGGTGGTTTCCATTACGAAAGATAATCATAAGAATTCATGAAATATTTACTGACAATTCTCATGATGGTCTTACCACATCTTGCCCAAGCACAGCAGAGTTTGGGCAAGATGGGTAAGAGTGTCGAGGAAATCGTACCGACGGGATGGGAGCATTCCCATGCCGTCGGTGACTTAAACAAGGATGGCATTGCCGACCTTGTGATTGCTGCCACTCCAGATGACAAGGAGCATATCATCATCCGTGAGAGCGACGGTTATCAGTACAATCTGAACCAACCCATCTTGGGCATCTATTGGGGACATTCTGACGGCACCTACACCTGCTGGAAGACATACGACAACGTGCTTCTCGCTCGCCCCGATGAATACATTTCCATCGATAATACATTGGACATCACCGACCGTGGTGTTTTAACTATCGATATCGAATCCTTCGCCACAATGGGAAGTTGGGGCACTGGCCACACCACCTATCTATTCCGCTACCAGAACAACGATTTCTACCTGATTGGCAAAGATGAAAATTCCATTATGCGCAACTCAGGTGAAGTGACTATCGACAGTTATAATTATCTCACCTATCGTCATCAAAAAATCACATTCAACGAATTCGACAAAAATGTAAAGAAAAAGGAGAAATGGGAGAAGATGCCCAAAGCTCCCCTCAAGAAATTGGGTACATTTGAGTTGGAGAATTAGAAGTGAGAAATAAGAGATGGCTTGGAAGAAAAAATACAGATGTGAAAGCTGTGGCTATGAGGTGGAGGTGTATGAGGGTCGCGGACTGTTCAGGCAACAAATCACAGCCATCAGTTGCCACGACTGTCATACAATTCAAAACATCGTCGTGGGAGGTATCATTGCCGATGTTGCACCTTCTTACCGAAGCGAAGTTGGTCGTCTCTGCCTACACTGCGGTAGCTCCGACATCAGCATCTGGGACAAACACACCTGCCCCAAATGCGGCGGCAAAATGCAAGAAACCGGCGAACAGGAATTCTGGACGTAAGAAGGGGCTCTATAGCATTTACTAATAAACTTTTTTTCAAGTTGACAAGAAACAAGGTTTTTGCCGGTCTATTACCAGGTCAACTTGTATCTTGTCAACTCGTCTACTAAAACAACTATTGATTATGCCTAAAAGAACCTACATTATTATTGCACTCCTTTTGCTCTGCATGACAACCCATGCTCAGCCACGCTACAATTTCTCACAGTTGAAAGTCGAGCGCCTTGATAGAGGAGTTGTTGCCGTTCGACAAGACGACAGTCATGTGATGGTAAGCTGGAGAACACTCAAGAGCGATAAGAAGGGTGAGCCCTTTGACATTTACCGCGATGGTAAAAAACTGAACAGTCGCCCACTGATAGATGGAGGCACTTTCTATATTGACAACCTGCCGCAGGGTACATCCGCTGAATATGAAGTCAGAGGAGGCGGAATAAATGGGCATTTCACCTTGCATGGTGACGCCCCCAACGGTTATCTGCCCATACAGATAGAGAAGCCCGAACCAGTTACTATGCCCGACGGCCGCCATTGCACCTATTCCGCCAATGACGCCAGTGTGGGTGATGTGGACGGCGACGGACAATACGAGATTATTCTGAAATGGGACCCTTCCAACTCTCACGACAATGCCCATGACGGTTTTACAGGACCCACCATCTTTGATTGCTACCGGCTCTCGGGTGAGCGTCTATGGCGAATCAACATGGGCCGCAACATTAGAAGTGGCGCCCACTATATACCCTTTATCGTTTATGACCTTGATGGTGATGGCAAAGCAGAATTCATGGTGAAGACTGCAGACGGCACTATCGACGGACAAGGAAACATCATTGGCAATATCAATGCCGACTACCGCCATGGAGCAGCAGAAGCACGCTCCCACCCTATCGACACAGCTGCCATCAATCGTGAAGAGCGGGAGAATGAACGTAGAATGGCCATGATGCGAGAAAGAATGAACCAGCAAGGGCAGCAGAACCAAACAGAACGGCGTGGACAGAGACCTGAATGGCAGGGAAATCCTCAAGGTCAGCGAGGAGAAGGACAATGGCAACAACCTCCCGGACAAGGGCAGCCTCGTCAAAACGACAGACCACGCAACACAGTTGAACCTAAGCAGGGGCGTATCTTAGAAGGTCCAGAATATATTACTGTTTTTGATGGGTTAACAGGAAAAGCTCTCGACACCAAACCTTATATCCCTGAAAGAGGCAACATAAGCGACTGGGGTGACGACCGTGCCAACCGCTCCGAGCGTTATCTGGCCAGCGTAGGCTATCTCGACGGCATTCATGCCTCGGCCATCTTCTGCCGCGGTTACTATACGCGGTCGGTTTTGGCTGCCTGGGACTGGAATGGAAAAGAACTCCATGAACGATGGACATTCGACACCAACACACCCAAATGGAGCGACTATGCCGGACAAGGCAATCATAATCTGCGTACCGCCGATGTCGATGGTGACGGCTGCGATGAAATCACCTACGGTGCAATGGCCGTTGACAACGATGGAACAGGCCTTTACAACACCGGCATGGGGCATGGCGATGCCCTCCATCTAACAGCTTTCGACCCTACGACCGACCGTTTGCAGGTATGGGACTGCCATGAGAATAAGCGCGACGGCAGTGACTTCCGCGATGCTCTCACAGGTAAAGTCATCTTCCAGATTCCCAGCAAAGAAGACGTAGGGCGTGCAATGGCTGCCGACATTGACCCCACCCACCCTGGTGTGGAAATGTGGAGCAGCGACAGCCACGGTATCCGCAACATCAAGGGTGAAACTGTGGCCGACAGAGTATGGATTTCCAACAACTTCGGTATCTGGTGGGACGGCGACCTTTTGCGTGAATTGCTCGACCGCGCTACAGTGACGAAATACAACTGGGAGAAAAAAAACGTGGATGAGGTACAAAGGTTGGAAGGCTGTGTGTTTAACAACGGCACCAAGTCGAACCCTTGTCTGCAAGGTGACATTTTAGGCGACTGGCGCGAAGAGGTGATTGCCCGTGACTGGGAATCAACCGAATTGCGTATCTATGTGAGCACCATTCCCACCACCTATCGTATCAACTGCCTGATGGAGGACATCCCCTACCGTCTCTCCGTGGCCACCCAAAACGCTGGCTACAACCAACCACCAGAGACAGGTTTCTATCTTGGTCCAGATAAGACTGATTATCTGAAATGATTCTAAAAGTAGACGAGTTGACAAGAGACTAGTTGACAAGTTATATGACTGAGTCCATTGCTGCAAAAGTGAGCAAATGTCCCTTTAACTACTCTATAACTACCTTTTAGCTACTGCAAATTGAGCGAATGCGAAACTTGAATGATATGATGATTGGCACAAAACTGACCTACCACTTACATTTAAGAGAAATGAATGATGGATGTGAGAGAAGATGATTGTATTGATGAAAAAACAAAAATAAGAATAATTTAACGGAACAAATCACGTTATATGCATAGGTAATCATAAAAAGATGTCATTATATAAATATTTCCTTACCATTATCCTTTGTCTGACAACGGGCATTGCCGTGGCTCAGCGTAACGAGATTTATAGCGAACGTATCGCAACAGTTCAAGTGGTGGCTGGCAACGACTGGTTGTCGCCACCTGTCACCAAGTTGTATGGCGACCCTATCAACATCTCCTTTGACGACCTCACACACGAATACCATCGCTACACTTACAGAATAGAGCATTGTGAGGCCGACTGGAGCGTGAGTGACCAACTCTTCGAGACCGATTATATCGACGGTTTCACCGAAGGCAACATCATCGACGACGTGGAGGAATCGCTGAATACGAACGTGCTATATACCCACTACCGACTGAGCATCCCCAACGAACATTGCCGCTTGAAAATGAGTGGAAACTATCGACTAACCGTCATCGACGACAACAACGACGACGAGCAAATGTTTTCTGTATGTTTCTGTGTGGTGGATCCTAAAATAGGCGTCAGTATGAATATCAGCAGCAACACCGATATCGATATCAACTCCTCGCACCAGCAAGTTACCATGGGCGTGAAATACGGTGGGCTGAGGATTCTCAACCCATCAGAACAAATTAAAACAGTGGTCATGCAGAATGGACGTTGGGACAATGCTGTGGTAAATGCCCGTCCGCAATTCACCATGTCCGACGGTCTGACCTGGCAAAACTGCCGTGACTTGATTTTCGACGCTGGCAATGAATACCATAAATTCGAGGTGCTCGACACCGACCACCCCACCCTTGGCATCGACCGCATCCGTTGGGATGGCAAGGTGTTTCATGCTTTTGTCATCCCCGATGAACCTCGCCCCAACTACCTGTACGACGAGGATGCCAACGGTGCTTTTTATATCCGCAATAGCGACAACATCGATAATGACCGAATCAGCGACTATGTGCGTGTGCATTTCCAACTGCTCTGCCCCGAACCTGTAGATGGAGACGTCTATTTGAACGGTGTGTGGACCAACGACCAATTCCTACCTGAATATCGTATGGAATACGATGAGTTGAGCCGCAGCTACGAAGCAGAGGTATTGTTGAAGATGGGATATTATTCCTACCAGTATGTGCTCATCGACAGCAAAGGCTACGCACAGGTAATGCCCACAGAAGGAAGTTTCTTCCAGACCGAGAACAAATACCAAGCACTGGTCTATTACCGTGAGCCAGGCGGCCGTGCCGACCTGCTCTTAGGCTATCAGCAAGTACAGTTTAAATAGTAAGGATTGCAACAGTGTCGCAGCAAACGAAACAAAAACAACCTCGGTAAAAATAGCAAACTTTAAAAAGCCGCCGCCCAATTGAATTTGGACGGCGGCTGCCTTTTGAGTATTTGATTGAGATGGTTTAATCCTCTTCTTTCATCTCCTCCTCATGCTGCTTGATAAGTGCCTGCTGGATATCGTTTGGCACCAACTCATAGCTTGCGAATGTGGTATTGAAGGAAGCACGTCCACCAGTGAGTGAACTCAGGGCGATGCTATAACTTGCCAATTCCTTGAGAGGAATCTTGGCATTCAACTTCTGATAACCACCCTCGGTATCCATACCCATAATGATGGCGCGGCGGCCCTGGAGGTCACCCATCACATCACCCATGTAGTCGGCAGGTACAAGTACCTCAAGGTCATAGATAGGCTCAAGAATCTTTGGACCAGCCTCTTTAAATGCCTTTGAGAAAGCATTACGAGCTGCGAGCATGAAGGAAAGCTCGTTGGAGTCAACTGGGTGCATCTTACCATCATACACAATAACGCGCACGTCGCGAGCATAGCTACCAGTAAGAGGTCCAGTCTCCATACGCTCCATGACACCCTTGAGGATAGCAGGCATGAAACGAGTATCGATAGCACCACCGACAACAGAGTTGAGGAACACGAGTTTTCCACCCCACTCCAGGTCGATTTCCTCACGGCTCTTGATGTTCATCTTGAACTCCTGTCCACCAAACTTATAAACCACTGGGTCGGGCATGCCTTCGGTGTAAGGCTCCACAATGAGGTGTACTTCACCAAACTGTCCAGCACCACCCGATTGCTTCTTATGACGATAGTCGGCACGAGAAGTCTTTGTGATAGTCTCACGATATGGGATTTTGGGCTCTTCGTATGTGATGGCGATTTTCTCATTATTCTCCAGTCTCCACTTGAGTGTGCGTAGGTGGAACTCACCTTGTCCATGAATAATGGTCTGCTTAAGCTCTTTGCTCTGCTCCACCACCCATGTGGGATCCTCCTGACGCATCTTGAGTACAGCAGCCATGAGTTTCTCAGTGTCACTCTCGTTGACAGCCTTGATGGCACGTGAATACTTGGAGTTGGGATATTTGATATAATCGAACCTCTGGTCCACTTCCTTGGCATTGAGGGTATTGCCAGTCTTGACATCCTTCAGTTTCACTGTACAACCGATGTCGCCAGCCTTCAGTTCATCCACATTGATACGGTTTGAGCCTGCGCATGCAAAAATCTGACCCATACGCTCCTTGGAGCCACGGTCAGCATTTGTCAGGTCGTCACCTGGTTTCACACTACCGCTCATCACTTTGAAGTAGCTTACCTCACCAATATGTGGTTCCATACCTGTCTTGAAGAAGAACAGGCTCTCAGGACCATTGCTATCAGGTGCAACTTCCACACCATTAGCATTCTTCACCTTTGGCATCTCATCGACGAAGGGCACCACGTTGCCCAAGAACTCCATGAGGCGGCTGACACCCATATTTTTGCCAGCACACACACATAAGATTGGGAATATCGAACGAGAAACCAGACCTTTGCGGATACCTTCACGGATTTCATCCGGGTCGAGCTGTTCTGTCTCGAAGTATTTCTCCATCAGAGCCTCATCACACTCAGCTGCAGCTTCCACAAGAGCAGCATGGAGTTCCTCAGCCTTGTCCATCTCCTCTGCAGGGATGTCCTCGATGGTATGTGCGCCACCATCAGCCTTCCAGGAGAGTTTTTTCATCAGGAGCACGTCGATAACAGCGTTGAAGCCTGCTCCTGTGGCAGTAGGATACTGCACCTCGATGCAATTTGAGCCGAAAGTGTCGCGCAGGTTGTTGACCACAGTCTCATAGTCGCAGTTGTCGCGGTCGAGCTGGTTGACAACGAAAATGACGGGTTTATTGATTTTCTCTGTGACGCGGAAAGTATTCATCGTACCCACCTCTGGGCCATACTGTCCGTTGACAGTGATAACAGCCTGATCGGTAACGTTGAGGGCGGTGATGGCACCACCTACGAAGTCGTCGGAACCCGGGCAATCAATGAAATTGAGTTTTTTGTTGTTCCATTCAGCATGGAAAACCGTTGGGAAGACAGAGTATCCATACTCCTGCTCCACGGGGAAGTAGTCGCTAACGGTGTTTTTGGCCTCTACAGTGCCACGACGTCTGATGATACCTGCCTCGAAGAGGATAGACTCGGCAAGTGTAGTCTTGCCGCTTCCCGCACTGCCAATGAGTGCGATGTTTTTGATTTCGTTTGTCTGATAGACTTTCATAGAAGTTAATATGATTAATGTTAAAATAATAAATTACATGTTGTAAATGCGCTGAAAAACGTCTATTTTCAGAAATTGCGGATAAAATTACTACATTTCTGAGAAATAGCCAAAAGAAATGCTTGAAAATCGTATTTCTTTTAAAACATTTAGTACTTTTGCATGAAATAACGTAAAAATGTCGGACAAACACGAAGTTTCCTACGCAGGCATTTATATCCATGTGCCATTTTGCAAGAGCCGTTGTATCTACTGTGGTTTTTACTCCACGGTGGGCATGTCATTGCGGCAGCGATATGTGGATGCGTTATGTGAAGAAATGCGACTGCGAGGGGTGGTTCGCCCTCTGACGGTATATCTTGGCGGAGGCACACCTTCACAACTGTCTGCCTCGCAATTACATCAGTTGTTTGACAGCATGGAGGAGGTCTTTGGTCCAGGGTGGCAAAACAATGATGGTCATCCCATAGAGATTACCATGGAATGCAACCCCGACGATGTGGATGAGGCTTTTGCTTCAATCGTGAACGAGTTGCCCGTAAACCGCGTTAGCCTTGGCGTGCAGACATTTGATGACGCACGACTTCGTTTTCTTCGTCGCCGCCATACGGCAGCGCAAGCTATAAATGCGGTGAAGTGCCTTCGTGCTACGGGCATAGCCAATATCAGCATCGACCTGATGTTTGGCTTTCCCAATCAGACGCTCAACGAATGGAAACACGACATAGAGACCGCCCTGACTTTGAACGTGGAACATCTCTCGGCCTATAGTCTAATGTATGAAGAGGGTACTCCACTCTATCAAATGCTTACCAAAGGTGAGGTGGCAGAAACAGATGATGAACTATATATTAAAATGTATGACACAATGGTGGAGATACTCCAGGAGAATGGTTATCAACATTACGAAATCAGCAACTTCTGCCGCAAGCGGATGCACTCACGTCACAATAGCCTCTACTGGTCCGACAAGCCCTACATAGGACTCGGTGCAAGCGCCCATTCTTACGACGGAGAAAAAAGACAGTGGAACATAGCTGATGTGGAGCAATATATATCAGCAATCTCACAGGGTAGAATTCCATCTGAAGGGGAGTTCATCGACCAACAAACCCACTACAATGACATGATCACCACACGTCTGCGCACCTGTGAGGGAATAGACCTGACATGGATGAAAAGCGTGTTTGGGACAGAGATGTATGACTATCTGCTACACAATGCCCGCCCCATGATAGACAGAGGTTTGCTCAAGAATGACGCCGGTCATCTCCACTTGACCATAGACGGCATACATGTGAGCGATATGGTGATGGGGGAACTTGTGAAAATATCGGAGTAGTCAGAATAATCAGAATAAGCAAAATGAAAAATAAGAAAAAGTATAGTGAGGATTTCGAGCTGAAATGGCTTGAAAACAAGAAGCGGCTCCTAAACGAGGACCCGGAGTATAAAAAGGCCGTGGAGGCCTATCAAATGAAGAGTGGTGCCGACTGGCTGCTTTTCGGCATCCCCGTGGTGGCAGGTATAGTAAGCATGCAGGCCATCCCTATTCAGTCTGAAATTTTTCGTTGGGTGGTCTGTATTGCTATTACTATTTTGGTATTTGTGCTCTGCGTGATGGTGAAATCAATGGCCAACCCTCATAGAGCCATCGAAGACATCGAGGCCGACATAAAAGAACGGTATTATCAGAGTCTGAATAAAAAATAGACTTAGGTTTTAGACGTTAGACTCTATATATCAGACTTTAGCCATCATCTACACATAGACACATTTATTATCTTATATTCATTGTGTCTTTGTGTTCAAAAAAGTGTTGTATTTTTAGTATTTTGAGGTAATAGAGAAAAAAACTTGGTTAATATTTGCAAATTGAGGAAAAATTTCTTAATTTTACGGCCATAAAATCTAGTACTTACCAAATCTAAACTTATGACAGCTTTAATTTCGGTTATTCCAATTGTATTGCTCATTGTATTGATGATGGGCTTCAAAGTGTCGGGCTTCAAAAGTGCCATCGTGACACTGATCGTAACTGTTCTCTTGGCATTATTCGCCACTCCCTCCATGGGAATTATCAAGCCAGAACTTTCTTCAGCTTCTATCTACGGAGTTACCTTCTGGTCGGTCATAGAAGGATTGTTGAAAGCCTGCTTCCCTATTATCCTCATCATCATCTGTGCCATTTACAGTTACAACATCCTCTGCGAGACAAAGGAGATTGAAACCATCAAGACACAATTTATCCAAATGACCTCCGACAAGGGCCTGCTTGTGCTTCTGTTGACATGGGGTCTTGGCGGCGTGCTTGAGGGTATGGCTGGTTTTGGAACTGCCGTTGCCATTCCTGCGGCCATCTTGATTAGTTTAGGCTTCAAGCCTATGTTCTCGGCTGTCATCTGTCTGATTGCCAACACCGTGGCTGTAGGCTTTGGTGCCGTTGGTCTCCCTGCTACCACTCTTGCCAACCAAGTGGCAGCATCTGGAAGTGCCGATTCTGCCATGCTTTGTGAAGTAGCCACTTTTATCATCATTCAATTGGCACTGATGTTCTTCATTACGCCCTTCCTTATTCTGATGATGACAGACCGCAAGAAGATTTGGAAGAATCTCTCACTTGCGCTGTTCGTGGGCACTTTCTCCATCATCGTGCAGTTCTGCTGTGCTCATTTCATCGGCCCAGAGACTCCAGCCATTCTCGGTAGTGTTGCCGCCATCATTGCCATGTTGATTTACAACAAACTGTTTATCAAGAAAGATGAGAGTGCCGACGAGACCGTAAAGGTTGAGAAAAAATATTTTAGCCTTTCAAAGACATTGAAAGCCTGGAGTGTTTATGGTCTAATTATCTTCTTCATCCTTATTTCGAGCAAGATTGTTCCAGCTATTCAAGATTTGCTTAAGTCAACACTTGTGACAGAATTCAACTTGCCTGTTACTGGAAACAAATTCTCTTTTAGCTGGCTTTCCAACGCTGGTCTGATGATTTTCCTCGGTGCCACAATAGGTGGACTGATACAAGGTTTGAGTTTCGGTAAATTGATGAAGATATTGGCCAAGACCACCATTAATCTCCAAAAAACCGTTGTCACCATCTGCTGTCTTGTTGCCATGGCCATGACGATGAACAACACAGGTATGACCAACGACATTGCCAATGGTCTAGTAGCCCTGACCGGATCGGTATTCCCATTCTTTGCTCCTTTGATTGGTTCTATCGGCACCTTCGTCACTGGTAGTGCCACTAATGCGAACATTCTATTTGGTAAGTTACAAGCTACTGCTGCAGGAAAACTTGGCCTTGTCAA
>OMXV01000017.1 GCA_900315075.1 uncultured Prevotellaceae bacterium | reverse complement strand
AGCAAAGCAAAAGCGGCTGGTATCCAAAGACACCAACCGCCTTTTAAGCGTTTTCCGGCAAATTTTATATAGTGGTCAGAATTGCGGTTTATTTAATAAGACATCACAAAGGTAAATGTCTTATTCCGATAACAGCGTCTTTTTATAGGTTTACCACCACCGTCAATTTCGACAGCAAGCATGTCGCACTCCTTTCCTTCCCTTTTGAGTTCAATCAGCTCTTCAACCTTTGTTCTTACTTTTTCATCGTCAACAGTAGCGTCAAGCAATTCCTTGAAAGCTACTGGTGGCATGGATTGTTTTGCCTAAATCCACTTGCAAGCCAACACCCCTCGGAGGTATAGTCGTTGGGGTTGATGATGTCGTTTTTAAAAAATGAACTCTGTTAATATGAAAATCTCGAATAAATCTTTAAAGTTTTGTCTTTTTTACATGGTTTTCAAAGAAAAATGATTAATTTTGCGAAAAACATTGATAACCGAGCTAATGGATGAAAACCTGCCAGCTTGACAAACACAAATCAATGAAATTCCAAAGATGAAAGTTTTACTGATAAATGGAAGTCCGAAAGAGCAGGGAAACACATTCCTGGCACTGAAGGAGGTGGCTAATACCCTCAATGGCGAAGGTGTTGATACGGAGATTATCTCTATCGGCAAACAAGCTGTACAGGGATGTATTGCCTGTGGCATGTGTGGAAGGAATGGCGGGCGATGCACATTCCACGATGACCTATACTTCAGGGTGATGCGCTCGATAAAAGACGGCATCGACGGATTGGTTGTTGGGTCGCCTGTGTATTATGGTGGCCCAAATGGTTCGCTCTGCGCGTTGCTCGACCGAGTGTTTTATTCCTTGGGGAATGAACTGCGTTTCAAACCCGGTGCCAGCGTGGTGGTTTGCCGTAGGGGAGGGGCATCTGCTGCCTTCGACCGCTTGAACAAGTATTTCACCATCATGAACATGCCCATTGTCAGTTCACAGTATTGGAATATGGCTTACGGTCACACTCCAGGACAGGTGGCACAGGATGAGGAGGGCATGCAAACCATGCGCACCTTGGGGCGCAACATGGCTTGGATGATTCGAAAACTGAACGTCGAGGAAGATGGCTCTCCTACATTAGAACGCCCCGTTCGTACTAATTTTATTAAATAACTCAACTTTCGCACAAGTGAATATGCAATAGTATAAATATACTTGCGAGACTAATATTAAATAACAGCAATACCATGACTATCAAGAGATCAATAATGCTCTTTGCTGCTATGCTGTCGTTAGCAGCCACGGCACAAACCATCACGGGGAAGTATGACATTCCCCAAGTGCCCGAATGGGCGAAGAATGCTGTCTTCTATCAGATTTATCCGCAGACATTCTGCGACTCCGATGGTGACGGCATTGGCGACCTGCAAGGTATCATCTCGAAACTCGACTATGTGAAGAGTCTCGGCGTGGATGCCATCTGGTTTAATCCCTTCTTCGACTCACCATTCAATGATGCTGGCTACGACATACGCGACTATTACAAGATAGCTCCGCGCTATGGCACCAATGAAGATGCCCGTCAACTTTTCGAAGAGGCCCATAAGCGAGGAATGCATGTTATCTTCGATTATGTCATTAGTTATACTTCCATCGACAATCCCTGGTTCGTGGAGTCGCAGAAGCAGGAAAAAAACAAGTATTCTAACTATTATATCTGGACAGAGACCAACTGGGTGGACCCACCACGTGAGTTTGCCGGTTCGTTTATCAAAGGATACGGACAACGTAACGGGCAGTTCATGCGCAACTTCTATTGGTGCCAGCCAGCGCTTAATTTCGGGTTCTCCAATCCTGACCCCGACCAGCCATGGCAGTTGCCCACCAACCATCCCGATGTGTTGGCCATGCGCGAAGACCTGAAGGATGTCCTGCGTTTCTGGATGGATATGGGAGCCGATGGCTTCCGTGCCGATATGGCGGGAGCTTTGGTCAAGACACGGCGCGTGAGAGGCAATGAGCAATTTTTCAATACGAATGAGAACGAGACAAAACTCTTCTGGCGCGAGATACGGCAACTCCTTGAGAAGGAATATCCACGAGGTTTTATGGTGGCCGAATGGTCGTATCCTGCCGATGCCCTCGACAACTGCTTTCATGTGGATTTCTTCCATTGGTTTAATGGCTACAACGACCTCTTCCAGAAAGAGAGTTGGCGCATACTCAACGGTGTAAGTGAGGGTCATAGCTATTTCGATGCAGAAGGAAAGGGTGACATCACAGCATTCCTCCGTAGTTACATGGACCAGTATGAGAAGACGGTGGGAAAGGGATACATCAGTCTGCCGTTGGGTAATCATGATAATGCCCGTTTAGGTAATCGGCGCACTGACAAGGAATTGGAAATCATCTATGCTTTTGGCTTCACTATGCCTGGCGTGCCATTCCTCTACTATGGCAACGAAATTGGTATGAAGCAACTGCCTAAAGACTGGCCACAGGTGGAAGGCGCCTATCAGCCCCGAAACGGTGCCCGTACACCTATGCAGTGGACAAGTGGCAAAAATCTGGGATTCTCAACAGGTGATGCAGCTAACCTCTACCTGCCAGTTGACCCGTCGCCCAATGCGCCTAATGTGGAGGCACAGGAAAAAGACCCTAATTCACTACTCAACAAGACGCGGCGCCTTATCGCATTGCGACACAGTGAGCCAGCATTGGCCAACTATGCCGAGTTTGTGCCTGTCTATCCATCGATGGATGAGCAAAACCCCTCACCCTCTGTTTATCCTTTTGTCTATGCTCGTGCAGCAGGAAAGGATGTGGTATTGGTGATGCTCAACCCCAAGGCCGAGGCCGCTGATGCCACGTTTCATCTCAATGTGAATTTCCGAAAGACGACACTACTTGCCGGCGACCGTTTCGACATCCGGCAAGACCGCAAGACCGGCAATGTGATTATCCATATGCCAGCCACTTCGTATGCGGTAGTGAAATTGAAATAGACAAAACTGGTGATTGCTGATACTGCTGAAGAGCTATGCGAATAGAGATTAATAATACTATATAATAAACACAAGAGACTATGAAGAAGAAGATTTATAAAGCTCATATCCTTTTTACAAAGGAGAAAGACCATTTTGAGGTGTTAGAAAATGGGTATATTGCCGTTGGTGCCGACGGACGTGTGATAGGAGTGTCGGAAGATTTGGCATCGTTGGATAGTGAGGATGCAGAGGTTATTGATTTTGGCGACCGTCTGCTGATTCCTGCAATGAACGACATGCATGTGCATGCCGCACAGTTTCGAAATCAGGCTATTGCCATGGATATGGAATTGCTGCCATGGCTCCAGACCTATACCTTCCCCGAGGAAATGAAATTTGCCGACTTAGAGTATGCCGAGCGGATGTATCGACGCTTTATCAGCAACCTATGGCGATTTGGCACCATGAGAGCCTGCGTCTTTGCCACGATTCATACTGCCAGCACCCGTTTGCTGATGCAACTTTTCCAGGAGGCCGGGATGGGAGCATTAGTAGGTAAAGTGGCCATGAACCGCAACTGCCCTGAAGCTCTATCTGAGTCGGTTGAGGACATGGTGAAGGGCAATGAAGAACTCATTGCAGAATTCAATAAGCCGGATGCATTGGTAAGGCCAATCATCACTCCCCGTTTTGTGCCGTCGTGTACACCCGAGATGCTTCGAGCCTGTGGCGAATTGGCAGCCAAGTATCAATTACCCGTTCAGTCGCATCTCTCTGAGAACAAGGATGAGATAGCCTGGGTGCAGTCTTTGGAGAAAGATAGTACCTGCTACGGTGACGCCTACAACCGCTATGGACTCTTTGGACAGACTCCTACCGTGATGGCTCACTGTGTATGGACTGAGGGCGAAGAGTTGGAACTGATGAAACAGCGCGGTGTGATGGTGGCCCATTGTCCCACGTCGAATTTCAATGTGGCGTCGGGCATGTCGCCCATTCGCAGGTTCCTCAATGAAGGACTACAAGTGGGGCTTGGCAGCGACATCAGTGGTGGTCACGAACTGATAATGTTCCGGATGATAGTCTATGCAATACAGGTAAGCAAGATGCACTATCAACAAGATCATGGACAGCCGTTCCTCACTTTGTCGGAAGCGTTTTGGATGGCTACCAAATCAGGTGGCAGTTTCTTTGGCCGTGTGGGAAGTTTTGAGCCTGGTTATGAGTTCGACGCGCTTGTCATCGACGACAGCATCCTGAACCATGACAATTATTCGCTGCTACACCGTTTGGAGCGTTACATCTATCTGGGCGATGACCGCCAGATTGAGCATCGCTTCTGCCGTGGAAAGGAAATCGTTTTAGAATAGTGCTTGTGCGATAGATGAATCAGGTAATTAGGTAATGTCTAAACTCTCAAACTCCTAAACTTTCAAACATAATGTTCACCAAACAGTTATCTATCTTTTTAGAGAATAAGTCGGGCCGTCTCACTGAGGTGACGGAAATCTTGGCGACTGCCGGCATCAACCTTTGTGCCATGAGTATAGCCGACAGTTCCGATTTCGGTATATTGCGCTGTGTAGTCTCCGACCCTCATACAGCCTGTAAGACGCTCCGTAATGAAGGATTTGCAGTGAAGGTGACCGATGTCATCGGTTTTGTCACGACCAATGTCACTGGTTCGTTGGCAAATATTCTGAAACATCTTTCCGACGAGGGCGTGGAAATTGAGTATATGTACTCATTCAACAATGGCGATGTGGCAAATGTGATTATCAAAACCATTGACATGGAAGCATGTCACCGCATCCTCATCGAAAACGATGTCACCCTGCTTACCGACGAACAGATGTATAGTCTGTAGTTTTTTATTATTCCTTGCAAAATCAATAACCCATGAGATTCTTCCGTAGAAACAGTTATCGTACATTTCTCTTGTTCTTCCTGTTTATGACGGCTTTTTTCGTCAACAATGGTGTGTTTCCCACCAATGGACAGGAAGCAAGAACGTTGGTTGCTGCCCGTGAAATTGTCAATGGCGGCAGTTGGAGCGTTCCCACCATTAATGGCGAGTTGGCTATCGATAAACCCCCTCTTGCCATCTGGGTAGCTGCTTCCATTGAAACCGTCAGTCCCGGCAATGTGTCATTCCATCGAACAGCAGCAGGTCTCATGGGTATTGTATGGGCATTGGCATTTTTCGGCATTGCCAGGTATATGTATCGTAGGAAGTATTTTGCCGAGATTGCCACCATCATCTTTATCACGTGCTACAATGTCATTTACATGGGTAGAATGGTGAATCGTGATATTTATGGCTATGCCCTGATGATGGCCGCCATCTATTTTATTTTTAGGATGTTGTATGACGACCGTTACTACGACAACCCTCATAAATGGCGGTGGGCGGCTCTGGCAGGAGTGATGATGGGCTTGTCGGAACTTGGCGATGGCAGTGTGGCTTTTGTATCCATGCTTCTGCCAGCCATGATAGCCATGATAGTGTTTAAACGTCCCCAAATGAAGGGGAAATGGTTGCCATTAGGAATGATGCTTCTGATAGCTGTCGTTATTTTTGGATGGTGGTACTTGTATATGTGGACAAACCATCCTTCAACCTTGGCAATGGTGATTAGGAGTGAAATAGCCAACTGGCTTGCCCCAAGTAAATATCCTTGGTTCTATTATTGGAGATTCTTTGCTGAGATGGGTGTGTGGTGCATCCTGGTATTAGCGGCTCTGTTCATCCCTTATTGGAAGAAGCATATACAGGTGAAAGGCCAGTACTTTATAGCTATCACATGGTTGTTGCTTGCATTGCTGCTCCTCTCTATAATGCCCAACAAGGGTATGATTCGGTTGTTACCGTTGGCTCCACCATGCTCCTTGGCAGTGGCTTTGGTGTTGGCTCATTTCCACGAAAACTGGCCGTCAGATGCCTATGGCAAGAAACTTTTCTATTTTAATGGTTTTGCTGTGGCTTTGTCGCTCTTATTGTTGCCAATCATCATCCATTTCAGGATTGTCAACAGAGGATTCCTTGATTTTGGAACGGGGATTTTTGTGACCGTGCTTTTCATTATCCTCTTCCTCTTTATTGTCGTTTCTGTGCGTCACCATGAAGTGATACAAATGGTGTGGGGGATAGGAGTGCTTTTTATGGTGATGGAATGTTTTATGATAGATTCGATAGGAAAGGTGTTTAGCAACTCGCACAAAAATAGTATTTGTGCTGTGCAGGGAATGAAAGAGTTGAAGGGTATGACATTCTATCATCCTGTCACAGATACATTAAGGGCTGAGGTGGTATATGGTGTAAACCAGAGAATAGATGCCATTGACATGACGAATGAGCAGATGGTCATCGATGCACTGCCATGTGTGGTTGTCACACAGAAACCGCTTGCAGAAGAGCTGGCGCCATCGCTGTTACAGCAGATTGACACCGTAAAAGTAGGAATCTATGACGACAACAACCTGCCCCGACGAAGCCGTCTATATAATTCAAAGCTCATCAATCAGGTGAGCATCTTGCGTGCAAAGCGTTAAACCTTCTCACGGTTATCCTCTATGAATGTATTTCTTTTTATACTCGCTATACTTGCCAGTGCCTTCCTTGGCTTTGTGATAGGAAACCTCCGTATGGGGGGCGTTAGAACGGAGGCAAAGATGCTACGTGATGACAATAGAAAAATAAGTGCTGAACTTGAGAAAACACGACAAGAAACAGAGAGGATTCAAAGTGAGAACACAATGTTGGTTTCTAAACGTGAAGTGTTGGCAGCGAAGGTGCTATCTGCTGAAAATCAGTTGGAAGAAATGAAGGAGCAGTTTCAAAAACAGATTGCTCAAATGCAGGAATTGCATGAGAAAATGACGGAAAAACAGTCGGAATTGATTCAGCAACAATTCAATACTGTCTCCGAACAGATTCTTAAACGTAGGGCAGAGGAACTTTCCGATACTAATCAGCAGCAGATGATGACCATCCTGGGCCCCCTCCGTGAAAACCTCAAGCAGATGAGAGAAGCGGTGGAGAAGAGCGACAGACAGCACTCCGTCACAATTGAGCGACTCGATGCCTCTATCCGTGAGAATATGAAACAGGCGGAAAGAGTAGGGGAGAGAGCAGATAAATTGGCGCAGGCTCTCATGAGTGAGAACAAGACTCAGGGAAACTTTGGGGAGTTGAGATTGAGAACGCTGTTAGAGAACATGGGGATGGAAAATGGTGTTCAGTTTGACGAACAAGTCACCATGAGAGAACATACCGGAAAGACTGTCTTGGATGAGAATGGCAAAAGATTGCAGCCTGATGTCATTTTGCATTTTCCTGACCATCGGGATGTCATCATCGATTCCAAAATCTCTCTTAAGGCTTTTGAAGAATATGTAAACTCACCTGGTGAGACAGAGAAAGAAAGCGCCCTCCAGCGCCATCTTGAGTCGGTGAAGTCGCATGTAAGGGAACTATCAAAGAAAAACTATAGCAATTATTTGCAGTCCTCCAACAATAAATTGGACTTTGTGTTGATGTATGTTTTCAGCGAGAGTGCTCTGCAAACAGCTTTATCAGCAGATACAAGTTTGTGGAAATGGGCATATGAGCGTGGGGTTGTCATCACTGGAAGTCAAAATCTCTTCATGATTCTAAAAGTTTTGGAATTGTCATGGCGACAGTTGAGACAAGCAGAGAATCAAGAGGCCATCATGAAGGCTGCCGATGAAATCATCAATCGTGTGCAACTCTTCTATGAGCGTTTTGTTTTGGTTGAGGAACAACTCGATAAGACTCGTGAGGCGTTTGATGAACTAAAACGTTCCACTGCATCGGAGGGAAAGAGCGTCATCACCTCGGCACGAAAATTGATTGACTACGGAGCCAAGGAAAATCCAAAGCGTAAATTACAATTGCCAGATAATCAATAGTTGAAGCTTATTCGAATAGCTCATCAGTAAGCAGTCATAAGTCCTCTACTTATAGGTTATGAGGTTATGTCGCAGGCAATATGAAGATGTATTATGTGAAGTGTGCGCAAAAAACTCTACAATTTTATTGTGTTGTCAGATGTTTTTCGTATCTTTGTCCTCAAATTATCTTACTTAAATATTATCTACCAAACTAAAACAAATCTTTATGAAGACAAAATTAGCACTGATTGTCATTGCTTTTTTGGCGGTTTGCGCCTATGCTGCAACCTCCTGGAAAGCCAATGAGAGCACACCTGTTGCTCCTGAGTCTACATTGTTAGACGATGACGCCTTGACTGTGCAAACAGTCTATGAAACCACCCTCAATGGAAATTCCATCACCATAGCAGGTGAGGATTTTACGCATTTCATTCAGGTTCGTAACGCCGAATTACCTACTGCCACCAGTCTTAATGGTACCGAGCAAAGTGGCAGCACATCCCTGGTGGTTACCGCTAAAAAGGATGTCACATTGACCGTTTATTACCGTCGTCAACCCAAGGATGATGCCTACATCTCCAACGACGGAAAGGACTTGAAACTTTTCAACCGCGCCGACATGACGTTGCTGGATGGTACGTTGACGTTGGATTCCAAGACGGCAGACGAGAAGTACGGATATGTCACCAAGGTGTATGAGTTGACAGAAGGGGCTTCTTATACATTCTCTGCTAAGGGTACCACTATCCAGTTCTACGGAATGACCTACGAGGTGGCTGCACCTCCCGCACCAACCGTTGGAGAGGCCATTGAAATATCTCCCGAGAGTGGAAAGGATATCGCTGCCGAACTGGCCACAGCCATGGTGGGCAATCCTTATCCCTCAAGCATTACCATCAATCTGGCTCCAGGTGGAGAATACACCGTGGGGCAGACCATGCCTGTTACAGGTGCACTCACCGTCAATTGTAATTCCATGAATCTGGCTGTCATTGATGCGTCAGCACTCTCAGGACCCATGTTTGCTGTCAGCACCACCTTGCCTGAGAGCCTGATTAACGAATCGAATTTCTTCCAACTGGGTGATGTCTCCGTATCAGGCATCTCCGTGAAGGGACTTCCCGCACAGTTCTTCTACGGCAGTGGCGTCAAGTCATTAATCAACAGTTTCAAGCTCCACAACAGCATCGTTGAGATGAATGGCGGCAACAAGAATATCTTCGACTTCGCCGGAGGTGGAGTGGTGGGTGAATTCAATTTGATGCAATCCACCATTTACTCCAAGACTCCTCATACAGGTTTTATCTACAGTTCACAGTCGGGCAACAAGGCTACCGAGGCTGGTCTTGAGATGCAGTACTTCATCTTGAGTAATTCCACCTTCTACAACGTGGCTAACGGCAAGAATACCTTCAATCACCGCCAGACCGGACAGAAATGGCTGAGTTTCAGCGTCACCGATTGTATCAGCATCGACGCCGGCAAGAACGGACAGTTTATCAAAGGTCTTAACGGTGGTCAGGCCAGTGCCAACCCCGTATGGTATGTGTCGGGCTTCTCCTCACAATACACCGTCGATGGCGTACTTACCGATGTGACCGCCAGTGAATCCACTGGTGATGATGAAGAGCCTATCACCAATGCTGTCGAGGGTCTCATTGCCTTCGCTGGCGACTTTACACAGGGCGACTTCACCATGGCCGACTGTCCGCAGAAGGAAGCCCAAATCGGCGACCCACGCTGGATAGTTGAGGAGTCCGCTGCCGACATCGTCATCAATGCTGCAGATGGTGAGGACCTTACCTCTCTGTTGAATGCCGCTCTGGCCGAGACCCCTGCTCCTACAAGCATCACCTTCAATCTGGAACTGGATGCCAACTATACAGTAAGTGGACCGCTCAACATCTCCTGTCCTCTTGAAATCAATGGCGCCAACAACGGCATCGATGCTTCTGCCCTGACAGGACCGATGATATTGGTCAATACAACGGAAGGAAATACAGCAGATGAGAACGGCTTCTATCATATGGGCGACATTATTGTCAAAGATATCAATGTCAAGGGACTTCCCGCACAGTTCATCTATGGCAATGGTATGAAAGCCTTGTTCAATACCTGTCTTCTCCAGAACAGCATCATCGAGATGAATGGAGGCAACAAGAATATTTTCGACTTCGCCGGAGGCGGAGTTGTGGCCAATTTCAACATTACAACATCCACCATCTACTCTAAGACTCCGCATACAGGTTTTATCTACAGTTCACAGTCGGGCAACAAGGCTACCGAGGCTGGTCTTGAGATGCAGTACTTCACCTTGAGTAATTCCACCTTCTACAACGTGGCCAACGGCAAGAATACCTTCAATCACCGCCAGACCGGACAGAAATGGCTGAGTTTCAGCGTTATCGATTGTATCAGCATCGATGCCGGCAAGAACGGACAATTCATCAGAGGTCTTAACGGTGGTCAGGCCAGCGCCAATCCCGTTTGGGATGTGAGGGGTTACTCCTCACAATACACCGTCGATGGCACACTTACCGATGTGACAGCCAGCGAGTCCACCGGCGATGCTGAAGAGCCTATCACCAACGCCGTTGAGGGGCTCATAGTCTTCACAGGCGACTATACACAAGGTGACTTTACCATGGCTACATGTCCGCAGAATAATGCCCGTATCGGCGACCCGAGATGGATTAACGAAGACGCTATCACTGACATTATTATCTACGTAGAAGATGGTCAGGATATTACCGCTGCCCTGAATGCTGAACTGGTTAAGAGACCTTCGCCCACCAGCATTACCATCAACCTGGCTTCCGATGCCAATTTTACCGTCAGTGGACCGCTTAAGGCTTCCTGTCCGTTTGTGCTCCAGGGTGCCAACTCCAGCATTGATGCTTCTGCATTGGCAGAGCCGATGATTCTCGTTTCCCTCACTGAGGGTAATACTCCTCTGGAGAACGAATTCTATCCTATGGGTGACATCTTTATCAATGGCATTAACGTCAAGGGACTCCCTGTCCAGTTCATTTATGGAAGTGGCATCAAGAGCCTGTTCAACAGCTTCACACTTACCAACAGCATCATCGAGATGAATGGCGGCAGCAAGAATATTATCGACTTCTCCGGAGGCGGTGTAGTTGGCAACTTATGGATGGACAACACCACCATCTATTCCAAGACACCGCACACAGGTTTCATCTACAGTTCACAGTCGGGCAATAAGGCTACTGAAGCAGGATATGAAGAGCAGGTGTTCACCTTGGAACACTGTACCTTCTACAACGTGGCTAACGGCAAGAATACCTTCAATCACCGCCAGAACGGACAGAAATGGCTGAAATACAATATATTTAACTGCGTGAGCATCGACACCGGCAAGAGCGGTCAGTTCGTCCGTGGCATCAATGGCGGTCAGGCCAGTGCCAACCCCGTTTGGAATGTTTCGGGCATCTCCTCACAATATACAGTTGACGGTGTTCTCACCGATGTGACAGACAGTGAATCGACCAGCGACAGTGCAGAACCTGTAATAAGTCCCGTCAAGGGCGTGATTGCGTTCGCAGGCGACTACACCACAGGCGATTTCACCATGGCCAGCTGTGCCCAGAACAGTGCCCGCATAGGTGACCCACGCTGGTTGACCGACATCTCGGAGATTGCCTTTGAAATCACCGATGAGGGCGGCTACGCCACCTATTTCAACAGTGAATATGCTTACGTGATGCCCGAGGGTGTTGTGGGTGGTCCTGTGGTCAGGGTGGATAACAAACATTCCATTGTCGATTACATCTATAAGGCTGGTGACGTAGTTCCCGCTGGCACACCATTGGTGCTCAAGGGTGAGGTCAAGGCATACACGGCTGCCATCACCAGCGAGGTAGGAATAGCACCTGAAAACAACTTGCTCAAGGGCTGCGATGCCTTCTATCCGAAAGACACTGATCCTATGTACTACTATTATAAGCTGAGCCGCTCAACGGTAGACGACGTCAAGAAACTGGGCTTCTTCTGGTTCACCGCTGATGGACACACCAACCTGTGTGGACTCAATAAGGCATATCTGGCCCTCACTCCTGAGGAGGCTGCCAACTTCTACATCCTCTTGGATGATGAGGCCGATGCTATCGTCGAGGTCAATACCGACAACGATAACCGCCGCGAGGTGTACACCATCAATGGCATAAGGGTGAACAGCGACCGCCTCACACCTGGTATCTATATTATTAATGGAAAGAAAACTGTAGTCAAATAATAACACAACAAGATATGAAAAAGTATTTGAAACCGAACATTGCTGTGTTGGATATCGACTCTGACGCTCTCCTTGATGAAGCAATCAGCAATTATGACGACGATGGCGATGGCGACCAATTGGGCAATGAGGCTATGCAGGACCAGTTCGCGAATCCTTCTCGCAATAGAGGCCCTTGGGACGACTCTGAGAAATAACCTCTCTTGACTCTGAATAGATAGATCTTAACCTGGCTTGCCTTCGGGAAAGCCAGGTTTTTTGAACTCTTTGACATCTTGGAATATCGTTTGGAGGCGCACTTACACTCGGAATGGAATGCTTAATAAACGTTAAATCCAAGCGAGGCGTGCGTTACTATAAAAAAAATGCCTACCTTTGCACCGCAAAACGGGTAAGTCTTGCACGGCCAGCTCCCTTCGAATCCTCCAGGACGGGAACGTAGCAAAGGTAGTTGGTTGTAGCGGCGCGATGTAAGTAGCTTACCCACCCGCCTCTTTAGCTCAGTTGGCCAGAGCACGTGATTTGTAATCTCGGGGTCGTTGGTTCGAATCCGACAAGAGGCTCAAAACCACACGCAAGTGTGGTTTTTTTTTGACCTTTATTGTTCCATGTTGTTGATTTACATATTTTAACAGTCGCTAAACCTGTTATTCATGCAAAAAAGCGTAATTTTGCAGAATATTTACGACTAAGTGTTTTTGAAATTAACAAATAGACAAAATATGAAACCAAAATGGATGCTTACGACGGTTGGAATAGCTTCAGCCGTGGCTGTTTCCCTTGCTTTTACAGGTTGTCGTGATACCGACTACGACCTTGGCAATGTGGATAAGACGATAGGTATAGGAGGAAACTTCGAATCGCCGGTAAATAATTCCACCGTGGGAATATGTCTCGACGATGTGTTGGACCTTGGCGAGAACAATTTCTTGAAAGTGGAGGAAGATGGAAATTACAAGATTGATGTGGTTGACGACGATGCTTTTGTTGCCCACATGTGGGTGAAGGAGTTCAGCGTGCCCTCCAAGACCTATAAAGGTACTTATAATATCGACCTTGGCGACCTCATCCCCAATGCAAGTCCCCGCAGAGCCAATCGTGCCGATGATGTGGTGTCGTTTGATGAATCGATGGTCAACATGGACTTTATTTATGAGTACAAGACCGACCAAATCTCCCGACTGGAGTATGTGGGACTGGATAATGCCAAACTCACTATCAACATGGTTTTCTCGGATGGTGTTAAGAAGTGCCTTAACAATATTCAGGAGGTGAGATTTACGTTCCCCCAGTGTGTGGAATGTGGCAAAGTGGCCTTCATGGGCGACTCGCTCACACTGGCTGCGGGCAACAAACTCATCCTGCATGATGTCAACCCAGCCAACGATTTGGCGTTTGTGCTTCATGTGAAGGGCATTTATCTCGACCATACTTACGGTGATAGTTACATGACCTATACCAAGGGAGAGGGATTCAAATTCCACGCTTCATTAGGTATCGGCGGTGATGTGAAAGTATCGGATGTCAATGTAGGAGAAATCCGCAATGCCGGACGTCTGGAAGTACAAGGTACGGCTACACTTAGCAAAATGAATGTCATCTCTGCAAGAGGTGGTTTCACTCCTACACGTAATTTTGGTAAAGTGGGTGGTGTGTCATTGAGAAATGTTCCTTCGTTCCTCAACGACGATGAGGTGGACCTCGACCTGTACAATCCACAGCTGAATATCAATATAGACAGCGATGTGCCTTTCGCCACCAAGATGAAAGGCTCTATTGTGGCAAAGGACAGCAAGGGCAACACAATCCACCGGATTGATGTACCACAATTTAGTTACAAGGCCAATGGCAAGAGTGTGATCAGTGTAAGAAGAAGAGCACAGAAAGCCGGAGGTGATACAACAGTGGTGGTGGTTTCTTCGTTAAGTGACATTATTCGCCATATACCTGACAGCATTGCACTTGTTGATTTGGTGGGAGTGGGTGACGACAGTGAGACTGTGAACATCGAACTTGGCCATAACTACGCCGGTCGCATGGTGCTTTCCGTCGCCTCTGGCATCGCCTTGGCTGAGAATGCCGCCGTTGTGTATAAGGATGAATTCAAAGGCTGGAACGAAAAAGTAAAGGATGTCTCGTTTGTGGAGACGAAAGCCGATGGCCAGAAAGTGATTGAAGGGTATCTCAAGGCTATTGCTAATGTCGAGAACAAAATTCCGGCATATTTGGAATTGTCAGCCTTCGGTATCGACAAAAATGGAAATGAAATCGGTTCCGACCGTCTGGAGGTTACTGTCGATGAGGTAATAGCACCCTCGAAAGATGGCGTGACCGCTGAACCTTCTGTAGTGACCGTGAAGCTTCAACCCAAAGACAACGCTGTGTTCCAGGTGCTGGATGGTGTGGGCTTCCGTGTGAAAATGATGGCTAAGAAATCGGGCAAGCCCGCCGTGACCGGTGTGTTGCTCAATGCCTATAAGCAAACTATTAAGGTGACCTCACTGAAATTGCAGAAAATAGGAAAAATCGCCATTGACTTAAATTAAACATTTCAATCCATGAGACTATATATAAGAACATTCGCAGCCATCGTATTTGCTGCAACAGCCATTCAGGCATCGGCACAGGAAGTACGCTCGGGGTATTTCAATGAGAGCTATCTTTACCGTCACAACCTCAATCCGGCTTTAGGCAATGAGGAGGACTATATTTCTGTACCAGTAGTGGGTAATTTCAACGCTTCGATGATGGGTAATTTTGGTTATGAGGAACTCGTGAGGAAAAACCCGCTCTATCCCGACCGAAGCGACAAGAAAGTTACATCGTTTATGAACCCGTATCTGACCAACGGACTGACAGGCTTCTCTTCAGGCGACAATAAAATGTCGGGTCAGGTGAAAGTATCTGTCATGTCGGCCGGTTTCAAAAAATGGGGAGGTTACAACACCATTGAGCTCAATGTGAGAGGATTCGCAGGTGTCAGCGTTCCCTATCAGATGTTTGAAATGGCTGTCAACGCAAGCAACAAACGCTATGACATTGGCGATATGAGTTTCGATGCGCAAGCATTTACAGAATTGGCTGTGGGCCATTCCAGACAGATTGACGAAAAACTACGAGTTGGTGGTAAGGCAAAACTTCTCGTTGGTGTTGCAAATGCGTCGGTGAACCTCGAAAATGTCACTGCCGACCTGAAAGATGCCAATCAATGGGTCATCACTGCTGATGGAAAGTCGCAGGTGAGTATGAACGGTTTTAAATACAAGAACAAATCGAAGGAGTATTATAGCCAACCGGGGACTTACAACTATGTTAGTGACGTGGATATGGGTACACCGGGAGTGAGCGGATTTGGTCTGGCCGTAGATGCCGGTGCCTCCTACAAAATCAACGAAGACCTCACTGTATATGGGGCTTTGCAGGATTTAGGCGCCATTATTTGGACCAAAAACTATGTGGCTACTAACAAGCGGAATTCTTTTGTGTTTGATGGTTTCCATGATGTGGACATCAAATCGGAGTCGGGTGAGGTGCTCGACGACAAGGCTGACAAATATACTGACCAGTTGCTCGATTTCATGCATCTGAGTGACGATGGTGATGACGGCGCACGTCTCACAGGTATCGGTGGTACACTGAACGTGGGATTGCAATACACTGTTCCAACATACCGACAACTGAGAGTGGGACTGCTGGGTACGACATCCTCGTATTTCGGATGGAAATACAGATGGTCGGAGCTACGTCTCAGTGGCAACATTGCACCGGTAGATTGGTTTGAGGGAAGCCTTAGCTTTGGTGTTAACAGCTATGCTTTCAATACAGGATTCCTCGCTAATTTCCACACCAAGGGTTTCAATTTCTTCCTTGGCATGGATGCCATTCTTGGCAAAGTGAGTAAGGAATTCATACCTCTCAGCTCCAACGGTGGCGTGTCGTTCGGATTCAACATTATGCTGTAAGGTATAGGAGCTTTGACAATACCTTCGCAGCCGTAGCTGTAGAGAAATAGAGAGCTCGGGCATCTTCGATAGCAATGAAATGTTGCATACGAAGATGCCCGAGCTCTCAAATATATGCTATTGTCTATACTCCTATGCTCCCAAACTCCTAAACTCCCAGCTTAATCATTCTCCCAATCCCATATATCTGAGGAAGTCTTCCAGTTTGACACCAGTGAGGCCTTGGGCAACAATTGTCCCCTCGCTATCTACGATGATGGTGTGAGGAATGGCAGTGAACCCTAAGTCTTTCACTAATTTACAATCCCAACCATTCAACTCTGACACTTGTGTCCAGTTGGCATTGAAGTCAGACACCGCTTTTTTCCACGATTCCTCGTCTTTGTCGAGCGAGACACCAATTATGCCGAGGCCTTTGTCTTTGTATAATTCGTACAACTGCACCATGTGTGGCATCTCTTGCATACATGGAGCACACCAGCTTGCCCAGAAGTCGATAATTGTAAGGTTATGCTTTTTAATCTCGTTTGTCAGTGAGATGAAATTGCCGTTGGCGCTGCGGATGGTGTACTCGGGGAATTTCTTACCTGTACTGTTGATGGCTTTTTCATAATCTTTGATGACTTCTCTGTCACGGAATGCTTGAGGCATCTTTTTGATGAGTGTCATCCTTTGCTCATCAGTGAAAGCAAAAATAGGATTGGTGATAATAAAAAAGCCAAATTCGTTGTTTACATGCTTCTCCGCCACTTTGTAATAGAGTTCAGTCAGGTGGTTTTTCTCTTCCTCAACAATGCGTTCCATTTCTTTCTGCTGTGCCATGGTTGGTTTGTCACCATATCGGTCGAATACTTTCACCAATCTTTGGTTGAGACACATGGCAGAGTCGATGGTCATTTGAAAGTCATCATTCACAGTCGTGCCCGAGACGTGAGATTTTCCCAATTGAGATGATAAATAGATGCGCACAGTGTCTCCATCCTGTGCAAAGAACATCTGAGTGGCTGGGTCGCTTTGTGCTAAACTACGGCATACCTGGAAAATGGTTAGTTTCTCCGCAGAACCTTCATACATAAATTGATTGTCTTTCACCTGTATGGTGGCTATAGGTTCATCTTTGCCGTCCATCATCATCGACAGGTTGGCATTGTTGAGAATACTATCAGTGGTGCCAATGACCACGAATCCGTCATCGGAGATAACTTGAGATTCTTGTTCCTTACAGGCAACGACCGATAATAGGACCAACAGGAGCCAAAGTAGCGAATGGAATTTCATTTTACACCAAGTATTGTGAGCTGATGCTTTGGTTATAGACAACCCGGCGAATAGTCTCAGCAAACATGTCTGCCACGGAGATTTGCTTGACCTTAGCGCAGCGGTTGGAGTAGGGGATGGAATCAGTGAAGACGATTTCCTCTAAAGTGGAATTCTGTACGTTGTCGTTGGCATTACCACTCATCACGCAGTGTGATGCACAGGCTCTGACGCTTTTTGCACCGGCAGCAGTCATGATGTCGGCAGCTTTGGTGATAGTGCCGGCGGTATCTACGATATCATCTACGATGACTACATTTTTGCCTTTCACATCGCCAATAATCTGCATGCTCTCAACCACGTTGGCACGTGCTCGTGTTTTATTGCATAGCACAAGTGGACAGCCGAGGTATTTTGCGTATGTGTTGGCACGTTTTGAACCACCTACGTCGGGCGAGGCAATCACCATATCGTCGAGTCGGAGACTCTGAAGATAAGGAAGCAATACGCCTGAGGCATAGAGGTGATCGACAGGAACATCAAAGAATCCCTGTATTTGGTCGGCATGGAGGTCCATGGTAATCAGACGGTCGATACCGGCAACACTCAGTATGTCGGCCACCAATTTTGCACCGATGCTCACACGGGGTTTGTCCTTGCGGTCTTGTCGAGCCCAGCCAAAATAGGGCATCACGGCGATGATGTTACGTGCGGAAGCCCGTTTGGCGGCATCAATCATCAGGAGCAACTCCATGAAGTTGTCAGAGTTTGGGAAGGTGCTCTGAACAAGGAATACATCTCTGCCACGGATAGACTCCTCATAGGATACAGAGAACTCACCATCGGAGAAATGAGTGATTTGTAGGTTGCCGAGAGGACAACCTAAACTCTTGCATATTTTCTCTGCAAGGTATCGTGTGGCGGTACCTGAGAAAACCAAGAATGATGACTGGTCGTTCATATAGTAGTTTCGTTTTAAAGTTGTTTTATCCTATTGCTAATTTTAGTTTTTCGAAATACTGGATAATGTGTTTATAGTCGGTCTCATTGTGTATGTCGAAACGATTCCATAAGTCGCCGCAAATAACGATGCCCCCAAATCCCAGGTCGCGTAGCATAGGTGCCTTGTCGATAGTTACACCTCCAAGTGCATACACATGCTTGTCTATCAGTCCACGGCGAGAGGCACTGGCAAGTTCGGCAGAAGTGAATGTCGCTTTCAGACTCTCATCAGAGAGACTGTCGAAGACATTGTGCAGGAATACGTAGCGTGATTTTCGCTTGGCCTCCTTTAAATCGTCAAGGGAGGAGCATGAACGGCTGAATTTACCTTTATAGCCAGCAGGTCGCTCCATCTTGGCATCTTTAAGATGGATAGCACCTAAGTTGAATTCTTCTTTCAGGTAAAAACTGTCGTGAACGGTAATGTGTCGGCGCATATCCTCAGGCAGGAGCGATAATAACCGCTCTACATAAACGGGCGATGAACCAGGCTTAAAAATGTGTAGGTCGTCTAATCCCTCATCGAAGAGGGCCTCGATAATCTTGTTTTCCTCCACAAAAAATGTGGGTCTTGTCATGATAGCGAGTTTCATCGTCTTTGCTGTCTCGGAAAGAAATGTAATGACTTTCACATTCCATTTGCAAAATTATGAAAAATATACTATTCTCACAATTTTCATACAATAAAAATTGTTATAACTGTAAATCTTTCATTTTTTTTGAAAAGTAGGGCGCTTTGTCGAATTAAAATGCTATTTTTGCAAATTGTTGCCCACTCACCCCTCATCAGGTAATGTCTTAATCTCCCAATCTCCTAAACTCCCTATACAAATGTCCCAATTTCCCAAATCCCCAGCAACAAAACCAGCTTTCTCTACACCTATTTATATAATAGACGAGCAGAGATTGCGTTCTAACTTAGCGCTGATATCTCGTGTGGCTCATGAGGCAGATGTGGAAATCATTCTTGCCTTTAAGGCATTTGCCTTGTGGAAGACTTTTCCCATCATCCGTGAGTATGTCTCATCTACCACTGCCAGTTCACTTTCCGAGGCTCGTCTTGCTTTGGAGGAATTTGGCGCTCCGGCTCACACCTTTTCGCCCGCCTATAATGATGCCGAGATAGACGAAATCGCTCGTTGCTCCAGTCATCTTACTTTCAACTCCCTGTCTCAATTCGACAGATACCATGTGAAGATGCGAAGTCAATACCCTGAGGTGAAATTAGGTTTGCGGGTGAATCCTGAATATAGCGAGGTGGGTACCGACCTTTATAATCCCTGTGCCCCTGGTACTCGTTTTGGTGTGACAGCCGATAAATTGCCGAGCCAATTACCCGCGGACATAGATGGATTTCATTGCCATTGCCATTGTGAGAGTGGGGCGGAGGTATTCCAGCGTACATTGCGGCATATCGAGGATAAATTCTCTCCTTGGTTTCGTCAGTTGAAATGGATTAACTTCGGTGGAGGGCATTTGATGACTCGCAAAGATTACAATGTGCCCTTGTTGATCGATATGATGAAGAAATTCCATCAGCGGTATCCCTGGCTGAAAGTCATCCTCGAACCGGGAAGTGCCTTCGCATGGCAGACAGGTGAACTATATGCCAATGTCGTGGATGTGGTGGAGGATAAAGGAATACAAACAGCTGTTCTCAATGTGAGTTTCACCTGTCACATGCCAGATTGCCTGGAAATGCCATATCAACCCACAGTTGTGGGTGCTGAGAGCCTGCCATTAGAGGCTGCTATTGGGGGAGCAGAGCAATTTATCTATCGTTTAGGTGGTAATAGTTGCTTGGCAGGTGATTTTATGGGTAGTTGGCGATTTGAAAAGCCGTTGGAGGTGGGCGACCAGGTAGTTTTCGACGATATGATTCACTATACCACCGTGAAAACGTGTATGTTTAATGGCATTACGCATCCTGCAATCGGCATACGGCATCTTGACGGAAGTGTTGAGGTGCTCAGAGTATTTGGTTATGAAGATTACCGTGATAGAATGGATTGAGAATGGCGATTTAGAAAAATATTTCAAAAAAATGGCAGAAAAGTTTGTGGGTTTAAAAAAAAGTATTACCTTTGCAACCGCATTTAGAGAAATGCACCTGTTGAAAAGGTTTTTGCGGCAATAGCTCAGTTGGTAGAGCACGACCTTGCCAAGGTCGGGGTCGCGAGTTCGAGTCTCGTTTGCCGCTCATATGTCTTGAATAATCATTATCCTTGCCCAGGTGGCGGAATTGGTAGACGCGCACGTTTCAGGTGCGTGTGTCGAGAGACGTGCAGGTTCGAGTCCTGTTCTGGGCACTACATTATTCAAGGTATTAGATATTACATGTTGGAGAGGTGGCGGAATTGGTAGACGCGCTACTTTGAGGGGGTAGTGACAATCGTGTCGTGGGAGTTCGAGTCTCCTCCTCTTCACCATGATTAATTTTGTTGCGGCAATAGCTCAGTTGGTAGAGCACGACCTTGCCAAGGTCGGGGTCGCGAGTTCGAGTCTCGTTTGCCGCTCCTTCTTTTTTTAGGAAAAACAATTATCCATGAATTTATATTTAAGATATTTCGATAGAGAAACGTTGGTTTATAACGTTGAAGAAGCTATCGATTTTTTGTGTTCCATATCAGAAATTGGCATGAATGCCCAAATTGAGGCAGATGTGCGTGAATATGTGGCGAGCGATGTACTGTATCCCAAAAGGTATAAAGTGCGTCCTCGGGTGTATTTTATTATCATTAAAACCGAGGCAGCGACCATGCTCGATTTCAAACAGAAAAAAGCACTTCGCTCCAATACTAATGGTGCTGGTGTGGCTGGTGACCGTCGCGATGTTGCCCCTGTCATCACAAAGCTCAATGAAGAGCGTCAGGGTTGGTATGAGGGCACTCTCGACTTCAAAAGAGTGGTGATGGTGCCCGCTACTGGCAAGCATGAATATCGTGATACACATTTTGTGGCTCGTTGTAAGGCTCTTTCTGGTATTGATTGCTACAATCGCATGGTTGACTATCTGCGCGACCGTGTAGATACCCGTAGTCAGTTCCCCTCTGCAAAAGGTAAGAACTTCAAGTTCAAATACCTTGGAATGTGGAAATAATGTTGTAGGTCTTCAAATCTTTTACATATGAACAAGGTGATGCTTATTGGCAATGTAGGCAAGGAGCCTGAAATAAAATATTACAGTACCGACCAAGCTGTGGCTACTGTGACTCTGGCAACTACCGAGAGGGGGTACACACTCCCTAATGGTACGTCTGTCCCCGACCGTACCGACTGGCACAATGTGGTGATGTTTAGGGGACTGGCCAAAATTGCCGAGAAATATATTCATAAAGGCGATAAAATCTATGTTGAGGGTCGACTGAGATACCGCACATACGATGACCAGAAAGGCCAGCGCAGATATGTCACTGAGATACAATGTGAGAATCTGGAACTGCTTACCCCCAAGTCTGCATCCCATCATGGAGACAATGTCAGCGAAGATTTGGGTGGTGAGAGTCCTGTGGCTCCCTTCTAACTTTTGATAAGCCTTGGACTCTTTTCTATTAATCGTCGATACACTGAATGGGGTACATCTTTATGCACCCTCTTTAGGTGTGTGGATAGCTATCGTATTGGTTATTGGTTTGCTTTTTCTGTCGGGATATGCCAGTGCGTCGGAAATCGCTTTTTTCAGTCTGTCACCCACAGACTTGAGCAAACTTGAACCAGAAAAGAACTATTCTGACAAACGCATACAACTGCTGAGGGAAGACAGCGAGCGCACATTAGCTACCATATTGATAACCAATAATTTGGTGAATGTTACCATCATCATGTTGTGCAACTATATCTTTGCCCAGGTGATAGATTTTGGCATGGCGATATGGTTGCAGTTCATCTGTGTCACAGTTTTACTTACTTTCCTGCTATTGCTTTTCGGCGAAATCATGCCTAAGGTCTATGCCCGGCAGAACTCGTTGAAATACTGTCGGATGGCATCAGGAGGGATTATGTTTCTGCGAAAACTATTCTGGCCCATTGGCAGCATTCTCATCAGCAGTGGCACGCTTGCTGAGAAAGTTGTTCAAAAGGAGAGTCATGTACTCAGTGTGGATGATTTGGAACAGGCTCTTGAACTTACCGACAATGAGGAAATTAAGGAAGAGAAGAGTATGTTGCAGGGTATCATCCGCTTTGGCGATGAAACAGCTAAGGAGATTATGACCCCTCGCCAAGATATTGTCGATTTGAATATGCAGGCAAGTTTCAGTGATGTGCTGAAATGTATTGTTGAGAACAATTATAGCCGTATTCCTGTTTATCAGGGTAATACCGATAATATCCGTGGTGTACTCTACATTAAGGATTTACTGCCTCATATAGGAAAGTCGGGCTCATTTCGTTGGCAGAGTCTTATCCGTCCAGCCTATTTCGTGCCTGAGACAAAGAAAATAGATGATTTGCTGCGTGAGTTTCAGGAGAACAAAATCCATATAGCTATTGTGGTGGATGAGTTTGGTGGCACCAGCGGTCTTGTCACACTTGAGGATGTGCTGGAAGAAATTGTTGGCGAAATCAACGATGAATACGACGAGGAAGAGAAGACATATACCAGATTGAACCAAAACACATATGTCTTTGAAGGAAAAACCTCTATTTCAGATTTTTCAAGAATTCTTGAGATTGACGACGAAGAATTTGCTGATGTGGAGGGCGACGCAGACTCTATAGCTGGACTCATACTTGAAATTAAAGGTGATTTTCCCAAAGTTGGTGAGAAAATCATCTATCGCAGATTTACCTTTGAAATTTTGGCCATTGAGGAAAGGCGCATTTCCAGCGTGAAGGTAGTCATCAAGGGAGGTGCCAACCAGGAGGCAAGTCAGAAATCAGATTCATAATGCCGCTGCTCCAAATCCAACATATCGCAGATGATACCTTGCTGGGTCTTTGGTCAATGGATGAATGTGCCGAGGAATTGGCGCGGCAATATCCTATGTTAAGTGAGGTATATGCAGAAGCCTGTCAACGCTTCAAATACGAGGGGAAGCGCCGCGAACGCATGAGTGTAAGAGCATTGATGGTGGAAATGAACGATGGTGCATTGCCTGAAGTTTCCTACAATGAATCAGGAAAGCCCTTGCTTACTGACGGACGACATATCAGCATCTCTCACACTAAGGGTATCGTAGCGGTTGTCATTTCTGAGCATCATCCCGTGGGGGTGGATGTGGAATACAATAGCGACCGTGTGAGCCGAGTGGCAAAACGGTTCGTACGTGAAGATGAGTGGACCGAGGATGTGAAATCCTTGCTAATCATGTGGAGTGCCAAAGAGACTGTCTATAAACTTTTTTCCGAAGACAGCCTCTGGTATGACGAAATGAGAGTGGTGCCTTTTCAGGTCCTTGCGGAAGGAAACTTGGAAGTGGAGAATCTAAAAAGGGGAAACTCTGTGCAAGTGTATTATCAGATCAATAAGGAATACGTCTTAACTTATTCTATCTTATGAGAAAAACAATCCTTCTATTGATGTTGATGTCTATTATCACTGCTATGGCTCAGTCTGTGTTGGTGCATGAACAAGTGTCGTTCCCAGAAAAGATACCGGCAGGGGGATATAGTGGCATCACTTGGCTGGGTGATGATCAGTATGCAGTTGTGTCGGACAAAGAACGTCAGGATGGTTTCTTCCGTTTCACTATTTCCTTAGATGAAAAAGGAATGATCACGAATGTTGTCCGACAGGATTTTGTCGGTAATGACGGCCGTGGGCGTGACAATGAGGGAATAGCCTTCTTCCCTTCCAAACAATCTTTGTTTATTAGCGGTGAAGCTGATAATCAGGTTCGGGAATATATGCTTGATGGCCAGGCTACAGGTCGCAAATTGACTTTGCCATCTGTCTTTTCCAAGGCTACCTCGACATATGGTTTGGAGGCGCTAACTTATAATGCCGCAACACATCGTTTTTGGACCACCACCGAAAGTACACTTCCGTGCGACGGAAAAGAAGCATCGCTAAGAAATAGAATTGGTAACAAACTGAGGTTGCAATCGTTTGATGACAATCTGAGACCTTGTGAGCAATACTTATATGTGATGGATAAACCCACAGCGAAGAGTGGCGCAAAGACTTATGTGTTGGGTGTCAGTGCTCTGACGGCTCTTGATGATGGCCGACTCCTCGTGCTTGAGCGGGAGGCTCATATCCCAGACGTGAAGATTGGCGCCTTTGTCAGATGCGTCATTTATAGTGTCTTGCCAGCGAAAGAGATGGCAATAAATGGCAAGAAAATCAACAAGGCAAAAGAGCTGAAAAAGACACTCGTGGCGGAATGGACCACTTCTATAGGATTGCTGTCTTTCGATTTTGCCAACTACGAGGGAATGTGCCTTGGCCCACGGCTTGAGGATGGAGGTCAGGTGATTGTGCTCGTCTCCGATTCGCAATATCAATATGCAGGTATCTTGCAAGACTGGTTCCGAACCATAGTTGTGTATTGATTTTGGCTATTCTACACAAAATCTGATATAGGCTCTGTCGTCGAAGGAGACATTGCCGTCGATTTTTCCTTTTGTAGCAAGAAAGGTTTGGTAACATAATGGGTCGTTGGACAGTTGCTGCGTGAGCGCTTTTTCACTCTCGTTTAATGTGGGCAAGAGAAAAGGATAACCATCTGAGGCAAGCACGATGTCGCTTGAAGTATCAGCATGGATGGTGACCACTTTGTCTAATGCTACGGGAAAACCATCGATAACAGAAAAATCGATGTTCTGGTGATGGCAAGATTCTATAATGTCAGCCACGACAGCATCACGGGCATAGTCGTGTGCTAATAGTTGTTTCACAGTGTATGTGCCACCGGAAATCATTTCATGGATGAGTTTGGAACGACGATTTGCCACAGGTGCCTCGTGTGGCTTGGGATTGTCGTAATAGCGACCATTGCAGAGACATTGGCAATCACCAATCATCCATATTTCTTTTCTAAAAAGACTGAAGATGCAGATGCTGGCGGTAAGGCGCTCCTCTGGATGTTCCACCAGACGATTTTTACTAATATTGTGTTGTTCATAAACCGAGGCAATGACATCGGTGGCAATGGCGCAGAATTGGTCTTTTGCGACATTCTGGGGGAGTTTCGTGATGGTTTCCTTCAACAGAAGCATTGCAAACTTGCCGTTGCGCATTTCGGTGGAGAGTTGCTGCCGCGCTTTACTGGTGCTACCATCGATGACTGCCACAAAGTCATCTGTGGCGACGATGCCGTCCTCGCATGTCTCCAGATCTCTTTTGCCCATCAGGTGTTGCTCCTTGATGACGATTTGTTGTCTTTTTGTTTCCATTTTCATGTGTGTTTCTCATTGTGAATTTTCTATTGTCACCTAATAGCACAGGAATAAGGTCTGCACGGCCGATTCGTCGTAGTTCCTGTTCGATTTTCCTTCGCTCTTCAGGCTTGTACCAAAAGAAGAATTGCCGCTGAGCAAGTTTCTCACGTGCGTCACGCGCACTGAATACAGGCTCCAGCGTGTAGGGGTCATACCCCGTGTACCACATCTCTGTGCTGATGGTCATAGGGGTGGGAGTGAAGTCCTGAATTTGTTCAAGCTGGAAATCGAGGCGCTTGGTAGCTACGGCCAATTCTGCCATATCTTCCTCATGGCACCCAGGGTGGCTGCTGATGAAATAAGGGATAATCTGTTGGTTGAGACTTTCCTCGCGGTTAACTTGGTCGAAGATGCGCTTGAACTGGATGAACTGTTCAAACGACGGTTTGCGCATCAGCGAGAGTACATGGTCGCTGGTATGTTCGGGTGCCACTTTCAGTCGCCCACTCACATGGCGACAGATAAGTTCGCGTGTGTATGCCTGGATGGCTTTGTCGGTCTGCTCGTCGCCTGTACGATGCAATAGCATGTCATAGCGAACACCACTGCCGATAAAACTCTTTTTCATTCCAGGCAGACTATCTACAGCATGGTAGATTTCTAACAGCTTGGTAGGGTCGGCATTTAGGTTGGGGCATATTCTTGGGTGGATGCAAGAAGGACGCTTGCAACGCTCACAGATTTTTTTGTTTTTTCCCCCCATGGCATACATGTTGGCCGATGGCCCACCTAAGTCGCTGAGATAACCCTTGAAGTCGGGATTCTCCATCACTTGGCGCACTTCTCGTAGAATGCTTTCTTTGCTTCTCGACACGACGAATTTGCCTTGGTGTGCACTGATGGTGCAGAACGCACAGCCACCGAAGCAGCCACGGTGGAGATTCACCGATAGCTTGATCATCTCGTATGCTGGGATGCGTTTTCCTTTGTATTTGGGGTGGGGCAATCGGGTGTAGGGAAGGTCGAACGAAGCATCAATCTCTGCGGTGGTCATAGGAGGGTAGGGAGGATTGACCACAGTGTAGTGGCTGCCTGTCTGCTGGATAAGCCTGCTGGCATGCACCTTGTTCGACTCTTCTTCGATGTGCCGGTAGTTTTCTGCCTCAGCTCTTTTGTCTCGCAGACATTTCTCATGGCTATGGAGCACGATGTCGTCATCTTGTATGCCTCCGGGGATGTCGTCTTTCTTTGCGATGAACACCGTCTGAGGCAGGTCGCGTATATCGCAGATATTTTGTCCTGCTGCCAATCGTTTACACAATTCCACGATGGGTCTCTCGCCCATGCCATAGACAATCATGTCGGCTCCCGACTCATAGAGTATGCACTTCATCAGTCGGTCTTGCCAGTAGTCGTAGTGGGTGAGCCGTCGCATTGATGCTTCAATCCCTCCTAAAACCACGGGTACGTCGGGATATAATTGTTTGAGTATCTTGCTATAGACGATAGTGGGGTATTCTGGTCGGCAGTCGTGCCGCCCATCGGGGCTGTAAGCATCTTCAGAGCGTAGGCGCTTGTTGGCAGTATATTTGTTCACCATCGAGTCCATACACCCTGGTGAGATGCCGAAAAACAAGCGTGGACGGCCCATCTTTTTAAAATCGCGATAATCGCCGTGCCAGTCGGGTTGTGGAACAATGGCAACACGCCAGCCAGCTGCTTCGATGACCCGCCCTACAACGGCTGCGCCAAACGAAGGGTGATCAACGTAGGCATCTCCAGAGAAGAGCACCACGTCGAGTTCCTCCCATCCACGCAGTAACATTTCTTTTTTCGTGGTGGGTAGCCATTCGCTGAGCAGGTGTGTCGTTGCAGGCATTAATCAGTTTCAGTGGCAGCTGTTTCCTCTGTATTCTCTGATTCAGGATGTTCTTTTATCCACTCGTTATACAACTTGATGAGGTTGGAGAGTCCTAACGCCTTCATATTGCTATGATAGACCACGTCAAGACACAGGTTGAGCAATTCCTTGTCCTTACCAGCATCGGAACTGAGTAGGGAACGGATGTTGAATTTCAACTTGTCGAGCACGCTTTCATCCACGATACCGTTGCTATCTACTAAGTTGTCAAGCAGTTTGTAACGTAGGAGTGTCTGTAAGTGGATGTCTTCTACATTGATACTACGGGTGCCGGATAAATTCGCCTGTATTTTCTGCATAATGATTGTATTTTATGTTTTCGATTTAGCCTCAAATCTTAAATCTCAACTCTCAACTCTTATTTGCTAATCAGATAATTGAGAATACCTCGCATGATGGCATTCCGCTGTGTTGCATCCTTAATGCACTCAAATGGGAAACCCATGGTCAGACAGCGGTAGTCGCGACCACTATATGCCACAGCGGCATCCCTGCCGTCGGAATATCTCATCACACAACTTGATGTGGAGAGGTGCTGTAGCACATCTGGTGAGGTGGCAGCATAATGTTGCTCGTTGAGTGTGCGGTATGTGTCGAATTTCATGCCCAGACCCTCAATCATACCATTGGTATTGCTGCGGTCGTTGCCTCCATGACGCAGCTTGAGTACCTCGGCAAGGAATTGCTGCTCAAAAGGAGCCGACATGTCGCTGCTCACGTAGGAACCGCTGATTAGTAGACTTCCATGGTTGTTGACGTATGAGCGCAGGCGTTTCTGCATATCGGTCGAGAAAGTCTTATACATCAGCAGCGAGTGTCCGTCATCCTTTTCCAGACCTAAGAGCAGGTCGATGCAGTCGATGTCGTGTGTCTTGGCCTTGCCAGATTCCAAAGCCTCACTTGAGCAACTCACGATATTGTATTTCTTGGCTGAATTGATGGCTTCTGCGTGCGTGATGACGTAATCGAAGTTGTTGCCTTCGATGAACCGTCCAATTAGTTCTTCACTACAGTAGCCCAATGCTCCTGGCCCTTCACGTCCGCGTTTGGAGTTGTCGAAGATGGTTTGCCGACCGCTCCATCCACAGGTACGTCCGTATGTAACACCAATGTCGTCGTCGAGGTCGAAGCCTTTTTGATTGCCATTATCCACTATAGTAGGTGATGACAGGCGATGGAATCCATTTACTATCATCACTGTCTTCTTTGCATTTGGTTGCACGCAAGCCGATAATACCTCTGTGGGAAAACTTTCACCGCCTTTGTTGCAAGCTGTCAACTTAAAGTGATATAGTACACCTGGTTGGGCATTCACCGTGCATGAGGTACCCTTGACCACGATGCCATTATCGAAGCCACTATTGTTGGTGGCGGTGTAGAGGATGTATTCAGATGGATTGGCAGATGGTTCCTGTGGGTCTTTCACTGGATTCCAACTCAATTTTAATTTGTCGTGCGACGATAGTTCGATGCGGAAATTGCGCGGTGCTAAAGGTTGTACCACATATTTCGTACCGTGTGTGAAGCTGATTTCACGTAGTAGTGTCTTATAGATAGACCGTGCTAAGTAGAATCTGAAGTTTGGATCGAGACCAAAGCGCATGTCACCAAAGTTCTGGTGCGACATGGTCTCGAGGATAGCTGAAGGTACAACCGGCTCTCGCGTCTCGCTATAGTTGCGGTTGTATAGCACCCGTCGTTTCCAGTTGCCAAACTTTCCTTGAAGGTCGGCGTAGGCATTGTAGAGCAGCGCATCGGCCAGGTCGTAGGATGCCCACCTCGAGATGCCGGCATTCAATTTCCCTTTTGTGTAATCGGTGCTGCAGATAGATAGTGTGCCCACGAGGTCGTTGCCACCATTTTTGTCGTAGCCAGCATCGCTGTGTACCGATAGCACCAGTTCCAATGGTACACCAAGTCCTCTATAGGTGGGGGCATAGGTTGAACCTCCTGCGAGCCATGTGCCATAGTAGGTGCGGGCGGTATAGTCGTCTTTATAGTCTTCATGGTAGCGGCAATAGACACTGTCGGGTGCTCCTCCCCATTGTGCGGCGTAGCGTGTTCCTTCCAGACAACGAGGCATGCCACTTGTGCTTCCGCCTCGCACGACGTTGCCCATACCACCACCGAATCGCACAGCGTCGGCAGTGACTACTCCATGTTGCTTGCTATAGTTGGTCAGCACCACCATGTTGCGTCTGCTGCAACCAGCATCGAAGTCAAAGGTGCCTAAATAAACCCACGTTCCGCCACCCATACGCTGATTGACACAGAAAGTGGTCTGCTGGCCTTTGTGGATGACGGTATATTGTGCATCGTCGATAGAGTTGTCGAGTGTTTGGTAACTCACATAGACAGCATATTTTCCTGCTTCAGGGATGTTGGGCAGGTATTGTGCCTGGCTGACATTCTTTTTTGATGATGCCATGGCCATGCGAGCAGTACCCGACTTGAAGGGGTTTTCGTGGCTTGTCAGGCGCGCAATGTTGGCAAATCCACTGCCTGGTGCTGTGCCCCATTCGGAACTGCCCACAGTCTCTTTATAATAGGTTGGACCATTGTCATTATCCACAATCACCTCATTACGCTGCCAGTCGCGCTCGCGTGGTGACCACACCACTGCCCCGGCGTTCTCAAGCATGGGAATGAGATAGGGGATAACGATGGTCTGTGTGAAAAGGTCCTCAGTAGTACAGAAAAGATTCGGTCGTTGCCATTTCCATGCGCCTTTACCTATGTCATAATAGCGTCCATGGCTTGCTGCAACACTGAGGTGTCGTCCTTCCAGACCACGTGAAATTTCGTTGGGGCGTGAGAGGTTGGTGACCCATGGCCGTCCTTCGTATTCTAATCCCTGCCATGTGCGACTTTTGTCGGGATGGTCGTCAAGTCGGCTTGGTATGAGATCGTCGATAGATTTTCCGTGGGTGCGCACCGTTATCTTGTATCCTCGATAGGCGTTGGGCAGTCTGTTTTCTATCTGTTGGTAGATTCTCTTCACTACCTCAGGCGTGAACTCTTGTTCCGAGAATTTGGTGTCGGCGGTAATAGTGATGTGTCGGCTGTCGTTGCTCACGACACACGACTCAAGTGTAGAACGCACAGGAAAGCCGGAAAGCCCCTCGCCGTAATTTTCAAAATAACTTTTGAGCGTACGGTCAAGGCTTGCTTTATCGGATGAGGTTTGCGCAGTTGCAATGGTGGGGGAAAGTACACAAAATGCCAATACACACCACCATTTCTGAATCATTTTTAGTCTAATATTCATTCCAATCAATTGTTGTTTATGTAGAAGTCGGGGAGTTCAGGAATTCTCAACTCTCAACGTCTTCTTCTCCTATCGTGAAATTTTCAGGATGTTTTCCCTTGAAGTCTTTGAAATATCGCTTTATTTCCCGCATTTCTTTTTCAATGTCGCCTGAAGGCATGATAGAGTGGATGCATTCAATATATTTACGTTGGTAATCCAGGCCGTAGAGCAAAATCGGAATGCCTGCCTTCTGTGCGATGATGTAGAATCCTTTTTTCCAGTTGGGGTTGGCCGACCGTGTGCCCTCTGGGGTAATAGTAAGTTTGAAGGTGTCAAGCTTGCGGGCTGTCTCAGCCAGATTGTCGGTCATGCTTGTATGTTTGTCACGCCAAACGGGGATGCCTCCCATACGTTTAAACAAATAACCTAATGGCCAGAAAAACCACTCCTTTTTCATCAGGAAATTGATTTTCCAGCCTTCTGCACCAGAATAGAGCTTTCCGATAATAAAGTCCCAATTGCTGGTGTGCGGTGCAAGACAAATGATATATTTGTCGGGATGTGGGGCGGTCACATTTTTTGTCCACCCCATACGTTTGTACAAGAGCCAATTACAAAATTTCTTCCACATGGCCATGCTATGCGCTTAGGTTTCCGATATGGTCGATAACCTCCATGATGTGCTCAGTGAAATCATTGGCCAGATGGTCATAGTATTTTTTCTTGCTCATACCAGGCTCAGGGTGAGAGATGCGGCTGACAAAGTCTTCGCGAATTTTGAGAATTGATTTCAAAAGTGAATCTACATTGTCATTCTGAGGAATACCACTGTAAAGTGATGCTGCAACGGTCTCGGCGAAGATGTCCGTGCAGATGTTATTGATGGTTTTCTTTAAACCTTTTTTGCTTGCCATATTTGTAGTTAAATTTGGGGTGTGATACAATTTCAAGCAAAGATAATGAAAAAAAACATATTTGCAAGGGGTAAAGCCAAAAAAAATGCAAACTTTTGAAATTTTGAATATATTATTTCATTTATCTCATGGAAAATGAGTAATTTTGCACGGTTATATTAGGACTACAATATTATATGGTTCAAGATATTCTCTACTTTATAGGTTTGTGAATTGATAAAGGAAATACATTTTTACATATATAAAGAAAAAGATCAATTATGGAAAAAAGCGCATTGCAGCAGGCAAGGGCTAAATATCAGCCCAAATTGCCCAAAGCTCTTCAAGGTGCAGTGAAAGTGAAAGAGGGTGAGCCCACTCAGAGTGTAGACAATCAAAAAGAAATCAAGGAACTCTTCCCCAATACCTACGGTATGCCGTTGGTGGAATTCATACAGGGTGAGGCTTGTGAGCACGAGCCAATGAATGTGGGAGTTATCCTCAGTGGAGGACAGGCTCCTGGCGGACATAACGTGATTTGTGGCATCTTCGATGCACTGAAGAAATTGAATCCTGAGAACCGTCTCTATGGTTTTATTTTGGGTCCTGGTGGTCTGGTCGATCATCATTACAAAGAGTTGACAGCCGACATCATCGATAACTATCGTAATACTGGTGGTTTTGATATGATTGGAAGCGGCCGTACGAAACTTGAGAAAGAGGAACAGTTTGAGAAAGGCCTGGAGGTGATTCGCGAACTTAACATCAAGGCCATCGTCATCATTGGTGGCGACGACTCCAACACAAACGCATGTGTACTCGCTGAGTATTATGCTGCTAAGAACTATGGTGTGCAGGTAATAGGATGCCCGAAGACTATCGACGGCGACTTGAAAAACGACCAGATAGAGACAAGTTTTGGCTTCGACACAGCCACAAAGACCTATTCTGAACTTATCGGTAATATTGAGCGCGACTGCAATTCTGCTCGCAAATATTGGCATTTCATCAAACTGATGGGTCGTTCAGCAAGCCATATCGCTTTGGAATGCGCTTTGCAATGCCAGCCTAACATCTGTATCGTTTCTGAGGAAGTGGAGGCAAAGGACCAAACCCTCAACGACATCGTTGAACAAATCTGTTGCGCTGTAGCAAAACGTGCAGAAGATGGCAATAATTTTGGTGTAGTGCTTGTGCCAGAGGGACTTATTGAGTTTATTCCCGCTATTGGTAGGTTGATTGACGAGCTCAATGACTTGCTCGCAGCACATGGTGATGAGTACAAGGACTTAGAGCCCGAGGCACAGCGTGAGTACATCCTCAAGCACCTCAGCGCAGAGAACGCTGCCACATTTGAGACATTACCCGAAGACGTGGCTCATCAGCTTTCGCTCGACCGCGATCCTCACGGCAATGTGCAGGTGTCGCTCATCGAGACAGAGAAACTGCTTTCCGACATGTGTGTAGCTAAATTAGCTAAATGGGCAAAGGAAGGTAAGTATGTGGGCAAATTTGCAACCCTTCACCATTTCTTTGGTTACGAGGGTCGTTGCGCTACTCCGTCGAACTTCGATGCTGATTACTGCTATGCACTTGGCACCAGCGCTGCACAGCTTATCGCTAATGGTAAGACTGGTTACATGGCTATCGTCCAGAATACCACAGCACCTCGTGATGAATGGAAAGCTGGTGGTGTGCCTATCACCATGATGATGAACATTGAGCGTCGCAATGGCGAGAACAAGCCTGTGATTAAGAAAGCACTTGTCAAGCTCGATGGCAACCCCTTCAAGACTTTCGCTGCTGTTCGTGACAAATGGGCACGTGAGACTTGCTATGTATATCCCGGTCCTATCCAGTATTGGGGTCCTGCTGAGGTGTGTGATACTACTACTATCACTTTAGCATTGGAAAAAACTAAATAATTACGGATAAAACAAACCGCCGACACTTTGTGACGTATGGAGTGTCGGCGGTTGTTCTTACATTCTTAACCTCAAGTATATTAATGTCAGGAAAGCACCAACATCCTCCACAGGAAAATCTCGGTCAACCTCAGCAGAAAGGAAGGAAAGTGAAGGCTTTCCTTAATTATTTCGCTCGGAAACGAGGATGGGTCGTTGCTCTTTTCTTAGGCATTGTATATATATTGGTGTTCTATTCATTTTTTGTTGAACCATTTGGATTCAGATGGAGAGCAAAATATGGTGAACCCGTCTATCCCAATATTGATGGTATTCATGGCATAGATATCAGTCATCACCAGGGAATCATAGATTGGGGAAAATTGAAAAATGCCATGGTGGCTAAAAATCCTGTCAGGTTTGTCATTATCAAGGCTACAGAGGGTGCCGACCATGTGGATGAGAGGTTTGAGGATAACTTTTACCAAGCACTCGACCATGGTTTCATAAGGGGTGCCTATCATTTTTGGAGCAATCAGTCGACTGCTCGTGAACAGGCTTATTTCTTTCTCGACCATGTGAAACTGGAAAATGGTGACTTGCCGCCTGTTCTTGATGTGGAGCACAAAGCTGATGAAATGACCGATGAGGAGTTTCAACAGGAAGTCTTAGCTTGGTTACATATTGTGGAAGATAAATACCACACCAAACCTATTATATATACGTATTACAAATTCAAGGAAGCTTATCTCAGTGGTCCGCGGTTTGACGACTATCCTTATTGGATAGCCCATTATTATGTGCCAGAAGTACAGTATCAAGGTAAATGGAAATTCTGGCAGCACACAGATGTGGGCCGACTACCTGGGATAAAGGGGTATGTTGACCTTAATATATATAATGGTAGTTATTACGACTTGAAAAAACTCACCATTAATTATGTCCCTCCACAAGAAATTTTCAACCGCGACACTGCTGCTGACAGTGATGAGGAATTGATTGAAGATGAAAAGTAATAGAAGGGTAGTTAAAGGGACAAGACCTTTTCTTTTTCAATGACTATAGTCTAAAGCCCTAAGCCCTAAAAGTCAGTGCAGCCCATTCTCCGATATTTCGGCGGCTGATGAGTTTCATTCCTAATTCTTGTGCTTTCTCGATGAGTGAGTCGGCATCTTCTTGATAGAATCCACTAAGGATTAACTTAGCATCTGAGGACATCACCTCGTGGTATGAAGGAAGATCGGCTAAGAGGATGTTACGGTTGATATTGGCCATCAATATGTCGAATACACCGCTTACATGGGATAGCACATGGCTGTCGCCGGCAAATACTTCTATGTTACTCACATTATTTAATTGGGCATTGTGACGTGTGTTTTCCACGCTCCACTCATCGATATCGTATGCCACCACGTCGTGGGCACCGGCCTTTGATGCAACAATGGATAGTATTCCCGTACCACAGCCACAGTCTAATACGCGCTTGTTGGTCAAAGGAGTCTGCAGCAGTTCCTCCAGCACCATTTGGGTGGTTTCATGAGTGCCAGTGCCAAATGCCATCTTTGCGTCAATCACAATGTCAAGACAGTTGGGAAACACTGTTTCTACAGGGTGATGAGGGTCGTGGATGATGCATTTGTTGCCGATTTCTATCGGTTCGAAACCCTCATTCTCCCATGTCTCGTTCCAGTCTTTGTAATCAGCATCTTTTATGGTGTATTTCACACTGATACCCGGCAAGGGAAAATCCTGTATGATTTCGTCAAGACGCTCTTTGTGAAACAAATCTGTCTGTACATATCCGATGATACCTTCGTCACTATCCTCAAAGGATTCCAAACCAGCATCCGAAGCAAGGCCAGCAAGAATATCGCGGGCAGTCTGCATAAGTTCACCCGACATATCGGTTGCCTCAAATACGAAATCTAATTGATAGTATTTCATGCTTTTATGATTTAATAGTGTCGCTTAGATAGCTTTTCAACTGCAAAAATATATAAAAATAGGGAAAATCCTACTTTTCTATAGGGTTTTTCCGTATATTTGCATGTTAATCTGTATTAATTTTGCAGTAGATAAATAATAACTAAAGGGGAAAAGGTATGAAAACAAAGTATTTACTATTATTTGTCATGGTTTTTTTACCAATGACAATGGCTATTGCTCAGGACGATATGTATTACAAGCCCAAGAAGCAAGATAAGTCAGTGGTGCCAGAACCTGTCGTGGAAGATTATGTTCCAAAGGGTATCGACATGACTGTTGACGAGTATAATAGGCGCAATCTCAAAAGCTCGTACCAGTTAATCGGCACCGACTCTCTCGGCAACGATATCATTGAGTTTACCGTGGGTGATGGAACGTATCCAGAGAATGATACCTTGCGCATCGACGATAAGTTTTTCGACGACGAGAATGATTTCACCTATACGTCACGTCTCGGACGATATGACGGCTTCTATGGATATTACGACCCGTATTATAGCCGTTATTGGGGAAGGCCCATAGGCTATTGGGGACCATCCTATTATAGTTTCTGGTATCCATACAGCTATTGGGGTTGGCCTTATAACTCCTTCATGGATTGGTGGTACACCTCATGGTATTGGGACTACTATGGTTTTTATGACCCATGGTATTACGGCTTATATGGACCCTATTATGGAGCATATTGGGGATATCCCTATCGCTATAGCTACTGGTATTATGGAGGAGGTAGTTATTTATCCTACCGTAACAATCCCTCAAGGTATCATGGCACAGCGAGTGGAAGACCAGCAACGGCAGCAAGTACACGTGCATCACATTCAAGAGGGGTTTCTACTGCATCCAATGGCACCTTTGGTGGACGCACAGTGTCAAGAGCAACTGCTAATTCTTCCTACAACCCTGCCACAGGTCGTACCACCTATTCGAGTGGCAGCCGTGCAGGCTTCGGTGGCAACAGGTCTTCTAGTTCATACAGCTCCTCACCAAGTTATAGCTCCTCATCAAGTAGCAGAAGCAGTGCTCCAAGCTATAGCTCTGGCAGTTCCAGCTCAGGTGGCAGCTTCGGAGGCGGTGGCAGTCGCTCCGGTGGTGGCTTCAGCGGTGGTGGAAGCGGACGCTCCGGCGGTGGCGGCGGCGGAGGAGGCTTCGGTGGCCGCAGATAATCAGCGCATCCTATCTTTTTATTAAAACATACCTTTTTAATATATAAATGCACATAAAAATGAAAACAAGATTCTTCATTATAGCTGGTGCACTGGCAGTTGCTATGCCCTCACTGGCACAGGAAACATACGAAAATGCAAAAATCATACAGCAAGACCTGAATGGAACGGCACGTTATGTGGGTATGGGTGGAGCTGTGGATGCTTTAGGAGCTGACATTTCCACGATAGGTTCCAATCCGGCAGGTATTGGCCTATTCAGAAGTTCACGCGCCGATGTGTCTTTCGGCATGGTTTCTCAGCAGGATGCCGCCGATTATTCACATGGCAACGCTACCAATATGAGTTTCGATCAGGCTGGCTTCGTCTATTCAAATCGTACTGGTGCAGACTCATACCTCAACTTTGCGTTCAACTATCACAAGAGCCGTAATTTCGACTATATCCTTTCGGCCGACGATCGTTTGCAGAATGCTTCGCAAAACAAACTCTCCTATGCGAAGTTATACAATGGTTTGCTCTATCCCAATTCTTATGAAACCGACGTATATACCCCAGACTACGATCATTCTTATATTACCTGCAACCAGCTCGACGACATCTACACCCGCAACCTGTTCTATGCTGCCGACGATGGTAATGCCTATTTCTATGAGGCTACAGGTTATGACTTCGACCGTGCTCATAAGGGTTATGTCGGTGAATACGACTTCAACCTCAGCGGCAATATCCATGATCAGGTATATCTCGGCTTGACCGTAGGCCTTTATGATGTTCACTACAAACACACTTCTGACTATACTGAGTATATGGTACCCAATCCAGAGAATATTCAGACACTCAATGTCTATGATGAGCGCAAAATTTCCGGAACGGGTATGGATATCAAATTGGGTGTCATTTTCCGTCCTATCCAATACTCTAATTTCCGAGTTGGCCTGACGGTGGCCACACCTACCTGGTATAGCCTTACCACCCGCAACTACACAGAGGTGTCTGACGGCAATTACACAGCATGGTCAGAAGATAAGTATGATTATGAGGTCAATACACCTTGGAAGTTCGGTCTGAGTTTGGGTCATGTGATTGGCAATAGTGTGGCCATTGGAGCTGGATATGAGTATGCTGACTATTCTTCTACCAAGACACGTGTCATTATAGGTTCACACTATTCATACTGGGATGATGCCTGGCACGATGACAGTGAGAACGATGGCGTGATGAACTATCACACCGATGCTACACTTAAGGGTGTGAGCACATTCAAAGTGGGCGCAGAGTGGAAAGCTACTCCAGAACTTGCATTGCGTGCCGGTTACAACTATATATCACCGATGTACGACAAGGATGGTTTCAAAGATGGTACACTCGATTCCAATGGAACTTACGAAGCATCCTCTACCGACTATACCAACTGGGATGCCACCAACCGTTTCACCCTTGGTATGGGTTATGCCGTAGGAAAATTCAATTTTGATTTAGCATGGCAATATACATGGCAGCAGGGCGACTTCTATCCATTCATGAGCTACCGCGACAAGGAGTTCTCTGACTTTGACAATATCGCCACAGCAAAGTCTGTGGATTACAAACGTCATCAACTACTCCTTACCATGGGATACAAATTCTAATGACAAGAGATAAATCATCAGGGGGGCGCCAATTGGCGCCCCCCTGATGATTTATTAGGATGTGAGATTATAAAATTATGAGGTCGCTGCGCTTGCTTTACTGATGTATATAAAAGAGGGAATACAGCATATTTCACCTCATAACCTCATGACCTTATAACCTCATGACCTTATAACCTCAAAACCTCATAACCTTATAACCTCAAAACCTCATAACCTCATAACCTCATAACCTTATAACCTCATAACCTCATCCGTCATAATCGTCGGAAATTTCCTCTGCTTCAAGATTGAGGTCTTCTGGCTCAGTGTCGAAGGTCGTACGATAGCTTTCCTCTGTGAGCTTGTCCTCATCGAAGGTGTCGTCATCCTCGTCAATGTCCTGATAGTTGTCTTCTTCTTCTTCGATTAAATCTTCATCGCTGTCAGACAAGTCTTTTTCATCCGACTCAAATCTCAGACGTGGCTTTTCCAATTCGGGCTTGACTTTTGCGAAAATGGCCTCCACCCATAAACCTTTGGGTATTTCGAGCACTTCGAAGCCATCAGCCAATTTCTTTTCGTACATGCCACCGGGTTTGCGCAGACGGTCTTTGGGTAGTGTGGTGGTGCTGATGTCAAAGCCGGATTCGATAATATCCTTAATGCTCTGTGATAAACTCTCCCAGCCACCACCGAAATTACGGTCGATCACCTCAAGAAGCTTTGAGGTCGAGATGTGACGGATGTTTTCGTACGTCAAGTCGGTCACACGCAGGATCGGACGTTTTTTGACGGCCCATTTCGTCTTGGCGTTTTCATCGCCGCCACGAAGTGCTGCAACCTTAAAGCCACGAGCCTCGTACTTCTTAATGATTTCTGGTTTTTCTGTAGAAAGTTCCTCGATGTCGAAGGCGCTTTTGATGATGTCATTGTAATGGCGCATATTCTCCTTCAGTTCAGAGTCTTTCTCAGCTGCCTCCCACATTCTAAATATGTCGTTTTCCTGACAATCCCAAATGTTGCTCTTGTTGAGTGTCTTAAGGGTAAGTGCTTTTTTGTCTTTGAATTTCATATCGTTTATTTTAAGTTTTTGTCGGTTTTTTATTATTTATCATGGTAGTACGCATGTGGTTGTTGACTTCCATGGTTGATTGCGCTGCAAAAATAAATACTTTATCTCTTATTTGCAAGAAAAGATGTGAAATATTATTGCCAAATAATAGATTATCAAAAAAAAACTATAATTTTGCAATCCTATGAGCAAACCATTAGCTGAGAGAATGCGACCACATCAGCTGGATGACTATATCGGGCAAGAGCATCTGGTGGGTCAGGGGGCTGTGCTGCGTAAGATGATCGACGCAGGCAGAATCACCTCTTTTATCCTATGGGGACCGCCGGGGGTGGGCAAGACAACTTTGGCGCATATTATTGCCACAAAGCTCGAGACACCATTCTACACGCTGAGCGCTGTGACCAGCGGTGTCAAGGATGTGCGTGATGTGATAGAAAAGGCACGTAACAGTCGCTTTTTCAATTCGGCATCGCCAATCCTCTTCATCGACGAGATTCATCGTTTCAGCAAGAGCCAGCAGGACTCTCTGCTTGGAGCAGTGGAAAAAGGAGTGGTAACGCTTATCGGAGCGACCACAGAGAACCCCTCGTTTGAAGTTATACGGCCACTTTTGTCAAGATGTCAACTGTATGTGCTAAAATCTCTTGAGAAAGACGATTTGTTGCGTCTGCTCCACCGTGCTATCACCGAGGACGTGGAACTGAAAAAAAGAAAAATCACCCTCAACGAGACGGGTGCTATTCTGAGATATAGTGGTGGCGATGCTCGTAAACTGTTAAATATCCTCGAATTGGTGGTGGAAGCGACGACGACTGAAGAAGTGGTGGTGACCGACCAACTTGTAGAGAACTGCCTCCAACAGAATCCTTTGGCTTATGACAAGGATGGCGAGATGCATTATGATATTATTTCGGCTTTCATCAAGAGCATTCGCGGTAGTGACCCCGACGCTGCTCTCTATTGGATGGCACGAATGATAGAGGGTGGGGAAGACCCACAATTTATAGCACGCCGAATGGTTATCAGTGCTGCCGAGGATATCGGATTGGCAAATCCCAATGCTTTGTTGTTGGCTAATGCGGCTTTTGATGCTGTGATGAAGATAGGGTGGCCAGAGGGCAGAATTCCACTTGCCGAATGTGCAGTCTATCTCGCTACAAGTCCTAAGAGCAATTCAGCCTACATGGGCATCGGTACAGCACTTGAAATGGTGAAAACGACGGGCAATCTGCCTGTACCGTTGCATCTGCGCAATGCACCTACAAAACTCATGGCGCAGCTGGGCTATAGCGATGGGTATAAATATGCACACGACTATCCTGGCAACTTCGTCGTTCAGCAATTCCTTCCCGATGAATTGAAAAATAGCAGAATATGGCACGCCCAGCATTCACCGTCGGAAGAAAAACTCTACCAAAACATGCTCCGCTGTTGGGGCGAAAGGTTTAAGGATTAGAACAGACAAGTATTTAAGGTAGTTAAAGGGTAGTTAAAAGGTAGTTAAAGAGTAGTTAAAGGGACATTACCATTGATAATTGAAGATTATCGCTGCTGTAGGGGCTTACTTTATGTATGCCCGAAAAGTATTAAAAGGTAGTTAAAGAGTAGTTAAAGGGACATTACCATGAAGATTTGAGATTGAAAGTATAAAGCCTTTAATCTTATGGATAGATAATTGTCTCCACTTTTTTCTCCGTATGCGATGGTTTTGCCGTCGCCGCCCTGCAAAGGCCTTGGTATTGTCCAAACTCCTAAACTCCTAAATTCCTAAATTCAAAAACTCACAAACTCACATAATGAAAATAGTAGTATTAGATGGATATGGTGCCAATCCTGGCGATCTCTCATGGGAACGTCTCTATGAATTGGGAGAGGTGTCTATTTACGACCGCACTTCACCTGAAGAGGTTGTCGGTCGTGCCAAAGATGCTGAAGCATTGTTCACCAATAAGGTGGTTATCGATAAACAAGTGATGGACCAACTTCCTCAACTGAGATACATTGGTGTGCTGGCAACGGGGTATAATGTGGTCGATATGGAAGAAGCACAACGGCGTGGTATTACTGTGACCAATATCCCGGCATATAGCACCTTTAGCGTAGCTCAGATGACCTTTGCCCACATTCTGAATATCACCAACCGTATCGGTCGTTATGCACGACATAATAAGAATGGAAGGTGGTGTAATAGCGTGGATTTCTGCTATTGGGACACACCACTTCATGAATTGGCAGGGAAAACCATGGGCATTGTAGGACTTGGAAACATCGGTATGCATGTGGCCAAGATTGCCCAGGATTTTGGCATGGATGTCTTTGCCTTGACCAGCAAAAACTCTTCCGACTTGCCCGAGGGTATCCGTAAGACTACCCTTGATGGCCTTTTAGCAGTGTCCGACATCCTCTCGCTGCATTGTCCTTTGACCGACGATACCTTTGAAATCATCAACAAGCAAACGCTTGCGAAGATGAAGAAAGGGTCTATCCTCATTAATACGGGTCGCGGTCCATTAGTCAATGAGCAGGATGTGGCAGATGCCCTCTATAGCGGTCATTTGGCTGGCTATGGTGCTGATGTGCTCACGAAGGAGCCTCCAGCAGAGGACTGTCCTCTACTAAAGGCTCCTAATGCGTTCATTACCCCACATATTGCATGGGCAACTGTTGAGGCTCGTGAGCGACTGATGCAGACCGCCTTTGAAAACTTAGCTGATTTCATCAACGGTACGCCTCAGAATGTGGTTAGCTGACTACAAAACGATAGGCACAATTACCTTGAATACCACATTACGCCCCATGTTATAGATTCCTTGGCGGTTGGTCACAGGATTTATATCGCAGTATTTCAGTCGGCTTAGGTGGTTCTGATATGCACGGTTGAGTAGATTGTCGGCTGTGATATACACTTCAGCTATCTTTTTCTTTTTTATCATGATGTCGGTGCCTGCTGATAGACTCAGCAAGGTGTAGCTTGGTGTGCGTGTCTCGGTATCATCCTGTTTGTAATAGTGGTTTTGGGCTAAGTTGCATTCTACCCCCAATGCCACGAAAGCATTGTTTAGTGTGTTGTGCCCATGGTGGGTCAATTCATATTTCAGTTCCGATGTCCATCGGGGTGCTGGGGTCATCGGCAGGTATTTAGTCTCCTCTGTGGAATGTAACTGCTGGGCATTGACATACGAGAAAGTATTCTCGAAATGTATGCAGTGGATAGGGTGGAGGTCAAAACCAGCTTCTAACCCCCATAATCTTGCGTCGCCTTGGGTATATTGATATGTGAGATAGTCTTCTTCTATCACACGTGGAATACGTTGGGCAAAGACATAGTTCTCGATACGGTTGGCAAAGAGTGCAGCCTGAGCTGAGATGAATTTACTGGAGAAATCCACACCAAGGTCGGCTTGCCAACTGTATTCTGGTTTTAAGTCAGGATTTCCAATCTCGTAGCGTACGGTTCCTTCGTGTACTCCATCGCTGCCGAGTTCACTCATGTTAGGTGCCCTGAATCCTCGTGCCACATTCATTCGTATGTTGGTATGTTGACATACATTCCATACAGCACCGATGCTGCCGGTCACACCGCTGAAATTTCGCTTGTTGAAGTCGATGTGGCGGTGGTCGTAACGTAGTCCACCATTCAGCGTCATGGCATCAAATGATTTGCTTACCGTGGCATATCCGCCGATGTCAAAGAGTCTGTAAGCGGGTATCAGCATTTCCTCGCCAAGGTTGAGCGATTGTTGCCACATGCCGTTGATGCCGCTTGCTATCTTCCATCCTTCAAACTCCTCTGTGAGATAGCGCACATCATAGGTGACGGTGTGCAGTTTGAAAAATAGTTCGTATTCATCGGCATTTTCCTCAAATTCTTGTCGGCGATTCTGTTGGTAGCCGATGATGGTTTTCAGAAAACCTTTCGACAGGTTGAATGAGTTGTCCCACACCGCCTTGTAGTGCTTGATTTGCTGGAAGGGTAAAGCCTTACCGTATGTCTTTACATCTTTGCTGACGCATTCCAGTACACCTGTCTCTTCGTCTCTTTCCCCCTCGACGATACTGGGTGTCTGGTGAAAGGTGGTCCATGTCAGTCGTGAATGTCCCCACTGTTTGTAGAGACCTAACATCAGTCTGCCGGCTCGTTCCGAGAATTGTGACCCTGGTACATAACCGTCGTATTTGTTTTTGTAGGCATGGGCATACTTGTCGGAAAAACGTGCGTCCCACACAAATCCATTTTTATTACCTGCCACATTCACTGAGTAATCAAAGAGTCCGTTGTTGGTTTGGTATTCCGTGCTGACGTTTGCTTTGATTTCATCCTCTTGCGGGATGGGGGCGCTATGCAAGATGAGTACACCTGCCATGGCATCGCTGCCATACATCAGACTGGCAGGACCTTTTAGTATTTCCACGGAGTTGACATCCTGTGGGTCGATTTCGATGCCGTGCTCATCGCCCCATTGCTGTCCTTCTTGACGTACGCCTTCATTCATCACGATGATGCGGTTGTAGCCAAGACCACGGATAATGGGTTTCGAAATGCCGCTGCCTGTGGTGATTTGTGCTACGCCGGGCTGTTTGGCGATGGCATCGATGATATTTGTCGATGTTGTCTGCCGTAGTTCCTTCCCTGAGATGACGGAGATAGGAGCTGTAGAGTTTTTCAGTTTGGTGTCACCTGTCACGCCTGTCACCACCATCTCGTTGAGTTTCATGTGTTGATAGAAAACGTCGGTGGAGTCGTTTGGGTGCTCATGGTTGTAATGATGATGTGTATGTACATCTTGTGCTGTCGCCGCCATGCCTACGCACAACAGCGACAGAATGATATATGTTTTTTTCATTCTGTTTTATATTTCTTAATTAAGTATCGCAAATTCTTTGTGGGTTGATGCCATAGGCATCAGATAGGGGTAGCCAGCATTTTCAATGGGTGGTATAAGATGCTATGAGGACGTACCTCTACATACGCGACACATAATGGGGTGAATCGCATAAGTAGAGTTGCCCCAGCAACCCTAATCTTCAATTTTCAATTTACAATCTTCAATAATAAAATGGTGGTGCTCGGGTGGATTTTTCACCTACAGCGTTGATACTGAGAGAAAAGAAATACTGTTGGCTGTTGGTGAAAACCAGACGAAAGGGAATAATAACCAATAGTGTGCCTACCAACATCGAAAGTGTCAAGAACTGACAGAGTAGACATTGGTGTATCTGTGCAGTGGGTTGTGTTAGGTGTCCACTACAATGGTGGTGGGCGCACTCAGAATGTACATAATTTTCATTGATTTCATGAATGTGAAAAGACGACAAGAGGAGCATTGACAGAAACACTGCCAACAAACTCCATGATGCTATATATCTCTTCGTCTTCAGATTCATGTTCTCCTATTGGGAGCGCAGACGTCATCGTCTGAAAATGCTCCTTTGCAAATAGCACTGCAAAATTATATAATTCCAGACATTTTGCCAAATAAAGCCTAAAAAAGATAGCAAATCCAATTACTCTGAAAAAATAGTTACATGTCAGGGACAGTTGGGCATTCCTCACCTGTGTCATCTTTTTCTTGTACTCCATTAACCCTTTTGATGACTCGGCAGGGATTACCCACTGCCACACAGTCGGCTGGTATGTCGCGGATGACCACAGAACCGGCTCCGATAACAGTGCGGTCACCAATAGTTACTCCCGGACAGATGGTAACGTCGCCGCCTATCCAACACCGTTCACCAATGTGCACAGGACGGCACATTTCCCATTTGGCACGGTCGTCAGCATTAATCGGATGTTCTGCCGTGAAAATATGTACACCTGGTGCTATCAAAGTCTTCCGCCCGATATAGACTCCTCCGCCATCGAGAATGGTACAGCCGAAATTGATAAACACACCTTCCTCAGCAAAAATCAGATTGCCATAGTCACAATAGAAGGGAGGTTCTACGAATACGTTCTCGGCAGAGTTGGGCAGTAGTTCTCGTGTGATGCTTGCCATAGTCGGCTCATGGTATTCCGTGATGTTCAACCGCCTCAGCGTCTTCTTTACTTCCCCGCGCCAGGCATACATCTCGGGTGTGTGGGCATTATAAGGTTCTCCGTTCATCATCCGCCTCAGTTCTTCCTGCAAGGCCGGATTCTTTTCCAGTTCTTCTCTTTTGGTCATAGTGTGATTTTTATGGGTAGTATTGTCTTTTTTGCGTATTTTACGCAAAAGTATGATAAAATGATATATTAACCAAACATTTCAACTTACATCACGTGGCCTTTAACATCTTTTTCTTTTCGTATGGTTGCCTATGATTGAGATAAGATACGTTTCAGCATAAAAAAAGAGGAGTTTATTTTGTTCTGCATTCAGTTTTCGTTATCTTTGCAGCAAGTTAGCTTAGAAACATTTTATACTATGGTTAGAGAAATACATTCCAGTGCACAGTTGATGGAGTATATCCAGCAGATTGGTTTCCTGCCTCTGTTGTATAGTGGTATCGCTGGCTTCTCGGCAGAGGAGGTGGTGGATGACGACTGCAGATATGTGGTTTTCCCGGATGGCGGGTGGGACTGGCCCTTGTGGAAATGGAAGGGGCCGATTGTGACCGACGGCAATTGTGCATACGGGAAGTTCTTCGACAAGAAAGCGGGTTTTATTAGTTTGGAGTGGTGGCCCGACTTTTACAATTACCGCAGAAGCCAGAATCCAAAACCGCAGGAGGGGAGTATAGAGGAGGCCATCTTGCTGACACTGCAAGAAGGTGGTAGTATGATTACGCGTGAACTTCGTGCCGCCTGTGGATTCACGGGGACAAAGATGCGAAGTCGGTTTGATGCCTATATCACCCGCCTGCAAATGGGGTGTTATATAGTGACCGAGGATTTTGTCTATCCAAGAGACCGACACAACAATGAATATGGATGGGGATGGTCGCTACTGACTACTCCGGAACAACTCTTCGGGCGTGATGCATGTGTGACTCCACGTTCACCAGAGGAATCATACAAACGACTAATAACTCACTTCAAAACCATTCTACCACAGGCCACAGAGGCACAAATCAAGAGAATGGTTAAATAGTTAGGAGTGTATTTAGTTAGGAGTTAGGAGTTAGGAGTTAGAAGTTAGGAGTTAGGAGTTAGAAGTTAGGAGTTAGGAGTTAGGAGTTAGGAGTTAGGAGTTAGAAGTTAGGAGTTAGGAGTTAGGAGTTAGGAGTTAGAAGTTAGAAGTGACTGGGTGATGGGTAATCTTCAATTTTCAATTTTCAATGGTAATGTCCCTTTAACTACTCTTTAACTACCTTTTAACTACCCTTTAACTACCCTTTAACTACCCTTCATTTATCAATTTTCAATGTTTAATGTTTAATGTTCCTTTAACTACTCTTTAACTACATTTCAAATACCTTGTCAACTTGTTTACTTGTCAACTAAAAAAATCAATTATGTCTGAAAAAGAGAAAATGCTGTCGGGCGAGCTGTATTCTGCCATAGATGCCCAGTTGCTTGAGGAACTAAATGCTGTAAAGGATGTCATTTGGGAATATAATGCCCTGAGACCATCGGATTCTACCCGACGTTTGCAAATACTGAAGAGTCTGCTTGGGCGTATCGGTGATGACAACATCATCATCAACCAACCTTTTTATTGCGATTATGGCAAGCAGATACGCGTGGGGAAACACTTCTTTGCCAATTTCAACTTCACTGTGCTCGACGAGGCAAATGTAACTATCGGCGACGACTGTTTCATCGGACCCAATGTCAGCATCTACACTGCTTGTCATAGCACCGACCCAGTGGAGCGAAACAGCCGACGTGAATGGGCTCTGCCTGTCAGCATTGGTAACAATGTCTGGATTGGGGGTAGTGTCACGATATTGCCAGGGGTGACTATCGGCGACAATGTCACCATCGGAGCAGGGTCTGTAGTTGTCAGTGATATACCCTCAAATGTGGTGGCTGTAGGGAACCCTTGCAAGGTAATAAAGAGATTGAAAATTGAAAATTATCAGACAATGTCTGATGAATATCGGCTGCACCTCGGAAATTGAAACAAGTTTCATTTCACTCGGTTTGCACGATATTTGAAAATTATGCTTCGCATGAATATCGGCTTCACCTCAGCAATAGAAGCGAGCTTCATTGCATTCGGTTTGCACGATATTTGAAAATCCCGAATATAGCAACTAATTTATGACCTTTTAGCATACAATCATGAAAAGATACATATTACTCCTCGTACTTATTACATTGCCTTTGCTACTCTCCGCCCAAGAGCTGACGCTCTTTGACGATGGGTGGAAATTCATAGAACAGGATGTCGCAGAGGCATGGCAGACAAACTTTGATGATTCAAGGTGGCAAAATGTGAATCTGCCACATGACTGGGATATCTATCATACCCCCGAGGTGAAGGCGGCTACAGAGAATGGGGGAGGGTATTATCCTGCTGGCATTGGATGGTACCGCAAACAATTCTATACACCCACAGCAGAGTTGGTGAGCCTACATTTCGAGGGAGTTTATCAACGTTGTGAAGTGTATGTCAATGGAAATTTGGCAGGTAAGCATGCATACGGCTATACACCTTTCACCATCGACGTCACACCGTTCCTTCAGCAGAAAGGTAAAAACACGATAGCTGTGAGGGTGGATAATAGCCTGCAACCCAACTGTCGTTGGTATAGTGGTTCGGGTATTTATAGACATGTATGGTTGCAGACAAATGGTAGGCTTCACATAGTTGAAAATGGTGTCTATGTCACCACGCCGAAAGTGTCGGAAAATCAAGCTGTGGTTCGTGTGGCGGTGGAGGTGGTGAATGAATCGGAACAGCAAAGAGAAGTTCAGGTAGTTTCGGGATTGCAAAACCATTCCAATTTACAGAACTCGAGAATGCAGATCCCGATGAATACCCAGTCCGTCACCCTCAATGCAGGAGAACGAAAGACAATCATTTTTGAGCATGTCATAGACCATCCAAAACTATGGTCGCCAGATTCTCCTACTTGTTATCAAGCAGAGGCAATGCTGAAGGAAGGTGGAAAAGCCGTTGGCAGTCAGATGGTCACCTTTGGCGTACGAGAGTTTTCTTACGATGCCGAACGGGGATTCCTGCTCAACGGCAAGCCCATACTTATCAATGGGGCATGTGTGCATCATGATGATGGTGTGCTCGGTGCGATGGCATTTGACCGTGCAGAGATACGAAAAGTGAGACAGATGAAAGATGCGGGATTCAATTTGATACGGACAAGTCATAATCCCACTACAAGGGCTTTCCTCGATGCTTGCGACAGTATAGGGATGATGGTTATCGACGAGGCTTTCGATGGATGGTATGAGCAAAAAACGAAGTACGACTATTCTACACTCATCGACTCATGCTATGCCGATGATGTTAGGGCAATGGTGATGCGCGACAGAAACCATCCATCCATCATCGCATGGAGTATCGGCAACGAAGTGATTGAACGCAGGACCATCGATGTAATTTCAACGGCAAGGAAACTGAAAAAGACCATTCTCAAGTATGACAACACACGACCTGTGACTGAGGCTTTGTGTTCATGGGACGGCTCTGGACGTGAATGGCCACTGTTTGACCCACATGCCGAGGTGCTCGACATTGTAGGATACAACTACATGATTCACAAACATGCAGAAGACCATCTGCGTGATCCCAAACGAGTGATTTGGCAGACGGAGAGTTACCCACGTGACGCTTTTAGTAATTGGGCCATCGTTTCGGAATACCCCTATATCATCGGCGATATCGTATGGACAGGTCTCGACTATTTAGGAGAGTCGGGAATAGGACGGTATTATTACGATGGAGAAACACCAGGTGAGCACTATCAGGGTGTTCATCACCCATGGCATGGTGCCTACTGTGGCGATGTGGATATTACAGGATGGCGAAAACCTATCAGCCACTATCGAGAGATGCTGTGGAACGACAATACCAGAATATATCTCGCCGTCAAAGAACCAAATGGCTATAATGGGAAAATCAAGGAAACAGCATGGTCGGTGTGGCCCACTTGGGAGTCATGGACTTGGAATGGATGGGAAGGAAAACCTGTTGACGTGGAAGTATATACCAAACGGCCAGAGGTAAAACTCTACTTGAACGATCAACTGATAGCAACGAAAAAAGTGAATCGCTCCACAGAATTTAAGGCGACATTTTCGGTGACCTATCAGCCTGGCGTGCTAAAGGCTGAGGCAGTGGAGAATGGTAGCGTGGTGGAATCGACAATGCTGAAGACGGCAGGACAACCAGCTGCCATTAGAATGACAACTGACAAAAATACCCTCAAGGCAGATGGGCAGGATCTCGCCTTTATCGTCGTGGAAATCATCGACAGCGAGGGGAATGTGGTGCCCGATGCAGCCATCCCCCTCGATATTCATGTCAAAGGTGCGGCAACGCTCATGGCTGCCGCCAGTGCCAACCTCAAGGACTTGGAACCTACCGTCTCTCCACGGCTCACCACATGGTGTGGCAGGGGTATGATTGTCGTGAGAAGTCTAAAGAAGAAAGGACGGGTAACCGTGGAGACGAAATCAACTCTGCCAACGGCTAAAACGGTTATCCAATCTGTTCCATAATGCATTACCCTATGAGACAACTATATATACTATTATTATCCATTTTGATTATTATGACACCAAATTGCACAAGCGACAAAACTACTGCCGCCCAGACACCGATAGTGAGGCCGGCAACCCAGGCGGGGAGATTTTATGAGAGCGATTCGAGTATCCTTGCCCACGAGGTGGACTCTCTATTTGACAATCATGGCGACATCACACCACGCAAGAACTTGGCTGCGGTAATCGTACCCCATGCCGGCTATTATTACTCTGGAAATGTGGCAGCGGCAGCATTCAAAACCATCGACCCCGACAAAAAATACAAGCGCATCTTCCTGCTCGGTCCCAGTCATTATGAATGGGTCGATGGCGCTTCGGTCAATATAGGGGTGGAATATTATGCCACACCGCTCGGAAATGTCAAGGTGGATTGCGAGACAACGGATAAACTCATTGCCGCTGATAGCGTCTTCAAATACAAGGCAAGGGCGCACGATAGGGAACATTGCCTTGAGGTGCAACTGCCTTTCCTGCAAAGACGAATGAAAGAGGTACCGCCCATCGTCCCCATTATCATCAGTACCAATGACTACAGAAAACTCATGAGGATAGCCGAGGTGCTGAAGCCATATCTCAACGACGACAATCTCTTTGTCATCAGCAGTGATTTCTCTCATTATCCTTCCTACAAGGATGCATACAGGGTGGACGGCATCACGGGAAAGGCTGTGGAGAGTGGCGACGTGGAACAATTCATCGCAGCGATAGAGAGCAATGCCAAAAGTGGTATGCGAAACCTCGACACCAGCGCGTGTGGCGAGTTTGCCATCATCACGCTGATGCTTATGCTCGACCGCCAATATGACATTCAGCATCTGCTCTATCAAAATTCAGGCGACATCGATCCTACAGGAAGAGACCGAGTGGTGGGGTACCATGCCTTTGCTATAAGCAGAAACGAGAAGAATAATACTGAAGAGACGCCAGAAAATGCCAGTTTTACACTGACCAAAGATGAAAAGAAGACGCTCAAGGAAATCGCACGGCAAAGTATTCAGGCTGCACTCGACAACACTACATATACGCCAACAGGACTAACACCGACACTTCGCCGCCAATGTGGGGCTTTCGTCTCACTGCATAAGCATGGACAACTCCGTGGGTGTATCGGACATTTTGGAGAGGATACCGCGCTGTATGAGATTGTCAGTGAAATGGCACAGGCGGCAGCTTTCGAAGACCCAAGATTCAATCCCGTGAGACGCGAAGAACTCAAGGCGCTCGACATCGAAATTTCAGTACTCACGCCCATGAGAAGAATCTACAGCATCGATGAATTCCAACTTCACAAGCATGGTATATATATCAAGAAGGGTTATCGCAGTGGCACATTCTTGCCACAGGTGGCAGACGAGGTGGACTGGACAAAAGAGGAATTCTTGGGGCATTGCTCGCGCGACAAGGCTGGATTAGGATGGGACGGTTGGCGGGATGCAGAACTGTATATTTATGAAGCTATCGTGTTCTGATGCAATACAAAAGTAAATATTATCGTAAAATAGACAATGAAAGGGTGGAGTGTTTGCTCTGCCCACATCATTGCAAAATGACTGAGGGAAAGACTGGGATTTGCCGCAGTCGTAGGAATGTCGGAGGCGTGCTCGTGAGTGAGGTATATGGACATCCGTGTGCCTTGGCCGTGGACCCCGTGGAGAAGAAACCGCTCTATCATTTCCATCCTGGCACGAAATGCTTGTCATTTGCATGCACTGGTTGCAATTTCAGATGCTTGAATTGCCAGAATCATGATATCTCGCAGGTGGCTCCCTCGGATGTCAGGGCGTATGACATCACCCCCGAGGAGATGGTGGAAATCTGTATCCAGCAATATTGTCCGGGCATTGCTTACACCTATACCGAACCACTCACCTATATCGAATATGTGATTGATACGGCAAGATTGGCACATGAACGTGGGCTGTGGAATATTCTCGTAACGGCGGGCTATGTATGCCCAGAGCCTTTAAACGACCTTTTGCCGTGGCTTGATGCTGCCAACATCGACCTAAAGTCGTTCAGCAACGAGATTTATAGAAAAGTGAGTGGAGGTGATTTGCAGACGGTGCTCGACACCATATTGGCCATGCGAGATGCCGGGGTATGGATAGAACTGACCAACTTGCTCATTCCCGGAGTAAACGACGACATGGAGATGATACGGAGAATGTGCCGATGGATCGTGGATAACCAACTTGAGGGTGCGCCTCTGCATTTTTCACGATTTTTTCCCCAATACCGTATGAGAAATCTGCCACCAACACCGCTTGAAACGCTCAAGAAGGCAAAACGAATAGCACAAGAGGAGGGCATCAACCACGTCTATCTCGGAAATGTGTGATAGTTGGATAATGTCACGAATTATAGAATTAGAGAATGCGACCACGAATGGCACCAATCAACACGAAAATGTTGGGTGAAGTCTAATGTCACGAATTATAGAATTAGAGAATGCGACCACGAATGGCACCAATTAACACGAAAATGTTGGGTGAAGTCTAATGTCACGAATTATAGAATTTGAGAATTATGCGACCACGAATGGCACCAATCAACACGAAAATGTTGGTTGAGGTCTAATGTCACGAATTATAGAATTAGAGAATGCGACCACGAATGCACCAATCAACATGGCAAACTAAATTCTAATTCTAAAATTCGTGATCAAAAATCAATTCGTGATCAAAATATTTCGTGTCATTCGGGCTGTTTGTGGTCGTTTTTCTCATTTCCCTCCGCAGTAAGCAAAAAAGTATGAAATCATTTTGTGGTTTTTGCAACTTAGAGTAACTTTGCACTCTGAAAGCAGAATCCCGGCCTGTCGCTGTCACCATGTGTGAAAGAGGAAAGTCCGGGCAGCATAGAGCACTTCACTTCCGAAAATAGAAGCCATCGGCGACGGTGGGTGTAGGCAGAAGAAAACAACCGCCTGTCATCGTGACGGGTAAGGGTGAGAAGGTGGTGTAAGAGACCACCAGGCGACGGGTGATCGTCGTGCTGTGCCGGCTGGAGGCTGCAAGTTCATGTAAACCATCGTCTGAGGGCTGCTCGTCCGACTAACTCCGATGGAGGGTAGAACGCTTGAGACGCACGCGTCCTAGATAAATGACAGGCACCTGGCCTAGTGCCAGATACAGAACCCGGCTTATAGGGGCTCTGCTTTCTTTTTTATTACTCATCTTTCACAAGTAAAGAGATAGAGAATGAAGTAAAGTTGTAATGACAAGTAAATGGGATTTGTATTTTCACCAGCTATGGTTATATTGAATATTAGTCCCCTTAACTACCCTTTAACTTCCTTTTAACTACCGAAAGTTGAATGAATATGAAAATTGAATTAATATGAATGTAGCAGTAGTTGGTACAGGTTATGTCGGCCTTGTTAGTGGTGCCTGTTTTGCAGAAATGGGCGCGCATGTGATGTGTGTGGATATCGACGAGAGTAAAATCCAATGTCTTAAGGAAGGAAAAATTCCCATTTATGAGCCTGGTCTCGACGAGATGGTTCGAAGGAATGTGGCAGCTGGAAGACTTGGTTTTTCTACGTCGCTTGCTGATGTCATCGATGACGTGTCGATGGTATTCAGTGCTGTTGGTACACCTCCTGATGAAGACGGCTCAGCCGACTTGAAATATGTGCTTGATGTGGCAAGGACTTTCGGACAGCAAATCAAAAAATATACTGTTTTGGTTACGAAATCTACCGTCCCTGTCGGTACTGCCGCAAAGGTAAAGAAGGTGGTACAAGAAGAGTTGCAAAAAAGAGGAGAAGATATTCCATTCGATGTTGCTTCCAACCCGGAGTTTCTTAAAGAGGGAAATGCAATCAAGGATTTTATGAGTCCCGACCGTGTGGTTGTGGGTGTGGAGTCAGATAGGGCACGCGCACTGATGACAAGACTTTACAGACCTTTCTTGTTGAATAATTTCAGAGTTATCTTTACCGATATACCATCGGCAGAGATGATTAAATACGCAGCAAATTCCATGTTGGCCACACGTATCAGTTTTATGAACGACATTGCCAATCTCTGCGAGATTGTTGGAGCAAATGTGGAGATGGTAAGACAGGGCATCGGTGCAGATACCCGCATCGGACGTAAGTTCCTTTATCCTGGATGTGGATATGGAGGTAGTTGCTTCCCCAAAGATGTCAAGGCTCTTATTCGCACAGCCGAGAAGAATGGCTATGAGATGAGGGTGCTGAAGGCTGTAGAGCAGGTGAATGATGCCCAGAAGTTTGTTGTGTTTAACAAGCTGTCAAAATTGTTCAACAATGACTTGAAGGGAAAGACAGTTGCCATTTGGGGTCTTTCCTTCAAACCCGAGACCGACGACATGCGCGAGGCTACTTCGCTTGTCACCATCAAGTTGTTGCTTGATGCTGGATGTCGGGTGAGGGTTTATGACCCTGTGGCAATGGAGGAGTGCAAACGCCGCATAGGTGACACCGTGGAGTATGCAAAGGATATGTACGATGCTGTCTTGGATGCTGATGCCATGTTGATGCTCACGGAGTGGAAACAGTTCAGACTTCCCAGTTGGGGCGTAATGAAAAGGTCGATGAAGAATGCCGTGGTCATTGATGGTAGGAATATCTACGACCCTGATGAACTACAGGAATTCGGCTTCGAATATCATTGTATAGGAAAGTGATAATTGTTGCGTCGGCAAAACCGACGCATACGGAGAAATTAGAACAGGCATATTCATCCTGCTATTTCACTCAGTTCCAGCCAGCGCATGCTTTTTTCCTCTAATTCCTCTTTGAGAACAGGAAGCCGTTTGCTCATAGTGGTGATTTCTTCTACAGAGAGTGTGGCACCCGACAGGGCTGACTCAATTTGTTTTTGTTCAGCCTCTAAGGCGGCGATCTCTTCCTCCAAGCGTGCAAACTCGGTCTTCTCCTTGTAGGTCATTTTACGCTTGGTCTCGTTGTGATAGTCGCGGCGTGGTTGCTTTTCGGAGACAGTCTTGGGACGTTCCTCGCTGCTGAGCAATTTGCTCCATTCACGATATTGGGTGTAATTGCCGGGGAAGTCCTTGATTTCCCCTTGTCCCTTAAACACTAAGAGGTGGTCAACAACTTTGTCCATGAAGTAGCGGTCGTGGCTTACTACGATGACACATCCAGGGAAATCAGCCAAGTATTCTTCGAGTATCTGCAGCGTTTGGATGTCGAGGTCGTTGGTTGGCTCGTCGAGCACAAGGAAATTGGGGTTGCGCATCAACACTGTGCACAGGTAGAGCTTGCGACGTTCTCCGCCACTCAGTTTATAGACATAGTTGTATTGTTGTTCGGGGGTGAACAGAAAATACTGTAAAAACTGTGAGGCAGTGAAGTGTCGACCACCACCAAGGTCGATGTAGTCGGCTATCGCTGTGACCACATCCAATACTTTCATGCTGGTGTCGAATTGGAGACCTTCTTGAGAGAAATAGCCAAAGCGAACAGTGTCGCCAATGTCGAATTTACCAGAATCCAAAGGTTCTTTGCCCAATAGCATTTTGATGAAGGTGGATTTGCCTGTGCCGTTGTTGCCGACGATACCCATTTTCTCATAGCGTGAGAAATTGTAGTAGAAATCTTTTAGGATGATTTGGTCGCCGTATGATTTTGAGACATACTGACACTCGAAAATCTTACTTCCGATATACACGTTTTTTGATTTCAGACGCACTTGTCTTTCTTCAATTCTACGTCGGGCGCGCTGCTCCAATTCGTAGAAAGCCTCCTCGCGGTAGCGTGCTTTATGGCCTCTTGCTTGTGGTTGTCGGCGCATCCATTCCAGTTCTCGACGATAGAGATTGTTGGCACGGGCAATTTCGGCGCGGGCCACGTCGATGCGTTGCTGGCGCTTCTCTAAATAATAGGCATAGTTGCCTCGGTAAGTGTAGAGAGTCTGGTCGTCAAGTTCTAATATCAAATTGCAGACGTTGTCGAGAAAATATCGGTCGTGGGTAACCATCAGCAAGGTGCGGTTGCCGCGCGACAGATACCCCTCCAACCATTCAATCATGTCGAGGTCTAAGTGGTTGGTTGGCTCGTCGAGAATTAGCAAGTCTGGGTCGGTCAACAGCACATTGGCAAGGGCTACACGCTTTTGCTGGCCACCGCTCAACTCACCCATGGGTTGGTTTAAATCCGAAATCTTCAGTTGGGTGAGCACTTGTTTGGCCCTGAGCACTTTCTCATCTTCACCTTGATGATTGAAACAGGCATCGAGCACGCTCTCTTCGGGGTCGAAGGTGGGGCATTGTTCCAGATAGCCCACACGTAGGTCGCGCTTCCAGATGAGGTCGCCAGAGTCGTAACCTTCGTTGCCTGCGATGATGGATAGCAGGGTGGATTTGCCGATACCGTTTTTAGCAATCAGTCCCACATGCTGACCTTCGCCGATGGAGAATGAGATGTCGTCGAAGAGCACTTGGGAGCCAAATGATTTTGTGAGGTGTTGAACGTCGAGATAGGGAGTCATGCTTCTTCTGGTATTTCTGTATTTTCGGCTTCGGAAGCATCAAGGTCTTTGTTGATTTGTTCGATATAGTCGAGTAGTTCATCCCGACCAGTCTTTTTCTCACTGCTGGTGATGAAATATGGTGGAAGTTCTTCCCATGTCTCTTTCAGCACAGTGATGTATTTCTTGACATTCTCGTTGGCGCGCAGTTTAGACAGTTTGTCGGCTTTGGTGAAGACGATTGAGAAGGGGATGCCATTGGTGCCAAGCCATTCCAGAAACTCCAGGTCTATCTTTTGTGGTGTGTGACGGATGTCGATGAGCACGAATGTGGTAACAAGTTGCTCGCGCATCATCAGATACGACGAAATCATGTTTTGTATCTGCTCTTGCACTTTTTTTGAGCGTTTTGCAAAGCCATAGCCGGGCAAGTCAACCAAATACCAATCGTCGTTGATGAGAAAGTGGTTGATGAGTAGTGTCTTACCAGGTGTGGAAGAGGTCTTGGCAAGGCCCTTATGGTTGCAAAGCATATTGATAAGACTTGACTTGCCCACGTTGGAACGGCCTATGAAGGCATATTCATACTTGTCGTCGTTGGGGCACCGCTGTATAGTCGGACTGCTCACAATGAATTCTGACTTCTTGATTTCCATGTTGATATTTTATTGCTATTGGGGACAATGTTGAGGCACAAAAACAGAATGTTGGATATTTGTGTCTCGTTGCTAACGATTATTAAACTGCAAATTTACAAAAATAATCTCACTTTACAACTTTTTACGTGACAAACCAGCTTTTTCCTTGATTTTTTAGTTTTTGCAAGTAATTAGTGTCTCATCGGTCATGGCTGTTTTTTTGCACGTGTGTAACATACGATAAAGTATTGGGGATTTATGAAAAAGGATAATCAAAATATCTATAGTACCTTTGCCAACCCAATGCAATTAACAAACTCTTATAAAAACTGTATGAAGATAATGAAGAAAATTTCTTTGATGGTGATGGGATTGTTTATGTTAGCGACATCCCTGGAAGTGAAAGCTGAAGTGGATCCTAATTTCCACATCTACATCTGTTTCGGCCAATCCAATATGGAAGGTAATGCCCAGTGGGAATCACAAGATGTGGGAAATGTAGATGCACGCTTTCAGATGTTGGCCACCTGCAACTTTGATAGTCCCAAACGTACTCTCGGCAACTGGTACAAGGCAGAGTGTCCTATCGTAAGCCCTCAGGGAAAGTTAGGCCCCACCGACTACTTTGGCCGTACAATGGTAGCCAATCTGCCCAACCACAAGATAGGTGTCATCGCTGTGGCTATGGGTGGCAGTCCTATCGAGATGTTCGACAAAGATAAATACCAGCAGAAAATGGCGGATAACCCCAATGAATGGTGGGCTACGTTAGCAAAATGGAACTACGGCGGCAATCCTTATGGCCGTATCATTGAGATGGCTAAGAAAGCCAAGGAAGTTGGGGTCATCAAGGGTATCCTGCTCCATCAAGGTTGTTCAAACTGTGGTGATCCTAATTGGCCAGATATGGTGAAGAAGATATATAATGACATGCTCAACGACCTTGACCTACAGGCTGCCGATGTACCCTTGTTTGTAGGTGAAGTAGAGTATCAGAATATGGGTGGCGGATGTTCAAGTCATAACGTACAGGTTGACCGCATGCCCAGCGTTATTCCTACATCTCATGTGGTATCGGCGAAATACCTTCCAGGAAACGGGTCAGACCCGTGGCATTTTTCAGCCCAGGGCTATCGTCTCTTTGGTCAGCGCTATGCCCAGATAGCATTAAGTGCAATATATGGTATAGATATAGATATTGATCAGCCCACCGTTCCTGCTACTCCAAAAGCAATCGACCAGCGTTTCGTCGAACTGAAAGATATCAAAACCTCACCTTTTGCTATTGTCAATGAGGCAGATCATAAAGCATTATATGGCCGCCATGAACAGTTTTTGGGCTATGGCGATTTTGAACAAGCCTTTGCAGAACTTAATTCTGGCTATTACTTTAAGCTGAGTAGAACAGGTGGAGGATTCCGCTTACGCCTTGTCACTCCTGAAGGTGGTGACTATTTGTTGACTGGAGATTTTGGCTATCTGAATTCGCAGGATGTTGATGGCAACCGTTGCTTCATCGGAGGAGTGAACGGCCAGAATAATGGTCAAGATATCGCCAAGGGTGCCGTTTGGGACATTCAGTATGTAGAGGGTAAGGGCTTTACCTTGAGGAATGTCGGTACGGGCAAATATCTGAAAACCAACGATACTGCAAAATACGACGAACCCGCCTATTTCACTTTCTGCACATTGAAAGATGTTACTTCAGAGGTGAATGAAAAGGAAATAGTTGTCGGTTCGGAGCGCAATACACCAACTTATAACCTTATGGGTGTACCTGTAGGTGACGACTATCGTGGTATCGTTATCAAGAATGGGAAAAAGTTTGTGGTCAAATAATATAGCTGAAACAATTCCCTATACAAAAATCGCCAATCCATCACGGATTGGCGATTTTTGCTTTTTTCCTATAGACAAAGTAATATAGAAATGGTTATAATTACTAAAAAAAGATAATACTACACCGAAAACGCTACTATTCCCGAAAAAACCACTAAATTTGCAGTGCTCTAAGGGATGTGTAGGCATCGGCAATGAAGAACTTCACGGTTCTAATTTGCAGACGAAGAAGCCTGCGTTTCTATTGAACTTGAATTGCTTGATTGGAATAATTAGTCTTTACGGAATATGAAATACATCAGATGGGGCTTTGTGGGCTGCGGTGAAGTGACTGAGCTGAAAAGCGGACCAGCTTTCAGCGAGGTAGAAGGTTCGAGTGTGGTGGCCGTGATGTGTCGCACCGAGGAGCGTGTAAGAAAATACGCTGAGAAACATCACATCAGGAAATGGTACACCGATCCACAGCAACTGATTGACGACCCGGACGTAAATGCCGTCTATGTGGCGACTCCACCATCGAGTCATGCACTCTACGCCATTATGGCCATGAGGGCCGGAAAGCCAGTCTATGTTGAGAAACCGCTTGCCGCCAACTATCTCGACTGTGTGCGCATCAACCGTGTGAGTGAGCAGACGGGTGTTCCCTGTTTTGTGGCTTATTACCGTAGGTATCTGGCCTATTTCCAGAAGGTCAAGGAACTGATTCTCAACGGTGTAATCGGCCGAGTGAGTAATGTACAGGTAAGGTTTGCATGTCCACCAAGACCACAAGATTATGCCTTGGCGGGGCAGTTGCCATGGCGATTGAAACCTGAAGTCTCAGGCGGCGGCTATTTCTATGACCTCGCCCCGCATCAGTTGGATCTCCTTCAGGATATTTTTGGAGTCATCGTTGATGCACATGGCATTTGTGCGAATAGGGGAGGGCTGTATTCTGCTGAGGATACATTGAGCGCTTCATTTAAGTTTGAGAATGGTTTGCCAGGTAGTGGGTCATGGTGCTTCGTTGGCCATGAAGCCGCCACGGAGGATAGAATAGAAGTGATAGGAACACAGGGAATTGTAAGTTTTTCTGTATTCAATTATCAGCCCATCCATCTTGTCACAAGCGATGGCGATGTGAAAATAGATGTGCCCCCACCATCGTATGTGCAATTGCCTATCATCAAGGCTGTTATAGAGCATTTGCAAGGGTTTAATGTGTGTAAGTGCAATAGTATTTCCGCTACACCAGTCAACTGGGTGCTCGACCGGATTTTGGGAAAAGTATAATGAGAATCTGCAGTGTCATCATCTTTCTTTTTTTGGCAGCCATCAACATGTATGGTTGTCCGATGGATTGTGACACAATCATTCCTGGTGAAGTGATTCCTGTAGAGAACGACACCAACTTCGTCACGGAGCAGTTCCCGATAGACGAAAATCTGCAGCTTGTTGATACTGTTCCAATTCCAGATTATTATGAGCAGGATGCCACTAAACGCCCATTTCACAAAAAACTCATCGATGGTATAGTGAGTGTGCTGAAGGAATTCAATAATGTAGATCCTGAATATATCGAGCCGCAGCACTATAATTTCACTACTACTTTTATGTCAACATATTCGTTTGAAAATTATCGCATAACGAGTAAGTCGGGACAGGAGGTCGTGTTTGCGCCAGAGGCAAGAATCAAAATGGGACCCTATATCGGATGGAGTTTGCTGTTCTTGGGCTATACCATCGATTTGGCTTATGTGAGTGCCAACAAGAAAAAAGAGCTCGACCTCAGCGTGTATAGTTCGATGATAGGCGTTGATTTCTTTAGAAGGCAGTCAGGGCACGACTATTATATCCAATCGTGGAAATTAGGGGATGTGGAAGTGGAACCAGAGGTAAACTCTATGCCTTTCGACGGACTCAATGTCACCATTACCGGACTGAATGCCTATTATATCTTCAATCATCGTAAATTCTCCTATCCGGCTGCATTCAGTCAGAGCACTTGCCAGAGAAAGAGTCGTGGGTCGTTTATCATGGGGGCTGGATATACGAAACATTCGCTCGACTTGGACTATACAAAATTGCAGAACACATTCGACAGGTTCTACCCCGACCTTTCGGAGAAGGTGGATAGCGGACTATATTTCAATAAGATACGATATACTGACGTGTCCTTGTCGGCAGGATATGGATATAATTGGGTGTTTTCGCGCAACTGGCTTCTTTCAGTGTGCCTTTCGGCTGCGATAGGATACAAACATGCCACTGGTGACACCTTCCAGGATGCTTTCGACATCTTCCCTAAATTCGATTTCTCCTTCTCTAACTTAAACTTTGATGGAGTGGGAAGATTGGGAGTCATCTGGAACAATTCAAAATGGTATTTCGGAGCATATGGTGTATTACATTCCTATACATATAGGAAATCACAGTTCCAAACCAACAACTATTTTGGTAATATCAACGTATATATAGGTATCAATTTCGGAAGGAAAAAAGGACATAAAGAGCCACCTCTCGAATTCTGACCATTTTTTATACGTACTAAGATAAAAAAATCTTTTTTTTATGTATTTTTGCTCTCAAATAATCGAGCCATTGATAAATGTCATCAAAAAGAGCAATCAGAATATAATATTGAATAGATTATGAGAAAGAGACTATTTATTGTGGTATGCCTCATGGCTTGCATCCAATGCGGATGGGCACAAAATACCGTTGAGAGTATTAGAAAACGCTATGCGGACATCAAGGAGATGATTACCGAAAAAACGGGCGAGGAGGAAAATTTCAATGATGGAGCCACATTCATGCAATGTTACAAGGTGGAGGCTTCGCATTGGTTGCCTGGCACAGGAGGACATAGGGAGAATATTACTTTCTACTTTGATGAAAAGGAAGGCAAAGATGAAGTTTATTCCTCGCATTATCTCACCTTTGCCACTACTAAATATAACTATTCTGCGCTCGAATACTATGAGGAGTATCTCTATGACGAGGACGGGAAAATAGCATTTATCTATGCTTTCTCCCCATACGAGACAAACGAGGACGAAGGTTCTCCTAATAATGAACTCTCTCTACAAATTGAATACAGATTCTATTTCAACAAGGGAAAAATGATGCATGCCGTCATCAAGACGCGCCCGGTGGAAGGAAATGCTACTACACCGTTTAAAGTAGATTTTGAGGGGAATAAGCTCAATGAGAAATATCGCGAAGAACTCCAAAGATATATGGATAACGCGGAAAAATATCGCAAATTGTTTGATACCTTGGATGAAACAACGTATGGGTATTAAGATTTGAGGTTTTCCTCTGTAGGGGCTTACTTTATGTATGCCCGCCTGAAGAACTCAATTTGTGATGATTTGTGTTAGTAATTGATTGAATTTTGAATTATGAAGAAATTATTATTATTTATTTTGCTTGCTGGTGTGTCGTTGGCATCATGTAGTCAAGAGACAAAAAGCAACAATAGCCAGACTAAAACTGCCGACAGTATTCAGGTACCCAAGGTGGTCATCACTCACAATACCGATAGCTTGACAATTGTGGAAATGCTTCAGCAGGCAAATGAACTTCCGCAGGATACCAATCAGATAATGTTCTTCGCAAAGAAGTTCATTGGTCTTCCATATGTGGGGTATACGCTCGACCAAAACAAGGAGGAGTCGCTGGTGATTAACACGAAGGGCGTTGACTGCACAACATACGTGGAGAATGTGCTCGCACTCACGGTGTGCGCCAAAAAGAAAATTACGGATTTTGAGGGATTCTGCAATGTGCTGAAAGATGTGAGGTATATTGGCGGCAAGGTGGGATATACCACACGGCAACATTATTTCACCATCTGGATGGAGGACAATATCAAAGATGGTTTGGTGGAGCGAGTTATCCTCCCCGACCCACCACTTTCAGCCAACCGTACACCCTTTGTTAATTATATGACTACCCATGTGGCATCCTATCGCATGCTCAACGCTCACAAAGCATGGCTGCCTGAAATCAAGGCTATGGAGGATAAGGTAAGCCACACAACCTTCCCATATATTCCCAAACAACAGCTCAAGGACTCTAACAAATATCGTGATTATATCAACGATGGCGATATCATTGCCATTGTCACCAATAAAGCAGGACTGGATGTCTCGCATGTGGGATTTGCCTCATGGCATAAAGATGGACTGCATCTGCTCAATGCCTCGTCACTCCATAAAAAGGTCATCGATGAACCCATGACGCTCTATCAGTATTTGCAAAAACAAAAAACCAGCGTGGGAATCACGCTGGTGAGGGTGAAGTGAGTTAGAAGTTAGAGGTAAGAGGTTAGTGGTTAGAGGTTAGAGATTACTCTTTTCACATAAATGTACTTGGATTGAGATTTTGATATATCGTTGGTATGTCTAAAGTCTAACTAAAGTCTAAGGTCTAAAGTCTATAAATGCAGGAGTATTCTCTCACCTCTAACTTCTTACCTCTAACCACTAACTATCCACTAAATCTCTAAGTATCGGCATGGTCATACACCGGGCGCCGCCACCAGCGCGTGGAAGTTCTGACCCGGCAAATGCCACGGCAAATTTACCATAGTCATTCATATCCACATTGCCATCTACTATGTCTTCGGCATTGAGAATAGAGTAGCCAGCTTTGTCGAGGGCATCGATGGTATGCGTGTTACGCCGATAACCAATCACCTGACCATCGCCAAGAGCAAAGAAGTTGGCACCGCTATGCCATTGCTCGCGTAGTTGTACCCATGAGTCGCTGCCACCGCAGATGATAGGTTTGATGTCCCATCCCACCTGTCGCAGACCATTGAGGATATTTCCTACCTGGTGATAGGTGATTTTTCCATTGTCTATCTGAATCAATGTTGTGGCCTTGTTCGCAAAGATGCCTTGCTTTTTCAACATAGGTTCGAAAACCATACACTCGTGCTGAGAAAGGAAGGTGAACACCATGTCGAGGTGGATAAATGAGTCGGGTTCCATTGGCATCTCCTGAACGAGGATGTTGAAATGGTCGCGCTCGTGTGCGAATTTCTGAGCAAGGTAATCGATACCTTTGGCATTGGTTCGTATGCCTTCGCCGATACAGAGTAAGTCGGGTGAAGCTATGTGGATGTCACCGCCTTCGGTTCGTGCCAAAGGATTCCATGGCGCCACATTCAGGATTTCGGCACCGAAGAAATGTCGGAAGATGGCTTCGTAGATCATCGATTCGCGTTCGCGTACTTCAAAACTCATAGAGTTTATGAGCACTCGGTCGTATATTGTAGAGGATGCATCACGCGTGAAAAGCAAGTTATAGAGTGGTTTCAGCAGATAGCGGTCGTCGGAGAAACCATCCCAGAAATCTTTCTCATATCCCTCGATAAGTACGCGGGCCAATTGGGTGCTGTCGAGGCCCATCAGATAGTCGGTTAGGCCATCGTTGAGTTGTTGTTGCTGTGAAGTGCGTCGGTCGTGCCGCAAACTTTCTATGACGAGGTGTTGACGGATGTCGTTGTCCTTGAGCAATACCTCGAGGATGTCCTGTACGTGATAGACCGTGCACCAACGCTCAAGGACACCGCTGAACAGCCCATATTCATTATCTACGGTGGGTTTGTCGAGAATGTCGCTGTAGAGTGCTTGGGCGGCATTGAGTGGTGTCATTCGCTCAATCTCAATGCCAGGCCTACGGAGCAGGACCGCACGTAGGCGACCTGTCTCCGAGGCGACATTCACTTTGCAAGGTGTGATGTTGGGTGTATTCATTTTAGGTAGGTATAACGATAATCCGTAGGTGATACGAGAGTCTCCTTAATCACACGAGGAATAATCCAGCGGATGAGGTTGAACTCACCACCAGCTTTGTCGTTGGTGCCACTGGCGCGGGCACCACCGAAAGGCTGCATACCCACAACGGCACCGGTGGGCTTGTCGTTGATATAGAAGTTGCCGGCTGCATAGCTCAGGGCCTCAGTAATTTTTTCCACGGCCAGGCGGTCGCGGCCAAAGACGGCACCGGTGAGGCCGTAGGGCGAACTCTCGTCGCAAAGCTTGACAGTCTCATCCACCTTGTCGTCATCATAGGGATAGACGGTGATAATCGGACCGAATATCTCTTCTTCCATTGACTTGAAATGTGGATTGGTGGTCTCGATGACAGTAGGCTCTACAAACCATCCTTTCGAGCGGTCGTAGCGTCCTCCTACCACAATTTTTGCATCTTCGGCCGCCGTGGCATGGTCGATGTAGGATTTGCATTTCTCAAACGAAGCCTCGTCGATGACTGCATTGATGTAGTTCATCGGGTCTTTCACATCACCCATCTTGATTTCAGCAGCCATGCGTTTCATGTCTTCAAGTACATCGGGCCACAGGCTCTTGGGGATATACATACGCGAGGCAGCCGAGCATTTCTGTCCCTGGAATTCAAAGGCACCACAAAATGCTGCCGTTGCCACGGCTTTCTTGTCAGCAGAAGGATGGACGAAGATGAAATCCTTGCCACCGGTTTCGCCCACAAGGCGGGGATAGGAGATATACTTGTCGAGGTTGTTGCTTGCCAGTTGCCACAGACTTTTGAATGTCTGGGTGGAACCCGTGAAGTGGATGCCAGCGAAATACTTCGACTGTGTGGCGGTCTCGCCGATGAGCACTCCGCTGCCGGGAAGGAAGTTTACTACACCGTCGGGCAAGCCTGCTTCTTTGTAGAGCTGCATCAGGTAGTAATTGCTCAACAAAGCTGTTGTAGAGGGCTTCCAGATGGCCACATTGCCCATCAAGACAGGTGTCATACATAGGTTGGAGGCTATCGACGTGAAATTGAATGGTGTTACGGCAAGGACAAAACCCTCGAGTGGACGATATTCGGTATGGTTCAACTGGGCGGTTCCATCCTTGGGCTGCATGGCATAGATTTTCGATGCATAATGTACGTTGTATCGGAAGAAGTCGATGGTCTCGCAGGCAGAGTCGATTTCTGCCTGGAAAATGTTCTTGCTTTGGCCAAGCATAGTGGCAGCATTCATAATCGGACGATATTTCGTGGCAAGTAGTTCGGCCATCTTCATTACAATGGCTGCACGGGTGGTCCAGGGTGTGCGGCTCCACTCCTGCCAGGCTTCCATGGCAGCGTCGATGGCCATTTTCACTTCTTTCTTGCCTACTTTGTGGTAGCGGGCAAGCACATGCTTGTGGTCGTGGGGACATGTCACTTCGCCGATGTTTCCAGTGCGGATTTCTTTGCCTCCGATGATAATGGGGATATCGACTACCAGATTGCTCTGTCGTTCTAATTCTTTTTCAAGTGCTACTCGTTCTGGCGAACCTGCCAGATAACTATTTACCGGCTCATTTGCCGGTTTTGGGAAAGTGATAATAGAATTGTTCATAGTATTTGTGTTTAGATTTTTATACTGATTACTCTGATTACTCCGATGATTATCAAAACACCTCCGCTATCATGCATCGGGCGCTGCCGCCTCCGGCTGTTTCGATGGCATCGAGCGATGGTGCGAGAATTTTAACATCTTTCTCGAGAAGGGCAATCTGCTCTTTGGTGAGTGAATGTTTTGCCGTGGCACTCATGATGAGTAGTTTCTGCCCTTTATCATTTCTTACTTCCAACATGTTGCCAGCGAAATGGTGCATTTGTTCCATGGTGATGTCCACCACTTCCTTACCATTTGCTGCTAATAGGTCGGTTAAGTGATTCCGTTGTGAGGCTTCTTTGATAGAGTCCATGCATACGATGGCAAATCGTGTGCCCACGTGCATCACCACATTGGTGTGATAGACGCTCATACCATTTTCGTCCTCGCTGTCGAAAAGGAAATAGTCATACCCTAATCTATTTGCCCAATCCTGTAGCACGTTTTCGTTGGTGCGCGGACTACGGCAGGCATAGGCGATATGGTGGTCGCGGTCGAGAATGAGCGAACCCGTTCCTTCAAGGAATTTGCCCTCTTGTTCCCAGTGCGTCAGGTCGATTACATGGTCAAACTGTGTATAGTCTTTTTTTGTGAAAAGCTTCTCACGTTCCAGACGGCGGTTGGGCGCAAACATTGGATAGACCACGAGCACACGCTCTGTTCCTATCAGATGAGTGGAGAAACAGTTGTTGGGAAAAATGGAGTCGGGGGTGAAGGGCTCGGGGGTATCTTGACGCACATCCACCGTGATGCCGTTTTCCCGTAGGAGGGTGACATAGGCATTAAACTCCTCTACAGCCTGTCGTTGGATGCGAAGAGCTTCTTCTGCAGTCTGGCTCTTTTGTTGGAAGGCATTGTTCGCAGCTGTCTCCTCATTGAAGGCAAAGCGCGATGGCCTAACCATGAGCAAATGATTTGTTGTTTGCATGTTGAAAGGAGTTAGAAGTTAGGAGTTAGAAGTTAGAAGTTAGGAGTTAGAAGTTAGGAGTGACTTAGTGGTAAGAGATTACTGTACTTTTCTATCCCAATTCGTCCCAATTCATCCCACTCCATCCCAAAACTCACAAACTCATAAACTATCAGTCTTAAAAACTTCTTCGATTATTTGGATGGCTTCCCTCAGTTCATTCTCTTTGATGCAGAGTGGGGGAGCAAAGCGGATGATATGGTCGTGGGTAGGTTTGGCGAGCAAGCCTTTTTCCATCATGCGGATGCAGAGATCCCAAGCGGTTTTGCCATTGACTGGCTTCGTGACGATGGCATTGAGCAGTCCACGTCCCCGTACTTGTTCGATGAATGGCGATTCAATCTTCCTGACCTCCTCGCGGAAAATCTTGCCCATGGCTTCAGCATTTTCCACCAGATGCTCGTCTCTGACCACTTTCAGCGCCTCCACAGCCACGCGGGCGGCTAAGGGGAATCCTCCGAAGGTGGAACCATGCTCACCTGGTTTGATGTTGAGCATTATGTCGTCGTCGGCCAGACAGGCGGAGACGGGAAGCACACCACCACCGAGGGCTTTGCCTAAGACGACAATGTCGGGGCGCACACCATCGTGCTCTGAGCAGAGCATCTTACCCGTACGGGCGATGCCTGTCTGAACTTCATCGGCGATAAACAACACGTTGTGTTGGTGGCATAGGTCGTAGCATACTTTCAGATAGCCGTCGTCGGGAACGAATACGCCAGCTTCACCTTGGATGGGCTCGGCAATGAAGGCACAGACTTCCTCACCATAGGTGTCGAGCGCTTCGGCGAGTGCTTTTGTATCGTTATAGGGAATGCGGATAAATCCCGGTGTGAGTGGACCATAATTGTCGTACGAACTGGGGTCGTTGCTCATCGTGATAACTGTCACGGTACGGCCATGGAAGTTGCCTTCGCAGCAGATGACCTTGATTTTATCATTGGCAATACCTTTTTTCACAGCACCCCAGCGGCGGGCGAGTTTCAGGGCTGTTTCCACACCCTCGGCGCCAGTATTCATTGGCAGGATGCGGTCGTAGCCGAAATACTCATGCATAAACAGTTCGTATTCGCACAGGGCGTCGTTGTAAAAGGCGCGTGAGGTCAGACAAAGTGTATCTGCCTGTTCTTTCAGGGCTTTCACGATGCGAGGATGGCAGTGGCCTTGGTTGACGGCAGAGTAGGATGATAGAAAATCGAAATATTTTTTCCCCTCCACATCCCATACATAAATACCTTCACCACGATGTAGCACCACTGGCAGTGGATGATAGTTGTGGGCACCATAGTGCTCCTCAAGTTCCATTAATTGCTCGCTATTCCGCCTTATTTCAGGCATCTCAGTTGTAGTTTTCATAGTAAAAATGTGTTTTTATGCGATTTATTTGCAAAAATAGTCTTATTTCATCAAATAGTCAAGAATCAGACTGCTAATTTTCGTTAAATCATGTGCTTTTGCTCGAACTATAGCTCATTTTGCGGATGTCGCTATCAGCTTGTGTCCGTTAGGCATTCCCCTCCTCCGCTTGCGGGGAGGGGTGCCCGTAGGGCGGGGTGGGGCATTTAAAAGCCGCTTGCGGGGAGGGGTGCCCGTGCGTCTCTACGATGTTAGATGTTAATGCCCCTAAAAGGCATGCGTAAATCAAAAAGATAATGGGCGGCATTTGCCGCCCATTATCTTGCGTGGTTGTATGATAATACTGTGACTGATGCGTCGTTTTAATCCTCCCAGAGGTTTGTCCTGTTGAATATTAAATCGTCATCGGAATCACCCATGAAACCTTTATTTGAGGCTTCACCGTCTGCTGTGTCCCCTGGTCGTGGTTGTGGTGTTGTCCCTGCCATGATTTCCATGGTAAGTCCATACTTCTCTATATCGATTGCTGGTTTAATATATTTTTTCATTTTCCTATCCTCCATAATTATTTAATTACAACTTTCTTTCCACCAATGATATAGATACCCTTGGGAAGATCCTTGCCATTCATGCGGACACCTGAGAGAGAATAAACGTCTTGTGTGGTATAGTCGCTTGTTGCAATACTGTCTATTCCATCACTGTCGTAAATGCTAATGATAGAAGCGTTGTTTGCGTCCACTTCAGACTGCAATAAGGCCAAGTATATCTTGTGTGGAGTGGGTGTGAAAGGTCCACCATCTTCAAGTTTCCAATAGAAACCAATCTTGTTGGCATTTTCACTACTTTTTCCTACAGATAGAACATAGTAATAATAGTCGGCTTGTTTTCCATTGCCTGGGGCTGTGGTCAGTCCATTTGAATCTACATCATCTGACCCACGGAGCATGTTGCCATCGTTCAAAGGCTCAGCAGATTCCACTTCTTCGAAGGTCACGGTTACAGCTTCTGTAAATGACTTACCGTATTCCAGAATCACTGGAGTACCAGCGGGAATTACTCCCCCTGCAGGGATATTATTGATATATTCACCCTTGCCATTGACCACTTTATAAGTATGGGCCGTAACATCAGCAGGCACTTTCAGGTTCTTATCAGCATAGTAAATAGATGTGAAACCTTTGTATTTATGATTGAATGTGGCGGTAATGGGGGTGGCTTCTTTTACTTCTATCTCGTCGAGGAAGAGCCTGTCACCAGAAGATGCGGTGTAGAATTTAAGCTTCAGGTTATTTACGCCAGTGATATTGATTGTATAATTGCCAAATTGAGCATCAGGCAAGTTATAAGATTTTGTCTCTTTTACAGTTGTACCATCAAGAATGTCCACAGATAATGTGGCATTATCACTTGTCCAAGAGCCTGCTTTGAATGTAATGGTCACAGCACCCCCTTGAGTGGCTATAGTAGGTGATGTGGCACTACCCGGATTTTTGGTTGTTCCAAGTCTTGCACAAGCGGATGCACCATAAACAGATGAAGTTTCCCATCCATCATTGTCGCAGATAAGATCTGATGTTGATGAGAAATTTCCCCATTTTCCATCATTACCTCCTTCACCATTTGATGAGTCAAACGATTCGTAGAAGAGAACACCTGGTGCGAGACTTCCTGTAACTTTCACGCTAAATGTAACCTCAGCCTGCTTGTAGTTTTCTGTTGCTGGTGATGTGACAGTAACAGTGGCAGAGCCTTTGCCAACAGCAGTGACAATCCATGTGTTATTGCCAGAATTTGAAACAGAGACTACATTTTCATTGCTTGATGAAATGGAAATAGTCGCGTCTGAATTGCAGGATACAGTAAACTGTTGTGTTTCTCCTGTTTGAAGATTCATATCAGCAATTGCCTCAATCTCAGCGTTTTTCCTCTCTACATAGACAGTGTATTCACGATAGACTTCATGATAACTATCAGCACTAGTACCTGTAGGAGTTATTGTTACCTTTATCTGAGCTTGTCCTGTTCCTATAGTCGTATAGTTGTCTCCATCGAAAGTAATAATGTCGGGTGAAAGACTTTCCCATGAAGTTGTGTATGTTTGGCCTTCAGCGTATGTCGTGCCCGTAAGTGAGAATGACCCGGTCGCTCCAATAAACAAATTCTCTGAAGTGAGAGAAGACGGCAAATTCGACGCAATGGGAAGTTTGCCAGAACTTGCTTTATATAGTGTCAGAGGACCGCCTACATTCTGTGGGTTATAGCAAGCAAAACCATTGCTTCCATTGTTTCGAAGGTTTTCTCTGCCGAGGTTGTAAAAAACTCTATATTTATTAATAAACTCATATTTATCATCGCTTACTTTGCTTACAGTCCATAATGCCTTGTCATCAAGATCAGCTTGCATATCAGCCTCATTATTATTAGATGTATTTCCTGTATTAGCTGCATATTTACTTGCTTCAGTATTGTAAATCGTCCAATAATCTCCACTTGGAGCAATGTGCCATACAATGGAGGCATCTGGATTCTCAATAACGTCGTTGGTGGGTGTTACTTCTGAATAGCCAAGTCTTTTCGTATTCGAGTTAATACGCGAATTTTTCATGGCTTTGCCATTGTAATAGATGATATAGTTACCTTCTATAAGTTCACCACTAAATAGTGTATAAACATTATCGCTGGGTTGTGGAGTTGTGCTTTCAGTCCATTGAGCGGTGAATGTGACATTGCCATTGACGGTATATTCGTCGCCGGCATCATAGAGGTCTGTTCCGTCACTCCATCCACCAAAGGTGTAGTCTGTACGAGTTGGCTCACCGGCGATGGTGATTTTCTGTCCGGCGGACACTCCATTTTGGTTTGATGGACAGCCGCTTGTGCCACCATTACAGTCGTAAGTCACGGAGTAGGTGGTGGAGGGGGTGTCGCCAGAAGTGTAGGTGACACTAAGACTTTTCATTCGAACTTGAGCCGTTGAAGAAATTGTTACAGATTCGGCAGAACCTGTCCATGTACCAGTAAAATTTGAAAAAGAATAAGTGCCTACATTAGCAGATGAGTTTCCTGGACCGTATTTGCTTTTTCCTTCAGCAGTACAAATAAATTCAATTTTTGTTATGTTTCCATTGGAACATGTGAAGGTGCCAGATTGATTTGCATAAATCTGATAATAACTCGCGTTATTCATCGTGGTCATAGTGACTGTAACACCATTTTTTGTAACAGATGTTTCACCTGTATCTGTTCCTGGGGTGAAGTTAACTGTCGTTTGCCCCCACGTCGTACTAAACACTGCGCATAGCAGTGCTAACATTAAAAAGCGTAAATTTTGTTTCATAGATCTATGTATTTTAATTGATAATTTCATCGTGTTATTAGGAGAGCTAATTAGTTAGGTGTTAGGAGTTAGTAGTGACTTATCAACTTGTTTTCATCGGGCATACATAAAGTAAGACCCTACAGAAAAACTCCAAAACTATTACCTTGTCAACTCATCAACTTAAGAACCCAGTGGTAAGAGGTTAGTGGTTAAGATTAACTCTGCCGCTCGAAAGGCTTTGCTGGACATACTCGGGGAATGTCCCTACCTTATCCCTCGATTCTTAGCTCCTAATAAAAGACTAGGTAAAGAGTCAAGCGTCGCACGACGCTATTTTGGGGCAAAAGTACAAAAAAAAAGTGAATGCAAAGCAAATAAGTCCATTATTTTTGTGAAATAGGCTTAAGCAAACCTCAAACTCACAAAAAAACTTGTAGTCATGGCATGTTTCTAAATAGAATAGCAGCAGTAGCTATATTTTTAATTATTTCGCTACTGCTGCTATAGGGTACTGCTATTCTATCAATTATAAGTGGGTGATAGACTATGTTATTTGTCTTTGTCCAGTTTGGAATAGATGGAGTTGTTCGACTTGTATTCTGGCACCATCTCCTTCATCTTTCCAACAATGGCCATGGCATCGTATGTGTCAGCGATCTGTACAATTTCATCAATGTCGCGCTCAACATCCTCATATTCATATTCCCTTACTTCTGCGATACGTATCTTTTCGTGGAAACTCGGTTTGGTGTTTTCTTCTGTGGAAAGTAGTTCCTCATAGAGTTTCTCACCTGGACGGAGTCCTGTATATTTGATTTCAACGTCCTTGGCACCACTCAACTTAATCATCTGCTTTGCGAGGTCGGCAATGCGCACGGGCTCTCCCATATCGAAGACGAAAATCTCACCGCCATTACCATGGGTGCCAGCTTCTAACACAAGTTTGCATGCTTCTGGAATCAGCATAAAATAGCGGATGATACGCTCGTCGGTCACAGTGACAGGGCCACCGGCTTTGATTTGTCGTTCAAATAATGGAATAACAGAACCATTGGATCCCAATACATTGCCGAATCGGGTTGTGACAAATTGTGTGACACCTTTCACTTTGCCCTCCTTGATGGCTTTGTCGAGACTTTGGACATAAATCTCGCAGATGCGCTTTGAACAACCCATCACATTGGTAGGGTTCACGGCTTTGTCGGTGCTGAGCATCACAAATTTTTTGACACCATATTTCACGCTCAAGTCTGCCATCACCTTTGTGCCATAGATGTTGTTTTGGATGCTTTCACTTGGATTGTCCTCCATCATTGGCACATGCTTGTATGCAGCAGCATGGAAGACATATTCTGGGCGGAAGGTCTGGAAGATATGCTCCATGCGGCTTAGGTTGGAAATAGAGCCAACCACGGTTTGCGTTTTGATTTCCGGCCAGCGCTTAGCCATCATCAAGCGGATGTCGTGCTGTGGAGTCTCCGCGGAGTCAATCAACATAAGCTCTGAAGGATGATAATCGCTGATTTGGCGTACGATTTCAGAACCAATCGAACCAGCTGAGCCGGTAACAAGTATTCGTCTGCCGGTAAGCATTTCACCCACCTTCTTCATATCTACTTGTATTTCCGCACGGGGAAGCAGGTCTTCCACACTGATTTGACGCAGGTGAATATTGCTGAAATCATCGTTTTCCTTCCATTCATGTGTGCCTTCAGTCATGAATATCTTCACATCAGCATTGAGCAAAATATTCTGGAGTTCTTTGTCATTGCGGAAGCGATCGTTCTGAAGAGGTGATACAAGTACTGCCGAAATATGCTTTTTCTCTAAAAGTTTTGGTAGTTTCTCATCCACAATATATACTCGTTCGCCAAGCAGAATCTTATTCTTATAACTCTTGTCATGGGTCAGAAAACCAACTAAAGAATAATTGGCCTCTTTTTGATTTCGGATATTTTTTGCAAGTCCCACACCACCGTTTCTCACACCATAAACCAATGTACGTAGCGCTTTATCCTTCTGATAGGAAACGTCGAAAATGGTTTTCACCAAAACCCGCCATGCCCACATCAGAATCAGCGCAATCACATACATCAGAAGGATGTAGCGACCTGGTAATGGATAGAATATAGTCTTATGAAAACTATCGCGAACGTTTAGGAAAAGGTAATAAAGAGGGTAGTGCATCACTTCTGCAATAGCACACGATAATGCCATGGCATAACCGATACGGCGTAAATCCACAAATGATGAATACCTTACCACACCAGCGTATGTGTGGAAAATACGGAATCCAATCAGATTGAAAACCATATATACGATAATGGTTTCAGAAATTCCGACAAAACGTCTCAAGACGAATGACGCGTCTGATAACAACCAATAGACAAATAGTCCAGAAACAAAGCATATTATGCAATCAAGTATCAGAACCGCCCAGTAGGGTAGTGCCTTTTTAGTAAAATACCAGTCTAATAGTTTTGAGAATATTTTGTTCATTGAAACTTGTTGCTTGTCAATTCTCTATGGTTTAACATAAGAAAATAGTTCGTTTATTTGTCAACTATAGCATCAAATATCTCGTCAATTTGTTTACTCGTAAACTTGTCAACTCCTTAAAGAATTGATTTTTTGATTATCCTGATGATACGCTCCACATCCTCATCTGTCACCATCGGTCCTGAGGGCAAGCAGAGCCCCTTTGCAAACAACCGCTCAGAAGTGCCGTCCACATAGGCTGGCGCATCTTTATAAACTGGCTGAGTGTGCATGGGCTTCCACAGTGGGCGACTTTCAATACCCTCTTCAGCCAAGGCTTTCATCGTGCGCATCACTTGCTCGCAAGGCTCGCAACCCTGGCCTACAATTGCACTTTCGCAGTCTTTTCCCTCAAAAGTAATTGTGCTCAGCCAATAGTTTGCTTCCATGTAATCTTCTGGCTCTCGGTGCATCTGTATTTCTTCCATGTCGCGGAAAGCCTCGGTATAAAGGTCTGCGATATGCCGGTGGTGGCGAATATGGTCATATACAACCTCCATCTGTCCTCGGCCAATGCCAGCGCATACATTGCTCAGACGATAGTTGTAGCCAATCTCCTTGTGCAGGTAGTAAGGCTTGTCCTCACGTGCTTGTGTGGCATAGAACATGATTTTGCGCTTTGTTTCCTCATCAGGACAAATCAGTGCTCCACCTCCTGAGGTGGTAATCATTTTGTTGCCGTTGAAACTCATGATACCAAAATGTCCGATTGTACCTGTCATTTTCCCTTTGTAAAGGGAACCGAAAGCTTCAGCAGAGTCTTCTAAAACAGGAATCTCATAGCGGTTGGCTATTTCCATTATTTCGTCGATGTAGGCTGGCATACCATACATATAGACGGGAATTATCACCTTGGGCTTCTTGCCAGTCTTTTGAATACGGTCTTTGATAGCATCCTCCAGCTTTTGTGGATCCATGTTCCATGTCTTCTCCTCAGAACCCACGAACACTGGCGTCGCACCAAGGTAGGTGGCGGGGTTACAGGAGGCTGCAAAGGTAAAACTCTGGCAAATTACCTCGTCGCCTTTGCCCACGCCAAGGGCAACCAATCCCAAATGAATAGCAGCTGTACCAGATGCCAGAGCCACCACTTTCTTGCCGTTTCCAGCAAAGTGTTCCAAGTCAGCCTCAAAAGCATTCACATTCGGCCCCAATGGAACCACCCAGTTGGTATCAAATGCCTCCTGAATGTATTTCATTTCATTACCTCCCATGTGGGCCAAACAAAGGTATATTCTTTTGCTTTCCATATCTTAATAGTATTTTTATGAACAGGAATGTCTGTGTGAAAAGTTGGTCTATTTAATCAACATACTAATATTTACCTGATAATCTCCAAATAATAGTAAATTATTGGAATATTGTCTATTATTCTCTGTCATCCCAAAATGATTAGTCTTTATTCTTTTGTATTCTCACTTTGTGAAGAACTATTGTTTTCATTATTGAACTGCAAAATTAGTAAAATAATAATAAATAGCAAAATAATTAGCCATTATTATTTTTATGAACCCAGTAGTTTATACTGTATAGTTCCAACTTGAGCTCGTATTCAGTCTGAGTTTTTCAGTAATTTGTACCTAATATTCCTGCGTCACCGTTTTTGGCTTTGCCGGACGCCCGCGCTTTGGCGTGGCGGATTTCTTCTTTGACAC
>OMXV01000027.1 GCA_900315075.1 uncultured Prevotellaceae bacterium | reverse complement strand
GAGCCCACTTTAAAAAGTGATTAGTCGTAGGGACATACCCTGTGTATGTCCGAAAAAATTATTTGTGGTCGCAAACAGAGCTAAAATAAGCGGACATACACAGGGTATGTCCCTACATTGATTGCCAATTCCGACTTTTTCAAGTGGGCTCAGTAAGAGATTACCTAAATAAGTCAGAGGCACGGAGATTTTATCTTCCGTGCCTCTGACTTATTGTTGTTGATTAATTGGTTTATTTCACCACCTTCATGGTGTGTTGTGAACCGTCTGCGTAGCGGATGACCACGATATTGGCACCACGCTGCAAGGAGGAGAGTTTACGGCCACCGAGGTCGTAGTATTCCACTGCCACCATCTTCGAATCATTGTTCTGGATGGCATTGATGCCAGTGTTCTCACCCACCTTTACTTTATTGGCATTGACCACCTCACCAGTCTCCTGGTTGATGAGCAGCGCCACAACTTTCAGTTTATTGGTGTCCTGAACAACTTTCTGTCCACTTGTGTTCAAAGCGTCGAACAGATAGAAGGTGTATTCATGCGTCACAGGCTTGTCGGCCTCAACATTGGCAGGAACACTTCCTTCGATACCACCAATCTGCGACATCAGCACAGCCACATCGTTGAATACCAGTCCGGGAACAGATGATTCGGCCTCGTCGAAGAACGACATATCGCCATTGTCACCACCTGAGTAGTAGTTTGACTGATTCCAATCAGAGCCTGTACCTGTCAAGCCATCCTCTACCAACACATATTCAATGGCATACTTACCATCTGTCACGTTGTAGGGGAATGTCACCTCGCTTGTCACCTTCACCGACACGCCACTCTCACTCAGTTGAGCGCCGAGTTGAATGTCAGCCTGTCCAAACGTCTTAGCACGGCGGGCCATGTCAACAGCCACGCCCATATCCATTTCACTTGTACCATAGTAGGGGTCAACATCCCAAACACGGTCAATCCATGCACTGGGGAATCCTTCCACATAGGATGGGAACGAATCACTGTCCATAATCTCCATCGGGTCGGAGTTATGATAACTGATGAGCACGTAGTCGTCGGGATAGAGGGCTGCAAGCGTCTCCAGTGCCACATAGCCACGTGGGCACCATCCGCACCATGTACCAGTATATTCCTCCAACAGTGTACGATGCTTTGGCACGGTATTGAGGGCGATGATAGGTGTGGAGGCCTGAGGAGCAACATCCATATTGTCAACACCGTTGACCTTAGTCACTTTCACATCGAGGGTGTAATTACCACTCTGCTTGATTTCCGGAACGCTGAGAGTAGCGTTATACATCTTTCCAAAGATTCCTCCCACCGGCTCGTCAAGGTCGATATGCTGTGTGCCAGAATTTCCTGCCAATGAATATTCCAGGTCGAGCGACTTGATACCCTCGGAACCATGGTTCTCAATATTCACGCCAATTTCGATATTCTTACCAGAATTTGACATGACATACGTACTCTCACCAGCAAGAGGAGCAGCGGCATTGTCATAAACCTTGCTACCCGAAACGGTGATTTGCATGACAGCATTTGCACCAAACATCTGCGAAAGGTCAAACCACTTGACGAAGCCCTTGGAAGTATGCATATAGAATCCACCTGGTGTATCCTGTACGATGACAGCTACAGGATAGGCAGTCTCTTCGTTGGTCACCTCATCAACATCGAAAGAATAACCCACATAGACACCCTCTTCGGGGATGATATATGGTTTATCAAACTTGACAGTGACAAAGCCAGCCTCTGCGGGTGTCACATTCACCTGTGTCAGGTCGGGGACATTTAGGTTATTCTCCACACGCAACTGGCTGGAGAGCCATACCTTGATGTTGGTCAGTCCTTCAGTATCCATCACGGGGATGGTCACCGACTCTATATGAGTGCCAGCAAGGGCAGGATTATTAACGTGGATGGCCACATCGTAAGTCTGTGGCTTACCCTCGCCAAACATACCAATATCCTCATGGCCTTGATAGTAGCCATAATTGATACTTCCACCGACATCGGTCGGGTCAACGTCGGGATATGCCGGAGTGGCTGCATCTGGCTGAATCTCAGCGCCTAAGTCTTGTACTGGCATCCATGCAATTTCCGAACGGCGTTCCTCACCAGCACCTCTGTAGATAGTCTGCAGACCAAACTCCTCTGGACCCAATATATAATAATATACATAGCGAGTAGAGCCTTCAACCTCAACATCCCAGTTATCTGTAAAGGCATAGGGGATTTCCGTCATTTCCTCATCCAGATTCATATAATCATCTGGAGAGAGCACCAATTGTTTCTCCTCACCGTTTATTTTTGTCCAGATAGCATACGACAATTTGTCAGGCAGGATGAAGTTTCCATCGGCATCACTACACGGAACTGCAAAGTGAAGGTATCCCCATCCATATCCAGAATTATAGTAAGATAATCCCGCTTCATAGATTTCATTCCACTCAGGAGCGGCAGGCGTGGCAGCCACCTCTACAAAAGGCTTAATCTCTGCACCCGTGAAGGCATATACATAATTTACTTCATTCTTTCCGGCATTGATTAAGAAAGTAGAACTATTGGTAAGCGTCTTTGCGGCTGCATCATAGTCGAAGGTGATGTCGTTGTCAGACAACGTATAGGTGTCCACATATTCCTCATAATAGTCATCCCATTCACTCTCCACATCAGCCGACATGAGATACTGGAAGTAGCCATTTACCTCATCTACTCCGATATACTGTCCCGATTTGAAGACCACCTTATCACCTTGTATCGTGCCCTTCACCCATGCATCGGGCAGGCCGGAATAGAGTCCCTGGACATAAACATCATCTCCGCTGAATCCCACATTACAAAGTGATCCGTTATAGCCTGGAGCAGACAATGAATAGGTTTCCGTCGTCACATTTTCTGGTTCTGCCATAGGCTCGTCGTCGAATACAGTCATATTGAGATTCCAGTCGGCATAACCAGTCCATCCTTCAGATGAATCAACCAGTCCGATAATCAAATTTCCCGTTGCATAAGGTGAATTCTCTGGTGTAGTGATAGCGCCCGTCTTGGCATCATAGTTGAGAGTCATCGTTTTTGTGTCTGCCGGGATATACCACTGACTTGCAGGATCATAGGTTAATGGTTCTACGAAATATTCATCACCTTCGATTTCAAAGGCCTTAAATGGGAAATCAATGGTGATGGTCGAGCCATTAATTGTACCCTTCACCCATGAACCAGTCTTAATTTGGCTGATGACATCCTTGATGTAAACTTCATTGCCGGAACCGAACACCACATTGCCCACGGCCCCAGAATAGGATGCCTGCACTACATAGATGATATAAACAAAATACGCATCTCCGCTTTTCTCATAGAACGTCTGTGTACCCTCTGGCTGTAAGAAAATGTAGGGGACATCAGGACCAAAGGCTTTCTGCGCACGCTTCATGCCCGTGTTCTCGTTGGGCATATTCATTACATCTTTCCGAGCAGACAGTGCCTCTCTGGCCGACTTCAGCCTTTGTAAGTCTACCTGTTTTTGGAAAGTTTTGGGAGTTGGGGCTTTCTTGGCCTCAACCTTCGCATTTGGCATAAGTGCGGCCATCTTTGCTGGAGAGAGCACGCGCTTGTTTTGTGCCGTCATTGTGACACTGAACAGCAGTGCCACAAGTGTGAAAAAGGTAAATTTTCTCATGTCTTTAATTTATAAGTATTTGGGTTTTTTGACTTTTACAAGGGAGTTCAGGAGTTACAGGAGTTCAGACGAATGTGGACAATACCTGGGCCGATTGAGATGGATTGGGATAGATTGGGATAGATTGAGATAGATTGGGATGGATTGGGATGTGTGGGGGAGTTGGGCCAAAGTAGTAAAGGTATTCTCTCACCTCTCACCTCTCACCTCTAACTTCTAACTCCTAACTCCTAACTCCTAACTAACTAAAACCTCCGTTTTGTGGTTTCAGTACGGCCATTGGCGTAGGTCACTTTCATCAGATAGATGCCATGGTTAGGCGCTGCCACCTGACGACCGTCGAGTGAATAATATGAAACGGAAGAAATCTCTGTCTTGCCATCGAGTGTACGAATGGCGGCAGGGTTATAGACAAAGTGCATCTTGATTGTCGGACCTTCATCCTCAACCGTGTACTTTTTTGTCACTGGATTGAGTTTGTATTTCAGCAGTTGGAACTCTGCGTCGAGGGTGCCGGCATCCATGGGAATCCATTCCGTCTGCATATCCTTCAAAGTGTTAGCAGGAACGATGCCTACCTCCGTCTGCCACGTTCCCACTCCGCGACGGATGATACAATTGCTGGGGAAGCATGTCTGCAAGTCACCATTGCTATACTGTGTGATTGAATATTCGGTGCCACAAGCAACATCGTTTGCAGTGGTATTCTTCACATACACGCCCGAGAGAATCATCACAGCATCGTCAAACTCACTTGCCTCAACGGTTGGCTGGTCTAAAGTCAGTTCAGTGCCATCTGCAATAATATTGCCGTTGGCATCAGCAAATTGAAGGGGAAAATCCTGGGCGCTAAGTCCGGAAACGCCCAACACAAAAGAAATAAAAAGCGTAAAAACAAATCTCATAAGCTATATAATTTAAATTTCACAAACTACCGATGTTGTTTGGGGTGTAACTTTTTGTCTATTTTCAATTCCGTGCGGAGTTCCTTGACGACAGACTTGGTGAGATAAGTGTGAGCCTGACGCTTGCCACAGTTGAACTGGAATAGCAGACGTTTACCGCCAAGTGGTTTTTTCTGCACAATACAAGTAGAGGTGGCAGGCTCTCCAAGACGTTCGCCACCGGTAGCCGCACGGCACTGAAACTCCACAGTGGTATTCACATCTTTGTCGAAGAGGTCGAGAATGTCACCAAGCGTAGCCATGGCTTCCTCGTAAGTGTTGCCAAGACAAACACATGTCTCCTTGATGTCTTCCAACGCCATGTCTGAGATGTCGTCGCGGAAGATTGACACATAGTTCTTCACTCGTCCAAGTCCCAAGTAATAGCCGAAAGTCTCTTCATCATCTTTATAGGAAAAGATGGAATACTCGCTATCGTCGCTATCTGAATCACCAATTTCCATCCTCATGCCTACGGGGATGTTCTGTGCCTGCACTCCCATCGTTGCCATCATGGCAACTGCGACCACTAATAAAATCCTTTTCATATTGTTTACTAGAAAAAAGTTAATGTCACTTTTCACTTATTATTGCTGTAAAAATCATTAAAAATAGATTATTGTGCAAAGATAGGCTATTAATTTGAAAATAGCATCCCGATTATTATTTTTTAACGCGACAAAACAAAAATTAGCCACTCTGCCCCCTTTTGAGGTTTTGAGGTCGCTACGCTTATAGGTTTTAAGGTGATATATGTATGGATAACGACATATTTGGGCAAATCTCACCTCATAACCTCATAACCTCATAACCTAAAGACCTCATAACCTAAAGACCTCATAACCTAGAAGTTGAGGACTTACGAAACTTCAATAAAGATAACAAAAAACGCAGCCTTTATTTGTCGGGTATCAAAAAAAATGATTACTTTTGCAAAATCAATAAAAACACACCTATACAATCCCGACTATGATCAACCAACAACTATTACATCCCGAGAGTATCGTAGTGATTGGCGGCTCCAACAACATCCACAAACCAGGAGGCGCTGTAGTTAGAAACCTCATCAATGGCGGCTATAAGGGTACACTCCGCATTGTAAATCCCAAGGAAGATGAAATCCAGGGCATCAAAGTCTTCCACGATGTCAAGGAACTTCCTCCCACCGACCTGGCTATTATGGTCATCCCCGCCAAACTATGCCCTGCCACTGTGGAGCAACTGGCAGCCGAGAAGGGCGTTCGTGCTTTTATCATCATCTCCGCCGGTTTTGGCGAGGAGACGAAAGCCGGTGCCGTTTTAGAGCAGAAAATCCTCGACACTTGTGCTAAATATCAGGCAGCACTGATTGGCCCCAACTGCATCGGTCTGCTGAACGCCTGGCATCATAGTGTCTTTACCAAACCTATCCCCAACCTGAATCCGAAGGGAGTGGATTTCATCTCCGGGTCGGGAGCCACGGCAGTGTTCATCCTTGAGTCGGCTGTCATCAAGGGCTTACAATTCAACTCTGTATGGAGCATCGGCAACGGCAAGCAGATAGGCATCGAGGATGTGCTGCAATATATGGACGAGCGTTTCGACCCCGAGCGCGACTCAAAGGTGAAACTCCTCTATATCGAGAATATCTCCAACCCCGACAAACTGCTGTTCCATGCCAGTTCACTCATACGCAAGGGTTGTCGCATCGCTGCCATCAAGGCTGGCAGTTCTGAAAGTGGCAGCCGTGCAGCATCCTCACATACCGGCGCCATCGCCAGCAGCGACTCTGCCGTTGAGGCTCTCTTCCGTAAGGCGGGCATCGTGAGATGTTTTTCACGCGAGGAGCTGACCACAGTAGGATGTATCTTCACCTTACCACCCATCAAGGGCAAGAATTTCGCCATCGTCACCCATGCCGGCGGTCCTGGTGTGATGCTCACCGACGCCCTCTCGAAAGGTGGCATGTCGGTACCTCCTATTTCAGGTCCTGCCGCTGAGGAACTGAAGTCGAAACTCTTCCCCGGAGCATCCGTTGCCAACCCCATCGACATCCTTGCCACTGGCAATGCAGAGCAATTAGGCATCGCCGTGGATTACTGCGAGAACCGATTTGACAATATCGATGCTATCATGGTGATTTTTGGCACGCCAGGACTGGTGCAACTCTATGAGACCTACGACGTGCTCGATAAGAAAATCCACGAGTGCAAGAAGCCAGTCTTCCCCATCCTCCCCAGCCTGCACACTGCCGGACCAGAGGTGGAAGAATTCTTGAAGAAGGGACATGTCAACTTCAGCGACGAGGTGACTCTTGCCACTGCCCTCACACAGGTGATGCGCACTCCCGCCCCTGCACCACCTGAGATTGAGTTGTTTGGTGTCGATGTTCCACGCATCCGTGAAATTATCTCGGGCATCAAAGAAAGTGGCTATATAGCTCCCGACCTCGTACACCAACTGTTGGAATGTGCGGGTATCAATATGGTTCCCGAATTTGTCAGCGCCGACAAACAAGAACTGGTTGATTTTGCCACCCGTGTGGGATACCCTGTCGTGGCCAAAGTCGTAGGCCCTGTGCATAAGAGCGACGTGGGTGGTGTGACCTTAGGCATCCGCACTGCTGAGCACCTGCAGATGGAGTACGACCGTATGATGAAAATCGAGGGAGCACAGGCCGTGATGGTGCAGAAGATGATTAAGGGCACCGAACTATTCATCGGCGCAAAATACGAAAGTAGGTTTGGGCATATCGTGCTCTGCGGACTGGGTGGCATCTTCGTCGAAGTGCTCCGCGACGTGGCAAGTGGTCTGGCACCGCTTTCCTATGGCGAGGCCTACTCTATGATTCGTTCGCTACGGGGATACAAAATCATTGAGGGTACACGCGGACAGGCTGGCATCAACCAACAGAAATATGCCGAGACCATCGTCCGACTATCTACCCTACTCCGCTTTGCCACGGAAATCAAGGAAATGGACATCAACCCTCTCCTCGCCGATGCCGACAACGTCACCGCCGTCGATGCACGCATCTATATCGAGAAAGGGGGGAAATAGTTAGGAGTTGCAGGAGTTCAGACAATACCACCACCATTATAGGGGGCATACTTCATGTATGCCCGCTTTTTTTGGCAATTATTAGTGTACATTCGCATTTTCCGGACATACACGATGTATGTCTCTACAGCAGCAACTCAGTGCATATGTCTGAACTCCTGTAGCTCCTAATCTTTAGCGACCTCAAAACGGTATTTCCTCACTCAAGTCCAATCCATCCATTAGATCCGCGATATGGGGATTCTTATCTATCATTTTTTGTAAATCAACAGGAGAGGCAGTGCTCAGAGTCTGCTGCATTTCCATGAGTTTTTGTTCATATTCAGGATCATCACGGGATACATCTTTAGGTTTCAGCACTTCATCAATAGGAGGGTCGGTCGGTTTCTTATATCTTTTATCGAGAGCCAAATAAGCATACCGTCTCGATATATTAAATATGCCATACCTATAATCGATAGCCGAAAGTCCTTCTTTCAAAAGTTTTTTGTATTCAGGACTTTTAGCAATGGCCTCTTGCACCGTCGCATTCCACTCTCCAAATCGTTCAACTACAAAATCGCAGTTAAGTTTTCTAATGTAATATAAGACATGACTAACAGGATTATAGTTGATTGGAGTGACAATACTCCCCACCTCTATATTTTGATATCTATTTAAAACCCAAGTTTCATACCAGTCAAAATACGTCATACATACTTTATGCACCGTCTGATATAAGATATCCTCAGCCTCATCAGGGTCAACGCTTCTACATGTATGATAGAGAACAGCAAGATAATCCTTATCATTCAGTTTATCTTTGTCTATCACATAGTTTTTGTCCCTTGCCAATCTTAGGCAGATGAAATAGTAGTCCCTCCTGCCTGTAAATTTATCCATATTCTGAATAATATACTCAACAGGGAGATGGCGAATGACCACCCAGGCACATTTATCCTCATGATATTGTTCCCAAAGTGCTTTCACCTTCTCTTCAAAAGCCTCATCCCAAAAGTCGAGCAATTTCAAATATGCCCATTGACGGTCGGTTTTTCCAGAATCAAGAAAAGCCAGCATAATTTTCTTCTGGTCTTTCCAGTCAAGATAATCAAAACGCCACTGAATCTCAGCACGGGAATCGGTCACTTTCCCGCTTTTCTTGTTGAGATAACGCTTAATCAAAGTGGCGACAGGAGTATTTTTTTTCTTTGTATAATACATCATAAAACTTGCCTCAAATTTGTCAAAACGAACTTTTAGTTAAAAACACCTCGAAATGCAAAAATACGAAATAATGATATAAAGAGGATATAGATTGACTCCTTTTTTATAATCTTTAACGAAATCGTTTCAAGGGGTTATTACCCTAAAAGCGGGCATACAAGAAATATACCCCTACAGTTGTTGATGAGGTCGACTTATCAACGTGGATTAGCTCCCTGTTCCCTAAAATTCACGGGAGTTGCACCAAGATGCTCTCTGACGAACTTCCCAAAGAATGAAGGAGTAGAAAAGCCTAATATGTCGCTGATTTGTTTGATGCTCAAGTCGGTCTGTCGTAAGTAATACCGGATATCCTCCAATACGTTCTCCGTTATCCACTCATTAGCCGTTTTGCCCGAATATTTCTTGCAGACGGCAGACAGATACTTGGGCGAGATACACAGTTGTGCCGCATACCAGTCCACCGTGCGATGCTTCACCGTCTCTTGATGCAAGACATTAAGAAACTGACGAAAATGGTTGTTGGAAGCCGACGCTGGCTGTCCAAAATCTTTTGGCATCTTGCTTATAAAAGCACCACACAGTGCCAACATCCCCGAGCGCAACAATGCCTGAATTACTTCCGAAGAGAAAGGATAACCATACTGCTGATGTAAGCACATTTCCATCATTCCATAGAAATGTGTATAGAAAGCCATTTCTTGCTGTTTCATCGTGATGGTATGCAAATGCTGTACATACATCATATTATCCCACAGCCTCATCTTATCACGCAAAAATTCATGCAGCATCTCATTGCTAATGCAAAGAACTTTGATTTGACAGTCAGGACTCACCATGAGGTTCGTAACAAGTCCACCTAAAGGGATAACACCAACTTGATTTTCACATAATTCTATAAGTTGACCGTTCAGCATACCTTGCACTTTCCCTTTTATGCAAATAGCAATGGCATTCAATTCAAGATGAGCAGCACTGACATCAGCAAACTGCTGGATGGTGTCAAAAATGACAATATCCTTGTCGGAATAGACGATTTGGATGTCTTTATTTTCGGTGATATACTGTAGGGTTACATTCTCTTGCATAACATAATAACCTGATTGAAGTTTCGCATTCGCTCAACTCTCAGTAGTTAAAGAGTAGTACGAAAGTAAAGTAACATAAGATTAGGAATAACCAACATAATAATGCAAAAGTAAGTAAAACATATCAAAAATAACCGCTAAAAAAGGCAAATAATTGTTCGATTTTTCCCGTAAAGGTGAAATATCATATAAAATAAGAATAAACAAACATCAGTAATGACGAAAAAAATACTATTTTTGCAGTCATTATTCAATATTTAGGCATCAACGATGCCGTGAAAAGACATACAAATGGTGAAAAAAGGAATTATCGGACTTCTGACCTTGCTGATGTTTTTCAGTTGCGGTCATAAAGAAACAGAAGGCACAAAAGCACCCTTGAAGGTGAAAACCGAGGTGGTGGGAACATCACAAGGCGAAGGTGGACAGACCTATGTAGGCATTGTGGAAGAGCGTGAGGCCACAGCAGTGAGTTTTACGAGCATGGGCGTGGTTAAACACGTTTATGTCACTGAAGGCCAGGCAGTAGGCCGCGGTCAGTTACTTGCTGAGATTGATGCCACTACTGTGGGCAACAGTGTCGAAGCCGCCAAGGCAACTACCAGTCAGGCACAGGACATGGTGGTGCAGGCCGAGCAGATGTATGCCCAGGCCAAGGATGCCTACGACCGCATGAAATTGCTCCACGACAATGGCTCGTTGCCCGAAATCAAATGGATAGAAATGGAGACAAAACTCCATCAAGCCGAGGCAGCCCTACACTCCGCCCGTGCCAGCGTGCAACAAGCAGCCGCCACAGAGAAAATTGCCCGCAAAGGACTTTCCGACACACGTCTCGTCGCTCCTGTGAGCGGTATAGTCGGTCGAAAATTAATAGGTGCCGGCGAAACTGCCTTACCCTCGCAGTCGGTCGTCACCATCCTCGATATCAGCACAGTGAAAGTGAAAGTCTCCATCCCCGAAGCTGAAATGAGTAGTATTACCCCCTCCACACGCACCACCATCAACGTGGAGGCTGTCGATAAGAACGTTCAGGGAGGTCATATAGAAAAAGGTGTGCAGGCCGACGCTCTCACCCATACTTACGACATCCGCATCAGTGTGCCCAACGTGGACCACAAACTGCTCCCCGGCATGGTGGCCAACGTGCGGTTCCTTGACGGCAACAACGCCACCGACAACCTCTGCGTGCCCATTACCAGCGTACAAAAGCGTTCCGATGGTTCACTGTTTGTATGGTTGGTGGCAGAAGACAACACCGTCCACCGCACCACCGTACGCATCGGCGACACTATCGGCAACAACGTGGTGATTCTCGGAGGTATCAGCGAGGGACAACGCATCGTCACCGAAGGATATCAAAAACTGAGTGAAGGAAATAAAGTGGAGTATTAGTTAGGATCCCAATCCATCCCTAGTATTATCTGAACTCCCCAAAAAGAAAAATTAAAAATAATGAACACAGATAAATCATGGTATAAATGGCCCATCGACCACTACCCCATCACACTGTTGATAGTAATCATCTTGTTTGTGCTGGGCATCTACGGCATGTATGTCATGCCCAAGGATGAGTTTCCTTCCTTCACTATCCGTCAGGGTGTGGTGGTGGCTGTTTATCCCGGTGCCACCAGCGAAGAAGTGGAAGAACAGGTGGCACGTCCCTTAGAGCGTTATCTCTTCACCTATAAGGAAGTGAAACGTGTCAAAACCACCACCACCTCACAGAATGGGATGTGCATCGTGATGGTCCACCTCAACGACGAAGTGAACAACAAAGACGAGGTGTGGAGTAAAATCAAACATGGTCTGGCGCTGTTCAAGCAAAACCTCCCAAGCGGCGTTCTCGCACTTGTGGCCAACGATGACTTTGGCGACACGTCAGCACTGCTCATCGCCATCGAGAGCGACAAGCGCAGTTACCGCGAACTACAAGACTATACCGACCAACTCTCCGACCGACTACGCCGTGTGCCCTCCGTGGCCAACGTGCGCGTCTATGGCGACCGGAAAGAACAGATAAGCCTTTATGTGGACCGACAGCGGCTGCAAGCCTACGGCATCGGTCAGCAGATGCTCTTCGCCCAACTACAAGCCCAGGGACTTTCCACCATGAGTGGCAGCATCAGCGACAACGACCAACAAATCCCCATCCACATTGCTTCGACCAACAATAGCGAGGAGGAAATCGCCAACCAGATTATCTTCAGCGATGCTGTCAGTGGAAAAGTGGTCAGGGTGAGAGATGTGGCACGAGTGGTACGCGAATATGACAACACCGAAAGTTACATCGAACAGGACGGCCATCCCTGCGTATTGCTGTCATTAGAGATGACCCCCGGCAATAACATCGTGGCATACGGTAGAGAGGTGGACAAGGTGCTTGATGCATTCCGCACCAACGAACTGCCAGAGGATGTCAAACTCACCCGCATCGCCGACCAGCCCAAAGTGGTCAGCACCAGTGTCACCGACTTCCTTCGCGACCTGCTCATCTCTATGGCCATCATCATACTCGTCATGATGGCACTCTTCCCATTGCGTTCGGCTATCGTTGCCGCCATCACCATACCACTGAGCACCTTCATCTCTGTCTCTGTCATGTATATGATGGGCATCGAACTCAACATCGTGACCCTTGCCGCGCTCATCGTGGTGCTCGGAATGGTAGTCGATAATAGTATTGTGGTCATCGACGGATACCTGGAATATCTCAACAAGGGATTCAAGCCTAAGAAAGCCGCCATCATGTCGGCACAACAATATTTCATGCCGATGATGCTCGCCACGCTATGCATCTGTGTCATCTTCTACCCCCTGTTGATTACCATGAAGGGCGCATTCCATGATGCGCTGGAAGACTTCCCCGTCACCATCACGATCAACTTGATGGTTTCCCTTTTCCTGGCTGTGACGGTTATTCCTTTCTTAGAGGTAAAACTCATCAAGCCCGAGAAGGTAAACACCAAAGGCAATGTTGTCACCCATTGGGTGCAGCGCACCTACGACCGTGTGCTCGACTTCACCTTCAGCAGGCCATGGATAACCATCTTCGGCGGCATCGCCATCATCCTGCTATCTTGTCTGCTCATCCCCTCGCTGAAACTACGCCAATTCCCATATGCTGACCGCGACCAGTTTGCTGTCGAGGTGTTTCTTCCCGATGGCAAGGGACTCAAAGAAACACGTGCCATTGCCGACTCACTACGTCAGGTACTACAAAAAGACGAGAAAGTAAAATGTGTCACCAGTTTCATAGGCTGCTCGTCTCCACGATTCATGGTGTGCTATGCACCCCAGATGGCAGGGAAAAACTATGCGCAGTTTATCGTCAACACCACTTCACAACAGGCTACACTCGACTTGCTCGCCAAATACCAACCGCAGTGGAGCGAGGCATTCCCCAATGCCTATGTACGTTTCAAACGACTCGACTACTTAGAGGTGCCCGAACTGGAATATCGTTTCTATGGCGAAGACCTCGACTCACTGCACATCGTAGCAGAGAGACTGATGGAGCGCATGCGCCAGATGCCAGAACTAGAATGGGTACACACCGACTACCTCACCCCCTATCCCATCATCAACGTGCAACTTGACCCTGTGGCATCATCACAGTTAGGCATCACACGCGCCACAGCAGCCCTCTCGCTGAGTTCCGCCACCAATGACCTGCGGGTAGGACAAGTGTGGGAGGACAACTACGAACTGCCTATCATCGTGAAGGACGACTCCGACATGACATTCTCCGACATCGAAAACTTAGGTATCGCCACACCTTTCACCATGTTGTCGTCACAACTGAGTTCTCACCTCTCTGAACATGCCACATCGAGCACGGTGCCCCTCCGACAAGTGGCAAAGGTAGAGCCGCAATGGACCGAGAGCCGTATCATGCACCGTGGCGGAGAGCGATGTATCACCGTGACGGCACAGTTTGCCAATGGCGTCTATGCCGCTCCAATGGAAAGTCGCATCGCAGATATCATGGAAGAGGAGATACCGCTGCCCCATGGTGTTCGCTGCGAGGTGGGCGGCGAATTGGAATACAATGCTGAGGCCATGCCTATGATTATCGGAGGTGTGGGTATCGCCATCGTCATCGTGTTCTTCTTCCTGTTGTTCAATTTCAAGCGTTTCGGCATCAGCCTCATCTGCATCGCCGCATTGGGACTGATGATACCGGGTACACTCGTCGGATTAGGACTGATGAACCGCACACTTGGCCTTACCTCCATCTTAGGTGTCATCACACTGATGGGTATGATTATGCGTAATGAGATTCTCATCTTCGAACATGCAAACGACTTACTACGCGACAAACGGGCAAGGCTGAAAGGTGAACCCTCGGCAGAAGAAGGCGAGGCACCGCCACCAATCACACGCGAGGAATACAACGCTGCCGTAAAAGAAGCGGCATACGCTGCTGGCAAACGACGTATGGTGCCCATCTTCCTCACCACCGCCACCACTGCCGTTGGTGTGGTGCCCATGATTATCGCTCAGTCGTCGTTCTGGATGCCTGTGGGTGTCACCATCTTCGCCGGTGGTATCGGCTCCCTCATCCTCGTCGTCACCATGCTCCCTGTCGTCTATTGGAAACTATCGAGGAAGTAAATCACATAAGGGGTAAGAGGTGAGAGGTAAGAGACTACTCCTACAACTTCTTCTCAATCCTTTAAGTTCCCAACCAAAAACAGTCTCCACCTCTTAAATCATTTAAAAACTAACATACATGAAAAGAGTTTCTTTTTTCCTATCACAAAAAACTCAAATATCATACCGCCAGCAGCCAGCAGCATTATTTATATCATTATTCCTTCTCCTTTGCTCCCTCACAACAACGGCCCAAACACACTATAGCCTGGCTCAGCTGAAAGACTCCGCCCTGGCCAACAACATCGCCGTCAGCAATGCCCGTCTCGACATTTCAGCGGCAGAGGAGCAGCGCAAAGAAGCCTTCACAAAATTCTTCCCCAATGTCAGCGGCACGGCCCTATGGTTTAATGCCAATAAGGGGATGATGGAAACCAGCCTCAACCCCTCAGAGATGATACCCGCCGAACTGGCTCCCATGCTCGCCCAGTCGTTCCCGCCCGAGGCCCTGGCAGCCCTTGCCACACCCGTCAACATCTCGATGATGAAAAATGGCACGATTGCCAGTGTCATGGCTATTCAACCTGTCTTCGCCGGTGGTCAGATTGTCAATGGCAACCGCCTTGCCAAAGTGGGTGAGGATGTGAGCCGTCTGCAGTTGCAACTGTCGGAGGATGAGGTAGAAAAGACCACCACACAATATTACTGGCAGATTGTCTCACTGCAAGAGAAAATGAAAACCATCACTGCTGTTGAAAAATACCTTGCCGACATCAACAAAGACGTGACAGTGGCAGTGAATGCCGGTGTAGCCATGCGCAATGACCTGCTGCAAGTGCAACTGCGCCAGAACGACATCGCCAGCCAAAAACTGAAACTACAAAACGGCATCTCCCTTATACGGTTGCTCTTAGGACAATATTGCGGTCTACAAGACACTACTTTCGTCGTGGATTATAACATGGATGGCGAAGTTGCCCCTCCCCTCACCTATAGGCAGGACCACCGTCAAGCTTTAATGGGAACCACTGAATACCAACTGTTGAACAAACAGGTGGAGGCGACAAAACTCCAACAAAAAATGGCTTTCGGCAAGAATCTGCCCACCGTGGCAGTGGGTGCTGGTTATAATTACCACAACCTGATGGACCGCGACCATACTTTCGGTATGGTATTCGCCACCGTCTCTGTGCCCATCTCCGACTGGTGGGGCGGTTCCCATGCCATCAAGCGCAGCCGTATAGCACATGAGAAAGCGGAGGAACAACTGCGCGACAACAGCGAACTGCTCCAAGTGCGCATGCAGAATGCGTGGAATGGTGTGGAAGAGGCATACCAACAACTTCTACTCGCCAACCGCAGCATCGAACAGGCTACGGAAAACCTACGCATCCACCGCGACTATTACCAAGCAGGCACCTCGACCATGAGTGACCTCTTGGAAGCCCAGATGCTCTACCAACAAGCCCTTGACCACCGCACCGAAGCCTACGCCGACTACCAAAACAAAATCCTCGAATACCAGCAGGCTGTGGGGAAGTAAGATAAAGACATGCCCATTATCACATGGCCCATTTCATGAATAACCACAACATTTGAGTCCACTTTAAAAAGTGATAAGTCGTAGGGACATACCCCGTGTATGTCCGAAAAATTTATTTGTGTTCGCAAAAAAAATCTTAACAAAACGGACATACACAGGGTATGTCCCTACAGCGAGTCAGTGCATTTGTCTGAACTCCTGTAACTCCTGAACTCCTGAACTCCATAAAAAAACTCCCAAACTCCTAAACTCCTAAATTATTGATATCCTCCTTCAGGATGTCTATGCCTTCCACCGCCGTCTTCTGTATGTGATGAAAACCTTCTGGAAGCCTGCCCTGCATATCTCCTGGATCAATCAGGAATTTGGGTATCTCATCACAACCACCCATCGGTTATGATTACCTAGGGCGTTGCCCTGGGCTGATATCTTCTGGCCTTTCAGGCCGTCCTTGCCCCCAAAATTGGCTTTACATTCTATAACCATCATAAATACAGATTATTACAATTGCATATTCACTTGCGAAAGTTGAAGAAGGATTACTTTCTTTGGCGGCGCAATTAAGAGCATTGGCGAATGAAGACATCGGAAGCCATATCCATTATGATGAGTACAATTCACTTGAAGAAAGCTCCTCTGAAATGATAATAGAAAAGATAGGGTGAGTTTTTGAGTTCTGGAGTTTCTTAAGTGGTTTAGGGTTAGAAGTGAAAGCTGAGAGAAAAGCCAAAGAGAAGAGGCAATAAAAGATTTATTTTGTGAATATTTTTGTCCTATAAAGAAATTTGTGTATCTTCGCACCCGAACTTATCATTTCTTGCAATGTGTGTAGCAAATAAAAAAGATATGAAAACAATGAAGTTCTTCTTCGGGGCAATACTTATAGCTTGCATCCCATTTACAGCAAACGCACAATTTACGATGTTCGGAGGCGGGAACCGCGCAAACCAAGACAGCCTCCGAAAGATTGCAGCAGCCGACTATGCCGACATGCTTGCCAAAGTTGGCGTCGTCCAGCCACGTGAAGGCCGACAGCCCAACAATCCTGATGAAAGCAAGCATCCCAACTATGATGAACTGATTGCAAACCCCTACCCTTTCTATCCAGATCCACTGTTAACAGAAAGTGGGAAGAAAGTTACTAATGCCAAGATGTGGTATAAGGTGCGTCGTCCAGAGATAGTAAAACTATTTGAAGACAATGTATATGGCCATATTCCCGATAACGTACCCTCTGTAAAATGGGAAGTCGTCAATGAGGAGAAGAAAGAATTTGCAGGAAAGGCAGTGGTAGTCCGTTACCTTAAAGGCGTGGTTGATAACTCCAGTTATCCATCCATAAAAGTTGAGATTGAGGCCAATGTGATATATCCCGACAACGGCCAGCAAAACATACCCGTAATCATAGAATTTGGATTTGGAGGCGGTGACCCCACTTTCACCCGTCCTGGTTCCATATCTTGGAAACAAATGGTGGTAGAACGCGGTTGGGCTGCCGCTACTATCAGTCCTTCCTCCATCCAAGCCGACTCGGGTTCAGGTCTGACAAACGGCATCATCGGACTTTGTAATAAGGGTGGGTACCGCCAGCCAACAGACTGGGGTTCACTCCGCGCTTGGGGCTGGGGCCTCTCACGTCTGATAGACTACTTTGAGACAGACAAAACATTCGATGCCACCAAGTGCGCAATTGAAGGTGTCTCACGTTATGGTAAAGCCTCACTCGTGGCCATGGCGTTTGACGAGCGTGTAGCAGCAGGATTCATCGCCTCATCAGGCAAAGCAGGTGCTGCAGGATGGCGCCGCGACTGCGGTGAGAGCATTGGCAACATCGTCTCAAACCAGGAATACCACTGGGTATGCGGTAACCTGATAAAATACGGTACAGACCCATTGACAGAGAACGACATCCCTGTAGATCAACACGAACTTATCGCGCTCTGTGCCCCACGTGCCTGTTTCATTTCCACTGGCAGTTGGAATGGCGACAAATGGCAGGACGTGGTAGGCTCATTTATCTCAGCCTCTAAGGCATCGCCCGTTTATGAACTTCTTGGATATAAAGGCTTAGGCACTGACCTCTTCCCCGGGATGGACAATGGTCTGATGGAAGGTCGGCTCACCTATCGTCAGCATCATGGCGGTCATGAAGCAGGTCCCAACTGGCCATTCTTCCTGGACTTCTTTGAGCGTGAAGTAGTCAGTAAGTAACTGAAGTTTCCCACCCTCACAAATTATGTAAAAGTTTTATTATCACGAATTTAAGAATTTTAGAATTGATAACCAGATGAAAAGAATTTTGAAGAATTATCGTCGCAAACGACGCGAACCTTATGCAATAGAGTAAGGAAATGACTTGTCATTTCATCTCAAATTCCTATAAATTCATCATAATGGAAAATTCTTTAACTGAAGTTTCGTAAGTCCTCAACTTCTAGGTTATGAGGTCTTTAGGTTATAATATGTCGTTATCCATACATATATCACCTTAAAACCTGCAAGCGAAGCGACCTCAAAACCTCAAAACCAAACGAAACTGGAGCTTGCGAAAGTTGAGTTACTTAAAAATAAATCTATCAACTAATCAAAAACGACACATGATTCACAAATTGCTTATCACATTGGCACTCGGAACAGGATGTCTGACGTGTGCTGCACAAGGGCATCGACGCGGATTCCAGCGCGAAGCATTTACCACTGAAACACCAATGGTTCACGACCCCGTAATGGCAAAGGACGGTGACACGTATTATATCTATGCCACAGGCATGGGCATCCAGCAGATGACCTCGAAAGACCGCAAAACATGGACGGTGCTGCCGCAACCCGTGATGACGGTCATCCCTGGCTGGACGACAGATTCTGTACCAGGCTTCGGCAATCATGTGTGGGCACCCGACGCCATCCAATGGCATGGTCGCTGGTGGATGGCCTACAGCTGTTCAACGTTTGGGAAAAACGGCTCAGCCATCGGCCTGCTCAGCAGTCGCTCACTGGCATTCAATATATGGAAAGACGAAGGCTGTATCGTCAGTTCACAAGAGAAACGTGACAATTGGAATGCCATCGACCCCAACTTTGTTATCGACGACAATGATACGCCCTGGCTTGTCTGGGGTTCATTCTGGGATGGTATCCAACTGGCACGTCTCGATACGACTATGCATATTGCCCCCGGGGTGAAGCCTCGCACCATCGCACGCCGTTACGACCCTAACTATAAACCGACAGAACCTAACCCTACATCAAAATATGCAGGCACAAACGCTATCGAGGCACCATTCATTTTTAAACATGGTGGATATTATTATCTCTTCGTTTCGTGGGACTACTGCTGCCGAGGCGCCAAAAGCAACTACCGTGTGGCCGTGGGACGCAGCAAGAGCGTGGAAGGTCCATATTTGGACCGTGAGGGCAAGGACATGGCAAAAGGTGGTGGAACTCTCTTCATAGAAGGTGACAAAAAAGAATGGGAAGCTGCAGGCCACTGCGCTGCCTATACCATCGACAACGAGGACATCTTTATCTGCCACGGCTACAGTGCCACACAAAACGGCGCTGCCATGCTCATCCAACGAACTATCAAATGGACTGCTGACGGATGGCCTGAACTTTAAACATAAGCATCACAGACAGACAATCAATCACAAACACTTATAATAGACTCAATTTATGACAACAATCATCGGTATCGCAGTCGGATTAATCGCCGTTTTGGTTCTCTACGCTATCTGGAAAAAGCAACAGCTCACATCTAAAGCAAGAAAATGTGCCAAAGAGGTGCAGGTGTTTCATGATAAGTTGCAACAACTTACCGCTCCAACACATCTTTTCACCGACGAGGAAGTGCAGCAATTCAAAAATGAGTTTGCCCCGCTGCTTAAAAATGTCCAAAAGCTCTACGACAACATGTTTATTTCCAATCAATTTCTCAACAGTTTGGGACTAAAAGATTTTATCGACGAGCGCAGAATGGTCAACCACTTACAATACAAGAACAACCAGCTCTTCAATTCATCAAAAAAAGTGCAAGATAAATAAAGAAAAGCCCAGGGCGTTGCCCTGGGCTGATTGTTTGTGAGTCTTCATTACACATGCTTTTTGTCGAAGAATTCCTCATCTTCAATAATTTGCGGACATGGTTCAGACATCGACATACGGTTCATAATTTCCTCGCGACGACGGTTATAGAACTTCATTCGACTTGCCTTTTCCTCGGCAAACATAGCAGATGTCTGGGCTGAATCCCTGCAAAAACTAAGAGTGTGACGGATTCCCATTGCTTGCGCCATGCCCTCTACATCGAGGTCGTCGGTACCGATGAAGGTGAAAGTCCAACGTTGCTTCTTCAGTTTCTCAATCAGGTTTTTCACCATAGTCAGGTTATACTCATGCGAACTGTTCTCATAGCCGTCGGTGATAATAGTCACCAACACAGAGTCATTTTCTCCCACCAGGGCATTGACCTTAGAAATGCCCATGCCGATAGCATCGTAAAGCGGAGTACAGCCACCGGGACGATAGTCACCCTCCTTGAGGGGTACGACCGCATTGCCCTCTGCATTGTCATAATGGAACCTGGTGTGGTGGGAGTCGAAGGTAATCAGTGTCACTCTTTGCTCCAACTCTTGATTTTCCTGTGCCACAGCCTTGATGGTCTGCAATGTCTCATTCATACCAGAGAAAGCCTCCCTCTCGATAGTACACATACTGCCACTCTCATCAACGATAATCAAATTAAATACCTTTGTTTTCATTTTGTTTGCTATTTATAAATTAATATTTATGTGAATTTTTACTTTGGCTTTACAACCAGAGAGAATAAAATTCTCAGCTTCTACAACCAATAAGGCGAAAAATGAAAAAAAATTAAGCTGTATTGAAAAAAAAATGTATTTTTGCAGAAAATTAATTCTATGACTGAAAACCTGACCGATACCGAGATACTTGATGCTCTCCGTCGATATGACGAGAAGGTGACTCGTGAGTTTTTCTACGACAACTGCCACATTGCCTATTGTATAGACGACAAGAAGTACGGTTTACGCTTTAAGTCGGGCATGGACTTCTACACCATTGCCCATGAATATTACCTTCGTCTATGTAACAACAATTGGCATCAACTCGAAAAACGAACTTCTGATATCCCTCTCTCCCACTGGCTGATGAACGGTTTTCATTATCTGGTTCGTGAGCGACTAAAATCGTATCCCAACGGTTTCAAAGAGGAAAGTATCGAGGAAAGAGCTGCTAAAGGAAAAATGGTGTTCGATACCGCTGAAGATAACACCCAGGCTGAGGTAAAAGGGATGATTGAGGACATCTGCCATGCCTACTATCATAATGATCGCAAGGCACAGAGCATTCTGCGTATGATTCTCATCATGGGTATGAAAGGCAAGGAGGTAGCGGAAATGATGGGCATCACCCCCGCCGCCGTTAGCCAACGTTACCATTCGATGATGGACCAAGTGGTACGTCCCTATTTCTTAAAGTACTACACACGGGAATCCGTTTCGTATACTGAGCAACCATCTATATGCCCCATGCCATCCATGGCCTCAAAAGCACAAGAGGAAAGCATGTCAAAAGAGAAAGAACAAAAGAATATATTATCTTGGTTTTTTCGTCTTTCCAAATCAGAGCGTCCACAAAAGTTAGATATAAATAATCGAATCACCCCACCTATCATAAAATCATTGGCTGGGAATGAGATATTTGTATTTGGCAGCGACCTGCGTGGTATTCATTGCGGTGGTACAGCCTATCAGGCACTCCGCAATTTTGGTGCCCAACTGGGTAAGGGTGTCGGTCCACAAGGCCGTTGCTATGCCATACCGACAATCGTGGGCGGTATTTTGAACATCCTGCCATACGTTATCGATTTCATACAATATACGATAGACCATCCCGAACAGACATTCCTTGTCACACCTATAGGTTGTGGTATCGCGGGTTTCACACCTCAGGAGATTGCCCCCTTGTTCCGCTCCGCCATGAATTTGGACAACATCCACCTGCCCCGAGAATTCTGGGAGGTAATTATTTAATGGGAGTTTTTTTAGGGGGTGAAATTTGGGCGTGTTGGAGTTAGATTCGACATATCGATATGTCGATATAACGATATATCGAAAAATCAATCAATCTTTAATCTTCAATCTTCAATCTTCAATCTTCAAATAACTTGTCAACTAATAAACATAATAAATTTCAACTATGAGAAAGTTTTTTCTATCACTGATGATGCTGATTCCCGTAGCCACAATGGCAAATCGGGAGGTTATCACTCCAGATGAGGGTACAAATGAAAACGATAATGTCGCAACGACATCTTTTAAAGAACTACCTAAAGCCGATGAGCATTTTACTTATAACAACCAGCAGAACAATGAGCCATTTTTTACAGCTGGCTTTTATAACACAGGCGACTACTACAACTGTCTTGGAATAGGTATGGGACTGATGTTCAATATCGGCCGTACAAACGATATGATTAACGTGTCGTTTGGCGCTGAATACATTGAATACATCGCCGGTGACCCCCGACCAGATGAACTGAAGGGCAAGACAGGCTTAGTGGATGCCGGTGGTCAGATTGCTTTTCCTGCCATGGTGAAACTTCAATTATTCCGCACCAGCAAATGGACTAAATTCTATATCGGCTGTGGCGCAGAATATGGACTAAAGGTGTATGACGGAAAAGTAATGAAAGACTATTATGAGGACAGGGAAGTCATCCGCGACAAGAGCGTGGCCATCATGCCGTTGATAGGTTGGCGTGCCCGCAATGTGGATTTCGGAGTCTATTGTAAATACTATTTCGACAAGGCATTCAACAATGCCCTCCCTGGTGCGAAAGACCTTGGCAAAGGTGACATTCGCATCGGCTACCACCTTGCATATTGGTTCTAAGGTTATTGTGTTATTGCTCTTCATAAGACATGTGGAAATTCTGTCTAACACTCCTTCTTACATTCATTTCACTGTCGGCATATGCTGGCGACATCTATGTGTCGCCCATGGGTAACGACACTGCCAACGGCACTACTCAGGCACCCCTACAAAGCATACAACAGGCCCTGCGGATGGCTCGCGAATGGCGACGGCTGAATGACCCACGCACCGAGGGCGGCATCACCATTTGGTTGCATGGTGGTGAATATTGTATCGACGATCCTCTTTTCATACGTCCAGAAGACAGTGGCACCTCCACCTCACCCACCATTATAAAGAGCGTTGAAGGCGAACAAGCACACATCAGCGGTGGAAAGTCTCTTGAGATTTTGAGTTATGAGAAAGAATCTATCGTATGCTCTGCACCATACATGATTCCAACCCGACAATTGTGGGTTGACGGCCGAAAAGCCCATCGAGCCAGTCAGTTTGGTGAAGGCAAGATGGAGCGTATGATTGACTTCGACCCCACCACTCGTACGATTACTATTCCCACGCCTGAGAATATTGTAGATATTTATGAGGCTTCATCAGGACTTGAGATGCTCGTTCACCAACGTTGGGCAACAGCTATCCTGCGTGTGGAAAGCATGGAGACGAGGCAAGACAAGACAGTTGTGACCTTTATGGAACCAGAAAGTCGGCTGGAGTTTGAGCACCCCTGGCCACAACCTATCATTGGGGGCGAAAAAGGCTCTTCATCCTATTGTCTGCTCAACTCACGCGCATTCATCGACAAACCTGGTGCATGGATTCAAGATGAGAATCTGAGCATCACCTATCATCTTCGAGGTGATGAGGCAAACAAAATAATGCGACTCCAACTTACTATTCCCCGTCTCAACCGGCTGCTCACCATTGAGGGGTATGCCCAAAACCGTGTCCACGACATCCGCTTCGAGAATATCACCTTCGAATATGCCGCATGGGAGCGACCCTCACGCATGGGCCATGTGACACTTCAAGGCGGGTTTCCGCTCATCGATGCATACAAACTACAAAAGGAAGGACTGCCCTGGAGCAGCACGCTGGAAAATCAGGCATGGATTGAGCGCCCCGAGGCTGCCGTTAGCGTGAAATGGGCACACCATGTCGATTTTGTCGGCTGCACTTTCCAGCACCTTGCTGCCACCGCCCTCGACTACGCTGTGGGTATTAGCGACGTAACTATCGCAGACAACCACTTCGAGGATATCGGTGGCACTGCCATCCTCCTTGGATCGTTTGCCGAGGGTGCCATGGAAGTACACCGACCCTATATGGTACCCCCAGAGAGTGACGAATATTGCAAGCGCATCGAAGTAGCCCGCAATGTCATCCATGATGCCACCAACGAAGACTGGGGAGCTGTGGGCATCGGAGCAGGTTTTGTGCGCAACGTGACCATCGACAGTAACGAGGTGAGCCATGTCAACTACTCAGGCATTTGTGTGGGTTGGGGATGGACACCCCTTGACACCGGCATGGCCAACAACCGCATTACCCGAAACCATGTCAGCGACTTTGCTCTGCAACTCTACGATGCCGGGGGCATCTACACCCTTTCCAACCAACCCAATTCGCTCATCGAAGGCAACACTGTGGAGCGCATCGGAGCAGCTCCCTACGCCACCAACGACCGTGGATTCAACATCTACCTCGACGCAGAGACCGATGGCTACACCATCCGCAACAACATCTGTCCCGAAGGCCGCTACGGTGACAACCATCCTGGACCGAATGTGAGATTCATCAAATAAAAAATTCAATCTTCAATATAATCCATGCCCACCAATTACCATCTATACGATTTCATGGGATTCGATGAGGAATTGTCGAGAGAAGAGGCGTTGTGGAAAGCATGGACACCCACGGAGGTGTATGAGCACAATGGCGACATCTGCCTCACAGTGCCCTTCCAGAAACAAAAGCACCAAGATGAGATGGCACCAGAGACGGGCACTTTGCAAGAATGCCATACATTGACGCTTCGTGCCTATCGCCCTGATGTCATTCGCCTGTTTGTCTCGATGTGTGGTGACGAAATCAGTGCTGCATCCGACATGCTGCAATTTGCTCCCGACCTCGTTAGGGAACCACTCACGCTGTGTGAAGAAGGCGGACTCTATTCATTCACTGATGCCATGGGACGTGTGCGCGCCACCCTTGACACCCGTCCACCCATACTCGACTCGTGGAGCACCTTGCTCCCCCCACCCCAACTTTCCCTTGGACTGACACTCTATCCTGACGGCGATGCAAAAAAGCCCGTGCGGGTGAACGACGACCATTTCTCACCTCCACGCTACGATGGTTTTGCACTTGGCTACTGTCTGACGAATGGACAGGAAGACCGTGCCACATTATCGTTTGAAGCAGAGCACGACGAGTGTTTTGTTGGTACAGGAGAACGTTTCCGCAAGATGGACCTCAGCGGTCAGACTTTCTATTTGCGCAACCAAGATGGACAAGGGGTAAACAACCGCCGTTGCTATAAAAATATCCCATTCTATTTGTCCAGTCGCATGTACGGCGTATTCTATCATACCAGCGACTATTGCAAACTGTCGCTCGCCGACCACTCCACACGCAGTGTGCAGTTCCTCTGCGACCGTGCCACCATCGATGCCTTTGTCATTGGCGGCGACACCCCCGAACGTATCCTGCGCGCCTATAGGATGCTGACGGGTTTCCCCTCTGTACCACCTCTGTGGAGCTATGGCATCTGGATGAGCCGTATGACCTATTTCGCTGCCGACGAGGTGGAAGAAATATGCGACCGGCTACGTCAAGAGCATTATCCATGCGATGTCATCCATTTAGACACAGGATGGTTTCGCACCGACTGGCTCTGCGAATGGAAATTCAATGCCGACCGCTTCCCAGACCCAGCAGCATTCGTCCATCGACTGCTTGATAAAGGTTTCCGAGTGAGCCTGTGGCAACTGCCATACGTAGCACAAGGCGCAGAACAGTTGGAGGAGGCACAGAAAAACGACTATATTGGCAAACGAGAACAGAGTGGAACCAAACAGGATGGCAGTAATTTCTCCGCCCTCGACTATGCCGGCACCATCGACTTTACCTCACCAACCGCTACGGAGTGGTATAAAGGTCTGCTGCGACGACTATTACAGATGGGGGTGAAATGCATCAAGACCGATTTTGGCGAGAATATCCACCTCGATGCCACCTACCACGGCATGGATGCCAGGCGTCTCAACAACCTCTATGCACTACTCTATCAACGGGCAGCCTACGAGGTGACGAAGGAAGAAACTGGCGACGGCATCATCTGGGCACGCGCTGGATGGGCAGGTTGTCAGCGCTATCCCCTGCACTGGGGAGGCGACAGTGCCAGCAACTGGAATGGCATGGCAGGGTCGCTGCGCGGTGGTCTCCACATCGGACTATCGGGTTTTGCTTTCTGGAGCCACGACGTGCCAGGCTTCCATTCTCTGCCCAACTTCATGAACTCACCCATCGACCCCGAATTGTATGTCAGATGGACGCAGATGGGTGTCTTCACCTCACATCTCCGTTACCATGGCACCTGCAAGCGCGAACCGTGGCACTATCCCACGGTCAGTGATATTGTGCGACGCTGGTGGCAACTGCGCTATCACCTCATCCCCTACATCGTGGCACAGGGCGAAATATGCGCACAAAGTGGTTACCCCATGATTCGTGCCTTGCTGATGGAGCATCCTCACGACCGGCAGTGCTGGCATATCGACGATGAATATTATTTCGGCAGCGAGTTTCTCGTGGCACCGGTGATGAACCATGGGGGACGGCGTGATGTTTATCTGCCCGAAGGCCATTGGATTCATTTCCTCACCGGCGAGCACTATGATGGTGGCCGCTGGCACTACGACATGGATTCTCCTTTGGACGCCATGCCCGTCTTCGTGCGCTGTGGTGCCCGCATCCCCATTTACCCCGACATTGTGGAATGCACCGATGAGATGGACCTCAGCAAGGCAGTGACCATCGAGGTAGATGAACAATTTAAAGGAATCTTTAATAGATTGAAGATTGAAAATTGAAAATTAAAGATTAAAAATTAAAGATTAAAGATTGAAAATTGAAAATTGAAAATTGATTTTTCGATATATCGTTATATCGACATATCGATATCTCGAATCTAAACTCCAAAACTCCCAATACAATGCCCCACTACATGGAAGCCCTTGACTGGGTGATATTAGCAGTCTATTTTGCCGTTCTGATGTGCATCGGTATATGGGCGAGTATGAAACGTAAGAAAGGCAGCAGCCTATTCTTAGCAGAACGTTCATTGCGGTGGCACCATATCGGTTTTTCGATGTGGGGCACCAACGTAGGCCCTTCGATGTTGATAGCGTCGGCATCGGCGGGATTCACCACAGGTGTTGTGTCGGGCAACTTCGCCTGGTATGCCTTTGTATTCATCGGTCTGTTGGCCTTTGTCTTCGCCCCACGCTACCTTGGCAGCGGCATCTCCACCCTGCCCGAATTCATGGGCTTGCGCTTCGGACAGTCCACACGCAACATCCTGGCATGGTACACCATCGTGACCATCCTCATCTCATGGCTCGCCCTGACACTTTTTGCTGGCGGTGTGCTCATCCGCCAGGTGTTCGACATCCCCATGTGGGCATCGGCTTTTATCCTATTGCTGATAGCAGGATTCTTTGCCATTCTCGGTGGTCTGAAGGCTGTGGCTTACACGAACGTCTATCAGATGCTGTTACTTATCATCGTCTCGGCGATACTCACCATTGCCGGCATCCATAAACTTGGTGGTATCAGCTCTTTGACCAGTGGAGTACCAGCCGACTACTGGGTACTTTTCAAACCCATCAACGACCCCGACTTCCCTTGGCTTCCTATCTTGTTGGGCTATCCCGTCATGGGCGTGTGGTTCTGGTGTACCGACCAGAGTATGGTGCAGCCAGTGCTTGCCGCACGCAATCTGCGCGAAGGGCAGTTGGGCACCAATTTCTGTGGTTGGCTGAAGATTCTCGACGTATTTCTCTATATTCTTCCTGGTGTTATCTGCTTCGCCTTGGTACAACAAGGAAGCATCAGTCTGAGCAATCCCGACGAAGCCTATCTCACGATGGTCACCAATCTATTTCCTGTGGGTATGGTAGGACTGGTGTTCGCTGTGCTCACAGCGGCCTTGGTGAGTACTGTGGGGTCGGCACTCAACGCCCTAAGCACAGTTTTCACTATGGACATCTATGTAAAGCACTACGCTCCGAAGGCAACTGAGCACGATATCATCCGCATGGGGCGCATCGTCACAGTGGTGGGCGCCATCATTTCCATTGCCATCACCATCGCCATCGACAGCATCAAGGGGTTGAATCTTTTCAATGTATTTCAGTCGGTGCTTAGTTTCATTGCGCCACCAATGACTGCCGTCTTCCTACTTGGCGTGTTCTGGAGACGAACGACCACACGTGCGGCGAACTTCGCCCTTACCATAGGGACGGCATTCTGCCTGATTGTAGGAGTACTATACCTATGGCCACCAGCATGGCTTCCCATCGAATGGCCTCACTTCATGCTATTGTCGTTCTTGCTCTGCGCTGCCCTCATCATCGCAATGGTCATCATCTCACTCGCCGACAAGCGACAGATGGCATACGAAATACCCCAGCCCATCCGTGGCAAGATGTCAAAGCTTGTTGTCACCGCCTGGACCCTCCTATGCATCGTCATGGTAGGATTGTATGTGGTGTTTAATTAGTTGTGAGAGGTGAGAGGTGAGAGGTGAGAAGTAAGAGGTAAAAGGTAAGAGATATGATTTGCAAGTGTAGGGACATACCCCGTGTATGTCCGAATAAATAAGAATAACGGGGAATGAGATTAATTAAGTGAATTCAATCTTCAATTTTCAATCTTCAATATTCAATGAAATATGGTTTAGTATTAGAAGGCGGTGCCTTACGTGGACTTTTCTCCGCCGGTGTGATGGATATAATGATGGAACACGGCATCGAATTTGATGGCGTGGTAGGTGTGTCGGCAGGTGCGGCCTTCGGCTGCAATTACATATCGCGCCAGTCTGGTCGTGCCATTCGCTACAACAAGCGTTTTGCCAAGGACTGGCGCTATTGCAGTTGGCGTTCATGGCTCAAAACCGGCGACCTCTTCGGGGCGGAATATGCCTATCACATCGTTCCGACGCAATACGACATCTTCGACAACGAGACATACGACCAGAACCCCACTGAATTTCATGTAGTATGCACTGATGTGGAGACAGGCAAAGCATTCTATAAGCACTGTGATTTCAGCGGCGACCGATTATTCGACTACATACGTGCTTCGGCCTCAATGCCTGTGGTTTCGAAAGTGGTGGAACTGGATGGAAACAAACTGTTGGATGGCGGTGTAGCAGATTCCATCCCATTGGCCTATTTCGAGGGTTTAGGCTTTGAGCGAAACATTGTAATACTCACCCAACCACTTGGCTATCAGAAAAAGCACAACCGACTAATGCCCATCATGCGGATGGGACTGCGGAAATATCCTAATATGGTTCGCGCCCTGGATGAGCGCCATATCATGTACAACAAACAATTAGAATATGTCAGCCTACGTGAAGAGGCCGGTGCCGCATTGGTCATCCGTCCCGATGCGCCCATCCCCATCGGCCACACCTCCCACAACCCCGACAACATGCAAGCGGTCTATGATATGGGACGAAAGAAAGGCGAACAAATGCTGCCAGAGATACAACGATTTATGAGGTTATAAGGTTATGAGGTTATAAGGTTATGAGGTTATAAGGTTATGAGGTGGTTGCACAAATAGATGTCATTGCCCCACTTCCTCCCAATGAAGGACTGCACCATTGCGACGTGCCGGGTCGGCACCGGCATAATCCATTGAATAAGGACTGCCCGTGGTGGGACTCTTGCCAATGTAGCGGTGGTTGCGTAAAGAGAGGAGCATGAAATCATGATTTAGGTAGTCCTGCCAGAGGAACACTTCTGCCTCTTGTGAATCGTTGGTAAAACGCACGTCACCGGGGAGTCCCTCGCCATAAACTTTGATGTATCTGCCATCCACGCATTGGAGTGATATCTTTCCCATCCCACGGTCGATAAGACGGAACTGGGTGAGTTTCCCTGTGTCGTTGGCATGTGTATCATAGAGGATGCCATGCGGATCACAAACAGCGGGACGACCAGTTGATTTGTTAATAATGCGGAAGGTCTTTCCGAATGGAATATTATGGGTTCTATCAGCATTGGGTTCTATGACGACAAAATTGTCGAATTCTGCATAACCACCGTTTTTGCCACCTGTGTTATAAGCGAAGAGGGCATGGCGGGAACCCTGGAAGGAGATAAGTTGGTATGAGAGGGGCATCATCCTGCCCAATGTGCTAAATGACTGTCCGTCGGTAGAATAGGCATATTGAGCCTGGTCGTTGTCGTAGTCGCCTATGCATCGCAGCCAGATTTTGCCTTGAGGAAGGGTAACGGGCACATCGATAGTGTCGTTTGTAAGTTGCTCAAAACATCTCAGGGTGAGACGTTTACCATTTTTCACAACACCAATCCACGAGCAGGGCACATTGATATTGCCCAATCCAGCTACATCACCATCCTTCATACCTTTGACGTTCATCTCGACTGTAGCAATGCTACTGGGACCTATGACACGTTGTGTCAGCGTATTGCGTGCCCACATCAACTGTTCGGCTGGCATGGAGTTCAGTCGCAACTTACCACCTTTCAGTGTCCACATCTTATCGTCGGGATTATGATTCCACTGCCAGATACGCCCAAGTTGTTTTCCATCGAAATTGTCGGAACGTGTATATGGCGCATGTGAATCCCCTTGCTTTACAATATTGTTATTGTCTGCTTGTACTCCAGGAACAAACCATGTACGTGGTGCTCTTCCATAGTTGCCTTTGAGGCCAACCATAGGCCATCCATCATCCCATGTCATGGGCATCAGACAGACAGTACGGCCAATAGAATGGAAATCCTGCATGAAGAGTGCCCACCAGGAACCATCGGTGGCTTGCACGATACCACCTTGATGGGCGTTGGTGCAAGCGGTAGCATCCTTGTCCACAGGACCGAGAGCGAATTTCGTGCCATCATGTCCTATACGATATTGCTCTCCTCGAGGCACTTGTGTCAACGAAGCCGCATGGTAGCCGTAAGTTTCGTCGGCTGTGATGACACGTGTCTCATAAGGTCCCCAAATACTTTTTGAACGCGAACAGAGTGTGCGCCCATTGGGACGGTAGTCGGTGGAAATGAGGTAGTACATACCATTGATTTTATAGATATGGTGCCCCTCGCCTACTCCGTTGCCCTCAGGGATGATGACACGCTCGGTGCCTTCCTTCGGACCACTCATATCGGGCTCCAGTTCGGTGCATTTCACTGTTCCATAACCATGAATGGCATACACTTTTCCATCATCGTCGAAGAGCACACCAAGGTCGTAGATATTTCCCTGCATATTGTGGTGCTCCCAAGGACCTCTAATGTCCTTGGATGTGTAGCATTGCAAACCCTTCCCGTTGATGTTGGTGTAAACGTAGAATTGTCCGTTGGCATAGCGGATGCAGGGTGCCCATACGCCTTGGCCGTATATTTCCTCATGGTTTTTCAGCGAGAATCTATCTTCGGTGAAGTCGAAACGGTCGAAACAGTAGGCTACGTTTTCCCAGTTCACCAAGTCTTTGGAATGGAGAATGACCAGTCCGGGCACAGCGTGCATGGTGGTACCGGCCAGGTAGTAGTCGTCACCCACACGCAGGATGTCAGGGTCGCTAAACTCGTCATAGAACAAAGGGTTGGTGAACGTACCGTTTCCATTGTCAGCCGTCCATGATACGGTCTGTGCCTGCACCGTGGTCATCACAGTAACCAATAGGATACACACAAGGTAAATCTTTTTCATACCGTTTTAGTTTTGAAGTAGTTCTAAAATAATAAGTAGTTCTTTTGAATTGCAAAAATACGAAATTCTGCACAATTATATTGCGTTTTCTTAAGAATCTTACCAAAGATTCAAAAAATACTCAAGTCAAGAATTTACAACCCGTTAAATATTCTAAATTTTTAGAATAAAATTTGTCATTCTAAAAAATTAGAGTATCTTTGCTGCGTAATTCTAAATTTTTAGAACATGAAAGATAAAAAGAAACTCACAGAATCGGAAACCCAAGTGATGAATGCCCTTTGGAGTCTGCCTGGCGAAAAAGGTTATTCCTCAGAGATTATGTCGCGCATGCCAGAGCCCAAACCTGCGCCGACCACCCTGTTAACCTTCCTGAAAATACTCAAGCAGAAAGGATTTGTGGAAAGTGAGAAAATGGGAAAGTCACAATTGTTCTCTGCACTCATGAGCAAAGAAGATTATACACGCTTATTCTTACATGATGTGAAAGACACGTTTTTCGGTGGTTCTTTCACCTCACTCGTCTCATTTTATGCACGCAAGGAACATTTAAGCGAAAGCGAGATTGAAGAACTGATAGACATTATCAAGAATAAAAAGACAAAATAAAAGGCTATGATTAGCGTACTATTTGGAATATACCCCCTCATGGGAATCGTGGTGGCAGCCTTGCTCTACACGGTCTATCGAGTGGCACTACGCTTGAAATGCAGTGCGCCACAATCCATGACATACATCTTCTGCGCCATATTAGCCACCACACTATCCACTTTCATCAGTCTCAATCGCACAGTGGAACCTGCACTTTCTTACGTCACTACCTCGGTCTCTCCTACTCTATCAGCGACAAGCCCTGAGAAATCGACAGCCACAACACCCGCAAGCAATAATATGGTGGAAGATGTAGCAAATCTAAACACATCTGAAAGTATAGGAAACGTCACCTCCTCGGCAGCATCACTATTCCAGAATGTCATGCCACTGCTGAAATGGGTGTATCTCGCTGGCATCCTCGTCATTATCGTCAACCTCGTGCTACAACTATTGTGGTATATCCGTGAACGCCGTCAATGCGACATCATCTCCTATGATAGCGATGCCACCATCTATTCGACCGACACCCAGGTACCTTTCTCTTTCGGCAGGAGTATTTTCATCCCAACGACACTCGACGAGCATATTCGTCCTTTTGTGCTCGACCATGAACGATGCCATATCCGCCATAATCACTTCAGAAAACTATGTATACTACAAACACTATTGGCCGCCAACTGGTTTAATCCTTTCGTATGGCTCTTCTTCCGCGAGATGAAACTCCAACAGGAATGCGAAGTTGACCACGACATATTAGCAAAGGGTATCAACAGAATAGATTACCAAATGAGCCTTTTGAAGGTGTGTATCGGCAATGGAAACTGGCGGCTCATCCAATCATCATTTGGAACAAAAGACATCAAGCAAAGACTACTATTTATGAACAATCAAACATCAAAAAGAAAAACGAGGCTACGCATCTCCATGGCATTGAGCATCATGGCCATCATTATAGGTGGAGCCGCAACCTTTGCCTGTCAAACAAACACCACTGTGCGACGGCATCCACTGGAAGGATGCTGGATGATGGACTTCACCCGCCCAGCCGGTTCTGGTGAGGAGTATTACCCTCCGTTCCGACAGTATGCCTTCTACAATCACGACACCTTCTTTACACCACATTTCAACTATCGTAATGGCATGCTATTCAGATTCGGATTCTCAGGAGAGGAAGTGAAACTGCGCAATGATACCCTCGTCAATGCTTACGGTGAGCCCATGGTCTATCGTTTTATCAACGAAAGCACTTTTCAAAGCGACTGGAAAAGGCAAAAGAACGACAATTCACTTGTCACCACAGAAATTGTGACCGACCAATGGACGAAAGCATCTGTGCCGGATGACATCATCCAAGCTTTTCTGGCTGCATACGAAGCCGACCAACACCACGAGAAGCCACTCGACGGAGTTTGGAAAGAGGAGGGAAAGACCGAGGAAAATTACCTACTGTGCAACGACACATTAGCTATGAGCATCTGCTATGTCCCGGATGCTGACAAGACAATTTACAGATTTTCGGGAGGCGGCTTAAGCTGCACCATAAAATATGGCCAACAAACGATATTGGCAGTAGGCGATGGACACGTTACCACCGATATACATGTGACATTAGAAGATAATGATCACATCACACTTGACTCGAACGAACACCTCGTCCGCGTCGCCATGCCACCGCACATCAAACGTATGCTCTCCACTGTGAAAGATGTTGGTTTAAACCCAAATAAAAACTCATTATATTAGTAAAGAAAAGACCTTATAGGCTTGAATCCCAACCACGTCGTGAGATGAGGTTGGGATTTTCATTTTCCATCTTCAACTTGTAATCATCATTTTGCAATCTTCGTCGTAGATTCTTCTGATTCTGTCGAAGCATGAGCACTTCAGCATTTATTTGGTCGAAAAAAAACCAATAAGTCGTCGAAAACCATTTTGAGACGGCTATTTCACACATTAACTTTGCAAACGAAAACAAGAGAGAACTCTTAGTTGAACAATTTGAAAAAAACAATAATAATAATAATAATAATCAATAAAAAATAACCATTATGAAAAAGTTACTTGCAATAGTTATCGTATGTGTGTGTTCTGTAAATGTTTCAATCGCCCAGAACGCAAATGAGAACAAAAGTGAAAGGTTTCAACCTCGTTTCCACTTGCTTGACTCAGCCAGCAGAAGCAACATGATGAAGGCTCGTCACGATGCATGGGAAAAATCAAAAAAGGAAAATGAGAAGAGATGGAAAAAGCATGTCGCTATGTGGCATCATCCCCACTGGGGATTTGGCAGAATGCCACACCACAATCTTCTGATTCAAAAAGAAGAGCAACTGCCAGAGTTTGTAGGTGGCGAGGAAGCCCTGATGAACTGGATTGAGGACAACATCACCTACCCCACTATGGCCTCAAGCAATTCCACAGAAGGAAAAGTTGTTGTCACCTTCGACGTGAATGAAGACGGCACCATCGGCAACGTGAAAGTCAAGGAGTCTGCAGACCCAGTCCTGGACAGTGAGGTGGTCAAAAAAGTGGAGACCATGCCCAACTGGATTCCAGCCAGACAGAATGGCAGAAATGTCAAAGTGAAATATACCCTCCCCGTCTCATTCGTCGCTCTTTCGTAAACACAAAAACTGCGCATATACTCAGAACGGCCCAACTATCGTGATGATGGTTGGGCCGACTTTTTATAGCCAAACAACTATCAAAGGCCATGTTGTTGACGAACGGGGTAAATCCGTAGAGTATGTCAATATTGGTTTTGAGGAAGACAGTATCGGAGTCATCTCCGATGTGCAAGGATATTTTGAGATTACAATTCCTGCTAACAGGAGAGACAGTTTATCGTTTACCCATGTTTCCTATCAGCCCACGATGGTGTCGTATGACATCTATAGTAAGAAATCAGAACTAACCGTGACGATGCTCAACAAAGTGGTTGAACTGAACGAGGTCGTGGTAGGCAAGAAGAATCGCCCTCGTACACTGTCAGGCAAGTCGTGGGTCAACGTTGGTGTTGTGGCATTTATCGGAGATAACAAAGACAACAATAAATATTTAGAATGGGGTCCTATATTCAAAAACAGGAAAGACTATCTGCTCAGCGACATTCTACTGAGCTTGAAAGAATGCACATTCGAGCAATGTACGTTGAGTTTCAACATTTACGAGATACATGGCAATCAATTTGTCAATATTCTCAACAAACCCATCTATCGGATTGTCAGTCCTGCTGACAATGACAAGGAATTAGATATTTCCCCTTGGGAAGACATTATTTTGAAAGGAAAACAGCAAAACTGTATCTGTGTCAGCCCTGTCAACACCAAAGGCAACGGCGCCATTTATTTTTCCGCTACATTCAAAAGCAGTTTCGTCCGCAACTCCGTCAAAGGCAAGCGGCGCAAAATGCCCATTTGCCCCGCTATTGTATTGAAGGGGTGTGAACTATAAAATGAAAGTGCGTTTTTATCCCACAAGATTCCGCGACCGTTTGACAAACAGTCTCACCAACTCTCCAACCACCAGTACCGGGCAAGTGATAAGGACGATGATAACCCAATCTTGCAGATGGAGGTGGGTGACATTAAACATCTTGCCGCCAAATTCCACGATAAGTATTTGACCGACAAAGATGACGACGGCGATGAGAAGGAAGCCTCTACACTCGCTGAGACGAGCAAATGCAGACTTACCTGTCATGAAGGCCTTGGCATTGAACATATTCCAGAACTGGAGCATCACAAACAAAGTGAAGAACAAACTCAACTCGTAAGGACTCAGACCATCGTAGCTACCATATTTAAACGAAAGCAAATCTTTCATCGAGGTGATGTCGGCATGTTGCATAACAAGCAGTATAACCAACAAGAAAATGGTGAAGAATCCTCCCACGCCAATGATGTTCCATGCCATGCCTTTGTTTATTATCGAGTCGGTGACATGACGTGGTTTCTCTTGCATCACAGTATGCGTTGGTGGCAATGAGGCCAGGGCAATAGCTGCAAAGGTATCCATAATCAGGTTCACCCAGAGCATCTGTGTAACTGTCAGCGGTGACTCTGTACCAACGAAAGCACCGATGAGCACAATGAGACAAGCCACCACATTGATGGTCATCTGGAACATGACAAACCTCTGGATGTTCTTGTAGAGAGAGCGCCCCCACATTACAGCATTGGCTATCGTAGAGAAAGAATTGTCTTGGATGGTCATATCGCTGGCTTCCTTAGCCACTGCTGTTCCATCGCCCATAGACAATCCCACATCAGCAACATTAAGTGCCGGAGCATCGTTGGTGCCATCGCCTGTGGCAGCCACCACCATCCCCTGTGCTTTTAACAACTTTACAAGTCGCTCCTTATCATTAGGTCTGGCACGGGATAGTATTTTCACTTTCTGTACGCACTTTGATAGTTTCTCGTCGTCCATACAGGCAAATTCCGTACCAGTCATCATATTTTGGTCTGTGTCTTCGTCTGTCCACAACCCTATCTGCCGACCTATCTCCATAGCAGTTCCTGGGGTATCGCCCGTGACAATCTTCACCTGAATGCCAGCATCTATACATTCCTTAATGGCTGCAGGTACATCTATGCGTACTGGATCGGAGATGGCGAAAATGCCCACAAAACGCAATTGATTGCAGGTGAGTTTACCATCCTTGAAAAAATCGTCACCATTCTTCAGTTCTATATATGCCAATGCGAGTGTACGCATGGCCTTACTTTGATAGGCAAGCAGAGTTTTCTCATAGGCAGATTTGTCTGAAATAGAGATATCACAGAAAGCCATCAGTATTTCAGGTGCACCTTTCACATAGAGCACTTTCTTTCCAAGCACATTCGACTGGACCACCGTAGCCATATATTTGTTTTCGGTCGAGAAAGGCAGGCGGTCGATAATCTCCATACCTTCACGAATAGGCAAATAGTTGATACCCTGTTTGTGCAGCCATAGCAGCAAGGCTCCCTCCGTGGGATTGCCGATGGCTTTGGCGTGTGCTTTGTCTGTGAAATCGAGATTGGCTGTTGTATTGACGGCTATCATCTCCCCCAATAGTTCTGGTTGCACGTCTGCAAGACACGTGTCAGCCACCTGCATCTGGTTTTGTGTCAGTGTACCCGTTTTGTCTGTGCAGATAACCGATGCAGCTCCCATCGTCTCACATGAGTGCATCGTACGTGGAAGGGTTTTCTCATTCATCAGTTTACGCATGCTAAATGCCAAACTTAACGTGACACTCATAGGGAGACCTTCGGGCACAGCCACCACAATCAGCGTGACGGCTATCATAATGGTGTTCAGCAGATAAGTGATGAAATCAAACCACTCGAAACCATGGCTGTCAAACAGCAAATAAGAGATGACACGCCCAACAATTACCAGGGCTGCACACATATAGCTTGCCTTTGTGATGATGTTTGCCAGCCTATCGAGTTTCTCACTCAGTGGCGTCGGGTCACCTTCATCCACCTGTGCAGCTTCAAACACCTTGCCACTCTCTGTTTTGTCGCCTACCATCAACACACGAGCCGTACAATAGCCTTCGATTACGGTGGTGCCTTTCATTATATGGTTCGACGGATAAGTAGCCTCCTTATCAAAGTCCTGTTCTTTGGTAGTTTTTGAGGCCTGCGGTTCTCCGGTGAGCGACGATTCGTTCATGAGCAGATTGAGCGACTCGAGGAGTTCACAATCAGCAGGAACCTCTTCGCCTGTCTCCAAAATAACAACATCGCCCACTACAATATCCTTTCGTGGCACCTGACAGACATTATTGTTGCGGATAACTTTGACAAGTGTGTCATCGTTCACCTCATTCAGACTCTGAAAGGTCTTTTCATTCCTTCTCTCAAGAAAGAATGCCACGCCAGTGGCCAGCAGCAGTGCTACAATGATTCCAATAGGTTCAAAAAAAACGGAGAATCCTGCACCACCCCATTCAAACTCGTAAATGGAGATGCCTATTGACAAAACAAAAGCAGTAATGAGAATTTTGAACAAAGGGTCTTTAAATCCTCCAAAAAAGCCTACAACAATAATAAGGATGGTAGCGAGTAGCACAATGGCGGGCATCACCCAAATGGTTGTTTCCTTGTTGTCTGCAAGCATGGCGGCAGCAATGGTTGTAGCCACCACCAGCACCACCATAGTGATGGAAATCCAATGTGAACATGCTGCTCGCAGCGTGTCCCACAATGTCTTTTTCTTTGGTGGAGTAAGTATGTTGACACCATTTTTCGCACGGCTTTCAAGCACTTGTGCATCGGTTAAGCCAGCATAATGATGAGTTGTTGTCATTTATGATATTGATGTTTCTATTGAATTACCCTTCCTATTCAGACACATACAAAATAAGCCCCGACGAAGGCACATATTTATTCTTAATCTTGTATCTCCCCAAGTGGTATCATGACAAAGTCACGTTGCTGCATGAGGGGATGAGGGATTTTCAGGGTGGGAGTGTCGATGGTGAGGTCGTCGTATAGCAGGATGTCGATATCGATGATGCGGTCGTGATAAACACCGTCGAGCGACTTCTGCTTGCGCCCCATCTGTCGTTCTATCCGCTGAGTGGCCCGTAACAGTTTGTGAGGTGAGAGAGCGGTTTCGCATCGCACCACAGCATTGACGAAATTATTTTCCGACTCAAAGCCCCATGGTTCAGAGACATAGAGAGCAGACTGGCGCACCACGTGCCCAATCTGCTCTTCGATATGTTGCACCGCCAAGGTGATGTTGGCAGCCTTGTCACCAAGGTTGGAGCCCAACCCTAAATAGACGGTATGCGTATCAGTCATCCAGTATCAGCATAGCGTCGCCATAACAACCAAAGCGGTAGCCGTTCTCGATGGCCAGGTCGTAGGCGTGCATGATGAGTTCATATCCACCGAAAGCACAAGCCGACATGAGAAGGGTGCTCTGTGGATGGTAGAAATTGCAAATCATCGTGTCGGCAAGACCAAACTCGTAGGGTGGGAAGATGAACTTATTGGTCCATCCCTCATACTCCTTGAGCAGTCCGTCGGTGCCCACAGCTGTCTCTGTGGCCTTTGCCACGCTGGTGCCCACAGCCACCACATGGCGTCCCTCCTGCTTGGCTTTATTGACTATGTCGCAAGCCTCTTTCTCGACAAACATCTGTTCGGAGTCCATCTTATGCTTTGTCAAGTCCTCCACTTCGATGTTGTGGAAACTACCTAAGGCACAATGCAGGGTGATAAACGCAGTCTCTATTCCCTTGATTTCCATGCGTTTCAACAGTTCCCGACTGAAGTGCAAACCAGAGGCAGGAGCCGTCACGGCACCCTCGTTCTTGGCAAAGATACACTGGAAATCGGTCATATCTTCCTCCCTCACCGGACGATCTTTTACCATGACTTTCTTCATCTGTCCCGGATTTTTCTCATCAGGCACTTCCTGTTCCGACTCATGGTCAATAATATAATGTGGAAGTGGGGCTTCACCCAAGGCATACAATTCGCGTTTGAACTTATCGTGAGGACAGTCGTAGAGGAAACGCAGCGTACGTCCGCGGCTGGTGGTATTGTCGATAACCTCAGCCACCATAGTTCCACTCTCATCGAAGAACAATTTGTTGCCGATACGAATTTTCCGTGCCGGCTCCACAAGCACATCCCACAAGCGCATGCTCTGATTGAGTTCTCGGAGCAAGAACACCTCGATTTTTGCATCGGTACGTTCTTTTGTACCATAGAGGCGAGCTGGGAACACCTTTGTATCATTGAACACAAAGACGTCGCCCTCGTCGAAATGCTTTAGCAGATGGCGGAACTCAATAAAGAGCGGATTGCCCTCTTCGTCTTTCAATGTCTCGCCATTATCATCAGTCTGGTACATCTCGATACGCTGTGAACGGCGATGTATCACCATCAATCTGCATTCATCGCGATGATAGGAAGGATAGAGTGCAAGTTGTTCCTCTGGTAGTTTGAACTTGAATTGTGATAGTTTCATATGTTGTTTTATTTAGTTGACAAGTTATTAGTTTGTGAGTTTTTGGAATATTGGGGATAAGTGGGATGGATTGGGATGATTGGGATGATGTGGGATGAAGGTGTAGGAGCGGCTTCTAACTTCTAACTCCTAACTTCTAACTTCCAACTTCCAACTCCTAACTTCTAACTCCTAACTTCTAACTCCTAACTTCTAACTCATCCAACCATTCTTGGAAATGGTCGAACGAGACACAGTCTTCCACGCTGTACTCCCCTACCCTTGTTCGTCGAAGGGCGGAGAGGAAAGCTCCGCTGCCGAGTGCCTGGCCGATATCGCGAGCCAATGAGCGGATATAAGTCCCTTTGCTGCATACCACCCGGATGCTAAAAGTCTTCGTGGTGGCATCGAAGTCGAGGAGTTCGATTTCATCTATATGCAGTGGCTTTGCCTTTAGCGTCACCTCCTTGCCTTTTCTCATGAGATGGTAGGCTCTCTTTCCATCTATTTTACAGGCAGAGTATTCAGGTGGCACCTGCATAATATCACCCACAAACTGAGGTAGCGTCTTCTCCACTAACTCTCTGGTAATATGTGTCGATGGGTAGGTGAAGTTCACCGTATGCTCACGGTCGTAGCTGGGTGTGGTGGCACCGTAGCGCAGTGTGGCTACATACTCCTTGGTCTGTGCCTGCAACTGGTCGATGAGTTTCGTGGCACGACCTGTGCAAATGAGCAATACCCCCGTAGCAAGGGGGTCAAGAGTGCCGGCATGCCCCGTTTTCACACGTTTCACGCCTATTTTTTTAGATATGAGATACCGCACATGCGCCAAAGCCCCAAAGCTTGACATGCGATAGGGTTTGTCGATGGGTATGATTGCTCCTTCCTGAAAGTCCATCCGCCTCTTAATCTACCATTGCCAATGACTGTCCTGCCAGTAACAGGGCGATGAAGATACCGCCGACGATGATGCGATAGACACCGAAGGCTTTGAAACCATATTTGGCAAGGAAGTTGACGAACCATTTCATGGCGAGTAATGCCACGATGAATGCTACCACGCATCCAAGGATGAGCATAGCAACATTGTGACCTGTGGCCCATGAGGTATCCTTAAACAGGTCGAGCAAGTCGAGCAGTGTCGCACCAGCCATCGTAGGTACGGCAAGGAAAAACGAGAACTCAGCAGCCTTCTTCCGGGTTAGACCTTGCGTCATACCACCCACGATAGTAGCCATCGAACGTGAAACACCTGGTATCACCGAAATACACTGATATAAACCTATATAAAAGGCACGTTTCTCATTTACCTGATTAGACTCTTTGCCCTTATTGAACCACCTGTCGCAGAAGAGCATGAAAATACCACCTAGGACAAGCATGATGGCAACGACCCATACACTGTCGAGCAACTTGTCGAGAAGACCAGATTTTTTGGCTACCAGTCCGATAATCACTGCAGGCAGCACACCGATGAACAGCAGCCAATAAAAGCGGAATTTGTGTATCAGTTTTTGGAACCCATTACTGCCCTCGGGCGCTGGTGTATGGTCGATGTGGAAGAACTTTTTCCAGTAGAGACACACCACTGAGAGGATGGCACCAAACTGAATGATAAAGGTGAACGCATGAACGAACTCGTCACCTTGTTCCACTCCCAAAAGATTCTGTGTGATAATCATGTGCCCCGTGGAGGATACCGGCAGAAACTCCGTCAGGCCTTCCACGATGGCAATAATAATTGTCTGTAACCAATCCATTTGTTACAATATAAAAATATGATTTATTAATCCTTCAAACAAGCTCTAATAAGACAAGAATGACAGCAGTGCAAATAGCACTCATTCATTATCTTCTCTTCTTAGTCAAATCTATCTTGGTCTTCTCTACCTCTGTAATTTCATAGTCCGTCGGATTATACTCAGGCGGTGTTTCATTTTCATTTTCCTTTTTCCGATACATCACAGCAACAATCATCGACAAAAATCCGAAGAGGCACAAGATGGGCGCCACAACGATTCGCCTTGAACTGAAAATATCAGAATTGAATTTCTCTGCAGTTGTGCTGTCGCCGCTCATCAGAATAAAACCGATAATGACAAGGGCCACACTAATGCCCAATAGGATAAAATTTATAGGTCCGAAAGCAAGATTTCTTTTCATTGTTTTATAGAGTTTTTATAGATACTATAGATACTAAAACATTATAGATACTATAGATGCTATAGTTACAATAGATACGATGGGGAATAATCAAATCTTATACAGTTCCCCAGCCTTCATCTTGAGGAATTTGTTGACAGAAAGCCAGGAGCACACAGTGGTGATAATCAGTCCGAAAAGCAATACGGTGAGACCAGTGATAATAATCACTTGCCAAGTAACGAGGGAATTGGTCTTCATCTGGAAGAAGAATCCCCAAAGTCCGGTAAGTACAACACCTGCTATCAAAGCTGCAATGAGTCCGATGCCAATTCCCTGGCGGATGAATGGATTGCGAATGAATCCCCACGACGCGCCCACCAGTTTCATGGTGTGGATATTAAATCTCCGGGAGTAAATACCCAATTTGACGGTATTGTTAATCAAGACGATGGATACAATGAGCAACAGTGCCGCCAAAGCCAACAATATCAAGCTAATGATACGCACCAATCGGTTGATACTATCCACCAAATCCTCAGGATAGGTAATTTCTGTGACCTTTGGCAGTTTTGTAAGTTCTTCTTTAATCCACTTCAAGGAATCGTTCTCAGCATACTCAGCAGCCAACTGGAAATCTATCTGTGGTAGATAGGGATTCATACCTGCAAACTCCGATGGGTCGGTTCCCATACGTTCGGTTTCCTCTTTGAGTACTTGCTCCTTGCTTGTATATTTAGGATGGCGTGCATAGGGCTTATCTTGCAGAAACTCGCAGAGTTTTTGACCTTCTGTCTCATTAATGTCATCCTCGATATACATGGTGATAGGCAGGCGCTCCTTAATGTTTGTGGAAATGTTGCGGGCAACAAGTATGCCGGCAACCACCAAACCTATCAGAATGAGGACCATAGACGTGCTAATGCACAACGTTACGACCTGCAGCCGCTGGCGACCGCCGGATTTTTTCTTCTTTTTTCCCATTTCAAAAGGTTATATTTCACCAAATTTGGCGCAAAATTACTAAATTTTGTTGGGCAAAGCAACACTTTAACGACTATTAACGTTACAAACTGGATTTAGGAGTTACTCATTTTCCGTTTCTTCATAATCGAGACACTCATCCAGATAAGCAATATGCCCAATACTAATGCAAGACCTCGAAGAAAAAGCACCCGGGTTCGCAGATTTTCCATATCCTCTTGCATAGTTTGGAAATTATCGGGTGGAGTAACTTCTGTGACCATTGGCAGCGACATCAAGTCAGCCTCAACACTAGGAAACGAGTCTGGCACCACATATTTTGTCTTCAGTCGGATGTCGATAAGCGGCAGATAGGGGTTCATGCCCAAACCTTCTGCTGGGTTAAATCCTAATTTGTCGCTCTCCTGTTCCAGTACATCTTCTTTGGTCAGATATTTAACATCACCGATATAGGTTTTCTCCTCTATCATCTGACAAAGCTGCTTGGCTGCGTTATCTGTCAAATCGCTTTCGATAGAAAGAGTGAACACTGGCGACGACTTATCTATCACTATGGAGAGCACAATTGTTCCTATCAGCAATAAAAGCACAATCGCAGCGTAGGCAACCTGCTTATAAAGTGGTTTTCTTGAATCTCGGCGATTATTTTTTATTTGCTTTTTTCTTGACATACTCAAAATTCCACCTTATTTACCCACAGGGCGTACACTGCGCCCGTTGTAACGATAGGCAGTGTGTGAATTCGTATAACCTGAGTCGAAAATGAGTTCACTTGCCCTGGATGCGTCAGAAGTGCCCCACGTAGATGACCAATAGTTGCCACTGCTTCCAACAAGGACACGAGAGGCACCATTACGGTTGCCCGCCGCGGGCAGGAAGATGCTTGCACCGTTAGGGCCGGTAAACCGACGACCTTCAACGCCGTTGACTGAGGTCCATTCAGAAGAGCAATTGTCAAGCAATTCCCTGATTTGCTCAAGTGTAGGAATCTGCCATGATTTACCCCATTTCACGTGAGCCACGTCATGGGTACCGCTGATGATATCGCCGAAATCCTCTTCTTCTTCCACATATTTCACGTTCTCATCATACCAGCCATCTCCATCGGTATCGTCACCTGTACAAAACATATAAGACTTAGGAGAGTAAGAACTTTTCTCCTCCGTCTCTCCCCAAGCGAAATATTTACCATAGGCTTCAGGCGTATCAGCACCCACATTGCAGCATGCCCACTTTGTACCACTTGGCAACCCCAAGTCAATCATGTGAGGATGTTTATTATTAGGGCATGTTTTGTCGTTGGCATCCTGCGCCGACAAGTTGACGCTGAGTGTGCAGAGGAATAGGAATGTAAATAATGATTTCTTCATATTTATTTATTTGTATTGATTGTTGTTTATTTCAACTTAATTGAACACGGGTTTTGCCGCATCACAAATTTTTATATGAAAAACGCCCACTTTTGATCAGTTGACCTGAAACATATTTCATAGACGATTCAAAAATGAATTGCAAAGTTACGAATAAGTGGGGCATATTCCTTCAAAAGTTTTCCTCTTTTTTTGGTGTATTGCATATTATTTCCTATTTTTGCAAATTATAACCATAGATTTAGTGGAAAAATAGGTAAAAAAGCGAATTATGAGCACCATACTATATCCCTCTCCTATTTTTGGACCGGTGCATAGCCGCCGGTTGGGACTGTCGTTAGGCATCAACCTTCAGCCAAACGACGGCAAACTCTGTACCTTCGACTGTATTTACTGCGAATGTGGGTTCAACAGCACCCATCGTGCTCACAACCGCCGTCCCACACGTGAAGAGGTGCGCGACCAGTTGAGAGAAACGCTCCAACGGATGCATGACAACGATGAGCATCCCGACGTGCTCACTTTTGCCGGTAACGGAGAACCAACCGCCCACCCTGATTTCGTTGCCATCATCGACGACACCCTTGCCTTGCGCGACACCTTTGCACCCCGTGCACGTGTGAGTGTGCTGAGCAACGCCACCATGGTTCACCGTGAAGAGGTAAGGGCAGCCCTGATGAAAATCGATAACAACATCCAAAAACTCGACACCGTGGATATTGACTATATTCGCAAGGTGGACCGTCCAGTATCCTCCAAATACAACGTCGAGGACATCATCAGCAATCTAAGACTTTTTAATGGACATGTTGTCATACAGACCATGTTCATGAAAGGCGTATGCACCACAGAAGAAACACCTTTTAGTGTCGATAACACCAGCGACGAGTATGTACTGCCATGGCTTGCAGCCGTGAAAGACATCGCCCCTCGTGAGGTGATGATATACACTATCGACCGAGAGACACCCGACCAAGGATTAGCAAAGGCCACCCACGACGAGCTCAACCGCATCCGCGACCTGGTCATCGCCGCCGGCATCCCCTGCACGGCTTCCTATTAATAATCGGAGTACTCAGAATACTCTGAATACTCAGAGTACTCCGAGTACTCTGAATACTCAGAGTACTCGGAGTACTCGGATTACTCGGATTACTCGGATTACTCGGATTACTCGGAAAACCCCTAATGCCATTCATCCTAAAAACCTAAACAATAAATATAATATGAAAGAGCATCTGAGCGAAAACAATCTGACGATTGACTTCCTGCCGTGTATCAACTACGCTATGAGCGTCAACGGCAAGAACTACCTCAATCGCCTCGAACTGACCAATGACGACGACTGCGACTGGCGCGACCTTGTTGTCGGTATCAGCGGTGAACTTTTCGAAAATGTGGAACGCCATGTAGATATCGTGCCACAGGGACAAAGTATTATCATCAATGGTCTCGACCTGAAGCCCGACACCGACAAGTTACGTGCTCTCACCGAAAGCACCGAAACCCGTTTCACCGTAACTGTCAAACAAGCAGAAGCAGAACTTCTCAGTCTCCCAAAATCAGTGCGTCTGATGGCCTTCGACGAATGGCCTGGCATCAGCGTTATGCCTGAGTTGGCTGCCGCCTTTGTCACCCCCAATGCCAGTGAATTGTCACAGATACGCATGGATGCCGCCCGGCATTTGGAACGCCTCACTGGTTCGTCGTCTCTCGATGCCTATCAAACCCAAGACCCCAATCGCGTACGTGCGCAAGTGGCCGCCGTATATGAGGCATTCCGTCAGCAAGGTATTGCCTATTGCTCACCTCCAGCCAGTTTTGAGAGCAACGGACAGCGTATCCGCCTCATCAGACAGATGGTACAGCAAAAAGTAGGCACTTGTGCCGATCTTGCTATGGCTTTCGCCGCATGTCTCGAAGCTATCGGCCTCAACCCACTACTCTGTGTGAGCGACGGTCACATGTTCGTGGCCTGCTGGCTCGTCGATAGCCACTATCCGCAGACCATCTGCGATGACGTCAGTTTCCTATCCAAATCCATCGCCGACGGCATCAATGAGATGGTGGTGGTAGAGACCACCTTACTCACAGAAAAAGGCGCCTCGTTTGAACAAGCCGTGACTGCTGCCGAGCGGCATATCCTCGGCAACCCCGACGAGTTTATCATGGCCATCGACATCTACCGCTGCCGCATCGACGGCATACGTCCTCTTCCGCTGACCAGTTCCGACATGCAAGTGCAAGGACAGAACCTCGACCAAGCCACAGACAGCGTCAAAGAACAACAGAGCTACCATATCACCGAAGAGGAAACCCGACAATTAACTCGTCAGCAAATATGGGAGCGCAAGCTTCTCGATTTTTCACTCCGCAACAACCTTGTCAATCTTCGATTAGGTAAGAAAGTCGTGCCTTTCATCTCTTTTAATGTCGAAGAATTGGAAGACCATCTACAAGCCAAGAGCGACATACAAATTCTGCCCCTACCCACCGATAAGCGCATCGCTCCCGACGACTCGGGGATGTACAATTCGCGCGTGCAGGGCGAAGCACTCGAGAAAATTGTCATCGATGGCGTACAGCACAACCAACTCTATTCCTATTGGACACAGGAAGAACTTACCACTGCCCTGAAGGGACTGTTTCGTATCTCACGCACCGCTTTAGAGGAAAATGGCGCCAACACGCTCTTCCTCTGCCTTGGCCTGCTGAAATGGTATGAAACCGATAAGAGCATCAAGCCACGCTATGCTCCATTGCTGCTCGAACCCGTCGATATCATTAAGAAAAGCGGCAACAACTACGTACTGCGAATGCGCGAGGAAGACCTCACCTTCAATACCACCCTTGTGGAGATGCTCCGCCAACAATACGACATCAACATCACAGGAGTCAATCCACTGCCCACCGACGAAAACGGTGCCGATGTGCGCAAGGTGTTCTCCATCGTGCGCGCCACTTTGAAAGACCATGCCCGCTGGGATGTTATAGAGGAATGTCTGCTCGGCATCTTCTCCTTCAGCAAATTTGTCATGTGGAACGACATCCACAACAATGCCGACAAGATGCGCCAGAATCCTGTCATCGAAAGCCTTATCCAGAAGAAGCTTGTCAACTTAGCAATCGACCAAAACACCGACACCCGCGCCATCGACAGCCAGATAGAGCCTGGCACCTATGCCATCCCCGTTGATGTCGATTCCTCGCAGATGGAAGCGGTGATTGAGTCAGGCGAAGGACGCAGTTTCATCCTCTTTGGCCCTCCGGGAACAGGAAAAAGCCAGACTATCACCAACATGATTGCCAACGCCCTCTACCACGACCGCCGCGTGCTATTCGTGGCCGAGAAGATGGCAGCCCTCGAGGTAGTGCAACGCCGATTGGCGAAAGTAGGACTCGATCCATTCTGCTTGGAGATGCACTCCAACAAAGCCAACAAGAGTCACTTGCTACACCAATTGCAGACAGCGCTCGACATCACACGCATCAAAACTCCAGAAGAATATGCCGACGAGTCACGAAGGCTCTTTGAGCAGCGTAATGCCCTCAACAAGCAAATCAACCTGCTTCACCAGCCGCAGCGCACAGGTCTGTCGCTCTACGACTATATCACACGCTACTTGGCTATCAACTCTTCTGACAGTCTCGAACCTACTCGGCAGATGACCGACGGCATCACCCAAGAGCGCATCACAGAATATGAAACATTAGTATTACAACTCGCCCCTGTGCTCGACCTCATCGGGACACCCACCACACACCCACTCTTCGGACTGGAAGTGGCCGATCCCTCCTATCAAGCACAGCAACAGACGGCAGCTATGCTGCAAAATGCCAGTCAGTTGGTACCCAGTGCCAAGTCGTATATCCAAGCACTCTCCGATGCAAACGGTCTGAGCCTGCCGCTCTCCGTCAAGGGACTATGGTTGGCTGAGCGTCTTACCACCGCACTCGCCAGTGTCAGCTATATCAATGGCGAAACGCTAAGCATCGCCCAAGACCCTGCACGCCTCAATCCATGTCGCCAGATTATCGCCACAGGTAAGCAGCGCGATGCTAAAGCAGCCCAAATATCTGCACAATATACACCACAAATATTGTCGCTGAATGTTGCCACCCTCAAGGATGAATGGACGAAAGCCATCGACAAGTGGTTCATACCCAAATACTTCGCTAAGCGCAAGGTGGTGAAAAAGATGAAAGCATATCGCTCTGACATCAAAGGCGGCGATATGCCCGGACTCATCACACTCCTGGAGGAACACCAACAATTGACTGCTGCCGTGGCAGCCCAGCAAGGCAACCTCACAGCAGTCTTCGGACCACTTGCCACAGCTGGAGCCCAACAATGGGACCAGATGGAACATAGTCTGCAGCAAGCCCCTGTTATCCAAGCCATTCTCAACGAGGCCGGCACACCTACCGCCTATATTCCGCCACTCGATAGCATAGCTTCTCAGCGACTCAATCCCGTGGCGCTGAAACAACTTTGTGCTCTGCTTAACAACGCAACCAACTACTGCGCCATCGACCCACGGATGTCGCTCGACGATGTGACCACAAAGATTCCTATATGGTTACAAAACATAAACACCTCGAGAGACTGGGCACAATGGTGCCTGCGCAAGCGTGAAATGGCAAACAAGGGTCTGGAACGTGTCACCACCTACATCGAAAATAGTCACGATGCCACAGAAGCACGCGATGCGATGCTCCGTGGACTCTACCATCGCTTATCGATGTCGGTGATAGATGGCAACCAAGACCTGCAGATGTTTAATGGTATGATTTTCGAGGATACCATCAAGAAATACCGCGACATGGCCAAGCAGTTCCAGGAGCTCACCAAGAAGGCACTCTACTGCAAACTAGCATCGCGCATCCCTTCACTCACTGTCGAAGCAGCAACGGGTTCCGAGGTGGGCATACTGAAACGCTACATCAATTCTGGCGGACGAGGCGCTACTATCCGGCATATCATTGACCAGATACCTACACTGCTGCCCAAATTATGTCCATGTATGTTGATGAGTCCTATCTCCGTGGCACAGTTTATTGACCTCGACCAAGAGAAATTCGACATTGTGGTCTTCGACGAGGCATCTCAGATGCCTACCAGCGAGGCAATCGGAGCCATCGCTCGCGGAAAAGCACTCATCGTGGTGGGCGACCCGAAGCAGATGCCACCGACCAGTTTCTTCACCACCACGCAAGTGGACGAAAGCGAGGCCGACAACGACGACATGGAGAGTATCCTCGACGACTGCATCACCCTTTCGTTCCCAGACCATTACCTCACCTGGCACTACCGCAGCCGACACGAAAGCCTCATCGCCTTCAGCAATTCGCAATACTATGACGGCAAACTATACACTTTCCCATCTGTCGACGACCGAGCCTCGAAGGTTTCACTCGTACCCGTCGATGGCACCTACGACATGGGACGCACACGCTGCAATCGCACTGAGGCAGAAGCTATTGTCAAGGAAGTCATACGCCGTCTTGCCGACGACAAGCTCTGCAAGCAGAGCATCGGTATTGTCTCGTTCAGCAAAGTGCAGCAAGACCTCATCGAGGATATCCTCGTCGATGAACTGGCAAAGAACCCGCAGTTGGAGCGACGCGCCTATGACTGTGAAGAGCCTATCTTCATCAAGAACTTGGAGAATGTACAGGGCGACGAACGCGACGTCATCCTCTTCTCCGTGGGCTATGGTCCTGACAAGAGCGGCAAGGTATCAATGAACTTCGGTCCACTCAACAACCAAGGTGGCGAGCGAAGACTGAATGTGGCTGTGAGTCGAGCACGCAACGAGATGATGGTGTTCTCGACACTCCAACCCGAACAAATCGACCTCAACCGCAGTCAGGCACGTGGTGTGGAAGGACTGAAGCGATTCCTTGAATTTGCACGTAGCGGACGCATGCCTGTAGCAGCGGCACAGGTCACCGAACAACAGTCGGAGACCCAGGTTATCGACTCCGTGGCTGCCGAACTGCGCGCACGCGGCTATCAGGTGGATACACAGGTGGGCCGTTCACGCTTCAAGGTGGACCTCGCCGTAATCGACCCTGACAACAATGATGGATATATCATGGGTATTATGATTGACGGACGACGCTATTACAATACCCTCACTGAGCGCGACCGTGAGATCTGCCAACCTGGCGTACTGCAAGGACTCGGCTGGAATCTCCAGCGCGTGTGGACTGTAGATTGGTTTATGAACCGTGAGCGAGTGCTCACAAGGCTCATCAGCGAACTGGAAGCGGCAAAAAAAGCGAAAAATGCACCGGATAAACCTATCGCCAAAGCTCAGCCTTTGATGTCGGCCCAGCCCATCAATCCCACAAAATCATCCACTCCAGGCGACACTAAGGAACAACAACCCAAACTGGCCTCCTCCATTCCCTTTGCCGTCAGAGCCGATGAGATACTGACCGAGCGCACCAACGACCTTGGCATTCCCTACATGCGCTGCGAGTTGAGCCTAACCCAGAAGAGACCATTGAGCATTGGGGCATTCCAAGTGGCAAAACGACAGATGCAATCTGCCATTGCCGAAGTAATAAAAACAGAGCAACCAGTAACCTTGGCGACACTCTGCAAGCGTATTCCTATGCTCTTCCCATCGGGGCGCATGACACCGCAAATTGCCGAACAAATCTCCGACGTGGCTATGCGCGTGGGATGGCTCGACCCACAGTCACCACGCGACAACCCCTATTACTGGGAAAATGAACAGGCATCAAAGGGGTATGACAAATACCGCATCTCGTCTGAACGTGATGACAATGAGATACCGATGGTGGAATTTATGAATGCCACCCGACTGGCTATCGCCGAGTCGATGTCGGCACCCATCGAATCCATTCAGAAACAAGTGAGCAACATGTTAGGATACAACCGCAAGCGTATCGGCATCTACAATGGTATTCTACAGGCCATCGACCAATTAGCCCGAAAAGGTATCGTTCAAATCACTGGAGATACCGTGAGAATAATTGGAAAGTAGGCCGGTGAGACCTTCTTTATAGGGGTGTGCCAAATGGACAATACCTATCGACAAATCGCAATAGACAAGTTCGGCTAACTCTTTAGCCACAACATCCACTGGCGAGATATCCACAGTCATCTCCATAGCTGACTGTGGTATCGTTTTTTGTTCGGCCATCACCTGCAATGCCATGGCAAAAGCATTGCACTCTGGATGACGTTGGAAACGTCCGTCAGATTGTCTTGCTGTGAGGTTGCCTATCCTCACTATCTGCCCATCCAACCCCTGAGAAGCCATTCGCTCCAATAATGCACGCTCGGCTAAAAATTTCGATAGAGAATAATCTTCATGAAATTGTTGACCGACATACAACTCTCGGTCGGTCAGGGTGAGAGGCTTTCCTGAGGACGAAAAACCAGCTACGCTGAGTGTGGAGATATGCACAAGGCGTGCATGATGTGCAAGACAATAGTCAGCCAAACGGGTCACCGCCTGGGTGTTCACTCGAAGGAGGGTGTCACGTTGTGCAAAATGTCGTACATCTGCGGCACAATTCAGCACCAAATCGAAATGTTTGTCTTCTAACAATGACAAGAATCCGTCATCTGTCAGGTCACCGACAATCAACCCTACCCTACTACGCTCGTTATCCATCAAAGGATGGTCAAAATAAAACTGCCAGACCTCATCAAGCCGCTCCCATGCCTCTTTTTCTGTCGCAGCTCGAACCACGCAGCGGATGGCTTCGCCACCGTTGAAACACGGTGTATCGCATCCGCCGCTATTCTTATCATCCAACAATTGACGCAGCAAATGAGCCCCCAAAAAGCCTGTGGCACCTGTAATCAGAATGCTCCGAGTATTCCGATTACTCCGATTACTCTGAGTATTCCGATTACTCTGAGTATTCCGAGTACTCTGATTATTCCGATTACTCCGAGTATTCTGATTACTCAGAAATCTATGCAGTGGTGCATAGTCATAATCAGCGAGGGCTTGGTTTTCAACATCAGCAGCAGCAGCTTCATCGTTTATCTTTCTTGCCAACAATTGCGGCGTGGAATAGCGGAACACATCACCGTACTGGATGTGCACCCCTGCTTTTTCAGCTTCCATCATCACCCTCATCACCATGATGGAAGTGCCACCAAATTGAAAGAAATCATCTGTCACGCCAAAGGTCTCCATATCCAACACCTTAGCAAAAATCTGGCAGAAGAGACGTTCCAGCCCATTTTCTGGTTGTTGACACCCATGTTCCGCTCCCGAGCATTGTGGCATCTGAAGTCGTTTATAGTCCACTTTTCCGTTAGCATTAAGGGGGAGCTTCTCCATCTGCACAAACACTGCTGGAATCATATAGGCGGGACATTTATCGCCCAATGCACTCTTCATTTGTTCAGATGAGATTTCACTATCTGCAGTGAAGAAGGCACATAAGACCTCATGGGTACCCATCTGCTTAATACAAACTGCCACCTGCTGAATAAAGCTTAATGAGGCAATATTGCTTTCCACCTCGTCAATAGCAATACGATATCCATTGACCTTCACCTGATGGTCATTGCGTCCCACATAGTGCAGGCACCCTTGCTCATCCCATCTCACCAAATCGCCGGTATGATAGATAATTCCATCGGTAAATGGAGCATTGGTAAACTTTTCTTCAGTTAGCGATGGGTCATGTAGGTAACCCAAAGCCATCTGCGGCCCTTGTAGGCACAGTTCTCCCACAATCCCCCTTGGCACCAGCATGCCGAAGGGGTCGATAACGTATGCTGCACAGTTGGATAGCGGACGACCAATGGGGATGTCATCGCCATCTTGATTCGACAACTCATGGTAAGTGGCATCAACGGTAAATTCAGTCGGACCATATGTATTGTAAACACGACAATCCGTATCTGGACGATAGAGCAATTTTTCCCCGCCGACGCAGAGATAGTCGAGCGAGGGATGCTGCCGGGCGGCAAGCAATGGGGCCATGGCTGTGGTATAACAGCCACCGGTAATCTGGTGCTGGTCGATAAAGCGATGGAGAGAATCGGGATCACGTCGCACCTCTTCAGGCATGATATAAACAGTCCCACCAACGGTAAGCACAGGAAAGAGGTCCTCCACCGACCCATCAAAAGCTAATGATGAATGGCAACTGATGCGGCTCGATGCCGTCAACCGCCATCGCTTGACAATGAAGTGTGACAGATTGTGCAGGGCACGGTGAGGAATGACAACACCCTTGGAGCTGCCTGTGGTGCCAGAGGTGAAAATGACATAGGCTGCATCTTCCGAGCGAGCCATTGCATCTTTGGTGTTTAAACTATCTATTGTGGCTATGGTATTAATAGCATCAATCGTTAAGACCTTTTTCAACTGGGCGTTCTCGATGATGTCTTGTCGATGTCGGTCAGGCCATTGGGGGGCGATAGGCACGTATGCAGCACCACTTCGCATCACACCGATGGCAGCTACCAAAAAGTCAGTACATGGTGTGGCCTCCACACCAACGAAGTCACCACAGCCCACCGACTCTTGACACAGAAATGCAGCCACTTTTGCGGTTGTTTTCTCTAATTCGCTATAGGTCAGCGAGGTGGTGCCATCGCTCACTGCCAATACATCTGGGGAAGTCTCTACCTGTCTGAGGAAATCATCGACCCAAGTTTCACTGTCGTCCACTTCCATCGACTCGCCTTGAGAGAGTAACAACAAGGATTTTTTCTCCTCCTCATTTACTATATCCACATCGCCGTGACACGTCTCTGGATGACCGAGAATATATTCTACACCGTTTTTCATTGCCTTTGCCACAAGCACTGCCCAATGAGGGAAACGCCCGTTGTCTGGAGCCTCTGCACGAATCTCATATTCATTTTCCTGACAATAGACCACGCAACTGAGTTCACCGTCCATCGCATCGCGCTCTAATTGCACCCCTTTAGTCTGTTGTCCGTCTAAAGAAACCTGTTCCAAAATGCTCTCTCCCTGAAAGGCGAAGGTAATACCTGGTGCAGCCTGCATATCATGACAGAAATGGGTGAAAGGATATGCACTATGACGTATTGCCGAGAAAAGATATCGTTGCACTTCAGCCACAGCATCCTCCATACGGTCTGTTGGATGAATCTCACAGGCTACTGGCATGGTCTTGACAAACATGCCGTATGCCTCGCGGAGTCGTCGATCGGTACGACCATGAAACAACGTGGCGTATGCCAAGCGGGTGGAATGACTATATTTGGCAAGGACAATATTAAAAACCGACATCAGAAAGGCATGAGGACGGGCGTGATGACGCCTGCACCACGCATCGACCGCTTCTCTACTCACATACGTGCTACAGGTAGGGACATGGTCCAATGCAGGCGATGGAGCACCCAGCCGTGTCATCTCATAGGATTCAAAAGCCGAACGGAAATACTCCCGTGCCTGTTGATAGGCGGTTCCGCCAAAACTATCTTCCTCGACTTCTGCCTGATGATACATCCCCATTTCAGCATCTACTAATTCCTCGTCCAAATAGGCGGCAGGAAGGTCTCTTTCAACAAAATGATGGGCGATAGTAATACCATCGGCTATAACATGATGAAAATCCCACAGCAACCAACAGTGCTGTTCAGTGACGAGCACTTCGAAACGACACAGCGGACCTTCTCCAAACAAGTTGAAAGGCCTCACAAAACCATGACGGATATACCGTCCCGCCTCATTCTCAGTGGTATGCCTCACAGGAATGGGAATCGACATTTCTTTGTCGGCAAACTGCCTTACCTTCCCTTGATCATCCTTCACTAAACGAGTTTTTAGGATAGGGCGAGCGTCAACCACCACTTGTATGGCATTTACAAGCCGTCTGGCATCTATCTTACATGAATATGGGATGGCACTGGGTAGATTGTAGCATGTGGAATCTGGGTGCTTACAACAAGCAAGCACTACACCCATCTGCGATTGCAACAAAGGAAATGTCTTCATAAACTATTCTCTACTACTATATAAACGGCAAAGTTTGAAAAAATTGCGTGGAAAATTAAAAATTGAAGATTGAAAATTGCTTTTATATTTTGTATTGTCGTTAACATTCACTATTTTTGCAGCTTGTACAAAGTATCTATTGAATCATCCAAACAATCAACAATCAACAATCGATATGAGAAAAATCTACCTTTCCACGCTGTTGTTCATGCTGTGCGTGGCGTGTGCTGTCGCCAACCCGATAACACAAGCTCAGGCATTGCAGAAAGCAAAGGCATTCCTGCTGAAAAGAGGAATGACTACAGCCACCAACCTTAATCTCGTCTATCAAGGACGACAAGTGGCACAAAAACATGGGGCACCAGCCAAGGACCCCTGCTACTATGTGTTTAACAACGGCCAAAACGCAGGTTTTGTCATCATGGCCGGCGATGACTGCGCAGATGAAGTTTTAGGTTATGCCGACAGCGGTACATTCAACCCCAACGACATCCCTACCAACATGGAGGAATTCCTCAAGGGATACGTGGAGGAAATCGAAAACGCCAGAGCACGAAACGCCAGAACCAATAGTGGCAACAATGACGTGGAAATGACCCGTAAGGTGGTGGCCCCACTCATCCAAACCCACTGGAACCAACAAGACCCCTACAACCAGTTGTGTTTCACCACAAGCGGAGCACAAGCAGTCACTGGTTGTGTCGCCACAGCATTGGCACAGGTGATGTACTACCACAAATGGCCACAGGCTGCAACTGATACTATTCCCAGTTATTCAAATAAAAAATATCCGACTCTCCCATCAACTACATTTAAGTGGAATAAGATGAAACCCGTCTATATCAACACAGGAGAGGATGACGAAGAAGCAGAAAATGCCGTGGCAGAATTAATGCTCTACTGCGGTCATGCCGTTAAAATGCGTTATGGCACTGGTGCCTCAAGTGCCTCGCCGTACGATATTCCCGGTGCGCTGAAAAAGTGTTTCGGCTATCCCAATGACCCACAATATGTCTATCGTTCTTCCTACACCACAGAAGAATGGGATGAACTCATCTATAATGAACTGAAATGCGGACGGCCTGTGCTCTATGGAGCGAACACATCTGCTGCAGGTTCTGGACATGAGTTCATTTGCGATGGATACGACGGACACGGACTCTACCACATCAACTGGGGATGGGGAGGACAATCCGACGGATACTTCCGTCTGCAGGCACTCAGGCCAGCAGACCAGGGTACAGGTGGTAGTTCTGGCTACGGAGGCTACTCCTTAGAACACGATGCCGTCATCGGGGTGAGTGCCACCGAAATCGTCAACACAGAAGAGCCCGAAGAACCTATAGTAATAAACAGTGGACTGGAAACACAAGAACTGAAAGTCACAAGTGACTTGGCCATCGACTACGCCCCAACTACCGGGTTTAATAGTGTTCAAGTAACGTTTACCTTCGCATTGGCAAAGGAAGATAGATGTGTTGATTTCGGCTTTGCTGTCTGCCAGGACGGACAGATTTTACAGCAAAACAGCATCAAGCAAGGTACCACTTTGGAAACCACTTATGCCTATTCAACCTCAGGAGGATTGTTCCGGGGCTTGGGCTATGACCTGACAGATGGCACCTACCAGATTGTGGGTATCAGCAGAGTGAACGGCACCGAGGAATGGTACATCAACGAAAGATCCGACAAAAGATACGTAGAGGTTGTCATTAGCAACGGCCATGCCACCTTTACCAATGTGGAAATCAATCCCCCCGCTATTGTCCATTCGATTAACGTCACTAAAATAGAACAGCGATTTGACCTTGGTGAAGACTTCACCCAAATCCGAACATATTTTGCCAATACAGGCAACGCTGATTTTTCAAGCTATGTCTCATTACGTATTGACGACCAAACAATGGCAAAAGAAGGCATATATATCCCCATAGGTGGTGAAGACTATATCGATTTCTTCTTCGAACCAATGTCAGGCACGGTGAAATTACAATTGACAACGTACTATACTAATAATCTCTATACCAACGAAGAATTCATCCTCTCAGACTACACCGCTCCTGAATTGCCCGAACTTCAAGATTTAGATGTCAGTTTCAAGAACATTGAATCTGGTTTTTATGGAGGTAAGATGTATGGTTCAATGCTCGATGGAGCTGTCACATTAAAAAATAATAGCTCCTTCGATTTTGCGGGTGATCTCACGCTAAGAGTCAATGTATTCCTCAAGGAAGACGAACAAGGGATGTGGTCCAATCCTCGTGAAGTATCGATTCCTATCAATATAAAGGCAAATGAGACAAAGATAATCCCTGTTACCTATACAGGTTTGACAGTGGGAGACCAATTCAGATATACACTTTACGCACCAGATGGAACTACGCTGGATGCTTCGGTATGGTTAGATGTCGTGCCCGCCATAGCAACATGGAAAGCCACTGGTGAGCGCACCGCAGTGGCTCCGGCAACCAACTACACCGTACCTGGGGACGTCTGTGCCGTGAGCCTTGAAGACCTTGGCAACAGTCTCGGCAATTATCAAATCACCTTAAACGACAATCCCAACACCCTCTATTATACCACTGGCAGTGCCACTGGCTTTAATCCCAATGGGGCTATAATCGTAAAAGGAGGAATTGCCGGAGAAGTCGAACTGGATGCAAATAAAGACTTTTTTGTTCCAATGAACTTCCGTGCAAGCAATGTCGTCTATAGATGGACACCTGAATTGGGTGCCGACGGAAAGAACGGTTGGCAGACCATTACGCTGCCCTTCGGCGTGCAAAGCGTCACCTCCGAAGCCAATAGCATCGACTGGTATCATGGCAATGAGACCAATGACGACAAAGACTTCTGGGTAAGGGAGTTCAAGCAGGTGGAAGGCAACACGGTGAAGTTTGCCGACGCCCTTGAGTGGGTGGCCAACGTGCCATATATCATCGCAGTTCCTGGTGACCATTGGGGTGCACAATACGACCTGACAAAAAAAGAGATGCGATTCATCGCTGAAAATGCGCTTGTTGAGCGAACAGCCATATCTGCAGTGGTTAGCGATGGCTTCGAATTTGTGGGTTTGACAGGAGAATTAGATTCTACTTCAGGCTTAGATAATGTGTATGTACTCAATGCTAACGGCAGCGCCTTCGTACCAATAGAATCCACACTAATAACTGGTAAGCATAACCTTGCCTACTTCACCATCAACGACCGCACCATCACACCTCCAGCTTGTCTGAACATCGGCACCTTCGACACCGCCGACGGTATCAGCACACCTCGCATTGCTGCAGCCGAGGGTCAGCAGGTGGATGTCTATGCCATCGATGGTGTAAAAGTTTCCTCTGTGACTATCAACAACGGAACGATAGACCTAAGCAATCTGCCCAAGGGCGTCTATATTGTGGATGGTAAGAAAATTGTGAATCAATAATGAAATCAATTATGAAAAAGAAATATATCATACCAGTCACAGAGTTGATAGAACTCGGCACAGCCGATTTGATGGTACCCAATCAGATGTCCAGTCCCTCAGGCCCCACCGGCGCCAACTGCTATGACTCCTTCGCTGAAGAAGAGGAGGACGAAGAGACTATCTGGATGGAAAATAATCCCGATAAATTGATGGATAATCTATAATCAGAGGTAAGAGGTAAGAGATATGCTCAGATGCACTCAAGCCTCTTATCTCTCGACCTCAAAAACAAAAAATAGCAAACAGGGCGTGCCAAAAGAATGGCACGCCCTGTTTACTATTTTTAATGACTATAGTGAGTGGCTCAAGTAATCTCTTACCTCTCACCTCAAAAAACCTCCTAACTATTATACTCCTGCCAGCTCTTAATCTTGACATCTTCCAATTTCATAGCGCAGAAGGCCTCGATGAAAGCTTTGGCCAAACGGACATTGGTCATCAAGGGGATGTTATGGTCGATGGCGGCACGGCGGATACGGTAGCCATTGGTCAGCTCACGCTTGGTGTGGTTCTTGGGCACATTGATAATCAATTCTATCTTGTGCTCACTGATGAGATCCATCACATTGTCAGGTTTATCTTCATCTGGCCACGAAACAGCTTTAGCCTTTACACCATTATCGTTGAAGAATTTCGCTGTTCCTGCTGTAGCATAAATCTCATAGCCATTTCTAACCATCTCGCGCACAGGTTCCAGGAGGTCAACCTTACCCATAGCATCACCCGAGGAGATGAGCACGCTGCGTTTGGGCAGTTTGTAACCCGTGGCAATGAGGGCATTGAGAAGTGCCTCGTTCAAGTCGTCGCCTAAGCAACCCACCTCGCCGGTACTGCTCATATCGACACCGAGCACAGGGTCGGCATTCTGCAAACGTGCGAAGGAGAACTGCGAGGCTTTCACACCAATGCGGTCGATATCAAACTCGCTCTTCTCAGGTGTCGTATAAGGCACATCGAGCATGATTTTTGTGGCAGTCTCGATGAAATTGGTCTTGAGGATTTTGCTCACGAAGGGGAACGAGCGGCTGGCACGCAGGTTGCACTCAATCACTTTCACGTCGCGGTTCTTGGCCAGGAACTGGATATTAAATGGTCCGCTGATATTCAATTCCTTGGCAATCTTGCGCGAGATGCGCTTAATCTGACGGATAGTGGAGAAATAGATGTGCTGGGCGGGGAACACCATGGTAGCATCACCAGAGTGGACACCTGCGAACTCGATGTGCTCGCTGATGGCATACTCCACTATTTCGCCTTTGTCGGCCACTGCATCAAACTCAATCTCCTTGGTCTCCTGCATGAACTTCGACACCACGACAGGATATTCCTTCGACACCTCAGTAGCCATAGCGAGGAAGCGCTCCAACTCTTCGTTGTCGTAGCACACGTTCATGGCAGCACCCGAGAGTACATAGCTGGGGCGCACAAGCACAGGGAAGCCAACCTCTTCGACAAATTCTTTGATATCGTCGAGAGATGTCAGGGCACGCCAAGCGGGTTGGTCGATACCTAATTTGTCGAGCATAGCAGAGAACTTGTCACGGTTCTCAGCACGGTCGATATCCACCGGTGAGGTGCCGAGTACGGGAACGCCCTGCTTGTAGAGCTTCATCGCCAAGTTGTTAGGTATCTGTCCACCCACAGAGACGATGACACCACGAGGCTGCTCCAAATCAATGACATCGAGCACACGCTCCATCGACAGTTCGTCGAAGTAGAGGCGGTCGCACATGTCGTAGTCGGTGGAGACGGTCTCGGGGTTATAGTTAATCATAATGCTCTTGTATCCCTGCTTACGTGCAGTGTTGATGGCATTGACGGAGCACCAGTCGAACTCCACAGACGAACCAATGCGGTAGGCACCAGAACCGAGTACAATGACACTTTTCTCGTTTTTGTAGAAATTGATATCGTGGAACTTATAACTGCCTGGCGCATTGTCATAATGATACGTGAAGTAAAGGTAGTTGGTAAGTTCAGGATGCTCGCTGGCCACGGTGTTGATACGTTTGACGGAGGGTAATACACCCTTTGCCTTGCGGTATTCTCTCACGCTGAGGTTTTCCTGATACATATTGGTGGCGGTGGGTTTGAGCACAAAGCGGGCAATCTGGAAGTCGGAGAATCCAGCAGCCTTTACCTCCAACAGGAAGTCGTTGGGCAGGTCCTCCAGACGGTCGTACTTCAACAACTGATGCTTCAGGTCAACGATATGCTTCAGTCGTGAGATAAACCACTTGTCAATCTTGGTAAGCTCTTCGATACGCTCCACTGTGTAGCCTTCCTCCAACGCCTGGGCAATGGCGAAGATACGCAGGTCGGTAGGATTCTCAAGAGCATCGTCGAGATTAGTAAATTTTGTATGGTCATTGCCCACAAAGCCGTGCATCCCCTGCCCTATCATGCGGAGTCCCTTCTGAATCATCTCCTCGAAGCTACGTCCGATGGACATAATCTCACCGACAGACTTCATCGAACTGCCAATCTCGCGCGACACACCAGCAAATTTGGTGAGATCCCAACGAGGAATCTTACAAATCATATAGTCGAGTTGTGGGGCTACATAGGCGGAATTGGGTGTTCCCATCTCACCGATTTGATCGAGGGTATAGCCCAAGGCTATTTTTGCAGCAACAAAAGCAAGTGGGTAACCGGTAGCCTTGCTGGCAAGGGCTGAAGAGCGCGAGAGACGCGCATTGATTTCGATAATACGATAGTCGTTGGTCTCGGCATTGAAAGCAAACTGAATGTTGCACTCGCCCACAATATTGAGGTGCTTGACGCAACGGATGGAAATTTCCTGCAACATCTTCACTTGCTCATCGGTGAGGGAGCAAGTAGGAGCCACAACGATACTCTCACCTGTATGGATGCCTAATGGATCGAAATTCTCCATCGATGCCACAGTGAAACAACGGTCGTTGGCATCGCGGATAACCTCAAACTCTATCTCCTTCCATCCCTTGAGACTTTCCTCTACAAGGATTTGTGGGGCAAAAGTAAAAGCACTCTCGGCTATCTCGATGAATTTCTGCTCATCGGGACAAATGCCGGAACCCAGACCACCAAGTGCGTAGGCCGAGCGAATCATGATGGGGAAACCGATAGAACGGGCGGCCTTCAACGCCTCGTCCATATTCTCCACAGCATGACTCACGGGCACTTTTAAATCAACCTCGGTGAGTTTTTTCACAAAGAGGTCGCGGTCCTCTGTATTCATGATAGCTTCTACAGAGGTACCAAGCACTTCTACACCATACTCACTCAGGATGCCTTTCTGATAGAGTTCGGTACCACAGTTGAGGGCTGTCTGTCCGCCAAAGGCGAGCAAAATTCCGTCGGGTCGTTCTTTCTTGATAATCTCAGTGACAAACCATGGTGTGACAGGTTGGAAATACACCTTGTCGGCGATACCTTCTGAAGTCTGGATGGTTGCAATGTTGGGATTGACCAACACACTTGAGATGCCTTCCTCTCGCAAAGCCTTAAGAGCTTGCGAGCCGGAATAATCGAATTCTCCTGCCTGACCGATTTTCAGCGCTCCGCTACCGAGCACGAGTACCTTTGTGAGTTTTTTCTTCATATTTATACGTAATTTTGGATGATTCCGTTATTTCGCTGCAAAATTACGCAAAAAGATTGAAAAGTGTAAGTAATCCACTAAAAAAAAAGGCAAGAAGAAAGGAAATGGGGGATAAAAGGGATTTGAGCCTTCAAAGTACGATAACAACTGAAAATTCCCACCCTTTTTATCACGAATTTTAGAATTTTAGAATTGATAAGCAGATGAAAAGAATTTTGAAGAATTATCGTCGCAAACGACGAGAACCTTACGCAATAGAGTTAGGAAATGACTTGTCATTTCATCTCAAATTCCTATAAATTCATCATAATGGAAAATTCTCTACATAAAAAGTGTCGCTTCTGTCAAGCATTTATATTACTACGACAGAAGCGACCAATTGTTAACTTATCACAGCTTCGAAATTATCCCTCGTTCTGTGCTTTCGATAAATTCGATGAGGGTTTGTATTTCGGGGCTGTCGGGAACCTGTTCCTTGATTTGGTTGACAGCGTCGAAGACGCTGGTCTGACCATGGAACACAAGGCGGTATGCATTGGCGATATGTTTCTGCACCTTGTCACTGATGCCTTTGATAGTGAGCATAGTGGTATTGACACCACCATATTTAATAGGAGTGCCATTGGCGATGATGTAAGGAGGTATATCCTTTGAGAAAGTACAGCCAGCCTGTACCATTGACCCATCCCCTACTCTGGTGTTTGCATTTTCGATAACACTCGACGAGAAGATGACGCCATTGCCAATAACACAGTTGCCAGCGATTTTCGTACCATATCCGAAGACGCAATGGTTGCCCACTACGGTATCGTGTGAGATATGGGCACCTTCCATGAGGAAGTTGTTGTCACCGATGACTGTCTTTCCATCGCGGTGTGTAGCACGGTTGATAACCACATTCTCGCGGATGATATTGTTGTTGCCTATGATGCACTCACTTTTCTCTCCCTTGAACTCAAAGTCTTGGGGTAGCGCAGCAATGACGGCACCTTGGTGTATTTTGTTGTCTTTCCCAATACGTGAACCATTGAGGATACTGGTGAAGGGGAAGATAATGCAGTTGTCGCCAATAACCACATCTCCCTCAATGTATGCGAATGGGAATATCTTGCAATTGTCGCCGATTTGCGCCCTGGGGTCGATTTCGGCTCTTGGACTGATATCACTTGCCATAATTCGTTTTTTTTATTAATTAATGTGTGGTTATTTGCCACCGCCTCCAAGGGCGTTGTAAAGGCTCACGACGGCCTGCATTTTGTGAAATTCGTCGGTAGTGCGCGAAAGTTGTGCATTGAGCAACGACTGTTGTGCACCGATAACTTCCAGGTAGCTGCTACCGGAACTCTTGAAGAGCATCTTGGTATGCTCCACATTCTTCTGAAGAGTCTCCACCTGTTTGGCTTCCAGTTTTGCTTTCTCATCCGAGGAGTTATAGAGCACAAGTGCGTCGCTCACTTCACTGCCTGCCTTCAGCACGGTATTCTGCCAGGTGTTGTATGCCTGCTGATACTGTGCCTCAGCTACACGGAGTCCTGCTGTGAGCTGTCCCTTCATGAAAAGTGGCTGCACCAAGCTTCCCACCGCCGAGAGGAGCCATTTACCAGGATTCACAGTCATACCACCAGGACTGTTAGTGAAAGTTCCTGTTGGAGAGATAGTGATACTGGGATAGAAGCGACTCTTGGCATTTTCGATACCATAGAAGCACTGTGCCAATTGCATTTCAGCAGCGTGGACATCAGCACGGTTGGCCAACAGTTGTATACCGATACCAGTACTGAATTTGTCGGGTAAGCTCTGGTTTTCGAGTTTGCCGCGCTTGATGGTCTGTGCCGGCTGTCCGAGGAGCAGCGACAGAGAGTTCTCCACTTCACGTATCTGACGTTTCATGTCCACAGTCTGTGCCTGTACAGAGTAATAGTTAGCCTCGGCACTCTGCACGCTGGTGGAGCGGGCACGTCCTAAGTCCATTTGCAGTTGCATCATGTCCCAGGTGTCCTTGGTCAGCTGCGACATATCGCCTAAGATTTCCAGTTGTCGGTCAAGCATCAGCAGGGTGTAGTACATATTGGCCACACCAGCGATAATATTGGTCTGCACAACCACTTGGTAGTCTTTCGTTGCAAGTAGTGCCACCTGTGCAGAACGTTTCTGCGACAGCAGATTACCAAATAGGTCAACATTCCAACTGGCAGAAATGGGGAACTGATACGACTTTGCAGCAGCTTGTCCATCCCACGAGGCAATGGTTCCCTGGGCAGAGAAAGTAAACTGTGGCAAGTATGCCAGTCGTGCCATTTTAAGTTGCTGCTCAGCCATCTGGATATTGAGGGCGGCATTGAGCATGTCGGTATTATGCTCTAAGGCATACTGGATAAGAGTTTGCAACTGTGGGTCGGTGAACACCTGCCGCCAGGGCAAGTTGCCAAAATTATTATCATCGGCCTGTGCCTTCAGCGTATCGGTGAGCGACTCATTGTCGCGGATGAGTCCTGTGGTGTTGACCTCAGGACGCTCGTATTTCTGATAGAGACCGCAGCCGCTCAGCACGACGGCTGCCAGTCCCATGACGATTACATTGAGTTTTCTCATATTCTTATTCCTCCACTTTGTAGGTTGTAGGATGATGTGCATACTGCTTGAGTTCTGCTTCCACCTCCTCATTGATGTCATCCTCGAACTTCATCGGCTTAAACTTCTCCTGGAGCGACTGGAAGATAACAAAGAGCGTCGGCACCACAAAAATCTGCAAGAGTGTACCGATAAGCATACCACCGACGGCGGCGGCACCCAGCGTCTGGTTACCATTCTTACCCACACCTGATGCAAACATCATAGGCAACAAACCGATGACCATGGCAAGTGATGTCATAAGGATAGGTCGCAGACGAGCAGCAGCACCCAACACAGCCGACCATGTGATAGCCATACCCGTCTCCCTTCGTTCAAGGGCGAACTGCACAATCAAAATGGCATTCTTGGCAAGCAGACCGATAAGCATAATCAGCGATATCTGCATGTAGATATCATTGGAATGTCCAAAGAGATTGGTGAAAAGGAATGCGCCGGCCAATCCAAATGGTACAGAGAGAATCACTGCCAATGGAAGGAGATAGCTCTCATACTGTGCCGACAGAATCAAGTAGATGAAGAGGATACACAACAGGAAGATCAGTCCTGTGGTGTTGCTCGACTGCGCCTCCTGACGTGTCAGACCTGAATAGTCGTAGGTATAACCCGCAGGCAGATGCTGTTCAGCCACTTCCTCCACAGCCTTGATAGCCTCACCGGTGGAGTAGCCGCCAGCCACAGTGGCTGTCACATTGATAGCGGTAAATAGGTTGAAGCGGCTGATATTAGTAGGACCATAGACACGCTCTAATGAGCAGAACTCATTAACGGGTGCCATGCCCGACGGTGTACGAACATATACACTGTTGAAACTCTCGGGAGTCATACGACATTCGGGTGAGGCCTGCACCATCACACGGAAGAGCTTGCCATAAGCATTGAAGTTAGAAGCATACAGACCACCATAGTATCCCTGGAGTGTAGATAGGATGATACGAGGTGAAATTCCTGCCTGCTTACATTTTGCCACATCCACATGAATCATATACTGTGGATATTTGGGGTTGTAGGATGTCTGTGCTGTCTGAATCTCAGGACGTTTGTTGAGTTCTGCGAGATAGTTTTGTACAATCTCGAAGAATTTATTCAAGTCACCACCAGTACGGTCCTGCATCACAAGCGACACACCACTGTTGGCAGAGAAACCAGGAATCATAGGTGGTGAGAATGCAAGGATCTGAGCATCCTTGATGGTAGCGGTCTGCTTGTAAATCATACCTAAGACGGAGTTGGCATCCAAAGGATTGACAAAGAAGCGATAGATGCCATCGCCCTGCCATAATCCGGAAATCTTCCACCACAGGCCTTTCTGTCGCTCACTAAATGGCTTGAGCTTTATAATAAAGGTGGCCTGGTCACTACCCGAACCGGCAATGAAGTTGTAACCTTGAATTTGCTCACGGCTCTGGATGGCGGGATTGGTAGCCAAAATGGAGTCTACCTGGTTGATGACCTCCTTGGTGCGTGCTACAGAGGTAGAAGGTGGCATGGAAATCGTACAGAACAAAGTACCTGTATCTTCGCTGGGCACAAGACCGGTCTTAGTGGTCTGCAGCGACACGAAGAGTCCGACGATACCAATGATGACGAGTACACCGATAAGAATTGGCTTCCGCACCAATTTCTCCATGCGCTTCTTGTACTTGCCAAGGATTTTCTCATACGAGGTGTTGAAGGCGGTATGCATTCTGTCAAGACGTGACATCTTTACGGGTTTGCCCTCTGCATCATGAGGTTTCAGGAAGATGGCACAAAGAGCAGGTGACAACGTCAACGCATTAAGCGCCGAAATAAAGATGGACACCGCCATGGTAATACCAAACTCACGGTAGAACGTTCCAGAAGTACCACCAATGAAAGACACGGGAATGAACACCGAAGCCATCACAAGGGTAATGGAGATAATGGCACCCGAGATTTCATTCATGGCATCGATGGCTGCGGTAAGCGGACTCTTATAACCTTGATCGAGCTTGGCATGTACCGCCTCCACCACCACAATGGCATCATCCACCACGATGGCAATGGCCAAGAGCAACGCCGAAAGCGTCAATAGGTTGATAGAGAATCCAAATATCTTCAGGAAGAAGAAGGTACCAATCAACGACACCGGCACAGCAATCATCGGGATAAGTGTGGAACGGAAGTCCTGCAAGAACAAATACACCACGAGGAAGACGAGCAACAACGTGATGAGCAGCGTCTTAACCACCTCTTCTATAGAGGCATAGAGGAACTCTGTTACATCATAGTTAATCTTATACGTCATTCCCGGAGGGAACAGTTTGGCTTGCTCTTCCAACTCTGCTTTCACCTGCTTAGCAATCTCGTTAGCATTCGAACCGGCAATCTGTTGCACCATACCCATGATTGATGGGATGTTGTTGTTTTTCATCGATACAGAGTACTGCAAGCCACCCAATTCGACTTTCGCCACATCCTTGAGTTTTACAGTATTGCCATTGCTATCGCTTGAGATGATAATGTTGCCAAACTCCTCGGCTGTCTTCAAACGACCTGTATAACGGATGGAATACTCGAAGGCCACATCTGATTGCTCACCGAAGGTACCTGGAGCAGCCTCGATGTTCTGCTCAGCAAGCACCGCAGTGATGTCGGATGGCATCAGCGAGTATTGTTTCATCACCTCTGGGTCGAGCCAGATACGCATGGAGTAGGTTTTCATACCCGGCGACTGCACGTCGCCCACACCCTCAATACGCTTGATGGCAGGCACCACATTGATGTTACTATAGTTGTTGAGGAACTCGTCGTCGTAACGGCCATCACTGGTAAGGGTGTACATCATCACCTGTGAAGTCTGACGTTTCATCACGGTCACACCAATTTGTGTCACCTCGGCAGGCAACAGCGCCAACGCTTGTTGCACACGGTTTTGCACGTTGACCGCACACATATCGGCATTCATACCCTGACGGAACAGGATATTAAGGCTGGCGGAACCTGTTCCTGCCGACGAACTGATATAGTCCATACCCTCCACACCATTGATACTTTCCTCCAATGGTACGAGCACGGAGTTTTTCACTGTCTCTGCATCGGCACCAGGATAACTGGTGAAGACCACGACAGTTGGTGGCGCAATGTCTGGATACTGCTCAATAGGGAGCGTCACCAGTCCGATAAAACCCAAAATGACAATCACGATGGAAATCACCGTGGAGAGCACAGGGCGCTTTATGAAATTTGTAAATGTCATGTTCTATTTCGTTTTTAAGTGGAGTAAGAGAAATGATTGAAATGAAACGAATCACCAGAATGAATTCCAAACTTCCAAATTCTAACTTCTAACTCCTAACTCCTAACTTCTAACTCCTAACTTATTTCTCACCTTTCATGGCATCGACGAAGCCCTTGGCACTACCGTCGCCACCCATTTTTGCAGCATCGTCAATTTTCTTGTTATACTGCTCTGGTGTAATTGGTTTAATGGCCATGCCATCGCTGAGTTTGGTCAGACCGTTGGTAACATATTTATCACCTACATTCAGTCCACCTGTTACGATGAAGTTCTTACCATCATTCTGTGGGTCAACAGTTATCTCGGTGTATTTCACCTTGTTGTCAGCACCGACAACATATACGAATTTCTTGTCCTGCACTTCCATCACACACGACTGTGGGATGACGATAGAGCGGTTGTTGTCACGCTGCACAACGATGGAACCGGAACCACCACTCTTAAGCAGATGCTCAGGGTTGGGGAAACGGGCAATCATCGAGACAGAACCAGTGGCAGCATCAATGACACCACTGACTTTCACCACCTGACCCTGATGGGCATAGATAGAACCATCGGCGAGTTTCAGGCGTACTGGCGGATAATTGTTCACTGCAGCATTCAGGCCACCGGCATTTTTGGTCATCTCCAAAATGTCTTTTTCTGTCATTGAGAAATACACCTCCATGGTGCTGATATTAGATACTGTGGTAAGAGCAGGTACACTGGAAGCACTCACAAGGGCACCCACTTTATAGGGCAGATTACCAACAACGCCGCTGGCAGGACTCTTCACATAGCAAAAGCTCAGAGTCTCCTTAGCCGATGCCAAAGAAGCCTCTGCCTGTGCCAGAGCAGCCTTTGCCTGGTTCACCTGAGCCTGAGCACTGGCATAGGTATTTTTAGCCGACTGTAGTTCGAAGTCGCCAATCACGCCGTTGGCATGGAGCTGCTGGCTATTGTCATACTGCAGTTTGGCAGTTGCCATCTGTGCCTCAGCGGTGTTGATAGTGGCGTGGCACTGGTTGACGGCAGCCTGTGCCTGACGTACTGCAGCTTGGTAATTTTCGTTGTCAATGATAAAAAGAGTCTGACCAGCAGAGACACTTTGACCTTCATGCACATTGACACGGGTGATAAATCCTGAAACTTTGGGGCGGATTTCCACATCCTGCACACCCTTAATCGTAGCGGGATAGGTGTTAATCATCGAGGCATTCTGTGTGCCTACAGTTTCCACAGGGTATTCATCATCGCCAAAATTAGGCATACCCTGCCCACCGCCGCCACATGACATCAGCAGTGCGGTGGCAGCTACATAAAACAAAAAAGTTCTCTTTTTCATATTCTCTATTAATGCATTAATATTTTAGTCTTTACCCTATTTTATCAAACAGAAAAAAGGAAATCAAATGGGGTTAAATCTCTTTTAAGTTGCAAAAATACGAAGTTTTTCTATATTATAAAGTATAGTGCACCCATATTTAACATAGATTAGGAGTTTTGGAGACTTGGTTTCTCAGAATTTGTTTTATCTTTGCATGAGAAATCCATGTGTGACACACTTCATCCGAACCATTCATACTAACATAAATGCTCAAGCATGAAAAGACAATCCATCATCACAATCATAGGTGCCCTCTTCCTTTAGGCCCTCTCCATTACATCGTTCAAGAAGATTGATAAAGGAGATCTAATTACAACGGAAAGTACGTCGGAAACCAAATAAAAAAACAGCTATGAAGTAGAGGTCGAACACGTGACAAGAACCACGCCAAAGGAGCATTGTTTTTTTCTCGTATTCTATCTCAAACGCTTTTACTCAAAAAAGTTTCAAAATCACACAGGAGAAGAATGGCAGTAAGAACCTTCTCACTATACTTAGACAACCAGAAAAACAATGGGGATTTCATTTTGTGCTATCAGTTCTTCTTTCAATCCTGCAAACAGCTCTCCCATTGTCTCATAATCGGCAAATCTCTTCTCCAGCGCCATCACCATGTATGTCATGTAGCACAAGGTGCAGTCGGCCACATGCCCGTCAAAGTCCCGTCCTTGGTACCCGCCCAAGCCGAGGTACTGGCGTGTCTCTTTGTTGACGACTTCAATACACCACCTTATCTGGTAGGTCTCGAATGCCTTGACGAATGACATTCTCAAGTCGGAGGTGATCAGTATGTTCCAATCCTTGTTCCTGCCGTACCTGATGAGGAAGATGCGCACGGGTTGTGCTCCCATGCTTCCGTTCAGACAGATGTACAGGCATTTGTACTTCCTGCAGCTGTGAGTCATTGTCCGTTCATACAATGCGACGAGTTCCGCCGCCGTCCGCATCTTGCCATGGACGAGATACTTGGTGTTGCCCATCTTTGCAAGCCCCACGAAATGCATTGCGCCGCTGCCGATGCTCCTCACCTCGCTGACAAGCCGCTCGCAGGTGAACCAACTGTCGCATAGGACATACTCGGCTCTCAGACCGATTTCCCATGCCCTGCGTACCATCTCAATGGCGACGTCCATCTTTGACTTGTCGCACTCCTGCAGGCGGACGCAGTCCGGTGCGCCTGCGGTGCGCTGCTTGGAAAACTGGCGGCTCCGCTGCTTCCTGGTCAGCCCGAAATCCTTCTTTTTGCCCTTTTCCCTGTGGATGGAGAAATCAAACGGCATGGTGCTCTTTCCATCGAAGAAAACACACAGAAGAAGTTTGAAACCGAGCACGCACTTGCCCTGCACATGGTCGAAGACCCTGCTGACTCTTTCCATGGTATAGCCGGTCTTTTCCAACGTCGTGTCGTCAATGATGAGGCAGCTATTCTCGATCTCCTTCCACACGCCCTCGTGTCGGAGTATGCAGATGAAACGAAGCAACATGTGGTTCAGCAGCCTGCGCCAGTCCATGGACGGGCGTGTCAGCATCCTGTAGTAACAGTTCTTGCCTGTGTCAAGCAGTTCATAGAAGTTCTTCTTGTATATGGAATGAACACTCTCGCCGTTGAGCCTGAACAGGCACAGTGACAGTATCAACTGGACCGCCGATATGCCATCATGCTTCTCCAAAGACAACCTTCGAAGCAAGTTTCCGAGGCCAAAACGACCGAATAGGGATAGCAAATCAGCACTCACCTTACCACTAATTTTGCAAACATAACAGTTCCTCTTTAATTCGTTGGTATTTAATAGTTTTGCCACTACAAATGTACAACAATTATTTGAGAAACTGTTATTTTTACCCGATTATTTGGGGGTGGGAAACTTTAGTAATATAATCATTATAATCAACAACATAATAGGAAACCACTCTCCTACAACTAAAATATGTAAAATATGACACAAATAGACCAACGGCAGATGCTACCAACGGGTGCTGTTCTCGACGATCGCTATCGTATCGTGAAGTATTTAGCCTCCGGTGGCTTCGGCAACACCTACGTGGCAGAGGATATGCACTTTGGTGTTCAAGTAGCTTTAAAGGAATTCTTCATGCGTGGAACCAACCACCGCTCTGCTGACGGTACTACAGTTGAGGTAAGCAACGACACGAACACCCCGGTTTTCATTGCCCAACTCAAAAAGTTCCGTCGTGAAGCCCGTCGCATTTTCGAGTTGCGCAATGACCACATCATTCATGTCTTCGATCTCTTCGACGCCAACGATACATCTTATTATGTCATGGATCTAGTCAAAGGTATCTCTCTTTCAGAGCAGACGCGACAACATCCATTAACAGAGCCTGAGGTTCGTGACATAGCCATTCAGGTGCTCGATGCCTTGAAAACGATGCATGATGCCGGCTTATATCATCTTGATGTGAAGCCTGGCAATATCATGCGTGATGCCAATGGTCATTGTACACTGATTGATTTCGGAGCCTCGAAGCAACTCTCAGCCGACGAGCGCAACACACTTTCTTCATCGACAATGGCCTACACACCAGGCTATGCACCTCTTGAACAGATAGCACAACAAAACAAGAATATTGGTCCATGGACGGACTTCTTTGCTCTTGGAGCTACTCTGTATAAATTACTCACAGGCGATTCACCCCCTGAAGTGGATTCTGAAGACATCACTCCTGATGGTCGACAGTTCCCCTACTCCACCAAGGTTAGCACCAACATGCGCCACGTTATCTCCACCTTAATGAATCCCAGTCGTCGCTTGCGACCACAAAATGCAGCCGTGGTAAAGACTTTATTGGATGGCCTGGTTGATGAGACTGTTTCTGAAGCTATCTCTACATCTATATCATCAGAAGAACAGACACAAAAAACGACAGCAACCAATAATGTTTTGAAGACACCAGATTCAGATTCCACCAATTATTCAATGGGGATGATAGGCATTGGAGAATCTAACCATCCCCCTCTCAAGAAGGGAAGTGACTCAGTGTCAGCAAGTATTCAGGCAAATAATCCAGATGAAAAGACACTTTTTACAAATAAAGCCGAACTAACTTCACCTGCCTCAGAATCTACTTCTTCACCTATGGATGAGGGTATGCAGGATAATGATTATATAGAAGAAGAATACGGGAAAAAGCAAAGAAAACTATGGTACATCATGGGTGCTGCAGCTATTTTGTTAGTTATTTTCGGCTATATCATGTTGACAAAGGGAAGTGGGGAAAACTATTTAGCAAAGGAAAGTCTTAACAATATGGAAAATAGCATTAATAACTATCCATCTGGAACAGTGGAGACTCCAGCTCAAGATGAATCCACTGAACCTGTCATTCCAAGACAACATATACAAAATAGCTATTTAAAGTGCCCCGACAAGAGACACCCCCATGCTATTAATCTCGGTCTTCCTTCTGGTACTTTGTGGGCTTGCTGCAACGTGGATGCCACGACTCCAGAGGGTTATGGAGGTTATTATGCATGGGGGGAGACGGAGGAAAAGTCTGTGTATAATTGGAAAACGTACAAACATTGCGATCGCTCAAAAGAGACATGTCACAATCTTGGAAATACTATTAGTGGCACACAATACGACGTAGCACATGTGAAGTGGGGTGAACCATGGCAAATGCCGACGGTGGACCAGATTGAAGAATTGATTAATAATTGTGATTCCAAATGGACTTTTGTCAAGGGTATCAGTGGCATAAGGTTTACCAGCAAATACAATGGTAGCAGTATCTTCTTGCCTGCTTCTTCACGATGTCAAGATGAACATTTATATGTCCAAGGATACTATGGTTATTACTGGTCGGGATCAAAGAACCATGAAGTTGCCAATGAAGCTTGTAATCTTTTTTTCTACAGTGGCAATCTTTGTTGGGATTGTAGGGATTGCAGCGACGGTAACACAATTCGTCCAATTACATATTGAGAGACATTAGAAAACAATAGCACTATATCAGTATATTACGTAATTTAGTGTGATTTTATGGATTAAAATGGTGCGTGAATCATCCACGCACCATTAAATTACCTTGGTATCAAGCTGTATATAAAAATGGGTACATATTAAGTAATAGGTAATATAACTTTTCCATATTTATTCACTAATTTGAAATTTATAAAAAGTATTACGTACAGAATTGGGATTTTATGGTTTAATAGTTTTCAATCGACGGAATAGCAATCCCTATTGATTCATCGTCGTGGATAAATCGTTGTCAATATCAGTTGTGGTTTTGCAACAAAAGAGCTATTAGGATTCTGTTTTACCATTCAAGTTAGCTATTTAATTGCAAACAACTTGTTTACTCGTCAACTCAGAATATTTCTCCCTCAGCAATTTCCGTAGCGTCTCGGGCTCATTGGGGACGACATTATCGAGAACAGCATTTTTGATGTAGTCTTTGAGGATGCCAACGGTTTTGCCTTGTGATAGGTTGAACATTTCCATGATTTCATTACCGTCAATACACGGCTGGAAGAGGCGTTTGTAGTCTTTTTCCTTCAAGTCGGTTATTTTCTCACGAACCATACGGAAATTCTCAAGGAACTGTTTTTTCCTCACCGCATTTTTGCTGGTGATATCGGCCTCGCAGAGAATCATCAGGTCGTCGATGTCGTCACCGGCATCATTGAGCAGTCGTCGAACAGCACTGTCGGTCACTTCCTCATCGGCAATGACGATGGGTCGCATGTGCAACTCCACAAGTTTAACAACATATTTCATTTTTGTGTCCTGTGGTTCTTTAAGTCGGCGGAACACCGTCTCCACCATCTTGGCACCAATGACATTGTGGTTGTGAAACGTCCATCCAGTTGCGGGGTCCCATCTCTTGCTCTTTGGTTTGCCGATATCGTGCAGCAGAGCAGCCCATCGTAACCACAAATTGTCGCTACGACGGCTCACATTATCGAGAACTTCTAAAGAATGATAAAAATTATTCTTATGTGCCCGACCATTGCGTGTCTCTACGATGTCAAGATCCTGAATTTCAGGGAGTATCTTTCCGAGGATACCACACCTCTGCATCTCCATGATGCCTATACTTGGTGTGCGAGCCATCATAATTTTGTTGAGTTCAGTAGAGATGCGCTCCATACTGATAATATCGAGGCGGTCGAGATTGCGACCGAGGGCCTCGAAAGTCTCATCGTAGATACGGAAATTCAGCGTTGTGGCAAACCGCACACAGCGCATCATGCGAAGCGGGTCGTCGGAGAAAGTGACATCGGGGTCAAGGGGGGTGCGGATGAAGCCATCTTCCATGTCTGCCAAGCCATCGAAGAGATCCACCAATTCACCAAACCTACTGCCATTCAGGCAGATAGCCATGGCATTGATAGTGAAGTCGCGACGGCTGATATCATCTTCCAAGGTGCCATCCTCAACGATAGGTTTACGGCTCCCACGGTCATAACTCTCACGACGGGCACCAACAAACTCCACTTCCACATCGCGGTTTTTCACCTGTGCCGTGCCGAAGTTGCGATAGACTGTCAGCGAGGTGCCACGACCCAATTTTTCCTTGAGACGCTCAGCGATACGTATGCCGCTTCCTACCACCACCACATCGATATCTTTCGATGGTCGCTCTAAAAAAATGTCACGAACAAAACCACCGACGACGTAGGCCTCCACACCTTCTTCATCGGCTACCTGTGAAATACAGCGGAATATTTTCTTGTCAAGTATCTGTGCCAGTTCGGCATCGGAATATAGGGTCATTGCTTGAGAGTTTAGAAGTTTGGGAGTCTAGGAGTCTGAAAGTCTGGGAGTTTAGACTACACCCTGGCCACTAATGTAGGAGCTTACTATTATGCCCAAATAAAGAATTTGCAAAAACGAATGCAAAAGTACGAAAAAAATACGATATGGCCGATATATTTTGTATTTTTACTCAAAGAAAGGGGCGAAAAAACGATACACGATTGTATTCAGTCGCCTCCTCATACTCCTCACTTCCGTAGCGGGTATGATTCGATGCGAGCAGCTTAAGGATGGGTAATGAGAAAATGTATTTTCATGAAACACCATGGGGAAAAAGATTTTTGAAACAAATTTTTAAGAGATTTTGAGCGAAGCGACCCAAAATTAAAGATGCAATGGTCGGCCCACGTTATCCAATTTGGATTATCTTTTTTGGACAATCTCTTGGAAACATCAATAAAAAGAAGTATCTTTGTCAATGTAGATAATACTATTTAATTATGATTGAGAACCCATTCATTACTTATGGTTACGAGTCGCCCGCAAATCCCTCCACGAATACAGCAAGCTCGACACCCTCGCCATGGTGAAAATTTGGGAGAAACTGAAAAAAAATGGCAGGTAAAAATTCAATTTTTCACATAAAGTGACTATATTACTATTGAAGATGAAGCCTTCTATGGCTGTACAGGCCTGACGAGCATCATCATCCCCGACTCGGTGAAGAAAATCGAGAGAAGTGAAAATATCAGTTTAACTTTTATAATATAAGTAAGTATGAATTACAATGATTATCTATCGCAAATTATAGCATTTAATGGCGCACCAGTAAAATCCTGTGTTTATCCGTAGATGTTAGTTAGTCTAAAGAGGAAGAACTTGACATCAATCACACCATGGAGCTGTGCCCTGAACTTT
>OMXV01000015.1 GCA_900315075.1 uncultured Prevotellaceae bacterium | reverse complement strand
TTTAACAACTGCAAAGATACGAACCTTAGGGGATAGTCCAGTGGGATTTGTCCCCTTTTTTATGACTTCAGCATTTTTCGTTTATCGGACACCAATAATTATCTTCCAAAAACACAAATGACACCTTGATACTAAAGCCAACCAACAACAACTTTAGTTTCCCCATTTTCGGGAATTTTCAAGGTTTGCTTTTGGTACTCATATTTCACTGTGACTTTACCTGCCTTAGTGGCATGAATGGTATATTCTGTCACTCGCCCATTACTCCATTTTATATCCACGGTATATCCTCCACGTGCCCGGAGACCTGTCACGCTACCCTTATTCCACTCCTTGGGAAGTGCTGGAAGAAGTTCTATGACCCCATCACCACTTTGAAGGAGCATTTCGCAGACACCGGCAGTGCCCCCGAAATTGCCATCAATCTGGAATGGTGGATGGGCATCGAGCAGGTTGGGATAAGTGCCACCGGAGCGACGACGATCAGGTCCCCGATAGTCATCTGGTGACACGTAAGTAAGCAATTTCTGGTAGATGTGATATGCCTGTGCTGCATCATGTAAGCGCGCCCAAAGATTAATGCGCCAGCCTGTACTCCATCCTGTGGTATGGTCGCCTTTGATTTCCAAGCTTCTGCGTGCGGCAGCAGCCAGTTCGGGAGTACCTTCTGTTGTGATTTGGTGCCCTGGATAGAGTCCGATGAGATGTGACTGATGCCGATGTTGCGGATCCCAGTCATCCCAGTCGTAATACCATTCATTGATATCCCCCTCATGCCCAATAGTATAGGGACGCAGACGACGCAGACTTGCTTCAGCCTCACGTCGGAATTTCTTATCAACCCCTAAAGTTTTGCTGGCAGCGATGGTATTCTTTAGCAATTCGCGGATGATGGCCAGGTCGGCTGTGCCACCATAGCAGGTGGTTCCATGATACCCTTCAGTAGTTTTGTACTCATTTTCAGGCGATGTGCTAGGTGCAGTAATCAACTCTCCTTTGACAAACGGATTATCGATTAGCCAGTCGAGACAAAACTCGCTGGCACCCTTGAGCAGAGGATAGGCAGTCTGCTGCAGGAACTCCTTGTCTTGAGTAAACTGATAATGTTCCCACAATGCTTGTGATAGCCACGCTCCACCTAAATTCCAATTGCTCCATTCAGGACTTTCCCGCTTCTCTCCCACAGGGTTTGCCATGGCCCAGATATCACTATTATGACTTGAGCACCAGCCTCGGTCAATACCATAGTAGTTTTGCGCCACATGGCGACCATTATTGGCAAGCGACTGCATGAAGCCCCACAGCGGTGTGGTCATCTCGCTGAGGTTTGCCACTTCAGCCGGCCAATAATTTTCCTCGAGATTAATATTGACAGTATAATTTCCTCGCCACGGAGAGTAGAGTTTGTTTGCCCAAAGTCCTTGTAAATTGGCAGGCACCTCAGGTGTCCGGGAACTTGAAATGAGCAGATACCGACCATATTGGAAGTAAAGTGTCTCGAGCAATCTGCTGTCCCCGCCATTGTCTGTATGGCGTTTTAGCAGGGAATCCGTGGGAATGCTTAAGTCCTGACTTGTTTTTTGCTGGTCATCATCCAGGTAAAGTCGAAGACGGTCGTAATACTGTCGGTAGTCAGCGATATGATTGTCACGGAACTGCTCGTAGGTATAGTTTGCTGTATGCCAAGTATCATCGTTAAGATTATCCAGATAGGATGCCCCATTACTCACAGGATGATTTGCCGCACCATTGAAACTGGTCTCATTGATGATATAGATGGTCAGGTCTGAGGCATTCTTCACTATCAGTGTGCTATCTGAACCCGAGATGTGTCCATCGCTGATTTTAGCCAACATGGTACAACAGAAATGTATGCTCTCATCGGGAGAACCTACAGCATGGCCCGACATCACCATCCCTCCTTCGTGAGCAATGTAAGTCCCACATCCACCAAAATCTTCAGGTTTGGCATAATAACTTTTTACTTTATGTGGCACTTGTGCAGTGAGATTCAAGTGGCAATTGATGCCGCCTTTTTTGTCGGAATTGATGTGAATAGCAATCAATTTATCTGGGTTGGAGGCAAAATACTCACGGGTATAGTGTATATCGCCCAATGTGTAACTATCGCGGCATAAAGCACTGTCAAGGGTAAGTTCCCGTCGATAATCGGTGGGGGTGTCAATACCATTATCATCGATGATGTGCAGCGTGCCCAAAGGCTGATAGAACTGAGAGTTAGGGCCTTGAACGTGTAATTGCAAACTGTCTGCCAAGGCATAATCTTCGTTGAAAAGAGCCTTGCGGATTTCAGGTATCCATCGGCTTGCCCCTGCATCAAGCTGAGGGTCAACAGGTTTTCCTGTCCATAGCGTAATGTCGTTGAGATAGATGGTGTTGTCGGTCACACCACCATATACCAGTGCTCCCAGCTTACCATTGCCTATAGGGAGTGATTCTTCAAAATAGTCTGCAGGTCGGTCATACCATAATAACATCGGAGGCTGTTGCTGACCATATACACTCAACGAAATAGCGGCAGAAAGTAGCAAAAGATATTTTTTCATAAGGCTATAGTATTTCATTACGCTGTTGGCAATCACACAGAATGCGGACATCTTTCGACATCCGCATTCTCAATAAATCAATAATTATGCATCAATATTTGCATAAATTGCATTTGTCTCGATAAACTCGCGGCGTGGCCCTACGTCATCGCCCATGAGCATTGAGAAGATTTCATCTGCTTCGGCAGCATTCTCTATACTCACTTGTTTGAGCAAGCGTTTCGAAGGATCCATGGTGGTTTCCCACAGCTGGTCGGGGTTCATCTCACCAAGACCTTTGTAGCGCTGTGTGTGGATGTTGGCATCCTCCACGCCATTGCCATACTTGTCGATAAACGCCAGTCGTTGCTGTTCGGTATAGCAATATTCCTTGACTTTGTTCTTATAGGTACAAAGATAAAGAGGTGGACTTGCGATATACAAGTGCCCTTCCTGTATAATCTTTGGCATGAAGCGATAGAAGAGTGTCATGATGAGAGTGTCGATGTGTGAGCCATCGACGTCGGCGTCGGTCATAATGATAATCTTGTCATAGCGTAGTTTGTCGATATTGGCCTCTTTGTCTCCCTCACCGTCAACACCGAACCTCACGCCGATGCTTTGTATGATATTCATAACCGACTCACTCTCAAACACTTTGTGCCACATCACCTTCTCCACATTAAGGATTTTTCCACGCAATGGCAAGATTGCCTGTGTGTAACGGTCACGTCCTTGTTTGGCAGATCCACCAGCAGAGTCACCCTCGACGAGGAAGATTTCACACTGCTTAGGGTCTTTATTGGAACAGTCGGCGAGTTTGCCTGGCAGTCCACCACCCGACATCACATTTTTGCGCTGCACGCTCTCCCGTGCCTTCCTTGCAGCAATACGAGCAGTGGCAGCAAGCACCACTTTGTCGCAAATCTGTCTTGCCTCTTTAGGATGCTCCTCAAGATAATTAGACAGCGCTTCACTCACGGCCTGTTGCACAGCACCAGCTACCTCGCTGTTGCCCAATTTTGTCTTTGTCTGTCCCTCGAATTGAGGTTCAGCCACTTTGATTGAAATAACGGCGGTAAGTCCTTCACGGAAATCCTCACCAGCGATTTCTATCTTGGCTTTCTCTATCTGCTTGGCGATAGCAGGTTCGTTGTCGGCATATTTCTTAAGTGTAAGGGTCAAAGCCTTACGGAATCCCACCAAGTGTGTACCACCCTCGATAGTATTGATATTGTTGACGTATGAGTGGATATTCTCTGAATAATCGGTATTATACATCACCGCCACCTCGATGGGCACACCTTGCTTTTCTGTCTTCAGATAAATGACATCATCGAAGAGGTGTGTACGATGTCGGTCAATGAATCTGACAAATTCTTTCAATCCTTCCCGGGCATGGAACTGCTCCTGGCGGATTGTTCCATCCTCAGCGGGACGCATATCGGTTAAAGTGATGGTGATACCTGCATTCAAGTATGCCAACTCGCGCATACGACGTGCTATGATATCATATTGATAGACAGTGGTGGTGAATATAGTGGGGTCGGGCCAGAATTGCTGGCGAGTTCCCTGCTTATCAGTAGTACCCACGACTTTGACTGGGTATAATGCCTTACCCTTCTCATATTCCTGCTGGTATATTTTTCCGTCGCGGAAAACTTGGGATTTCATGTGTGTGGATAATGCGTTAACACAACTCACGCCCACGCCATGCAATCCACCGCTTACTTTATATGAGCCTTTGTCGAATTTTCCACCTGCATGTAGCACGGTCATAACCACTTCGAGGGCAGATTTGTGTAGTTTCTTGTGTTCGTCAACAGGAATACCACGGCCATTGTCCTGTACCGTAATGGAATTGTCCTCGTTGATGGTCACCTCAATATGGCTACAAAAGCCTGCCATTGCCTCGTCGATAGAGTTATCAACAGTCTCGTTGACCAAATGATGAAGTCCTTTTTCACTGATGTCGCCAATATACATAGCCGGTCGCTTTCTGACAGCCTCGAGGCCTTCAAGCACCTGTATATTTTTGGCTGAATAATTGCTTTCGTTGTTTAGATTCTCTGACATTTTGTATTCACTCTAATAGACTGCAAAATTACAAAAAATCCGTCAAATTATGAAATAAAAAAATGCAAAAAATAAGTAAATTTTGTGGCTTCCACACAACTATTTCAATTAAGCACAGAGACACTGAGATACAGAGAAAAAAGTCTGAAAGAAGACGTAGGAAAAAGTCACAAACCAAAAGTTCCTGACGCTGGGGATGAACCAGCTCAGAAGAATGCATTCTTCATGAAAAACACAAAACAACCAATATATAAAAAGCAGATAGGTCACAACGTATGTTGTGACCTATCACTATTCTTAATTTTGCCAGTTAAGCCAGTTTGCTAATGTGACGTGAAAGGCTTGATTTGAGATTAGAAGCCTTGTTCTTGTGAATAATATTGGTCTTTGCCAATTTGTCAAGCATTTTCTGTACACTGGGATAAAGAGCAGCAGCCTCTTCCTTGTTTGTCATGGCACGCAATTTGCGCACGGCCACACGCATGTTCTTGGCGTAGAACTTATTGTGAAGCTGTCTCTTTTTGTCCTGGCGGATTCTCTTAAGGGATGATTTGTGGTTTGCCATCTTTATATTACTTTCTATTATTTTTGATTGCAGTCCATAGCAGAGTCGAACTGCTCTTTAGAGAATGAAAATCTCTCGTCCTAACCGATAGACGAATGGACCATTGACTTAATTTGCGGATGCAAAGTTACACCTTTTTCAGTTACCAGCAAAATTTTTCTGCTTTTTTTTTCAAATTATTGTTGATTTTATGTGTTTTCGTAGTGTTTTTAACGTTTTTATCGTAATTTTACACCCGTTATGATGACAAAAACGAAGGCAATAGTGCTTAGAAATGTGAAGTATGGTGACAATTCTCTGATTGTTGACATGCTCACAGAACGTAGCGGCAGGGTTTCGTTTATGGTCCGTCTGCCAAAGAGCTCGAAGGGTAAAATTCGTCGCAACCATTTTATTCCTTTGTCGATTTTGGAGGTGGATTTTGAGACAAAACCTTCAGCTACCCTATTACGATTGAAAGACGTTCGTCTTGTGTCGCCATTGCCCTCTCTGTTGTCAAATCCCTACAAACTGTCAATAGGTTTATTTCTGTCGGAATTTTTAGTTTATGCCACCCGTGACGAGAACGACAATGTTCCATTATATAATTATGTGGAAAACAGTTTGCTATGGCTTGACGGTGTGGAGGATAATTTTTTCAACTTTCACCTTGTCTTCATGATGAGGATGACACGGTTTGTGGGATTTCTTCCCTACACTGCCGATTATCAGGATGGCAACTATTTCGACATGATCAATGGCAGCTTTTGCGACCGTGCTCCATTGCACAGTCATTTTCTCATGCCCTCTGACGCTTCAAAAATAGGGCTTTTGATGCGCTTAGGTTACCCCACGATGCATTTATGCAAGATGACTCGCAATGAGCGCAATCGCTGTTTGGATGTAATACTCGACTACTATCGTCTTCATATACCTGGTTTTCCAGAGTTGAAATCCTACCATATATTAAAAGAACTCTTTCAGTCTTAAGTAGTATATACATTCTATGATACTATAAGAGGATGCACCTTATTATATATAAAGGTACATCCTCTTTTGTTGATATGGATATTATTTATCCAAATACGATTTTGCTTGAACTGGAATTGGAACTGCTTGGTGATTCAGTCTTTTCCACATCCTCTCCAGAAGCCTGTCGTCTGATTTCATCGAGCATCTGCTGTGTACGCTTGTATGTGGGGGTATTTTCCACAGCCATGATGATATCTTCGTTGTCAAGGTCTTCTTGCTTGAAGAGATAGATTCGATAACGACGTTTTGCGGGTTTACTATCATTTCCATAATAACGTCCACGACGCTCCTCATTATCAATTTTCTTAGCTTCCTCTTCGGCTCTGCGACGTGCATCCTCCTGAGACTGCTTGTTGATGCGGTCGTTCATGAGATGGTCCACATTCTCAATGCCAAATCCAGTAGCAAGAATGGTCACCTTCACACGTTTGCCAAGTTCCGGATCGACTGCGAGGCCCCACTTGATTTCGAAATCGTCGCTGAATTTTGCCATGAAGTCATTGACATCGTTCATTTCCTCCATCATCAGTCCACTTGAGCCTTTTTCATTGGCAAAAGTGATGCTGAGTAGGATTTTCTTGGAGTTGAACACATCATTGTCGTTGAGCAACGGTGAGTGGAGAGCATCCTCGATAGCTTTCTTCACACGGCCTTCACCCTCACCATAGCCAGTACTCATAATGGCAACACCTCCATCCTTGAGTACAGTCTTCACATCGTTGAAGTCGAGGTTGATGAGTCCATGTACGGTGATGATTTCAGCAATACTCTTAGCAGCGACGCTCAATGTATCGTCAGCCTTGGCGAATGCATCAAGCACGCCCAACTCTGGGTAAATTTCACGGAGACGTTCATTGTTGATGACAAGAAGAGCATCTACATGCTTAGCCATCTCCTCAACTCCATCAAGTGCCTGGTCGATTTTCTTGGCACCCTCAAAACGGAACGGAATTGTCACGATACCCACAGTAAGGATATCGAGTTCCTTGGAGATACGTGCAATCACGGGAGCAGCTCCAGTACCTGTGCCACCGCCCATTCCGGCAGTGATAAACGACATTTTGGTGCCATCGTTGAGCATGGAGCGGAGTTCTGGCTCGCTCTCCTCCGCAGCCTGGCGTGCCCGCTCAGGTTTGTTGCCGGCACCAAGTCCCTCTTGTCCAAGCTGGATATGTGTAGGCACGGGTGAGTCGTTGAGTGCCTGGCGGTCGGTATTACAAAGTACGAATGTCACGTCGTGGATTCCCTCACGATACATGTGATTGACGGCATTACCGCCACCGCCACCGACACCGATAACCTTGATGATGCTTTTTTCCTGTGAAATTCCCTCGAAATTCAGGGTATCTGATTGTTTGTTTGGCATATTATTCTATTTGGTTTGGGGTCAATTATATAATATAATGTATATCGTTAAAAATAAATAGAGGTATTACTTGTCACCTTTTTCCTCTTCATCAGAGATAAGTTTATTTCCAAAGTCTTTCAATGTGCTCCACACCTTGCCCATACCTTTGTTTTTCTTTCTCTTTTTCTCTTCTTCTTTCAGTCTCTGCTCCTCTTCATATTTAATCTTTGCCAGACGAGCGGCCTCAGCTTCTTGCTTGCGCCTCTTTTCCTCTTCCATCAGTTGCTTTTCGCGCTCTGTAATCACAGTACCAGTCTCTAAGTCTCCAATCTTTCGTGGTGGGCGGTTGGTGTCTGTAGAAGCTGTTCCACCTGTGGGATTATTACTGCCAAAGAGGTCTGTTTTCTGGTTGATGGGCTGGCCTGCGCAGTTCATATCACCCTTTGCAAGAAGTCCGATAGCAGTACACATGGTGCCATTTTGCGCATTGACATCCTTATCTGTGGAAGTGACATTCTGAATCACAGTTTTAGCAATACGGATTTTGCTTTGATGAGTTTTCTCAGCAAATGCCTTCTTGATATTATTCATATTTGATCCGCCTCCAGTGAGGATAATGCCACCCAAGAGTTTTGAACCGTATTCCTTAGGCACTTGCTCCCATACATTCTCAATGATTTCATTGAGACGTGCCTCAACGATATCAACGAAAGTCTGCTGGTCGATAGTGCGCTCATTGTCGATAGGAATAGTTTTATCGCTCTCAATATCATTGGGGTCTGTGTATGCGGAAGCATATTTCTGTTTGAGAGCCTCAGCATCTTTCTCTTCCATTGGCCATGATGCGAGATCCTTCGTGATATTGTTGCCACCCAGTGGAATCACAGCCAGGTGTCGAAGAATATTCTTATAATAAACTGATACGGTGGTAGTGTCGGCTCCCAGGTCAACGAGCACACATCCACTACGTTTCTCTGTATCTGTGAGCACGCTGTGTGCCAATGCTATCGGGGCGAGATACATCTCGGCAATAGCAATGCCTGCACTCTCGAAGCACTTGTTGAGGTTGCGATAGAATGACTTACGGCACAAAATATTGAGGAAATTTCCCTCGAGTTTGTTACACTGAATACCCACGGGGTCGATTTGGTATTGTGTGCCCACCTTGTATTCCTGTGTAGCAGCATCAAGTATTTCTTGGTCTGGATATGACATACTGCGATTATTGTCCATCAGTTCATTAATCATATCCTGGCTGATAACGCTGTCATCGGAAACATTCTTCACAATCACATTCTTGATACTGCGAATGGACTGTCCGCCAACACCTACATAAACTTGCGAAATGTCGGCTTTAAGCAACGACCTTAGTTTTTTAATCACGTTATTCAGACACACACTTGTCTTGTCAATGTTGTAAACCACTCCCTTACGAATGCACGAGGTGGCATCTTCTCTTACCACGGCAAGTATCTGGATACTGCCGTCCATGCTCTTCCTTCCTGCTATGCCGGTAATCTTGGTCGACCCCAGCTCAATTGCTACTATGAAGTCCTTTGCTGTCATATTGTATGTATTTATATTCGATGTATTTCTCCGTTGTTGGTCAAAAGTTATGGTTTCTTCTCAGTTGTTTTTTCTTGCTCTTTTACTTTCTTTGTGTCACTTTCTTTTTCAGTTGCGTTCTCTTTTTCTTTGTCACCTTTTTCTTCTGCTTTCATGGCTTCATCTTGCAATAGATCATCGTCTTTGCTGTTGCCATTTTTCTTGCAGATAATCTGATTATCAAATTCAATGTTTATATACTTATACTTATTCCATCCAATTTTATTGAGACCATAGACATAGAATTTCTTCAGTCTTTGGAATTTGTTGCTGAGGAACTTTTCTATTTCCTTTTCCCTTCGCTCTTTATCTTTAAATTGAGGAATACGCCCAACCTTCACCACATGGTTGCCTACTCTTGGCACGACTTCCATGTCGCCGCTTGGAAGTATGTTGATTTGCTCAATTTGATATCTCCAAAAATCACTATCCTTGATAAACCTACTTACCGGTGTAAGATAGTCCTTAGCGTATTGTCGGCTTATGTTTCCAGTAGCAATGATGAGGTCGGAGGTATATCCTTCACCCTGCATGATATTTCCTTCTTTGTCGAGATAGTAATTGTCGCCATTGTCCGCCATGATTCTAATATATGGCATACGCTGGTTGACAATGATATTGACGGTACCGCTGATAGTCTTATAACATTCCACCTTGTCGACGAAAGAATTGTTTTCGAGGGTTTCCTCTATCTTCCTGGTATCAATCTCTTTGAGTGGCATTGCCTGTGGATACATACCTTGCTCTACGAGTATTGCCTTGATATCGTAAGCGCTGAGGAATCCATAGTTTTCATCGTCTGTAATGGAGATTTTCACTTCATTGCAGGTCTCAGTTTGTTGATCGGGCACGGTAAATGATGTGATAGCCAGCACCAGATATATAGCCAACACGGTATCGAGTACCACGTATGATGTAGTTTTCCAGTTGATGTTCATGGCTTCTGGCTGATTATTTCCGTGATTTGCGGCATAAGATTGTCGAGATCGCCTGCGCCCAACACAACGAGCACATCGAAGTCGCGTCCTTCTACATAGTTAAGTACGTCGCTACGCTGAATCATAGACTTCTCTATTCCTGTACGCAGATTGTCGTAGATGAGTTTTGATGTGACTCCCGGTATGGGCTGTTCACGTGCCGGATAGATGTCACACAGCACCACCTCATCGGCTAAGCTCAGACTCTCGGCGAAATCCATATAGAAATCGCGTGTGCGTGTGTAGAGATGTGGTTGGAAGAGGATGGTGATTTTGCGCCCTTGATACAATTGTCGTAGGCTTGTAGCACTTTGCTTAATTTCCATTGGATGGTGTGCGTAGTCGCTAAGTACCACATGGCGGTCATTGTTGATATGGAAGTCAAACCGACGGTCCACCCCCTTGTATGTAAGCATCCCTTCCCGGAGTTCATCGGGCGTGCATCCACAGAGCTGCGCCATAGCCATGGCGGCAATACCATTGACAATATTGATAGGCACTGGCTGCCCGAGCTTCACATTAGTAACATTTCCTAATGGCGAAACCATGTCGAATGTGATATTGCCATTGGCAATTACTATATTTTCGGCGTGGAAATCGCCTTCGTCACGACTGTATTCATAGACGTTGACACCTTTTTGCACTTCAGGCACCACTTCCAGTCCTTTGTGTATAATCAAAGCACCTCCCGGCTGTATCAATGTGGTGTAGTGGCGGAAGCTCTCCAAATAAGCCTCTTTGGTGCCATAGATGTCAAGATGGTCGGGGTCTGCCGATGTAATGACGCTCATCCAGGGTCGCAGCCAATGGAAAGAGCGGTCGTATTCATCTGCTTCGATTACCACATAGTCGCTGTCGGAGAGTATATGGTTGGTGCCATAGTTCTTGGATATTCCCCCAAGAAATGCATTGCAGTCAACATGGCTCAGATGCAAGATATGTGCACACATACACGACGTGGTTGTTTTGCCGTGGGTACCGGCCACACATAATCCCTTGTGTGAGCGTGTGAGTGTACCGAGCACCTGTGCTCTCTTTTGTATTTCAAATCCATTAGAGCGGAAAAACACCAGCTCCTTGTGGTCGGCTGGAATAGCGGGTGTGAAGATGACCAGTGTATCTTTTGGATTCAAACATTTCTCTGGAATCTTGGCCACATCTTCCTCATAATGGATATCCATGCCTTCCTGACATAGATGTCCGGTCAGCACAGAGGGTGTGCGGTCATATCCAGCCACAAACACGCCCTTGCTCATGAAATACCTTGCGAGGGCACTCATTCCGATGCCTCCGGCTCCCACAAAGTAAACAGATTTGATATCCTTTATCTCCATTGATTTCTTTTTTATTATTGTTGCCGCTCTGCCATCTCTATCACAGCATCTGCAATGATTTCTGCAGAGTTGGGAAGAGCCATCTTCAGGATGTTAGCACTCAGTGATGCCAGTTTTTTGTCATCTTGAGCGGTTTTCACTGCCATTTCCAACAAGACGTCAGGGGCATCAGCATCCTTGACATGGATGGCGGCATCTCTGTTGGCCAATGCCATTGCATTTTTAGTCTGATGGTCTTCTGCCACATTGGGTGAAGGCACTAAAATGACAGGTTTGCCAATGAGGCAGAATTCAGATATGCTACTTGCCCCTGCTCGGCTTATAACCAAGTCAGCAGCTTTATATGCAGCCCCCATATCACTGATAAAATCAGTCACTTTCAACATGGGAAGTTGCTCCTTCTTACTGAGTTCAGCCTTTATATCCTCATGATAATATTTTCCCGTCTGCCAGATGAACTGCATACCCGAGTGTTTCACGAGGTCGAGATTTTTCAGCACACTGTCGTTGATGGTTTTTGCCCCTAAGCTACCGCCTACAATCAGAATAGTTTTCCGCGAGGGGTCAAGTCCCATTTTCCTAATGGCTTCTTCACGTGTAATCTTTGTATCAAGCAAAGCCTGACGGACGGGGTTACCCGTAAGGATGATTTTCTCCTTTGGGAAGAAACGCTCCATTCCTTCGTAAGCGACGCATATCTTCTCGGCTTTTTTTGCCAGCAGTTTATTGGTCACTCCGGCGTATGAATTTTGTTCTTGAATCAAGCAAGGTATTCCCATGTCTGCACATTTGTTCAGTGTGGGTCCACTGGCATACCCACCCACACCTACAGCAGCCATAGGTTTAAACTCACGGATAATCTTCTTGGCCATGCGCTGACTTTTTAGAATTTTGAACAGCACACTGATGTTACGCAATAGGTGCTTGCGGTCGAAGCCACAGATAGGCAATCCTTTTATCTCATATCCCGCATCAGGAACACGTTGCATCTCCATACGACCTTCAGCACCCACAAACAGTATTTCAGTCTCTGGACGCTTGGCTTTAATCGCATTGGCAATGGAAATTGCGGGGAAAATATGTCCCCCGGTACCGCCTCCACTGATGATGATTCTCAGTTTTTTACCCATATTCTTATTTCGTTGCGCAAAATTACTCATTTTTATTCTCTTATCACAATTTTAAGAGTAAATTTTTTTAGAGTTTTTGAGTTTTTAAGTTTTTGAGAGCTGCGGCAAAACCACAGCATACGGAAAAAGAGCCGCATGCATACGGGGAAAGAGCCGTATGCATACGGGGTAAGAGCCGGTGATATTTGCTCAAATCCATCGTTTGTCATGCATATATCACCTCAAAACCTGCAAGCGAAGCCATCTAACCACCTCACAACCTGACGAAACTGGAGCTTGCGACCGCTTACTGATGAGCTATGCGAATTAAATTGAGTAAAGTAAGAATATAGGTATCTCAAATTTTCGCGCTTTTCTCATTTGTAGTTTTCTTCTTTGCAGAAATACTTACGCTCAACATAGCACCAATATAAGCACAATTGATAATGGTAGATGTACCTCCTTTGCTAATCAACGGCAGTGGTTGCCCTGTGACGGGCAACAATCCCACTGCCACCATCATGTTGAACATAGCCTGTGTGACAAGCATCAGCCCCAGTCCCATGACAAGGAATGCAGGGAAAGCATTCTCGCATCTATCTGCAATTCTACCAGCCCTGAACAACAAGAAGATATAGAGCAGCACCACTACTACAGCCCCAAAGAGCCCCATTTCCTCTATAATGATGGCATAGATAAAATCTGAAAACGACTGTGGCAGGAAGTCTCTTGCCTGTGAATTTCCAGGTCCTTTGCCTACAAATTCCGAAGACGCGATGGCTATGTTGGAATAGCCGACTTGTGCATCCGTTTTAAGATTGAAACTATCTGGTGGAACTTCCTCAGAACCGACAAATTTGACAATTCTTTTTTTCCACGTTCCTGCCCTATGAAACATATCCTCAATGAAAGATGTGGAATCGACCTTTTCAGTACCTTCAGCCTTCACCTCAGTACGTTCGGTGAGGTTTTGTTTGTTGTTTGCCACAGGGTCTTCCTTACCGACAAGGAACACCAATCCGACGAGTATCACCACGGCAAGAAAAGCACCTCCGATGATTCGTCTGATTATTTTCCCCGAAACTCTGCCATAAAACATCATCTCGACCACTACGACAAGTATAAGTACAGCGGTAGAGAGATTTTCCAACAGGATGAGTCCCACCAATGGCAAGGTGGCCGTACAGATGTATTTGAACGTGTTTTTTTCCGTCCCATCTTCTGTCTGCATAGCGCTGAGTATCTGTGCTGTTGCCAGCACAATAGCTCCTTTCGCAATTTCTGATGGTTGGAACTGCAATCCCAGGAATCCCACCCATCGCGATGCCCCATTGGTTGTCTGTCCAGCCACCAGGACCCATATCAGAGTAAGAAATGAGATGAGCAGCAGGAAAGGGGTGACTATCTTGAAATATTTGCAGTCAATATTTTGTACCACCACAGCGATGAAAATACCTATCAACAGGATGAAGGCATGCTTGGTCAATGGCCCCCAGTAGTTGCTTTCGTCATAGACGAGCATACTACTGGAACTAAAAACCTCCATCACGCTGATGACACAAAGGAAGAAGAAAATCATCCAAATGACCTTATCTCCCTTAAAGAAATTGGCTAATGGTATTCTCATATTCGAATATCTTTCCTCGTTTTATCTACAAGTTTCTTACAAGCGTCTTGAACTGCTCACCACGATCCTCCATGTTTTTGAAAAGGTCGAAACTGGCACAGCATGGACTCAGCAACACGGTTTCTCCGGGTTGAGCCATCTCATAACATGCCTCCACACATTCTTTCATGCTGTGTGTGTCGCGTGTGGGAATTCCAAGCGGGTCGAAAAAAGCGTGAAGTTTGCTGTTGTCAGCACCGAGGTAAACTATACCGCTGCATTTCTCGACAACAAGTTGCTTGATGGCATTATAGTCGTTTCCTTTGTCCTTACCTCCTACAATGAGTATGGTTTTTGTATTCATACTCTCCAGGGCATACCAGCATGCATCGACATTTGTTGCCTTGGAATCGTTGACATACAGCACGCCCCTCACTGTGGCTACTTTTTCCAGTCTGTGCTCCACCCCAGGGAAATCGCTCAAACTCTTGCGAATATATTCCTTACGTATTCCAGCAATATTAGATGCGAGACCTGCAGCCAATGAATTGTATATATTGTGCTTCCCAGTGAGACTCAGCTCTTCTTGTTCCATATTAAATGGCGTAGGTTTTTCAAGGATGTATTGTCCCTCCTCGATATATCCTATCGAACCATTGGTTTTCAACTCTGAGAAAGGATATTGGATGGCTTTGATATCGTATTTCTTCAGTTCACGCTTGATAATCGGGTCGTCATTCCAATAGATGAAACTATCCTTTTCTGTCTGATTCTGTACGATACGCATTTTAGAATCGACATAGTTTTGCATTTTATTGTCGTAACGATCAAGATGGTCGGGTGTAATATTCAGCAAAATAGCAATATTGGCACGGAAATCATACATGTTGTCGAGCTGAAAAGAACTCAGTTCGATGATGTAGTATTCGTGTGGGTCTTCAGCCACCTGCAGAGCAAGGCTACGCCCAATATTTCCTGCCAATCCGGCATCATATCCTGCCGACTTGAAGATATGGTAAATGAGAGATGTAGTAGTGGTTTTGCCATTACTTCCAGTGATACAAATCATCTTCGACCGTGTATATCTCCCAGCAAACTCTATCTCGCTGATGACATGAATACCTTTCTCAGCGACACGTATCATGATGGGTGCATCTGAGGGAATGCCTGGGCTTTTGATAATCTCGTCGGCATTGAGTATTTTCTCCTCAGTGTGATGCCCCTCCTCCCATTCAATACCATGCGAGTCGAGCATTTCCTTGTATTTATCCTTAATAGCCGACATGTCGGAAACAAACACGTCGAACCCTTGCTTTTTTGCCAATACGGCGGCACCGGCACCACTTTCGGCCGCGCCTAATACAACAATTCTCTTCATATACAATCCTTTCTTCTTACTTTTACAATCTTCGTTAAAGTCTTAGCACTTTTCTTTCCAAAGTGTTTAAAAAAATTTCCAATCAATCTTAATTAATTTCCAATCAAAAGTGTTTTAATTTCCAATCAAATTGTTTCTAATCAATCAATTATTTATTCTTATTCTCATTAGAGATACTATCTATTTCTATCGTATTTTCAAAGTAATGATTGTCATGGCAGCCAAAATGAGAGCAACGATCCAGAAGCGTATTGTGATTTTCGACTCATGGAACTGTCGTTTTGGCCATTTACGGAAGATATACCTACTTGTCGGATCGAGTTGTGAGTCGAGCTTGCGGAAATTATCGTGTATGGGGGTGGAACGGAAAACTCTCACTCGCTCGCCCTTGCGGAGCCGATATTTAAAATATAGAGTCTGTATCATGACACTCAGACTTTCCACCAGGAATATACCACAGAGGATAGGCAACAGCAACTCTTTGTGAATGATGATAGCCCCAACGCCAATAATACCACCGACCATCAATGAACCAGTGTCACCCATGAACACCTGTGCCGGATACGCATTATACCATAGGAAACCTGCCATAGCTCCCACAAAAGCACAAAGGAATACAACCAATTCTTCTGACCTTGGTATATACATGATATTCAGATAGGACGCGTATTCCACGTGGCTACTCACATATGCCAAAATACCGAGTGCCACGCCTATAATGGCCGAAGTGCCCGCACATAGGCCATCCATGCCATCGTTGAGGTTTGCTCCATTGCTCACGGCCGTCACCACCAATATGGTCATAATCATGAATAAAATCCACCCTGCTATGTTTTTGTATTTTCCGCAGAACGACATCACTTCGGAGTAGTCCAGGTTGTTGTTTTTGAAAAATGGTATAGTGGTTTTGAGCGACTTCTCCGCTTCAGATTTATGTGTAACAACCGAAACCGTCCCTTGCTTCTCGGTAGTAACATTCTCATGGATTTTGGCATCGGGACTTGCCCACAACACGATACCTACAATCAATCCAATGCTTACCTGACCTACAATTTTGTATTTTCCTTTCAGGCCTTCTTTGTTTTTCTTGAAAATTTTGATATAATCATCAAGGAAACCTAAGAATCCCAACCATATTGTAGTAACAATCATCAGTATGAGGTAGATGTTTCGCATACGTCCCAAGAGCAATACCGGCACCAGAATCGAAACCATGATGATGATACCCCCCATAGTAGGCACACCCTTTTTCTCTGTGCCAAAGGGGTCTATCGACTTGTCGCGTTGTGTTTCACCGATATTGCGTCTTCTCATATATTTAATGAATTTTCCACCAAACCATGCTGAGATGAGCAGTGATAAGATCAGTGTGAGCAATGAGCGAAACGAGATGTACATCCACATACGTGAGCCGGGGATGTCATATTGCTCTAAGAATCTGAAAAAATAATATAGCATAATAAATGATTCTAAATGAAGTTATGTCTAAGTTTCTGAAAAAATGTCAAGCAGCACCTCACGGTCGTCGAAATGATGCTTCACGCCCTTAATTTCCTGATAGTTTTCGTGTCCTTTTCCAGCCACAAGCACAACATCGCCTTTATGAGCCATCATACATGCCGTACGAATAGCCTCGCGGCGGTCGGCATTTGTCAGCACCTTCCTTCTCTGCTGAGGAGTAAGACCTGCCAGCATATCCGAAATAATGGCTTCAGGCTCCTCAAATCGTGGGTTGTCACTTGTGATAATCACATGGTCACTTTGTCTGACGGCCTCACGTGCCATCAGCGGTCGCTTACCTTTGTCGCGGTTTCCACCAGCTCCACACACTGTAATTACCTTGCCATTGGGTCCGAGCACCTCGTGTATAGCATTGAGCACATTTTCGAGTGCATCGGGTGTATGTGCATAGTCCACGATAGCGGTAAATCCCTCTGGCGAACGCACTGGTTGCAGTCTTCCGCTCACGCTTTGCAGAGTGCTCATCACCAACAAGATTTCCTCCGGCTGTTTTCCGAGCATGACAGCGCAGCCATAAACAGCGAGCAAATTACTTACATTAAACTTGCCAATAAACTGTACGCCAATCTCGTTCCCATTGATTTCCAAATACATACCTTCGAAATGACATTCCAAAATACGTGCGTGGAAATCAGCCATGCTACGTGTGGAGTACGTTTTCACTCTTGCCTTACAATTCTGGACCATCACCTCACCATTTTTGTCGTCGGCATTGATAATGGCAAATGAAGACTTTGGCAGACTGTCAAAGAAAGCCTTCTTGGCATCACGGTAATTTTCAAATGTCTTATGATAGTCGAGGTGGTCACGAGTAAGATTCGTGAAAATTCCACCCTCAAAGTGTAGTCCACCGATACGTTTCTGTGCAATAGCGTGACTGCTACATTCCATAAAAGCATATTCACATCCTGCTTCCACCATACGTGCCAGCAACTGATTAAGCTCTATGGGGTCAGGAGTGGTGTGCCCTGTAGGCAATGCCACGTCTTCGATATAGTTACACACAGTGGAAAGGAGTCCGCACTTATGCCCCATTTTGCGGAACATATTATATAATAATGTGGCGATAGTGGTTTTGCCATTTGTTCCCGTCACACCCACTAATTTCAATTTCCGCGATGGGTCGCCATAGAAAACTGTTGCCATTATACCCACAACATTCTCAGTGGATTCGACCACCACGTATGTGACACCTTCAACTATCTCCGACGGCAGCTGTTCGCATGCCACTGCAACAGCTCCATTTTCTATCGCTTTGGCAATATATTGATGCCCATCGACCTGGGTTCCCTTAATGGCCACAAAAAGATGGCCATTCGAGACTTTCCGTGAGTCGATGTTCACCCCCGTGATGTCCAAATCTTCTCTTCCTACGAGATTCGACACCTTTATTCTATCTATGATTTCTTTTAGTAACATAATCTATATATGTCTATTTTTATCATTTGTCCAAGTTTCGTCAAATAAGATAGAGCTCGCACACTTGACCAGCGGTGATTTTTGAACCAGCGGCAATGCTTTGAGTTTTCACCTTTCCCCTGCCATGCAGCCTTACTCTCACCCCCATCTGTTCCAACATGAAAACAGCGTCTCGTGCTCCAAGTCCGTTGACATCAGGCATGACATCCCCGTCTGTCTCTTTTGGCTTATACACATACTGCCCGTCTGTAAAGTCCACTTTTCCCCATAAAGTTTTTCCGTTACTATTATCGCTATACGAGGAATTATATCCTAAACGGGTCAGCACTTGATAAGTGGCGTTCAGATTACCTAAAAGCTGCATTGGATTTCGCTGTGTCGTGTTATCTTCAGCGTAAGATGATTCCACGTTCAGATTTCGTGCCATCACACCCTCGGCAATATCCTTGAAGGCCGTACCACTGATTTTTCCTCCTGACGCAGGCATACCATACTTCTGGATACATACGATACAACTGTATCTGGGCTGGTCGGCGGGGAAATACCCCACAAAACTGACGAGATATTTCACAGTACCTGTTTTATATCCACTCTTTCCTTGTGAGACGAGTGCCGTTCCAGTCTTACCGGCAATACCGAATGATTCACTCTTGACCGGTAGTCCTGTACCTAATGTCACAACTTGTTCCAGCAGTTTTTTCACTTTGCCAAGCGTTTGTGGTGTGCATATCTGCTCACGTATGACCTCCACAGGATAATTTTCCACCACTTCTCCGTCTCTAAGACGCTGCTTTACAATTCTCGGCCTAACCATCTTGCCATTGTTGGCAATAGCATTATAGAAAGTCAGCGTATTGATGGGTGCCACCTGCGTAGCATACCCAATACTCATCCATGGCAGTCGGGGTCCATCCCAATTGACGAGTTTACCTTTTGCGTTGCGTTCAGGGCGTGTGATGCGTGGCGATTTATATTCATCAATAGGTATTTGAAGGTCTTCGACAATACCAACCCGGAAGAGCCCATCGACAAATTTCTCTGGTGTGCTCTTATAGTTTTGCATAATGACATAACTCACACCAATGTTAGAGCTAACTTGCAGTGCTTTTCCCAGTGAAATGGTCCCATATCCTCCACGTTCATGGTTATGGTCCTTCATCTGCCTATCATACATCTGCATTTTTCCATTACCTGTATGGATGATGGTATTTGTGTCGGCAACCCCATCATCGAGAGCCACCATCACTGAGGCAGTCTTGAATACAGACCCTGGCTCAAGCATATCAGAAACAGCGTGATTGACGCGTTCGCGATAAACACCGTCTTTACTTTTCTCAAGATTGACGATTGCTTTCACATCTCCCGTCTCTACTTCCATCAATATAGCCACCCCTATTTCACCATTATATTCTTGCAGTTTTTTCAGGATAGCCTTTTCAGCAATATCTTGCATCTGCACGTTGATAGTGGTTACGATATCATCGCCATTTGTCGCAGGTTTGTCGGTAAAGCTAAGGTACCTATTCATCACCTTTTGCCTATGATACTTACCCTGCTCACCACGTAAGATTTTGTCGTACACACTCTCAAGCCCATACCTTGCAGAGTCTTTATCATGGTCCACATCACCAATAGTACGTGCAGCGAGTGATCCGAACGGTTTTTTGCGTGCGTTGTTTTTTTCAGGACAGAATCCTCCGGCAAACCTGCTCATGTTGAATATAGGCAGTCGCTCCACCTTTTTGAATGTCTCGTAATCCACGCGACTGGGCCATATTAAATAGTAACGTTTCTTATCCTCAAGCCCTTTCTTCAAATAATCCTTGAATTCCTTAACAGATTTCTCGGGGAATATCTCATGTAATCCATCGCAGATACTGTCCATCTTCTCATTCCACAACTTCTCTCCCCCCACGGTGAAATCTACCGCTAATTTATACTCCGGCAGTGTGCTTGCCAGCAGTTCACCATTGTCGCTAAGAATATTTCCCCGCTCTGGATGCAAGTCTTTATTATGTGATTCTATTCTTTTGGACACTTCCATCCAATAATCATGTTTTACAGTCATGGTATAGGTGGCCTTGCCAATAACGGCAACACCAAACAGTGTCATCACGACAGCGAGAAGAGAGTAGCGTGGGATTATTTTTTTATTATCAAATTTACTCATTTCCAATCAATCAATTAATATTAAAGTAGGCTTGTCTTAATGAATCATTATCCTTTATTCCTCAACCATGATGATATATGGCGGTTGGTCGGCAGTATGTATCGTGCTATCATTATTTACCCGAAGCATTTCCATGACATGACTTTCACGGCTTTTCTCAGTAAGCATGCTTGAAGTGGAGAGTGTCTTGAATTTTAAGTTATTGAGGTTTTCTGTCAATCTGTCTATCTCGAGTTGTTTTTGCTGGCAACTGTATCGGTTGGATATATACAAAACCACAAAAAAGGTAATGAGCAATATCAGCCATATCTGCTTTCTAATTGTTGCTGTGTTGAGTATATCACCTCCGAGAATTTTGCGTAACGTGAAACTTGACGACGAGGGTTGCTCATCCTCACGTGCAGTTTCATCGATTACCTCTTTCAAGGTAGGATGGGTATGAGAGGTGTCTTTCTCCACGGAATCTTCCATGATGCTGTCAGACTCACCATCTTCTACTATAATATGTTGTTCATTATCTTCTATCATCTTTTTTCTGCTATTCTTAGTTTGGCACTTCGGCTTCTTGGATTACGGCTCTGCTCCTCTTGGGTAGGTGTGATGATTTTCCCCACCATAGACAGTGGAGATGCCACATTGCCATAAAAATCTTGGGTAGTTTTGCCCTCCACATTACCTGCTTTCATCATATTTTTCACAATCCGGTCTTCCAGGCTGTGATAAGTAATAACGACTAAACGCCCTCCAGGCATTATCAGTTGGGTGGCAGCATGAAGCATCTCTGCCAAAGCGTCCATCTCATGATTCACTTCGATTCTCAACGCCTGGAAAAGTTTTGCGGTCTCTTTTTTTACACGTTCGCGAGGCATGATACCCGAAACCGTCTCTACCAGTTGTGATGTTGTCAATATGGGGGTGATGTTTCTTGCCTTGACAATGACAGATGCCATTCTCTTAGCATTGTACAACTCACCATATAGGTGTAGTATGTCGGCTAATTGTTGTTCATCATACTTGTTGATGATATCGGCAGCAGTAATTTTAGCATTACCATTCATACGCATGTCGAGTGGAGCATCAAACCTAAAAGAGAATCCTCTTGCCTCGTCATCTAAGTGATGGCTTGATACTCCGAGGTCGGCTATCAGTCCATTTATTTGTCCGACGCCATAATAGCGCATCCAATTCCGCAAGAACCTAAAATTGCTTCTCACAAATGTAAAACGGCTGTCTGAAGGTATATTCTCCATGCTGTCGCCATCCTGGTCGAAACCATACAAGCGCCCATGTTCACCTAACCTGTTCAGTATTTCCCGACTATGCCCTCCCCCACCGAAGGTTACATCCACATAAACACCGTCGGGCTGGATTTCCAGCCCGCTGACGCTCTCATTCAATAGAACGGCTACGTGGTATGTGTCAATCGGTAATGCCATGTCTTGTGTTATTCACATTAAATCAGAATGGGAGTTGATTCATCAAAGACTCAAGCGTCTTGGTAAACTCTTCTTGTGAGACAAAGGTCTGCTCCGTTTTATCCACGCCCCATATCTCAACATAATCCCCCATACCAATAAAACGCAGGCTTTGGTCTATACCTACGGCTTGCAAATATTTCTTTGGTATGAGAATTCTGCCGCTACTATCGGGTGTAATGATTTCCACATCGTACAGGTACTGTCTGAAAATCTGCTGATGAGCAGGATTCCAACGGTTGAGTTTTGCCCGCAGTGTGTCCATCTGCTCGTTCCATATCTTTTCAGGATACAGCACAAGACATGCCTGATAGACATCTTTCCGCAGGATAAGATATTCCTCACCCGATACTTGTAGCACCTTGCGGAAAGAGGCCGGGAGAAAGACTCTACCCTTAACATCTGTTTTAGCTTCTATATTGCCTAATAGTCTCATTTACGAATAATTACGATGCTTTTGCTGCAAATCGCCACAAAATTACACATTTTCCCCCACAATCCCCCACATTTCCCCACATTTTTTTAAAAAAATTTTTGAGCACCTCAAAACCTAACAAAACTACGGATATTTTTTCCTATCACGAAAAGAGGAAAGGATGTAAAAAATTCAACTTTTTGTGCATTGTTAGCATAAAAAATCGTATTTTTGCAGAGAAATAGACTTACGAAAATTCAATCATAATTAAATAAAAGTTTTTATGTAAAAATTATCTTCCATCATCATTATCTTTATGGTGGCCATAACAACCGCCTATGCACAAGACACCTACCCCATCTATTTTACGGCAGACGAACTACCCAATGGTGTGGAATGGCTTCCCGAACCTCCTGACACAACTTCTTCACAGTTTGTCTATGACATCACCCAATACATGTAGGGCAAGAGCTTACGCGACACCCCTCGTGGAGAGGAGGCAACAGCACACTGGGTGACAGGCGCCACAGAGATGGCAGAATTCTTCAGTGTCCCCTTTGGCATGAACATCTCCGAGAATGGCACCCCAGCCATTTTCAAATTAATTGCACGTTCCATCCCCACCTTTCGCCTCAGCGTCACAAAGCCCAAGGATACCTATGGCCGAAAGCGTCCATACGTTCGTTTCAATGAGCCCACCTCCATCCCATGGGATGAGGAAAGAGAGCGCAACACAGGATCTTATCCTTCCGGCCACACCATAAGAGGCTGGGGCCTCGCACTGGTGCTTTGTGAAGTGAATCCCGACCACCAGAACGAGATTCTGAAATTAGGTTACGAATGGGGACAGAGCCGTGTCATTACAGGATATCACTGGCAGAGTGACGTCAATGCCTCTCGCCTCATGGCCGCAGGTGTCTTTGCCCGTCTTCACACCAGCGAAGAGTTCTTGAGCGACATGGCCGCTGCCCGCGAGGAATATCAAAGGCTCTCAGGGGGGCAGGCCGCCATCATAGAACTTACCCCTACCCCCTCGGCGACCGCACAGACCTACAACATCAATGGTGTCCCTGTTTCTGAATCGACAAACGGTGTCGTCATCAAAAACGGACAAAAAGTCATCCAACAGTAACATTTATCATAGTCGGACTATCTATCGAAGATATTACGGCCGATTATCAACTCATTATTATTATCTGGTGAATCACAGTCATTTTACCATCACTATTTTGCCATTGATTACGTAAATACCCTTTAGACCATTCAGACTATTTGTCTGTTTACGTATCAGTTTGCCATCGAGGGCATAAACATCAAAGGGCTTGTCTTCGACAACAACCGGCTTAATGCCAACCACCACGTTGATGGTGGCAGTGACGGGTTTTGACTCATGACCTTTATCATTGACTGTACTGATGGCAAATGTGCACTCACCTGACTCTACTTTGTCGGCATCAACAGTATATGTGGTCTGGTCACCAGCCACAGCAGCAATTTTCATACCTTCATAGTAGATGTGGTAAGCTTCCACGTTAACGCCCTTGTAGAGGTATGAGATGTCGCCAAGCATCATGGCCAGGGCAATGTAGCCATTGGTGATGTTGCGTATGGCAAAGTATTTCGTGCCTTCAGGCAGAGAGACCTGAACTTTCTGCCATCCATATTGGGTGATGACACCTTCATATACCTTCGTGAAATTGGCAATTTCCTGATCCGTACTGGAAGCCAGCACTTCGTAATTGGCAGCGCCACCGAAGAAATACGTGTCAAGGGCTGTGATGGCGAAACTGATGATTTGTGCCACACCTGGCAGTTCGGGAGAGATGAGCCAGTCGTCATTGTCAGGAAAAAACTGATTTTCCTGGTCTGTGTTGTAGGCTGACAAGAGGAAGGCTTCTTCAAGTGAGCCGTTGGGTCCTTTCAATTCATTCAAGATAATGCCGTATTCAGAAGGTTTGATGACCTCCCAAGCCATGGCCTTTCCATCGCTTGCCAAAGAGGCGTTTTGGAATAAATTACCTTTGGTGGCACCATTATTGTTCACCAATGTCCAGTCGCCTACAAGGCCTGTTTCGTTGGCACCGTTCTCATAGCATTGGAAGTCCTCGGTCACTTCGTTGATTTCCTCTGGGTCAGGAGCCTGCCATGTGAGTTCTACGTTGCCGTTGGCATCTTGTTGGGCAGTGACATGACGAGGGCGAGCTATCATAGGTTCCTTGATGTGGATGTTGCTCTCTGCCACATTGTTTGCCTCTTTCTTGTCATAGTCGAAGATGACCTCAGCCTTGATGGTCAGGTCGGCAGCGTCGTCAAAAATGCTTGTGTTCAACTCGGTGGTGAACGTTTCCTTGGCGAATGGCATTAGCAATTCGTTGGCGGTTTTGTTGAACAGTTCCTGTTCACTGGCTGTAATCTTCAGTGTAAAACCATTGACGGCATTCTCGCCTTTGTTCTCAATGGTAGCGGAGATGGTGGCTTTCTGTCCAGTTGTGATTGCTTCAGGAGCAGTCATGCTTACAGCCAAATCGTATGGCAACAAGTCCACAACCTTGATGTTGTCGATGAACAGCAGGTCGTTCCATTCAAATACATATTGCAATGTAGATTCGTCAAAACCCTTTAAAACTGAATTGTTGACTATATTTGCACCGATGGCAAAGCGTGTGAAGCGCTCACCCTTGGGCAGTGGAACCTTGGCGGTGGCATACTCACTTGTGAGGTCTATTTCCTGTATCTCAACCCATTCACCGTCATCAGTGCTACCAAGCACTACGGCTTTGGTGATATCTTTACCTTTCGTGTCGAACAGAAGGGTGGGGTTCTCTGCACCATTCACGTTGATCTTGCCTGATTTAAGCATCACGAAACCGGGTTGTTCGACTGTGGTGAGGAAAAGTCCCCAACCGTCAACATCGGAAGCATCACTATGAAACATGCCTGTGACATCTTCGTTGCCAAATAGCTCCCAGGTGTCGTAGTTGAGAATACCTTCAGCGAAATTCTCCGCCATAGGTAGGTCGTGCGGCGTGCCGACCAACCAGTAGGTGTATGAATCTGCGGAAACATTGGTGGATTTCTCTCCATTGATGGCCTTCACAGCGAAATATCTGTAGCCCTGTTCGCCTTCATCGACGGCATAATCAAAGGTGCCTGTCGTTTCTCCAATTACGGAACCCACGGTCTCTTCCTCTATAAAGATGACGCCTGATGATGTGGGTTCGGTCCTCACACGAAGAACAACGTACTGCACGTTGGCAATGTTGATATAGCCGCCCTTTTCGCCTTTTACCTCGTCCCAAGAGAAAGAGATGGTGCTGGCTGTGGTAGCCTTCACTTGCAGGTTGGTGACATCGAGCATCACATCCTGGCCAACGTATGCGCTGACCCTCTCAGACTGCTCCCCTTTGCCAGACGCATTGAAAGCCACGATGTAATAGGTGTAGGTCTTGCCATCCTCTACATGGGTGTCTTTCCAGGTCTGGGTAGAGCCCACAGCCACACCTGTCATTGTGTGAACCAATTCATTGTCGCGGAAAATCTTGACATCAAGCGCACCTGATAGGGGTGAACCATTGATAGCCAGTGCAGGCGCGGTAAAGGCCAGGTTGACCTCCAGCGCTCCCTGTGCTCCTGGCGTGGCTGTGAGGTCGCTAATGGCAGCGGGAGAGGTTGGCTCGGCTCCATACTCAACGGTCAAGGTGTTGGCAGTCAGAATCAACCCATTGGTATCAGATATGGCATGGATGGCAACGTAGTATTTTCCATCTTCATCTACGAAGAATGACCCTTCAAAAACATCGGGGGCAATATTGGTAATGGTGGTTTCAGGTATGACAGTTTGGGTAAGACCATCGATTGTAGCTACCTTGCCTATTTTTATTTCAAATATCTCAGGATTTTGAGAAAAGATAGCATTGGCACTTAAAATGATGTCGTATTTCTTTCCAGCCTTCAAATTGAATGGCAGGGTTATCAGGTAGTCATCGGCTGCGTTTGAATTGCGGGCCTCGTAATATGTTCCGGCGTTGGAGCCCCATTGCCATGTTACGCCATCATGGTTGTTGTCGATAATCTTCAACAAATCCATCAGGTTTTCTGAGAAGTCCAAGGTGTAGGGGACGTCCAAAGGGGCACTGATCAGAATCTCCACCAGCTCGCTCTTCTCACCGGGATCATCTGTATCGTAAGGTATCACCTGATAAGTGTATTTGCCCACTTTGGGGACGATATCTTCAATGTGTTGTTCTGAACCAGGTGCTATATCCTCGATGGTCATGACAGGCTCTCCATCTCGCAGAATTACAATTTTGGCAATGTTGGATGTGAGTTCGTTGCCGTTGATGGCTGTAGTGGGAGCCTTGAAACTGATGTTGACTTTATTCTCGTCAGGAATCTGGGTAACAACCAAATCTGTGACAGCCGCTGGTGCGGTGGGAGAAGCGCCTACTTCAACGAGGAAATTGGCAACCTTCATATTCCACATGTTGGCATCGCTGATAGCATGGATGCCGAAATAGTAATAGCCTGTCTCGGCAACGGATATGTTCTCTTTCTCGTAAGTGGCCAACAATGTGTTCTCTACTTTTGTCTCATCCATCACTCTCTGTGTCATGCCTGAAGCAGTTGGAACCGTACCAATCAGCACTTCAAATTTCTCAGGAAAATGAGGAACACTGCACATGGCATCAATGGCGAAATGGTAAGGTGTACCAGCCTCCAACTTGATGGCTGGTGATATCAGCCAGTCGTCGGCGGCTACAGCTCCATTGCAATATAATACGGAATTGTCATATTCACTCCATGTCCATGTCGTATTGTCTCCGTTGTTGTCGATGACAATGAACTCTCTGAACAAATCAAACGTGTTTAACGCATTTTTGTATGGCAGGACATCGATGGCGTAAGGCAACTCATCGCCATTGAATGCCGTGTTTTTTTTCAAATTAGCAGCCTTTCGAGGTCCAGGAACCATCTCTTTGATGTTTGTCTTGACCTGTTTATTGACAATATTTTGTGCTTGAATAGATATGGCAAACATAATTGCCACCAATATGATAATCAAAGAGGTTTTTTTCTTGTTCATAACGAGATAGTTGATGATAATTGGGGATATATACTAAATGAAGATAAAAAGTTGATGTTCTTTTGTTTATAACATCAAAACTTGTAAAATCTTGCATCCAGATTCCACAAATATTTCATAATTTTTATTGTTTCAATAAAAATCTCCCGATAGACGAGAACCAGTCATGTCATCATCGTCTCTTCCCTTTACTCCTTGCCTCCATAGACACCTAGTCTGACAGGGTTTATATGTATGGTTTGCGAAAGTGAGAGTCTCCATCCGACATCATTTCAGCCAAAATATCATAAAAAAAATAGTTTTTTTTTGATTTTTCTCAAAAAATGTCACTTATTTCAAAAAGATAGTTTATTTTTGCAATTCATTAGCATTCGCAGTCACATGAATGAAATAACAGAGAAAACGATTGACATTGACAAAGTGCTTGCCGACAAAATGGGCAAGAAGTCGAAATTAGTGCCTTGGTTTGTAAAAGGATGGCTTCGCCGCACCATTCACCAGGATGAGGTCAACAAATTTCTTTGGGAGAGCCGTGACAAGAAAGGGGTGGAATGGCTTGAAGAGTGTGTGCGCTATCTCGACATGACATTAGATATTGTTGGCGAAGAGAACCTCCCCGCCAAAGATGATGGCCGTCTTTACACTTTTGTCAGCAATCATCCCCTTGGAGGAGAAGACGGCGTGGCATTAGGTGCCATTATAGGTCGCCATTATGATGGTAATTTCAAGTATTTGGTCAATGATTTACTTATGAATCTTCCCGGCTTGGCACCTTTATGTATTCCTATCAATAAGACTGGTTCACAAAGCCGCAACTTCCCCGCCATGGTAAATGCAGGTTTTCGTAGCGACAGCCACATGCTTATGTTCCCTGCAGGTCTCTGTTCTCGTAAGACAAATGGTGTCATACGCGATTTACCTTGGAAAAAGACATTTATCTCTAAAAGTGTTGAAACTCATCGTGACGTTGTCCCCATTCATTTTGGAGGCTGCAACTCCAATTTTTTCTATCGTGTGGCAAATGTGAGCAAAAAGATGGGCATTAAATTCAATGTAGCGATGCTATATCTCGTGGATGAGATGTATAAGAATGTCCACAAGACATTCCGTGTGGCCATTGGCAAGCCTATTCCATGGCAGACTTTTGACAAATCGAAGACACCAGCAGCATGGGCTCAGTATGTACAAGACCTGGTGTACGAACTGTAACAGTATTAAGCAAGACAAATCATTTTTTATGGAGCAACCAATTATCCCCCCAGTAGATAAACAACTGCTTAAGAGCGAACTTACTCCCGACAAACAGCTTCGGATGACAAACAAGAGTCATAACCAGATTTTTGTCGTTGACATTCATGATTCTCCCAATGTAGTCAGGGAGATAGGCCGACAGCGTGAGGAAGTTTTCCGTGCAGCAGGAGGTGGCACTGGTAAGGAAGTGGACCTCGACGAGTTTGACCTGATGGACAATTGTTACAAGCAATTACTCGTGTGGAATCCCGAGGAGGAAGAAATCATTGGTGGTTATCGTTATAAATTAGGCAATGAGGTGGACTTCGACAGCAAAGGTCAGCCCATTCTTGCCACCAGCCACATCTTCCACTTCTCTGAGAAGTTCATCCGCGAATACCTGCCCTTGACGATAGAACTTGCCCGTTCCTACGTAACCCTCCCCTACCAGAGCAGCAAGATGGGGTCGAAAAGTCTTTTTGCCCTTGACAACCTATGGGATGGTCTTGGTGCCCTGACGGTGATAAAGCCGAATGTGAAATATTTTTTTGGTAAGATGACCATGTATCCGTCTTATCTTCGTATTGGTCGCGACATGATCTTGTATTTTCTGAACAAACATTTTGGTGACAAGGAAAACCTGATCATCCCTATGAACCCATTGAAACTCGAAACCCCGACAGAGGAACTTTCGAAAGTGCTATGCGGTGACTCACTTCGCGAAGACTATCGCATACTCAACACAGAAATTCGCAAATTGGGTATCAATATTCCTCCTTTGGTGAATGCCTATATGGGACTGAGCCCCACGATGAAGATGTTTGGAACAGCCATCAATGACGACTTTGGAGACGTGGAGGAGACTGGCATTCTCATTGCCGTAGATGAAATATTGGAAGAGAAGCGCCTCCGCCATATAGACTCTTTTGTCAAGGAGCATCCTTTGCAGTTGCCATCTGGAGATGTTGGCAAACTATTCTCTCAGGAAATAAGCCGTGGACTGAAAAAATAGGTATTCACTTTATACTATAGGCAGCGAGATTCCATTGATTTTCTGATACACATCAAGGGCATAAATGTCGGTCATTCCACTGATATAGTCAACTACAGCCATGATACGTGTCTCAAGATCATCTGAACCGATATCGTATTGGCTGCTAACCCTTTGCAGCAACTGACGTGAATAAAAGCGCCATGGATTTACAGCAGCTTGTACCATCTGCTCCATCAACGTAGCCATAATTTTGTATCCCGACAGTTCAACGTCAAGCACCGGCTTACTGTTATAGATTTTATTCACCGACACTTCTGAGCACTGCTTATATGCCTTGAGCTGCCGTTCGCTGATGTGTTTTATCAAACTTTCCTCAAACTCACCTTTGAGGATACTCTCCTCATTTTCCACAAACACCTGCGCACACTCTTTCTCAAGAATTCCAATCACACACGACCGCATATACACCACTTTCTCGTTGTCATCAGTAATTTGCTCGTCGATGATACGCTGCCGTATATGCTGCTGTGTCTCCTCGTCAAAAAAGCCCAACAGCAATTGTTCTATTTCCGCATACGACAAGATTTTTAACTTATGGGCATCTTCAAGGTCCATGATTTCATAGCAGATATCATCAGCAGCTTCCACAAGCCACACCAACGGATGGCGTGCATATCGTAACGGTTCGTCTGGTGCGGAGAGACGACGTATGCCTAAATCCGAAGCGATTCTCTCATAATACTCCCTCTCTGTAGCGAAGAAGCCAAATTTCCCCTTCTTTCCAGCAGCAAGCGATGAATGAGGATATTTCACAATGGATGCTAACATAGAGTAAGTGAGCACAAAGCCACCTTCACGGCGCCCATTAAAGCGATGTGTGAGCAGCCTGAAAGCATTGGCATTACCCTCAAAATGGGTAATGTCACTCCAAAACTGAGGCGACAGACATCCACGCAGATGTTCGCCCGCCCCCTCGCTGAAAAATGCTTGGATGGCTTTCTCTCCCGAGTGTCCAAAGGGAGGATTTCCCATATCGTGCGCTAAACATGCGGAAGAGACGATAGTTCCTATTTCCTCAAACAAAGTACCCCTTAACTCACTATGCCTTTCACAAAGCATACGGCACACATCATTACCGAGCGACATACCAACGGTAGAAACCTCCAGACTGTGTGTCAATCTATTGTGCACAAACACACTTCCTGGGAGTGGAAATACCTGCGTCTTGTTTTGTAAGCGCCTGAAAGGTGCCGAAAAAATCAATCTGTCGCTGTCGCGTTTAAACTCAGACCGGTCGTCATGTCGTAAAGAGTGACGCTCTTCCTGACCAAGTCGTTTGTTTGAGATAAGTTGTAACCAATTCATACTATATATATTAGTATAAGACCATGTATATAGGTCGGATGGATTAATAATTTGTTGCTCACCGCAAAAGTAAACTAAAATTGTCTAAAAACCGTCATTTTAAGTTTAAAAATGACGAAATTTGGAGAATAATCGCTATTTTTGCACATTCATTTATCTTCTGTTCATATATGATTAAGATAAAAGTAATCAACAAAGGGAAACAAAGACTTCCTGAATATGCTACAAGTCAAAGTGCTGGGATGGATTTGCGTGCCAACATCGATGCACCAATCTGTCTGAAGCCTCTTGAGCGAAGACTAATACCCACCGGGCTGCATATTGCCCTTCCCCAGGGCTATGAAGCGCAAATAAGGCCACGTAGCGGATTGGCATTAAAGCATGGTATCACCGTGCTTAACACACCAGGCACCATTGATGCAGACTATCGTGGTGAGGTAATGGTCTTATTAGTAAACTTTTCCACCACCGACTTTATCGTCAATGATGGAGAGCGAATTGCACAGATGGTCATAGCAAGACACGAACAGGGAGAATTTCAGATAGTGGAAACACTCGATGACACAGAGCGTGGAGAGGGTGGATATGGCCACACAGGTGTAAAATAGAATACAATGTCAAAAGATTTTCAGATACGATGGTTGATGTCGTTGGTTTTGTTGCTCCTGGCAACAGGAGCTATAGCGCAACAACGACACGATGCGAAAGAGGTGAAGTCCGAAACGGCACCTCTGCTTAGCATTGACGACAGCCAACGCTTCTCCTATTTCTATCTTGAAGCCATCCGTCAGGAAAATATAGGCAACTATGCCGCAGCCTTCGATCTGTTGCACCATTGCCTTGAAATCAACCCCACTTCTGCAGAGACCTATTTCAATCTCTCCACTTATTACAATGAATTGCGGGAGGACAGTATGGCGTTGCACTGTATGGAACAGGCAGCAATCCTCAGCCCCTCCAACAACACATACCTTGAAAGGCTCGGCCATACCCTCATCAAAGTCGATGATTATGAAAGAGCGACAAAGGTCTATGAGCGACTCGCAGAAATATCTCCAACACGGACAGACGTGCTTGGAATATTGAGCCAGCTCTATCAGCTTGACTACAATTACGACGGCATGCTGCGTGTCATCGACAAACTTGAACTTCTTGAAGGCCCTTCAGAGGACATCGCCTTGTCTCGTATGCAGATATATGCAAAACAAGGCAAGAAGAAAGAGGAGCTGAAGGTTCTGAAGGAAATGTCACGCCAATTTCCCAACGACTTAAACTATCGTGTGATGATGGGCAACTGGCTATTGCAGAATGGTAAGAAAAAAGAAGCTTTAGCAGAATACAACCATGTGCTCCGTAAAGAGCCCGACAACATCATGGCATTGATGTCGCTGCTTGACTACTATAAAGAGGTGGGCAATGACAAACAAGTCAAGGAAATTACAGAGCGCGTTTTGCTTAGCAACAATTCTGAAACCTCTGACAAGATTTCCCTGCTTCACCAGATAATCATGGACAGTGAGAATGAGGGTGGCGACAGTACTGAAGTGCTTTCCATCTTTGCAAAAATGCTTGACGTACCTCAGCCTGATGCCGACATCGCCGAGATTTGCGCCACCTACATGGAACTAAAGCACATGCCACAAGAAGAGATCAACGCTGCATGGGAACGCGTTCTCTCCATCGCTCCCGACAACGACAATGTGCGAATCAAACTTTTGCAGGCAATCTGGGACACCAAAGACTACGACCGTGTAATCTCCCAATGCAAGCCCGCCCTGGAATACAACCCCGAGAATCTTGCCTTCTACTATTTCATGGGATTAGCCCTTTACCAAAAGGGTGAAGTGGATGAGACGCTTGAAGTGTTTAAGAAGGGTATCGACAGGATCGACAGCAACAGCAATGCCTCATTAGCCTCCGACTTCTATGAGATAACAGGCGACCTGCTTCATCAAAAGGGTCTTGACAAAGAGGCGTTCGAAGCATACGACAATTGTCTAAACTGGAATCCCAACAATGTTGGTTGCCTCAACAACTACGCCTATTACCTGAGTGAGAGGGGAGAACGACTCGCCGAGGCAGAACAGATGAGCTACCGCACAGTAAAAGCCGAGCCAAACAATTCCACCTATCTTGACACCTACGCATGGATTCTTTTCATGCAAGGTCGCTATGAGGAGGCAAAGCTATACATTGACCAGGCTGTGCGCAACAACACCAACAACGACAATGTGATTACAGAACATGCTGGTGACATCTACAGCTTCTGCAACGAGACAGAAAAGGCCGTAGAATACTGGCAGGAAGCACTTGACAAAGGGAATGACCATAAAGAGTTACTTAAAAAGAAAATCAAACAAAAACAATACATTGCCAAATAATTATGAACAGACGAAATACAATTATATCAATAGTATTAGCCTTACCCATATTATTAGGGGCTTGTAGTTCCTCTAAAAAGGCTTTGAAAGATTCCGCGAAAGTCCCCACAGCTGACGTGCCGACTGTAGCTGAAACCAACACATCTGAAGCCGCATATAATTATGTTAGCAAAATATGCTCAAATGCTGTAACAACAAAGAACATTGTCAGTAGTATCGACTTCAATCTGAAATCAGGCAGCAAGGACATTAGTGTCGATGGAAAAATATCTATGAGAAAAGACGAGGTGATACGAATCCAATTGTCGCCCATGGGTCTCGTAGAGGTTGGCAGAATGGAGTTTACCCCCGACAGTGTACTGATTATGGACCGCATCCACAAACAATTTGTCAAGGTGGGGTATAATGATGTGAGTTTCCTCAAAAACAATGGCATCAATTTCAATTCTCTTCAGGCATTATTCTGGAACCAACTCTTTGTGCCTGGAACCACTAAATTGCAAGAGAAAGAAATGAGAATGTTTGAAAAAGACGGCAGCAGCATAAGCATTGCCAACGGAAAGATGAAATACATCTGGGAAACCGACCTTGCCACCGCACTTATCAGCAAGGCTTCAGCCATTTACAATGGCAGTAATGGGAAGTCTATGCTCTACTGGCAGTATGGAAAATTTAAGTCATTCCAATCCTCTCAATTCCCCACCGAACACATTGTGAAATTCAACACTGGTGGCAAGGAGATGACAGTAACCATCAATATGGGTGGACTTAAGAACGACGGAGGATGGGATGTTGAGACGAAAGTTCCCAAGAAATACAAACCTGTGAAATTCCAAGACGTTATTAATCAGATAATGAAACTACAATGAGAAGATACATCATTTTATTATTAGCAGTTTTCGTCATACTGCCCATGTCGGCCCAGCGGCGCAGGTCAACCAGTGGACACCGCTCTGCCACGACAACGAAGAAAGGCAAAGCCACCACTTCGAAGAAGTCCACATATACCCCCACAAAGGAAATCCGAGGACAACAGTCGGAACTCAAGAAGGTGGAGGATGAAATCCGTGCTCAACAAAACCGTCTGCATGCCAATAAGGCCGACGTGGAGCAACGGCTTCAAAACCTTTTAGTCATCAACGGCGAAATCACCTCGAAGCAAAAAGACATCGAAGGGTATGAGAACGACATCAAAGTGCTTGACAACAATATTGACATTCTCAATTCACAGATGTCCACGCTTCAGGAACAATTAAACGATCGCCAACAAAAATATATCAAGTCACTCCGTGAGATGGCGAAACACCGGTCTATTCAAGACAAGTTGATGTTCATCTTCAGCGCCAACAATCTTACCCAGGCATACCGCCGATTGCGGTTTATACAAGAATATGCTTCATTTCAACGTTCCCAAGGCGAGCAAATCAAGGGAAAGCAGGAGGAGATTAACCAAAAGAACGAACAACTGAAGATTGTCAAAGGACAAAAGAATGACCTTTTGAACAAGGGCAAAGTGGCCGAGGCCGAATTGCAGGAAAAGCATAATGAGCAAGAACGCGTGGTGGATGAGCTAAGAAATGAGCAGCGCACCATACAAGTGATTATCTCAGAACAAGAAAAGAAACGCGAACAAATCAACGCTGAAATCGACAGGCTCGTAGCAGTGGAAGTAGAGAAAGCCCGCTTGAGGGCAGAGGCTGAAGCCAAGCGAAAAGCCGAGGCAGAGGCAGCCAAGCAACGTGCTGAGGCAGAAGCCAAGCGAAGAGCCGAGGCAGAAAGGGCCCGTCTGGAAGAGCAAAGACGAATAGCCGCTGCCAAGGCCGAGGAGGCGCGTTTGAAAGCTGAGGCAGAAAAGGCTGCAAGAGAACACGAACGCCTGATGGCAGAGGAAAAGGCCGCCGCTGAGGCACGTGCGAGAGCCAAGCGCGAGGCCGAGGAGAAAGCTCGTCAAGAAGCTGCAGCAAAGGAGCGCCGTGAAGCCGAGGCCCGTGCTCGTAAAGCCGAGGCCGAAGCCCGTGCTGCTGAAGAGAAAGCCCGCCGTGCTGCCGAGGAGCAGCAACGGGCACAACAGGCAGCTCGTGAGGCCGAATCGGCTCGTGTAGCAGCAGAGGAAAAGGCTATTGCTGAAGCCCACCGTCGCGAAAAGGAAGCCCAGGCCGCAGCTCTCGAGGAGGAGAAGGCAGAGAGGATGTCGGCTGTTGACAGACAGATTAGTGGCAGTTTTGAATCAAACAGAGGTCGTCTGCCTATGCCTGTGACAGGAACTTATAAAATTGTTAACCGCTTTGGTCAACACGATGTCGAAGGTCTTAAGGGTGTACGTCTTGACAACAAGGGTATCGACCTACTCTGTCAGCCTGGTGCCACTGTGCGTGCCATCTATGATGGAGAAGTAAGTGCCGTAGTGAGTGTTGCCGGTCAAAAAGTGGTCATGATTCGTCATGGCGATTTCATCTCTGTCTATTGCAATTTCCGCAACGTACATGTGCGTAGCGGACAGAAAGTGACTACCCGTCAGGCGCTTGGCACCGTGGGCGACGACAATATTCTTCAATTCCAGTTGCGCCGCGAAACCACCAAGCTCAATCCCGAGGAATGGCTCGCAAGATGATGGGATAAGACAATAAATACAACGATTTGTACATAAAGACACAGAGACATAGAGGTTTTTCCTTCTCTCTGTGTCTCTGTGTTTATTGATATTGCTATATGATTATAGGAGTCAAAAAACGAATCCATCAAGCAACTGGATGTACTTCTTGATGGCATCATCAATTTCACTGACGAAGATGTACTCATTTGCGCTGTGAGAGCGTGCCGACTCACCCGGCCCGAGTTTGAGCGAAGGAAATGTCATCTGAGCCTGATCACTCAATGTTGGCGAGCCAAAAGGCTTCATACCCATCTCTTTACATTTTCTTATAATTGGGTGCTCCATACTGATATGTGATGAACTCAAACGAGTGGAACGTGCATGCACCTCACAACTTACATGCGATTGGATAAAACGAAGCACTTCCTCATTGTTATATAGTTCATTGGTACGTATATCTACCACTGCCGTGCATTTATCAGGAACCACATTGTGCTGTGTACCAGCATTCACCATGGTCACATTCATCAGGGTGGGCCCCAATAGTTCACTGACACGTTTAAAGCGATAATCTCTGAGCCATGTCAGATCGTCGAGCATCTTATAGATGGCATTCACACCCTCACTGCGAGCTGCATGCCCTGATTTACCTTTTGCAATAAGATCTATTACCATCAGCCCTTTTTCTGCGATAGCGGGTTGCATCCCTGTTGGCTCACCCACAATGGCCACATCGACAGATGGCAATAGTGGCAATACACGGCAGATACCATTGGTTCCCGACACTTCTTCCTCTGCCGATGCCAAATAAATCAAATTGTAGTGCTGTGGCCTCCCTGAAAGGAACCTGAAAACTTGCAACAGCGACACCAGTCCACCACCACAGTCATTACTTCCAAGCCCAAACAACTTTCCGTCTTCGATTTCAGCGGTGTATGGGTTACGAGACCATGAAGCCACTGGGCGCACTGTATCTATATGTGCGTTGAGCAGTATGGTTGGAAGGCCATCAGTGCAGCCTTTGTTTTCCACCCACAAGTTATTACCTTCACGTCGGGGTGACAATCCATAAGATTCCATCGTCTGCTGCAATTGGTCTGCAGCAGCTTGCTCATCGCGACTCACCGATGGAATCGAGATAAGCCTTTGAAGTAGTTCAATAGCGGATTGCGTATATTCTTTTGTCATACCATTTTACTTATGTTTTGTTATCTTGAGGTCATTCTTTCTATAAATCAGTGGGTAAAGAAGCAAACAATATTTCTATCAGACGCGGAAGAGCATACTTCTCAATATCAGTTTCCTCAACCCATAGGTACTCTTCTGGCAGTAAGGGACGGTCATCAGTTTCAAGCAGATAAAAATCAGCCATGAGAACACGATGTGTGAGCACATGCTTGACATCTTTGCGTATCAAGGTGGCACGACTAAGAAGCGAATACAGCTGGCTGTCTTGTGCCAGAAGTTCACAGTTCACAGGTTCCCAAAGCCCTTGCCAGATATCGCCAGCCGTTCGCCGTCGCAATGCCGTCCAGCCGTTACATCTAACATAAAGATAGGTGAGCCGACGCTCACGCACTGTCAGTTTTCGCTCTTTTACGGGCAGTTCTGAAACTCGTCCCATGCGAAAAGCCTCACAACTCTCCTGCAATGGACAGCAAAGGCATTGGGGCGACGAGGGTGTACATTGTACAGCTCCAAAGTCCATAATTGCCTGATTGTATGACGAAGGTTGGTCGGCTGGCAACAATGATTGTGCCAATTGGGCAAATAGTTTCTTCCCCTCTGTCGTGTTGATAGGTGTATCAATGCCGAAATGCCTTGCGAGCACACGATAGACATTGCCATCGACCACAGCAGCAGGTATGCCGAAAGCCATCGAACCTATAGCTGCTGCCGTATAGTCTCCCACACCTTTCAACTTTCTGAGTTCCTCCAACGTATCGGGAAAAGAACCTCGCTCCACAATCTGCCTTGCTGCAGTAAGGAGATTGCGTGCACGGCTATAATAGCCTAACCCCTGCCATTCCCGAAGCACTTCATCCTCGGTGGCATCAGCCAGTTCTTCCACAGTGGGCCATCTCCTCATAAATCTCAGCCAATAGTCCTCCCCCTGCTGGATACGCGTCTGTTGGAGTATAATTTCGCTCAGCCAGATAGCGTAAGGGTCGCGTGTATGCCTCCATGGCAAATCGCGCCGATTGATGGCAAACCATTCGAGAAGTGTTGTGGTAAACATGATTGAGCTATAAAAGACATGCAAAATTAAAAGGATTTCACGATATTTCCTTAAAAAAGACACGTTTTTTGCCAATGATATACCCTTTGACATATTATTTGTTGAAATCAACCGTAAGAAAATCGACATAATATTTGGTTTTTCACACGATTTGCAGTATTTTTGCACATACCAAACCCAAACTAATATGCAGACAAATTGCCACCTTTCGGTTCTCATCCATGAACAAGCCAAGAAATACGGTTCAAAACCAGTCCTTACCTATCGTGACTTTGGTAGCAGGGAATGGAAAACTATTAGTTGGAATCAATTCTCCGACACGGTGAAGAAATTGTCCAACGCACTTCTGAATATTGGCGTTGGAGTACAAGAAAACGTGGGTATTTTCTCACAAAATGCAGTACAATACATTTACACCGATTTTGGAGCCTTTGGCATCCGTGCCGTCACTGTTCCTTTTTATGCTACCAGCAGTGAGGACCAGATACGTTTCATGATTCACGATGCTGAAATCCGGGTGCTTTTTGTGGGTGAACAGGAACAATATGACAAGGCGCATCGCATTTTCCCCTTATGCCCTACGCTCGATCGCATTATCATCTACGATCGCAACGTCAATATCAGTCCCAACGACCCCAATGCCATCTATTTCGACGACTTTCTGAAATTAGGAGAAAACTATCCCCGCCAGACAGAAGTAGAAAAGCTCTATAAAGAAGCTTCAATGGATGACATTGCCAACATCCTCTACACAAGTGGTACTACAGGCAACAGCAAGGGTGTGATACTTACCTATTCGCAATATTATGCAGCTTTCGAGGCCAATCACCGCGGTGTGCCTGTGGGTGAAGACGATGTGGTAATGAACTTTCTGCCCTATACCCACGTATTTGAACGCGGATGGGCAATTCTATGCCTTACCGAGGGAGCGCGACTGGTCATCAACACCTATCCCAAAGAGATACAAGAAACCCTTCGTGAGATACACCCCACGTGTATGAGTTCCGTTCCCAGGTTTTGGGAAAAAGTACTAGTAGGGGTGAAAGCAAAAATCGATGAAGCAAGCGGTGCTAAGAAAGCATTGTTCAAGAAGGCACTCAGTGTGGGCCGTAGGCACAACATTGAATACTTGAGCAATGGCAAGCGCCCCCCTGTACATCTGAAATTAGCCTATAAATTCTACAACAAGACTGTTTTCAGTCTAATTCGTAAGCAACTCGGCTTAGAACATGCCCATTTCTTCCCCACTGCCGGTGCTACCGTCTCACCAGAGGTTGAGGAGTTTATCCATTCCATTGGAATCAATATGATGGTGGGGTATGGCTTGACAGAAAGCTTAGCCACCGTTTCCAACGACCACTTAGGTGAGCCCTACACCATAGGCTCTGTAGGCAAGCCTATTTTCAGCATCCAAATAAAAATTGGTGAGAATGACGAGATTCTGCTTAAAGGCCCAACCATCACCCGTGGCTATTACAAGCGTGAGGAACTCACAGCTCAATCGTTTGATGAAGACGGATTCTTCCACACTGGCGATGCAGGATACATGAAAGACGGCGAGTTATATCTCAAGGAACGCATCAAAGATCTTTTCAAGACGTCAAATGGCAAATATATTGCCCCACAGCTTATAGAATCGAAACTTTTAGTCGACAAATTTGTGGAGCAGATTGCAGTCATTGCCGACCAGCGTAAGTTTGTGTCAGCGCTCATTGTACCTGACTACAACCTGTTAAAGGAGTTTGCCAAAGAATATAACATTAAATACAATTCCATCGAGGAGTTGTGCGCCAACGAGAAAATCATCAAAATGATGACAGAACGTATGGACACATTACAACAGGGGTTGGCCAGCTATGAGCGCATCAAGCGTTTTACACTGCTTCCGAAACCCTTCAGCATGGAAAACGGCGAGCTTACCAACACACTCAAACTTCGCCGTGCCATCCTGACGAAGAATTACAAGAAAGAGATCGACGAGATGTATGAGGAGTAATAGTTGACAAATAAAGATGATTACCAGCGACCAACTCAAAGACGTACTTGAGCGTGCTGATGCATTGCACAAGTATCTTGAAATAGATAAAAAGAAAATAGAATACGAGGAGGAACAGTTGCGCACACAGGCTCCCGACTTCTGGGACGACCCAGCAAGGGCCCAGGAGCAGATGAAAAAGGTGAAAAGCATCGAGAAATGGATTACCGGCTACAAGGATGTACGCGACAAGGCCGACGAGCTTCAACTCGCCTTTGACTACTATCACGACGACATGGTGACAGAGGAGGAAGTAGATGCTTATTATGCCGATGTCATCCAAGCGATTGAGGCTTTAGAACTGAGGAACATGCTCCAGCAGAAAGAAGACCCAATGGACTGTGTGCTCAAAATCAACAGTGGTGCCGGTGGTACCGAGAGCCAGGACTGGGCACAGATGCTCATGCGTATGTATATGCGCTGGGCTGAAGCCCATGGATACAAAGTGACGGTTAGCAACTGTCAGGACGGCGACGAAGCAGGCATCAAGAGTGTCACCATGGAGATTGAGGGAGGCGAATTTGCATACGGATACCTCAAGAGCGAAAGTGGCGTTCATCGTCTGGTGCGTGTCTCACCCTTTAATGCCCAAGGTAAGCGAATGACCAGTTTTGCCAGTGTCTTTGTCTCACCACTTGTAGATGACACCATTGAAGTGTATGTTGATCCTGCGCGTGTATCATGGGATACATTCCGAAGCAGTGGAGCCGGTGGCCAGAACGTCAACAAAGTAGAAACTGGTGTCCGACTACGTTACCAATATGTTGACCCTGACACAGGCGAAGAAGAGGAAATTCTGATTGAGAATACCGAGAGCCGAAAGCAGTTGGAAAACCGCAATAACGCTATGCGCCTGTTGCGCTCCCAACTCTACGACCGTGCCATGAAGAAACGCCTGGAGGCACAGGCTAAGATTGAGGCTGGCAAGAAAAAGATAGAATGGGGTAGCCAGATACGCAGTTATGTCTTCGACGACCGCCGTGTGAAGGACCATCGCACAAACTATCAGACTACAGATGTGGATGCCGTGATGGATGGCAAAATCGACGGTTTCATCAAAGCCTACCTGATGGAATTCCCCACCAGCGAAGAGCCAGCTTGATAATGCGTTGACAGCGCAACATACAGAACTCACAACTGAATAACTTACAAACTCAATAACTAAAAAACTACAATATCATGAGCGACAAGACAAAGAAAAAGCGCGCTGAGCGCGAAGCAAAGCAAGAGAGACAAGCAAAAATCATTATCCGCTGCATCTGTGTGGCCCTTGTTGTCCTTGCTATAGCATTCTTGATTCATACCACCTCTCTGGTCTAATATGAGCGGAATGGAAATTGAGCGGAAATTCCTCGTCCATAAGGATAGGGATTTCAAAAGCGCTGCCTATTCAAGCAGTCGCATCCGTCAAGGGTACATCCCCACCAATGGTGCGACTGTAAGAATACGCATACGCGATGACAAGGCCTACCTCACCATCAAGGGGCCTTCTCATAACGGAGGGCTCTCACGCTATGAATTTGAGAAAGAAATCACACTTGATGAAGCAGAGCACCTATTTCAACTCTGTGAGCCAGAAATCATCGACAAGACCCGCTATTTAGTGAAGGCCGGCAATCATACTATCGAAGTGGATGAATTTTATGGCAACAACGAAGGCTTAGTAATGGCCGAGGTTGAATTAGGCAGTGAGGATGAGACATTTGAACGCCCCGACTTCCTTGGTATGGAGGTTACTGGTGACCATCGTTTCTACAACCGCCAGTTACGCCACATGCCCTTCATCCTTTTCCGCGGCACTTTACCCATAGAGTACCGATAGCCAGTGCCAATGTGCATCCTATTGAATTGGCGATGAAATCTAGCCATTCTCCATTACGAAGCCCATTGGTGCAATTAGCCTGAAGGATTTCGAGAAGTCCGCTCATAAGAAGAGGCGCGAGCCAAGCCAACAATAAGATTTTGTGCCAACTCACGGTAGAGTGCCTACGTAGGTACTCCACCCAAATTATCATACATGTCCCAAAATACATGGCTGTATGTGTCCATTTGTCGATATAGCGGATATTCGACAGTTTTGTTTCAGGTATATCACAAAGACTCAGATACCAAATTACTGCGATTAGCAAACATGAAATAGGATATTTTGTGATTAAATGAAAGACAAATTTCATCTTTGTTTTTGTTTTTTTATGCAAAAGTAGATATTTTTCATAAATTTGCACCACATTTGCATCCTATTTTTGCACCTCGAACAAATATATTCTACACTTTGGGTATCACGATATAAACAAGATAATTACATGACACATTCGGAGAAAAGAGCCAGTTTCGGCAGCAAATTAGGCATTATCCTTGCCACGGCCGGTTCCGCCGTTGGCCTTGGCAATGTATGGCGTTTCCCGTATATGGCTGGCGAGAATGGTGGAGCGGCATTTATCATTGTCTATGTGGTGTGTGTGTTCCTCCTCGGCATACCTTGCATGGTAAGTGAGTTCATCATCGGAAGACATGGGGCAGCCAATACCGCCCGTGCATATAGCAAACTTGCAGGGCACACCCCCTGGCGTCTTGTAGGATTTCTGGGTGTGCTGACAGGTTTTCTTATCACAGGCTATTATTCTGTGGTCTCTGGCTGGTGTTTAGAGTATGTTGTAGGGTCTGTAACAGGTTCGATGGATGGCAATGCCGACTACATACGACAATATTTCAAAGATTTTTCCGCCAATCCTTGGAAACCCGTAGTGTGGTCATTTCTCTTTTTAATTATCACCCATTTGGTGATAGTCAGGGGTGTACGTAATGGTATTGAGCGTGCCTCGAAACTGTTGATGCCCACGCTCTTTGTTCTTCTGCTGATGATTGTCGTGGCCTCCTGCATGTTGCCTGGTGCCTCCAATGGCATAGACTTCCTCTTTCACCCCGACTTTTCCAAGATGAACAGCGAGGTATTCCTCGGCGCACTTGGTCAGTCGTTTTACTCTATGAGCATAGCCATGGGATGTATCTGCACCTACGCATCCTATTTCACACGCCACACCAATTTGGCAAAATCAGCATTCCAGATCAGCATCATCGACTGCGTGGTTGCCATCCTCGCCGGACTAATGATATTCCCTGCAGCATTTTCTGTAGGTATCTCTCCCGACTCTGGACCATCATTGGTTTTTGTCACACTTCCCAATATTTTTCATCAGGCATTTGCCACCATGCCCATTATAGGGCAAATCGTAGCCCTGCTTTTCTTTGTACTGTTAGGATTGGCCGCACTGACATCGCTGATATCCCTTCACGAGGTAAGCACCGCATTCTTTCAAGAGGAATTACATATCTCGCGTGGTAAGGCAGCCACGATTGTCACTGTAACCTGCGGCATTATAGGCATGTTCTGTTCCTGGTCTCTTGGTGCTTTCGATGGTTTACAATTATTCGGAACGTCTCTTTTCGACATCTTCGACTTTGTCACCGGCCAGATATTCCTCCCCATCGGAGGTTTCCTCACTTGCTTGTTTATCGGTTGGTATGTACCCAAGAAAATCGTGCACGATGAGTTTACAAACTGGGGGACCGTCAGTGGTGCCTTATTCGGCATATATTTATTCTGTGTGCGAATTGTCTGCCCCATCTGCATCCTATTGGTATTCCTCCATCAACTGAAGGTATTCTAACGATTTTACCCTAAAGCGAACGATACTCCCATGCAACATCACCAAAGAGCAAATTTTGGCAGCCGATTAGGTATAGTGCTTGCCACGGCAGGTTCTGCCGTAGGCCTTGGCAACATCTGGCGTTTTCCCTATATGACTGGCCAGAATGGTGGGGCTGCGTTTATCCTGCTCTATATTCTCTTTGTATTCCTATTAGGTATACCAGGCATGGTGGCAGAATTTGTAGTGGGCAGGTCGGCCCAGTCCAATGCTGCAAGAGCATATAATCGCATGGCTGGCCGTACGCCTTGGCGTGTAATAGGCTATCTGGGGGTTTTTACCTCGATGATTATCCTTGGTTTCTACGCTGTTGTAGCCGGATGGTGTATGCAATATCTCACAGTTGCGCTCACTGGTGGATTGGAAACGGATGCCACCCAGGTGGCCAACTATTTCAAGGATTATTCTTCTGGCACATGGGTTCCCATTCTATGGACTATCGGTTTTATCGTCATTACCCATTTGGTAGTGGTAAGAGGGGTGCGTAATGGCATTGAAAAAGCCTCAAAACTGTTGATGCCCTTGCTGTTGCTACTATTGGTGCTGCTCATTGTGGCATCTTGTATGCTCCCAGGTGCTATGAGAGGAGTGGAATTTCTTTTGAAGCCCGATTTTTCACAGCTCACTCCAAACGTGCTTCTTGAAGCCTTAGGTCAGGCATTCTTCTCACTGAGCCTTGGTACGGCATGTCTGTGTACCTACGCCTCGTATTTCGGCAGGAATACCAATCTCACCAATTCAGCTTTCCAAATAGCCATGCTCGACACGATAGTGGCAGTGATGGCCGGTCTGATGATTTTCCCTGCCGCATTCTCTGTGGGAGTGAATCCCGATAGCGGTCCGTCGCTCATATTCATCACATTGCCTAATGTCTTCGGTGCGGCCTTCTCCTCTGCCCCAGCTGTGGGCTACGTGGTATCGGTGCTGTTTTATTTCCTACTTGCATTAGCGGCACTCACCTCTACTATTTCCATGCATGAAATCGGTACGGCATTCTTCCACGAGGAATTGAAGGTTTCCAGAGGTAAGGGTGCTATTATCGTCACTGTGATTTGTTGTATCATCGGAATTTTCTGCTCTCTTTCCAATGGTTCGCTCAGCGATGTAAAGCTCTTGGGCATGAATCTGCTCGATTTCTGCGACTCTCTTACAGCGCAAGTGCTCCTTCCACTTGGTGCTTTGCTCACTTGCCTTTTCGTGGGATGGTATATTCCCAAACAGGTGGTGAAAGATCAGGTGACCAACTGGGGCACACTGCCATCGTGGCGGCTAAAGGTATTTCTATTTGCAGTGCGTTTCATCTGTCCGCTATGTATCATATCTATCTTCTTACACCAATTCGGCATCATATAAACCGAATGGAATAGACCTCATAAAAACAGAAAAGGATGAACTTTCGTGAGTTTTTCTACTTCCAGAAATCCGACCGCCAGGTGCTGCTTGTGACTCTTGCCGTGGCAGTCTTGGCCTTTTGCCTGATTTTCTTCTTGGGTGGAAGTCGCCAAAGTGCTCCTATTTCTGATAGCGACAGCATCGCAAGTAAAACTGTCCCTCCCACACCAGGTGCAGATGATTCCTACTATGCCGTGGATATAAATGAGAGCGAACTATTTGAATTTGACCCCAACACTGCCGACAGTACCCAACTTCTCCGTTTAGGGCTCCAGCCCTGGCAGGTGCGCAACATATATAAATACCGTGCAAAGGGAGGCATCTACCGCACTCCCGAGGATTTCGCCAGAGTCTATGGTCTCACGGTGGGTCAGTATCGCCGTCTTGCGCCCTATATCCGCATCGGCGAGGATTACCGTCCTGCTGCCGATGTATATGGCAAGAGAGAGTATCGACATGGTGGCAATTATGGCAGTCGTAGTGGCAGTGATTATGGCGGTTCGCACGACTGGCATACGGGGAGCAGCAATGGCAGCAGCAGTGGCAGTGGTAGCAGTACCATGGAGCATCCTCGCGACACTTTGATGTATCCCATCAAACTGAAATCTGGCGAACACATCGATTTGAGCACTGCCGATACCACGATGTTGAAGAAAGTGCCTGGCATTGGGTCATATTATGCCCGCAGCATTGTTCGGTATCGGGAACAATTGGGTGGTTTTTATGACGAGAGCCAGTTACTTGAGATTGAGGGATTCCCTGAGGATGCCTTGCCTTTCTTCCTGATTTCCCAACAGCCCCAGCATCGGCTGAATGTCAACAAACTCACTATGGCGCAATTACGAAAACATCCTTACATCAATTTCTATCAGGCAAAGGCCATCGTGGAATACCGCCGACTGAAAGGTCCCATCCACAGCATTGCCGACCTGCGCCTCCTACCCGATTTCCCACCAGAAGCTATCAGTCGCCTCGAACCTTATTTGGAGTATTAGTTCTTGAATTATTGAGTTCTTGAGTCTTCCTTTTTAAATATCGATAGAGGTGTTTCCAGAAATGCCATAGGACGATTTTGACCATTGTCTATTTTTGCATGGTAAATCAATCATTTTATTCTGAAAACCATGCTAATTCTTATCGACAATGGCCACGGCTGCAACACAGCCGGGAAACGCAGCCCAGACGGACGTCTGCTCGAATACCAATATGCAAGGGAAATTGCCCTTGAAGTAACCAATCGCCTTTGCTGTATGGGCTATGATGCCCGTCGGATTGTCACCGAACATAGTGACATTCCCCTACCCGTCCGCTGTTGGCGTGTCAACAAACAATGCCGTGAATACGGTGCAGACCACGTTGTCTTGGTTTCCATCCACGTCAATGCTGCTGGATGTGGTCAATGGATGCAAGCCAGGGGATGGTCGGCCTACACCTCACGCGGACAGACACGAGCAGACAACTTGGCAGAGAGTTTGTACCATGCAGCCCAACAACATCTGAAAGGTCATAAAATCCGCACCAACCACACAGACGGCGACATGGACTGTGAGGCTGGTTTCTATATCCTTCGCCATACCCTCTGCCCAGCCGTACTGACCGAGAATCTTTTCATGGACAACCACGAAGACCTTGACTTTCTGCTTTCACCCAATGGGCGAGAAAGTATTATCCTCACTCATGTAGATGGGATTAGAGAATGGATTAATAATAGTTGACGAGTTGACAAGTTGACAAGTTGACAAGGTATTTGAATAGATTATTTTTGGTGTTTACAAATTTTAAGTGTATTTTTGCAAAGAAAAATACATCATCTATATCTATATGGAAAAATTCAATGCAAAAGAAGTTAAAGACCAGGTCGTACAATGGATAAAGGACTGGTTTGAAGTGAATGGTCCTGGCTGCAATGCCGTATTAGGCGTTTCAGGAGGCAAGGATAGTAGTATCGTGGCTGCACTATGTGTGGAGGCTTTAGGCAAAGACCGCGTCATCGGCATAACCATGCCCAATGGCGTGCAAAAAGACATCTCTGACAGTATGCGCTTGATTAATCATCTTGGCATCCGCTATTGTAACGTAAATATCGGCGACACCTGCCAGACGCTCATGGCAGCCGTAAAAGAACAGTTAGGGACACTTGGCACAGAAGTGAGTGAGCAGACCACCATCAATATGCCACCACGTGTGCGTATGACAGCACTGTATGCCGTATCGCAGTCGATGAACGGACGCGTGGCCAACACCTGCAACCTTTCGGAAGATTGGGTGGGTTATTCCACAAGATACGGTGATGCAGCCGGCGACTTTGCTCCCCTTGGTGGTCTGACCGTGCACGAGGTGCTGGAAATTGGAATGGAACTGGGCTTGCCAAAAGATTTAGTGATGAAGACACCTTCTGACGGTCTCTGTGGAAAGAGCGACGAAGATAACTTGGGCTTTACCTACGCAACTCTGGACAACTACATCCGTACTGGTGTCTGTGAGGATGCCAAAATCAAGGAAGTAATCGACCGCAAGCACTATGCCAACCTCTTTAAGCTTAGACCCATTCCCTATTTCAGTTACACAAAACCAGCGATTGATTAAAATCTCAGCTTTATTCACTTGGCTCATCAGCAAGCAGCGGCATGCTCCAGTTTCGTATGGCCACATAAGAAGTTGAGTACCCGAAAATTCAACGATATTTTAAAAAAAAGAGCAGGGTTGTTGTCCTGCTCTTTTTTTACGCCCATTTATCTAAAGCCTAAACTTTTGTTCATCCAGAAAAATGGGGTGTTCATCACTGCCAGCCCCTCGTTCATCAAAATGTGTTTTTTTTACAAGGTCATTCTTACAGAATAAACTAATTTTGTAAGCAGATGACAACGAAAATGACGGGTCTCACCAATAAGAAATGACCGGTGTCATCAGAGAAAATGGATGAAAATAGTCAAACCAAATAATCAACGATTATGAAGAGTATTAACATTACACATTTCTGCATAAGAGCAGCCATGACGCTGCTTGTTGCATTGCTTGCCTCTACTACGGTCTACGCGCAATATGTGATTGTCATTGCCAATCCTTATGAAGCGGGCGAGGTTCGTGTAGGCAAGAGTCAAGACCTTGGAGCATATTTAAATGGTTCAACTCTCATAGATGATGCTGAACCAGGTGAAACTATCTATTTCGATTTCAATGCTTACAGTGGTTACCAGTTTGCGGGAATCACCTATGATGGTGTGTCGAGTGATGATATCACCCAGCTTGAAAACGGGCTTTATTCTTTTACCATGCCTGAGTATGAGGGCCTTCTCATGCTGCAAATATTTATAAATTTTGAGAAAGCACCAGTAATTGTTACAGGTATCAACATTAACGAAGAAAACTTTCCCGACGAGAACTTCCGCAAGTGGTTGCTCTCTCAATCCTATGGTAAAGATGCAGTCATCACAGATGCCGAAATGGCAGGCATCACCAAGATTAATGCAAGGGCATGTAAGATTCAAGACCTTACGGGCATTGAGTTTTTCACTGAATTGACAGAACTTGATGTCTGTAATACCATCGATACACCTGAGGAGAACAGGAACAAGATCATCTCTATAGACCTGTCGTTAAATGCCAAATTGCGAAAATTGTGGTGTGGTTACAACCAAATCACTTCTCTCGACCTCTCCGATTGTCCAGACCTGAGAGACTTGGACTGCTGCAATAATCTCTTGACTGAACTTGATGTCACAAACAACCCATTATTATCGTTGCTCTACTGCACAGACAACCAACTGACCGAACTTGATGTGAAAAGCAATCCAAATCTTGCCGTACTCTCATGTTACAGCAACAATTTGACCGAACTTGATGTCACCGACAATATGCTATTGGAGCAATTGTTTTGCGAAAACAACCATTTGACTACAATTGATGTTACCAATCACAACAAACTGATGATGTTCAACTGTAACAACAACCAACTGACCTCCCTCGACTTAACTGGTTGCACAGAATTGTTCCAACTATATTGCTACAACAATATAATCAATGGTGAGGCGATGACTGATTTGGTCAACTCATTGGAAACACCATCAGGAGGCGGCTATATGGTGGTGATAGACTTAGACAGTGAAATAGAGCAAAACGACATCACAAAAGAGCAAGCAGATGTGGCAAAAGCTAAAGGGTGGAGTGTGGAAGCCATTGAAAATGACGATTATGTGAGCTATCCCAAGAGTAATACACACGACTATGTAGACCTCGGCTTAACCAGTGGTACATTATGGGCTACGTGTAATGTGGGAGCTAACACCCCCAAAGATGTTGGTCTCTTTTTTGCCTGGGGTGATACAGAAGGTCATGGCAACGATGTGGCTGATGGATATTTGTTCAGTTGGGAGAATTACAAATGGGGTGAAATCATCGGAGAAGAAACATACCTTACCAAATATTGCTCCGATAGCAGCCGTGGTAAAGATGGCTTCACAGATGGGAAAGACGAGCTTGACCCGGAGGATGACGCCGCCTACGTCAACTGGGGTAGTATATGGCGAACACCAACAAAGGAACAATTAGACGAATTGCTGAACGAATGTACCTGGACACCGATGACCATTGGGGATGTCAATGGTTATGAAGTGACTGGCCCCAACGACAATACCATCTTCCTGCCCGAAACAGGTTGGCGTATCGACGACATGCTGCTCGACGGAGGTGCTTATTGGTCACGCTCCACAAACCCTGATGACGTTGGCGGTGCTTACTATCTTGGCTGGGATAACTATGGATGGTACGAATTTGGCGGAAGAATAGACGGCCAGTGCATTCGCCCCGTTATCAACAATGATGTGATCGAACTTGTTGACAACGCCCAAAATAGTGGAACCATCGAGACCGCAGCCACGATTGACAAAACGTTTGATGTGAAACTAAGTGGCCGCAAACTCTACAAAGATGGCGAGTGGAGCACGCTGTGCCTTCCCTTCAGTCTATCCGCAGAACAACTCTCTGCCAGTCAACTGGCAGGAGCAGACATCCGCACCTTAGCAACTGCCAGTGTCACGGGGCATCACGTGGATTTGTCTTTCGGCAGCAACGAAAATAGCATCACTGCCGGCACGCCCTACATCATCAAATGGGAAGCAGACACTGAAAATCCTGTCATTACCGACCCAGTTTTCAATGGTGTGACCATTAGCAACGAGTCAAACGACTTCGTCTCTGATGACGGTCATGTGAACTTCATCGGCAATTACGATGCGTTCACAGTCTCACCTTCCGACGACCCACTCATCTATTATCTCACCTCTGGAAACACGCTGACGTACACAGCCAAGGAGCGCACACTGAAAGCATGCCGCGCTTACTTCATCTTCACGGCTAATGATGGAAATAGCACCAACGATTTCACCTTCAACATCGATTTCGGCGACGGACTCAACTCCATTCAGAATGTGAAATCCAACATTCAAGAGGAAGACACTTGGTTCGACCTAAGTGGACGACGTCTGAACAGCAAGCCCACACAGAAAGGTATTTATGTGACTAAAGGACAAAAGGTGATCATCAACTAAGACATGGAGGATATGGCAATGAAAGCGCAAAAGACATACATGGTGCCGATGACCGAGTTTGTGATACTAAGCACCACAGAAAAGGTGATGCAGGACAGTTTTATTGACAAATTCAGCGGAGGCGACCTCATTGACACCGGTATCGTCATCAGTGAGGAGGCCGACGACAGCGATGACGACAACCGCTCCAACGAATGGAGCAACCACCTTTGGGACAAGTTTGATTAACTCAACTTTCGCAAACTCCAGTTTCGTCTGGTTTTGAGGTTTTGAGGTCGCTTCGCTTGCAGATTATAAGGTGATATATGTATGGCTAACGTCATATTTGGGCACATTACACCTCATAACCTCATAGCCTAAAGACTTCATAACCTGAAAGTTGAGGACTTACAAAACTTCAACTTGATTAATCTATATCATGAAAAGACGACTGAGGCCACATCGAGCGATGTGGCCTCTATCATTAACAAGTCATGATAATCTGTGGTCTGAAAAATGGACTTTCTGGTTTTGTCAATCTAAAATCTCATACCTCAAATATCAATTCTTACAAGATGAGCATTCTCATCAACCAGTAGGAGAACATACCAGCCAGATAGCCGATGAGCACAATCCAAGAAATGCGCTTCATATACCAACCGAAGGTGATTTTCTCAAGCCCCATCACCACGACACCGGCAGCACTACCGATAATCAATATCGAACCACCCACACCGGCACAATAAGCCAACAGTTGCCAGAAAATACCATCCACGGCCAGGTCGCCAGTGGGAGCCACAGGATACATACCCATACACCCAGCAACCAACGGCACATTATCGACAATCGAGGAAAGTACACCAATGATACCCGTCACCAGATAGTGGTTGCCACCCGACATCTCGTCCAAGGACTGTCCGAGGGCAGTAAGCACACCTACCTCCTGCAAGACAGCAACTGCCATAAGGATGCCCAGGAAGAACATAATGGTGGAGAGGTCGATGCGCGAGAGCAAGTCGCTCACACGCTTAGCCATGGTGTCGTCTTCATCGGTGTTGTGATGGAAAATCTCTGTAGTGGTCCACAGCAAGCCCAGCACCAAAAGGATGCCCATAAACGGCGGCAGATGTGTCAATGTCTTGAAAATGGGCACAAACACCAGTCCGCCAACTCCAAGCCAGAAAATGATGTTGCGCTGCGTCTTTGTGAACTGGCTCACGGCAGCTGCAGGCAAGTTTTGCGACTTATCGAACTTCCCTTTGAGGGTATATTGCAGGATAAGAGCGGGTACAAACATGGAAACGAGCGAGGGAATGAAAATCTCGGTAAGCACACCCTGCGTGGTAATAACACCCTTGATCCACAGCATGATGGTCGTGACATCACCAATGGGTGAGAAAGCGCCACCGGAATTGGCTGCGATAATCACCATGGCAGCATAGATGAGTCGCTCTTTCCGCTCCTGCACCAGTTTGCGAAGCACCATAATCATCACAATTGATGTGGTGAGATTGTCGAGGATAGCAGAAAGGAAGAAGGTCATGAAGGCCATACGCCACATCAGTTTCCGCTTCGACCGCGTCTTGATAGCATCGCGGACAAAGTTGAAACCGCCATTGGAATCAACAATCTCGACAATAGTCATTGCTCCCATGAGGAAAAAGAGCGTGCCAGCGGCATCACCTAAATGATGCTCAATCACCTCAGCCACCTTGTGCACCACATCTGCAGCAGCCACATCAGGATAGAAAGAACCAGGTGCCAACATCAGCAGCGTCCAGCATCCCACACACATCAACAGGGCAATAGCAGCCTTGTTGATTTTTGTCACACTCTCAAGGGCTATACACAGATAGCCCACAATAAAGACGATAACAATCGCCGTGGTCAAACTTGTCATTTTACCTTGAAATTTTGTTGTTTTTCTAATTTGAGTGCAAAGTTAAGACACATATTATTAATAAAGGCGAGACCATATCATTTTTTTCACTCAAACGATTGCGGAATGGACAAATTTACCTTTCATTCTTGAGTCCACTTTAAAAAGTGATTAGTCGTAGGTGTCATTGAAACCCAGGGCGTTGCCCTGGGCTGAAAGCGTGTTGCCCCGTTGGGGCGTATTGGTCGGAGACAGATTGAACATAGGAATTTAGTATAATGCTCTTTTTTGAGCAATATCTACAAAGATTGAGGTTACATTTTCAATTTTCATTGGTATTGTCCCTTTAACTACTCTTTAACTCCCTTTTAACTACCCTTTAACTACTTTTCAATCTTCAATTTTATAAACTTGTACCATGATTTGAAACAACATCACTGTAAATTTGCATCGTCAACATCAAATAGGCAGCTTCCATCAAAAAAAACACAATAAAAAAGCGAAAGATTTGTGTTTTCAGAGAAAATTCGTAATTTTGTACCTATGAACCATCTAAACGAGCGGCCCACCGTGAGCTGCGACAATGTAATCATCGTAGATGCCGACTTTGTAGATCGTGTGGTCTTCGACCTCATTGTGAACTTTGAGCGAATGATAGGCCGCAAGATTCCCAATGCCGACATGGCACGATGGATTGACTGTGTGGCTCTGGACGGAGGCATACGAGAAAGCAAAGAACAGACACAAGTGGTGCTGATACACGGTGCCAAGAGCGAGCGCATGGAGTATTTCACACCAGGACATTACGCCAATGAACTAAATGGTCAGGCTTTCAAGGACAATCTTGGCGAGTTTTCCATCAATGCCTACACCGATGAAAACATCATCAGTAAGGAAGACTTGCTCATCGACACTCTTCGCCTATGCTGTGCATCCGGCGAGGTGAAACGCATCATGGTCATACCCGACGATGCGTATTTCGACCGTGTTAGGCAAGCACTTCGGAATTCTGACAACAACAAGACTATCACCGTCTTTGCCATGCAGCCCATGATGGGCGGCGGCTTCCGTCAGGAAATCTTAGGCTACTCACTCATGAGCGCCTTAGGAATCCGAGGGGAAGAATTAGTCTGAAGACAGTTGACAAGTTGACAAGTAGACGAGTTGACAAGTTAATAGTTGTATAGTTGATGAATTGACGAGTTGATGAGTTGATAGTTACAAGAGTTCGGGCAATACCCCATGACTGTAGGAGTATTCTCTCACCCCTCACCTCTCACCTCTCACCCCTAACCCCTAACCCCTAACCCCTAACCTCTCACCCCTAACCTCTCACCCCTAACCACTAAATAAACCTCTAACCACTAAAATAGAACAATAAAAATGGGAAAAGTACTAATGATTGGCGCCGGAGGCGTCGCCACAGTAGCAGCATTCAAGATAGCCCAGAATGCTGATGTGTTTACTGACTTCATGATTGCCAGCCGCACAAAACGTAAATGCGATAAAATCGTGGAGTCGATACATAAAGCCGGCTACGACCTCGACATCAAGACGGCACAGGTGGATGCTGATGATGTGGAGCAACTCAAAGCCCTGCTCAACGACTATAAGCCCCAACTTGTGGTCAACCTCGCCCTACCCTATCAGGACCTTACCATCATGGAAGCTTGCCTGGCCTGCGGATGCCACTACCTCGACACCGCCAACTACGAACCACGCGACGAGGCACACTTTGAATACTCCTGGCAGTGGGCCTACAAAGAGCGCTTCGAACAGGCTGGTCTCTGCGCTATCCTCGGCTGCGGCTTCGACCCAGGTGTGAGCGACATCTACACCGCCTACGCTGCCAAGCACCACTTCGACGAGATTCATACCCTCGACATCGTGGACTGTAACGCCGGCGACCACCACAAAGCCTTTGCCACCAACTTCAACCCAGAAATCAATATCCGCGAGATCACCCAAAAAGGTCTCTACTACAAAGACGGTGAATGGATAGAAACAGAGCCTCTGGAGATTCATAAAACCCTCACCTACCCCAACATCGGCCCACGTGAGAGCTACCTGATGCACCATGAAGAGCTGGAAAGTCTGGTGAAGAACTATCCCACCATCCGTCTGGCACGCTTCTGGATGACCTTCGGCGAACAGTATCTCAAGCACCTCGATGTCATCCAAAACATCGGCATGAGCCGTATCGACGAAATTACCTACGAGGCTCCACTGGCTGACGACCCCAACAAAACAGCTAAAGTGAAAATCGTGCCGCTGCAATTCCTCAAGGCTGTGCTGCCCAACCCACAAGACCTGGGCGAGAACTATGAGGGCGAGACAAGCATCGGCTGCCGCATCCGTGGTATTAAAGACGGCAAAGAGCGCACCTACTATGTCTATAACAACTGCTCTCATCAAGCAGCCTACCAGGAAACGGGCATGCAGGGTGTGAGCTACACCACGGGCGTACCGGCAATGATTGGTGCCATGCTGCTCCTCAAGGGTATATGGTGTAAACCCGGCGTCTGGAACGTCGAAGAATTCGATCCCGACCCCTTCATGCAACTCCTCAACGAGAAAGGTCTCCCCTGGCACGAAGTGTTTGATGGAGAGTTGGAGGTATAAGAGTTAGGAGTTAGAAGTTAGGAGTTTGAAGTAAATGGTGCAAGATTATGGCACAAAGTTTGATTTCCGATAAAAGTAAGAACTTTGCATTGCGTATCATTGCTATGTACAAATTTCTGACAGAACAAAAAAGAGAATTCATTTTGTCGAAACAAGTATTACGCAGTGGGACAAGTATTGGTGCCAACGTCAGAGAAGCACTTGCAGCTCAAACAGATGCTGACTTTTTAGCTAAAATATATGTATCATTTAAAGAAGCAAATGAAACGGCTTACTGGCTTGAACTACTTCACGAATCCGATTATTTAGATAAGAAGACATATATTAGCATTTACTCCAACTGTCAAGAAATCATCAAAATGCTTGCTTCTATTACCAAAACTCAAAAAATGAAAATAGAACAATCAAAATAATGAAGTTCTCCAGTTTCTAACTCCTAACTTCCAAAATTCCAATATAGCAGCAATTAGTCACTTCCAACTTCTAACTCATAACTCCTAACTTCATGCTTCCAACATAGCAATTAGCCACTTCTGACTTCTAACTCCTAACTTCTAACTTCATGCTTCCAACATAGAAATTAGCCACTTCTAACTTCTAACTCCTAACTTCTAACTTCATGCTTCCAACATAGAAATTAGCCACTTCTAACTTCTAACTCCTAACTTCTAACTATATCACTATGTCAAAAAAAGAAAACATTGAGCAAATAGACAACAGTCAAGAGGGCAAACTGAAAGCCCTGCAAGCAGCCATGTCGAAAATAGAAAAAGACTTCGGCAAAGGCTCCATCATGAAACTCGGTGACGAGCGCATCGAGAATGTAGAAGTCATCCCTACTGGCAGTATCGGCCTGAATGCAGCTCTCGGTGTGGGTGGCTATCCCAAAGGCCGTATTATCGAAATCTACGGTCCAGAATCCTCTGGTAAGACAACACTGGCTATCCATGCCATCGCCGAGGCACAAAAGGCAGGAGGTATTGCTGCCTTCATCGATGCCGAGCACGCTTTCGACCGTTTCTATGCCGAGCATCTTGGCGTGGATGTCAACAACCTGTGGATATCACAGCCCGACAATGGCGAACAAGCCCTGGAGATTGCCGACCAACTCATCCGCTCCTCTGCCATCGACATCATCGTGATTGACTCCGTGGCAGCGCTGACGCCCAAATCGGAAATCGAGGGCGACATGGGCGACAATAAAGTCGGTCTGCAAGCCCGACTGATGAGTCAGGCTCTTCGTAAGTTGACAGCTAATATAAGCAAGACTAACACCACATGTATCTTCATCAACCAGTTGCGTGAGAAAATCGGTGTGATGTTTGGCAACCCTGAGACCACCACTGGTGGCAACGCCTTGAAATTCTACGCCAGCGTTCGCCTCGACATCCGTCGTGTGACCACCCTTAAAGACGGTGACCAGCCCATTGGCAACCAAGTGCGCGTAAAAGTGGTGAAAAACAAGGTGGCACCACCATTCCGCAAGGCTGAATTTGAAATTATGTTCGGCGAGGGTATCTCCAAATACGGCGAACTGGTTGACCTCGGCGTGGAGTACAACATCATCCAGAAGAGCGGTTCATGGTTCTCCTACAACGGGTCAAAACTGGCCCAGGGACGCGATGCCACAAAGGCACTGCTTAAGGACAACCCCGAACTGTGCGAGGAAATCGAGGCCCAAATCATGGAAGCCATTAAGAATGCAGACTGAGTTTGTGAGTTTTTAAGTTCTCCATTCAACAACTTATCAACTAAACAACTTACCAACTCATTAACTTGCAAACAACTCTATCGAGCCACCCATTAAGGATGGCTCGTTTTTTATGCCTATTCACTGACACAATGTCACATTTGTCAGTTCATTTTTGTATTTTGGCACACCATTTGTTATATTAATGGCGGAGCGAATCAGTTTGAGGCTGAATTTATCATAGGTTTATAGGACTCATGCAACTACTGAACTCCAAATTAATAAAGAAAATATTAACAAATAAAAATAATACAACAATGGGAAAGATTATTGGAATAGACTTAGGAACTACCAACTCATGTGTTTCTGTATTCGAAGGCAACGAGCCGGTAGTCATTGCCAACAGTGAAGGCAAGCGTACCACCCCATCCGTGGTGGGATTTGTTAAGGACGGTGACCGCAAAGTGGGTGACCCTGCCAAGCGTCAGGCTATCACCAACCCTCACAACACCGTCTATAGTATCAAACGTTTCATGGGCGAGACCTATGAGCAGAGCCGCAAGGAGGCCGAGCGCGTTCCTTTCAAGGTGGTGAACGAGAATGGCTATCCCCGTGTAGAAATCGAAGGCCGCAAATATACTCCGCAAGAGATTTCTGCTATGATACTTCAGAAGATGAAGAAGACCGCTGAGGATTATCTTGGCGAAGAGGTGACAGAAGCTGTCATCACCGTACCTGCATACTTTAGCGACTCACAGCGCCAGGCCACTAAGGAGGCTGGTCAGATTGCTGGTCTCAACGTGAAGCGTATTGTCAACGAGCCTACAGCAGCCGCTTTGGCTTACGGACTCGACAAAGCCAATAAGAATATGAAGATTGCCGTGTTCGACCTCGGTGGTGGTACATTCGATATCTCCATCCTGGAGTTTGGCGACGGCGTGTTTGAGGTGCTTTCCACCAATGGTGACACCCACCTGGGTGGCGACGACTTCGACCAGGTCATCATCGACTGGCTGGTGCAAGAGTTCCGCAACGACGAGGGTGCCGACCTGAAGGCCGACCCAATGGCTATGCAACGTCTGAAGGAAGCTGCTGAGAAAGCAAAGATTGAGTTGTCGAGCAGCACTTCTACAGAAATCAACCTGCCATACATCATGCCTGTGGGTGGCGTGCCCAAACACTTGGTGAAGACCCTCACTCGTGCAAAGTTTGAGCAGTTGGCACACAACCTCATCCAAGCATGTCTGGCTCCCTGCCAGAAGGCTGTTGCTGATGCTAAACTGACCACAAGTCAGATTGACGAGGTGATTCTCGTGGGTGGCTCCAGCCGTATTCCTGCTGTGCAGACACTGGTGAAGAACTACTTCGGCAAGGAGCCTTCAAAGGGCGTGAATCCCGACGAGGTGGTGGCTGTAGGTGCCAGCATCCAGGGTGCCATCCTGAACAAAGAGGGCGGCGTTGGTGACATCGTGTTGCTCGATGTTACTCCTCTGACCTTAGGTATTGAGACACTGGGTGGTGTGATGACCAAACTGATTGATGCCAACACCACAATTCCTTGCCGCAAGAGCGAGGTGTTCTCAACTGCTGCCGATAACCAGGTCGAGGTGACTATCCACGTGCTCCAGGGCGAGCGCCCAATGGCTGCACAGAACAAGTCCATTGGTCAGTTCAACCTCACCGGTATTGCTCCCGCACGACGTGGTATTCCTCAGATTGAGGTAACCTTCGACATCGATGCCAACGGTATTCTGAAGGTCACTGCCAAGGATAAGGCTACTGGCAAAGAACAGGCTATCCGTATCGAGGCTTCATCAGGTCTGACAGAGGAGGAAATCAACCGCATGAAGGCAGAGGCAGAGCGTAATGCCGAGGCAGACAAGCGTGAGCGCGAGCGTATCGATAAGCTCAACCAAGCCGACTCTATGATTTTCCAGACCGAAACATTCCTCAACGAGAATGGCGACAAGTTAGGTGCTGAGCGTTCCAACGTCGAGGCTGCCGTTCAGCAACTGAAGGATGCCCACAAGAGTGGCGACCTCACTGCCATCGACAACGCTATGAACAACCTCAACCAGGTGATGCAGGCTGCCAGCGCCAAGATGTATCAACAGGCCGGCCCAGGTCCTCAACCCGGCGCCGAGCAGACCAACTACGGTGGTCAGCAAACATCATCCGAGGAAACCAAGACCGACGACAACATCCAAGACGCCGACTTCGAGGAGGTGAAGTAAGATACGATAAGAAACAATAAGAAAACCTATAGAAAGTGGTGTAACTCACGGAGTTGCACCACTTTTTTGTTTTGTTAAACTTTGTTATTTTCCTTGTTATTTAGCGATTTTTGGCTTATATTTGCGACATATTTGCGACACGACTTAATTGGCGACAATTTGCTACTTATTCATACTTAAACATATCTATTCATATAAATACCCATTTAAAGAGAGACAATATGCCTGAAGCCAAATTCCAGATCAAAAGGAAGTGTGAGATTTGCGGAGCCCCATTTATAGCAAAGACACTCACATCCAAATATTGCAGCAGGAAGTGCACCAATCTTGCATACAAACAACGCAAAGCCGAGCAGTTAAAGAAAGAGCGATTAGAAACCATCGCGGAAAAAGTGCCTGATGCCAGGGACTACATCTCTGTGACGGAAGCCGTGGCCATCTATAATATTGGACGAGATACCCTATACAGGCTTATACGAAACGGTACTATACCTTATATCAATATAGGTAAACGTCTTACTCGAATCAATAGGATAAAACTCGAAGAGTTGTTTTCAAGACGTGACGAGGACATAGAGAAAGAATTATTGAGTCCCAAACTATATAACATGGATCCAGAGAACTGCTATACCATCGGTGATATCTGCAAGAGGTACAACATCAACGACAGCACCGTATGGGCGCACATCAGAAGGTACTCCATCCCCACCCGGCAGATAGGAAACTACGTCTATGCGCCCAAATCTGAAATCGACAAACTATACAAGAGCCTATGAAAAAGCCTTTATCTCATACGAAAGTCACCGTCAAACTTCGCAAGTCACAATACAAGGAAGAGTGGTATCTGATTGTCGAAGCATATCCCGTCATTGGAACAGGCGGCAAGGTGGAGCGTGTTGTGGAATCTGTGAATAGAAGCATCACCACCCCAGTTTGGGATAAGACTTCCTCCACACGTGGGTCTAAGTTCAAGCCCAAACGGGATATCAATGGGATTATCCAATGTCGGACGGCCATTGACCAGGAATCCTGCGTCTATGCCGACAATGTCCGTAAACTACGTCAGCACGAATACGACAACCAAGCCCTTTACACCGACAAGGAGAGTGAGATTGCTGCCCAGAACGAACGGTCAGAACAGGACTTCATTGCTTATTTCAAGAAGATCACCTATACACGGCATCCCAATGCCTCGAAATCTATTATTGTCAACTGGGAACGTGTAGCGGTGCTGCTTGAACTCTTTACCGAGGGGAATCCAATGCCGTTCAACACCATCACGGTGAAACTCCTGGAAGAATTGAAAGTATTTTTGATGACAGCACCACAAGGAGGCAAGAAGTCGGGCCTCGTATCTCAAAACACGGCATCCACCTATTTTGCCATCGTCAAAGCCGGACTGAAACAAGCCTTTGTAGATGAATTCCTCACTGTCGACATCAGCGAGAGAGTGAAAGGCATCCCATCCAAGGAAAGCAGAAGAGAAGCCCTGACGATTGAAGAAGTCAACCTGTTGGCTGCCACCCCTTGCGAAGACGACGTATTGAAACGCGCCTCCCTTTTCTCCATCCTCACAGGTATGCGGCACAGTGACATCATGAGACTCAAATGGAGTCAGTTGGTGAAAGTGAATGATTCCTGGAGAGTAGATTTCACGCAAAAGAAGACATCCGGAGTGGAATATACTCCTATTTCAGAACAGGCTTACGCATTATGTGGTGAACGAAGGGAACCGGAGAATCTGGTTTTTGAGGGTCTGACTCCCCCATCGTGGATCAATCGCCCATTGAAGAAATGGGTTGAGGCAGCAGGCATCAAGAAACACATCACCTTTCATTGCTTCAGGCACAGTTTCGCAACTCTACAATTGGCCAATGGCACCGACATCTATACTGTCAGCAAAATGCTTGGCCACACCAATGTCAAGACCACGCAAATCTACACAAAAGTAGTGGATGAGAAGAAAGAGAAGGCAGCCAAGGCTATCAAGATAGAAAATATTGGAAAATGATGGGGAGAAGATAGCACCATTCTCATTTTCAAACAATTACGCTCCAAATGGTGGAGATAGTGCAACATGTTAGCACCATCTCCACCATTCCTTTTTGTCAATTTTCATTCAAAATTTGCTGCTTTCATTCATTTTTCTGCTCTTTGATAATGGATTTCTATCGTTTCCATCATTTCTTTATCTTCTTTTCTCATATTTCCAAGAAGCGTCCTTATAATCTTTGTTAATTATGATGGTGGGGCTATGGTGGAAGAATGGTGGAAATATTTTCTTCATCTCCACCATTTATTAAAAATCTACTTTTGCACAAAAATCAAATAATTAAAAAACGAAAATATGTCTAAGCAGATTTACAACCTAGAAGAAATGCCCCAGGCATTGAACTACCTTATATCTAAGGTGGAAACCTTGGAAGAGAAGGTAAATGAGTTGAGCACCAAGAAAGATGCTCCTGATTCTCAGGAATGGATGGACATAGAAGACCTGCGCCTCTATCTACCCACCCACCCTGCTAAACAAACTATCTATGGATGGGTGAATGAAAATTCAATCCCTTACTACAAGACATCCAAAAAACTCACTTTCCTCAAGTCTGAAATTGACGAATGGTTAAAACAGGGACGCAGGAAAAGCCATGAAGACCTGAGGAAAGAAGCCATGGAGTATATATATAAAAAGAAAGGAGTGGGACGATGAACTACATTGACTACGCGAACCAGTTCTGGAAAGAGAATTGTCGCAAACGCTTTCAGTCAAGAGAAACTGCTCTCTTTTTCTTTTTGCTCAATGAGTGCAGCCGCAACTATTGGGTGATGCCTGTCATTTGCTCCACCGAATATGTTTGCTGCCAACTGCTCATCTCCAAGCAAACGCTATACGCTGCGAGAAACAGCCTCGCTGAGCGTGGCCTTATTTGTTTCAACGAGGGGAAATGGGGGACACAATCCCCTTCCTATTCCATCTTGGAACTGAGTGAAAATCGAATCAATGGTATCTGTGAGCGCACCAATGTCGGAGCTAATAACAACACCAAAGAATGTGCCAATGGAATACCTAATATCGAAACCAATGGAAGCTCTAACGAGCGCACCAAAGCCCGTACTACTATTATTAAAGAACAGACAAGACCTCACGAGTACAGACAAGACAACAATATGTCATCCACTCCCAATAGATCAGAGAATGAAGGTTTGCAAAAATATAGAAACATCAATGGACAATGGAAATGAAAACAGAAAATAGAAATCTCAACTTCTTTATCCATCAGATGGGTAAGGACAATTTAGAAGAAAGAGCTGTAGCCCTTAGATTTCAAATCACCAACAGCAAACAGTTATTACTCGGTGGCCTGGAGTTCTTCGCTGGACATCATGGGGAATGGTTGGAAGGTTATGAGCGGATTGCAGATTGGTTAACTGACAATAGGGGAAAGAGTATTGTGGTAACTGGCCCATATGGTGTGGGCAAGACCATTCTCTGTATGCATGTACTCCCGGCACTAATACGTAGGTTCCATGGCAAGTGTTTTGAAAAACTCCGTGCCACTGAACTATGTAATGAGGCCAACTACCGAAAGGCGATTGCAGCCAAGTTCATCGTCATAGATGACGTGGGCACAGAAGGGCAGTTCGTCGACTACGGCAACCGGCATGAAGTCTTTTCTGAAATTGTCGACGGCATTGAACAACAAGGTAAGCTTGTCATTGCATCCACCAATCTAACTCCACAGGAACTACGCAGGAGATACGGCGAGAGAACTTTTGACAGGTTATGCGCCAACGCTACGATAGCCAATGTGGTGGCAGAATCGCTCCGAGGGAAATATGAAAGAACCGACTAATAGACTTAAGCTATCTGTAGGGGAGCAAGTTTATGTTTTGAGTAACTCAAAACCCATGCTCCCCTCTTTGGAGAGCATTTTCATCCCGTTGGTCTCACCTAAACAGTATGACATGAACAGCAACAAGAACAAAGGCGGTCGCCCGAAACTGCCCCCTACAGAAAAGAAGAAATACACCCTGCCACCCGTGAGGCTGGGCACCAATGACTTCCACGTCGTGAAGACTATGGCAAAGCATGCGGGGCTTTCACTGACCGAATATCAAAGACAGATGATATTGCACGGCAAGGTCGTGGAACGGCTTAGTCCTGAACATATGGACATTTACCGTCAGCTGGCAGGTATCGGAAATAACCAGAACCAACTGGCTCGCCAGGCCAACACATATGGTTATGAGCAAGATGCACGGCTATATCATGAGAATGCCATGGAAGTAAGCAACCTTATAAAACACTTACTATATGATGGCAAAGATAACTAAAGGTCGCAACTTTGGCGGAGCCATCCGTTATGTGATGCAGGAGAATAAAGAAGCAAAGCTATTGGATTTCAAAAACGTGCTCACCACGAGCAAGGAATCCATTATCCACTCATTCTGCCTGCAAAGCCAACTCAGACCCAGGGTGTCGGTCGTAGTTGGCCATATCTCACTCGACTTCTCGGTTGAGGATGTTGATAGAATTGATGACGACATGATGCGTCAGGTCGCACATGAATACATGCTGCGGATGCACATCCTGAACACGCAGTACATACTTGTGCGTCACTATGACCGTGAACACCCTCATTGTCATCTAATATTCAACCGTATCGACAACAACGGCAGGTTGATCTCCGACAAGAACGACAGGGTGCGTAGTACTAAGATTTGCAAAGGACTCACGGAGAAGCACCACCTGCACATGGCAAAAGGCAAAGATCACGTTCATCGAGAACGGTTGCGTGGAGCAGATGCCGTGAAGTATCAAATATACGATGCGCTGGTCAGCGTCACGCCCAAATGCAAGAACTGGGATGAGTTGCGCTCTGCCTTGAAAAAGCAAGGCATCAATATGAATTTCATCCATCGTGGCAACACCACAGAGATCCAAGGAATTGTGTTTGAGAAGAACGGTCTTCATTTCAATGGATCTAAGGTTGACCGACAGTTCAGTTTCTCCAAAATTTCCCAAACTCTTGTTGAGAATGTGAATCGGGAGCGCAGAAGTTCGTGGCAAGGACAATATGGAAGAAGCGGTTCTTCCTTAGGTAAGACAGCTATATCTGTGGCATCAAGCACTGCAGGCGCAGCCTCATCTATTGGCTGTTCTATTATAAACGGAGCTGCCCATGTGTTGACTGTTGCCGCGACTCCGTCGGTGTCAAGTGAAGTATCTCCCGTTGGTGGTAGTTCTTCTGTTGACCTGGCCGATGACGAATACATTGACGAGTATGGCATCCGCCGCAAGAAACGCCGCGGTATACGAAGATAACACTATTGTTTAATCAAAAAATCGATAATTATGAATTCAACAACTACCGAAAAGTTGCTTGCTGAAGCTTTGGAAGAGAAGGAGCAGCAAATCAAGGAATTGACAGTCAAGGTTGACACTTTGACAGAGGAAAACAAGTCATTAAGTGCAGAATTGAAAACCCTTTCTGAGAAACCGAAAGAATCACCTCAGAGCATGGTGACATGGGATGATTATCAAAAAGCAATCAATGTCTATAGAAAACGAAATGGAGATTTAGCTGTCATGTACCTCGAACTGAAGACACAATATAACAAATTAAGCGAGGAACGCCGCTACTGGGCCACACAACAATGGGCGAAGCACTTCTTCCGCTGGCTTCACCTTAAGCGCCACCTGTGGATTTGGGTGATCTATATCATGTTTGTAATATCAATATCTCTTTCCGTCTATTTCTTAGCAGAACAGAGGAAGGAAATTCAAAAGCTACAGTCAGTAGAAATGAAATATCGTTATCTCCATGCCACAGGGACTGCCCATGATGTACTTTTTTATTTAGATGATGCCTTTGACAATGGTAATAAAATAAGGTTGCAACAGATTTATTCAATAGTCAGAGATTATGAGCAAGCCGTCAAACATAAATCCGACAGCATTGTTAGGGCAGAGAAAAAGAAAATGAGGGAGTGGGAGTAATTATCTAAAAGTTGCGATTAACTTAAAAAAACATTCGTTATGGCATCAGTAAAGGTAAAGTTCAGAGTTTCAACAGTTGACAATAAACCGGGGAGCATCTATTTCCAGATTATCCAAAACAGGATGGTCAGGCAATTAAATACTGACTATAAAATCTATGCTGATGAATGGGATGAAAAAAGTGAATCTATTATTGCTAAAGGACAACGCACAAATCTGCTTGCTTCCATTAAAGAATGCCTTGATTGGGATATCGTGCGTTTAAATAGAGTTGTCAAGACATTGGAAAATGAACACCACAGATATTCAGCCGATGATGTGATAACTGCGTTTCTAAAACTGACAAAGGAAGTGTCTTTATGCTCTTTCATGCATAAGGTCATTGCGCAGTTAAAACAATTAGGCAAAGAACGAACCTCAGAGACATACACAGTAGCTCTTAAAAGTTTTATGAGATTTCGGAACGAGCAAGACATTCCATTGGATGGAATAAGTTCAGACCTCATACAGATGTATGAAGCATGGTTGAGAGCTCGTGAAGTGCGAATGAATACAATCTCTTTTTATATGCGGATTTTACGTGCTGTTTATAATCGTGCCGTGGAGAAAGGGCTTGTGGAGCAAAAGGAGCCTTTCCGTCATGTCTATACAGGAATTGAAAAGACAAGAAAACGCGCCATTTCACTTAAAGAGGTCAAAAAGTTGAAAAATCTTGACTTATCAAGGAAGCCTTCTCTTGAATTTGCGAGGGACATTTTCCTATTTAGTTTCTATACGCGTGGCATGTCATTTATTGACATTGCTTATCTTAGGAAAAGCGACTTATCCAATGGGATACTAACCTACCATAGAAGAAAGACAGGACAACTTCTCACTATTCGTTGGGAAAACTGTATGAAAGAAATTGTGGATAAATATGAAGACAAGAATAGTAAATATCTTTTACCTTTATTGTGTTCTGATGGAGATAGTAGGAAACAATATAAAAATGCTTTAAGGCTTGTCAATTACCATTTGAAAACCATTTCAAAGATGCTAAATATACAAGATCCGATTACGATGTATGTTGCTCGTCATTCTTGGGCTAGTGCAGCAAAACAAAATAAAGTTCCGTTGTCAATAATAAGTCAAGGCATGGGTCATGATTCAGAAGTAACGACACAGATCTATCTGGCTTCGTTAGACACGTCTGTCATAGATAAAGCAAATAAAATGATATTGAATAGTTTGTAGAAAATGTTTAGCAAACTTGTCTGTCTCTACGCAAGAGAGCGATAATCGTTGCAAAGATATCATTTTTTTTTGAAAAAATGCATAAATCGCAATAAAAAATACCTAAACGATGCATTTTTTACAGCACCGTTGGTGATTCAAATAGGATTGGAGTTGAGTAAAAGTAACTCTTATGTTTTGTAAATCCGTGATATCGGCATTATAGCGAACATGTCTGTCTCTTGCGTAGAGACGGATAAAAATCAGAGATAATTTAGTATAAACTTAATCTAATAGTCTTATGAAATTTTTTACAAAAAAGTATTCCATCTTACTTTTTGCTAGCGGACTTATTCTGTTGGGATTAAGTTCATGTTGTAAAAGTGAATCAGTTCCTTTTAATGTGAAATTAAGAGCGTATCTTGAAAAGGATTTACCTGTTGTTAATGTAAGTGATAATAAGTTTGCCGCCTATTTTGATTTTACGGGAGCTATGACAGCATGCAGCAACCCCGCTACAGATTCAACATTCAACGGGTTATGTCAAAAAATCACAGGTAATGCAGAACAATTTGACATATACAAATTAGGAAATGCCGAAATAACAACTCTTTCTGGGGAAGTCCGACCTGCTGAAATATTTGCTCAATTGAAAGGTGCAAGCAGTAAGATGGAGTATTATGCTCCCATTGAAAAGACATTAAAGAAGATTACAGAAGAAGGAAGGAGTGCTGTTCTGGTTACAGATTTTGAAGAATACACAACAGATGGTCAAATATATCGCCAAGCTTATGCAACTCCATATTTTAAGAAATGGCTTGCTTGTGGTGGTGATATTACTTTTTTCGTCACAGACTATATAGAAGGTAGTTTACCTAAGCATCTATATTATGTAGTATTTGACTACAATGAACATAAATTGTTGGAATTAGTCAAGAATGGTCTTCAAAGTTTACCTACCAATTATCAAACTTTCATACTTACAGCCAATACTTATCCAACGGCAACGAATTATCTTGCAGCCTCGAAAGGAGGAACTTATCATGATGAAAATGGCGATGATATCGTTTCTTCATCCATTGAAGACGGAAGCCCCGACGGATTCTTTAAAATAGAAGACCTTAGAGCAGAGAGCTATTGTTTTGGAAATTCATGGGAAGATATCGTTCAGAACGCATCATACCAAACAAAAGAGAACGGAGTTGAAATACCTTTTACTCACTTATTCAGAAATTTGTTTGTCGATTTTTCTGCCAGTAATTCATACAAAATTAAGTCGTTAGATGTGCGTGTACAAAATGTTCAATCTGATTTTGATAAATATTGGGGATATTATGAAGCTATGAACAATAAACCTAAAATAGTAAAGGAGGCCGGTGATATTTACCTAGATTTTGATGGTGTTGAGACAGGAGAGCAATACTACGATGAGGAAGGAAACATTCTTCCTGAGTATGATTATAGTAAAGGCCCTGGTGACATTATTGAAGTGAAAGATTTATTGGAATTCGACAAGGACCTGTTCCTAAAGACTTATACTGACGATCCTTCAAAAGTTGAAATAGGCGTATATTTAAATAAAGGAACAAATGGGGTTATTCTACAACAGGAAGATCCTAATGATTTGTATAGAATTGATATTATTATTACAAACGCGGACATTTGTGATCAGAATATAATTGAAAAACTGTTTGGTTGGCCAGGCAACGACTGCCTTTCAGCTTCAATAAAAAGCACCTTGCAAGATATGAAACCTATAGGAAAACCTATCTATAGCTATTTCGTGAGAATCTTATAAATGAAAAAATTTTAATAACTAAAAATGTAATATTATGATTTTATTAGCAGCAGTTTCTACCGCATCAGCTTACGTTATGGGTATTTGTGTAAGCATTGTTCTAATTTTAATTGCAGCAATCATTGCGAAGTCTATTGCATTTCGCCCTGATCTTTCAGATGTAACCAAGCGTAAGATTTGGTTTTGGATTTTGGCAATTCTTTGTCCTGTGTTGACATTTGCCTTATCTTATATTATAGTTTACAATGGTATCAAAGCACATAACCAACAGGATGCATATATGACAGCTATGTGTATTTCAGCTGCAATTTCGTTTGTCTTGTATATTATTTTAGGCTTTATCGCAGCGAAAGCAAGCAAGACGGGAAAAATCAGCAATTGGTTCTAATTATCACGACAAATATGGACAAACTATTTGTAATAGCTGTTGGAGGAACGGGCATGCGATGTTTAGAATCGTTTGTCCATCTTTGTGCCATTGGCATGTTCGACAACGAGGAAATAGAAATACTAACTCTTGATACCGACCAAACAAATGGCAACAAAGGACGAGTTGAACAACTCATTGAATTGTACAATCGTATCAAGTCCAATGATTCTTCAAAACTTGATGGGGGGCAGCCTAACATTGACACGTTCTTCTCTGCCAAACTGAATTTGCATAGGTTTTACACGGACTATTCAGACCAAAGCCGAAAGACATACAAGCTTCTCTCTGCTATGCAAAATGCAACTGATGAACAAAAAAGAGACAATCAAGATTTATCAGACCTCTTCTTAGACGTTACCAGTGTTCAGTCTTTCGATCTAGACCATGGCTATCGGGCCCAAACACACCTTGGCAGTATGTTGATGTATCATGGAATACTAGAAGCTGCTGTTAACTATGTTAAAGACAAAGAAAAAGCTGCCACACAGGAGGTTTGACTTGTTGATTTTTTGAATTTGTTGGCTCAAGCAGGAAGCGAAGCGCGCGTATTCGTGTTTGGTTCTGTTTTCGGTGGCACAGGTGCATCCTCTATTCCTGTTATTCCAACAGCACTGAAAGAAGCTGTTTCAATAAGTAGCCAGAATACCTTAGATCTTTCTAAGGTTAAGTTTGGTTCTACACTTCTCACAGAATACTTTACATTCACGGCACCCGATGATAATCAAAAATCAAAAGAACGTGTTATTGCCGATGCCAATAATTTCGCTATGAACAGCCAGGCCGCATTACAGTTCTATCAAGATGACCCTACTGTAAAATCTGTGTATAAAAAGCTTTACCATATTGGCTGGCCATTACAGAGTATAAACGTATCAGATGGCAGTACAACAACTATTACTGGAGGCGCAGAGCAAAAAAATGCTTGTCACGTCGTAGAACTCATGTGTGCATGTGCTGCATATGACTTCTTTTCTCTTGATAACAATGCTTTAGATGGTACCACAAAAGAAGCTGAATACTTGTATCGTGCTATACCTTTTTCTGGTAACACTTTCGATTTTACAGGTCAAGATTTTGTGGGAACTAAGGGAGAAGTTTTTATGAATAAACTTGGCGCCATGCTTTCACTTTCCCATATCATTCTAACAAAACATCAAGCCGCATATGGAATGGCAGGTATCAAAGGACTTCTGTCGCGTTTCAAGGAACAAAAAATAGACGCTTACGATTCTCTCACTGATCAACAGGCAAAAGAACTTGATGAATACTTCAAAAGGTTTGCCTATGACATTAATAGAGCAGGTCGTTTTGTACCTGGTTGGATTTACCAGATACGGAATTCTGTTGGTTCTGGTGGTTTTATGTTCCGTCCTGAAGCATTTCCTGATGGTGCTAGTTTGAAGAACGTTGACCCAGGCAATATATTCATAGATGAAAAACATAAGTGGGATAATTCTTTTTTTGGAAATCGTTACGATAATTTCATTAGTAAAACAGTTTCTGACTCCAGATGTCTCCCTAAGACAAAGCAAAAGGTTAATACAGTTAAGGAGAAGTTCCTTGCACATATTTATAATGGTATAACCATAGCTCAGAAGTTTAATATCTAATTCGTAAATATTATGGCAGATAGTAAAGCATTAGTAATAAATGTACAGCCCAAGTCGGTACCACAAGGAGCACCGAACCAATGGGTGGATATGACCTCTCAGATGCATGTATTTACGAGAGACATTATAACACCTGACATACAGAGCGATGCAGATATAGCAGCAATGATATCTGGTATTCCAACTGTATTCGCTAGAGCAAATATGTTTGGCACTGCATTGGCTTATAGTAGTAGCATCAAGGACAGTACTGGTGCACTCAACCAATACTATTTAGGATTGGTGGACGAATGGCGTGGAGCAATTGCATGTATTGCTCTCGATTCAAATGTAATTGATGTCCATACTATCAATCTTGGATATACCGACGGGAAAGATTATAAGGAAACCGTAAATATCTATGAGCCTAAAGGAGCATTTGGCAATATGCTTTTTGAACGAAGACAGGTTTGGTGCTCTCAAAAGGTTTCACAGAATGAGAAAGTCGTTCCTTTTATTAATGTCATCAAAATAAATGGGAAAGTAGTAGCTGGCACATCACCAGATACTCTCTTGTTTACCTCTGCTAATTATCAATTAGCACAAGGAAAACCTTATGTTGATGTTTCAACAGGAAAATTCACAGACCCACAAAAATCAAAGCTCACTGCAGAGCAATGGTTGTCACTTTATGCTTATGTAGATAACCTCATTAAGAAAATACCAGCTCTAGCAAATTATTATACACCTGTTGGACAATCGAAGTCATTAGTTGACTACAGTTGCATAACCCAGAATCTATCTACATGGTTATCTGAAATAAAAGATAACATACATAAAAAAGGATATGACTTAGAGAAAGCAAGTGCTCTTCCTGTTAATGTTTTTAAGGAACCATTTGACAAAATATTCAACTATACAGATGAATTGTTTGGATTAAATGGTATAATATCACAGACAAATGAATCAGGACAAGCTATTAGTTTCAATCCAGAGAAACTGCTACTTGATAAAAGTGCAGAAATTGCACGAATTCCTCTCAGTGCTGATTATTCAAGGAATCCGGATAAATTGTCTGATTTATCCATATATGTGCTCAAGGCGTCAAAAATAGGAAAAGATGGGTACACATTCTTTGCCCTACCTCTTAGTGAATTGGGCATTAAAGTATTTGGGCAAAATATAGGTGTTCTTCTAGGGCAAGACAGAACAGGAACAAGCATCAAATCTCAATTGAAAGCCTCATACAATGAAGAAAACAATACGCTTGCGGTCAATTTGGCCATCATAACAGATGACAATAAGACAAAAGCACTCTCTGTAACATACAAGGTGCGACCAGAAATGATACATAAAAAGGATTTATTGCTTTGGCCGAACTTTATCTCTAAACAATGGAATAGATATTTTTTCTATTCTGAGATCCCTCATAATATTCATTCAGAGGACTGTCCTTTCCGTGCTGTGCCTTTCGTAGGTGACGAGCATGATCCTTTCTTCAATGTCATTAAAGATGAAGATGACAATTTTATATATCTTGCTGATAACGGACATGTTGTTGAAAACCCCAAAACACAAGCAAAGTTGCACATTGTTGCTGACCATCGTGTTGCTGACAGCAAGTATCAGTATGAAATATACGAAAGTTCTCATCCTTTCAAAGGAATTAAGTTGACAACAACGACTAAGGAAAGTGGCTACCTACTTATAAGATATGCACGCGAGGGAGGAAAACGTATGCCATGGAATAGACTGGAGGAATCACGTGAACTTCGTGATGCCCATCTTGGAATAGACTTTGGTAGTACCAATACGTCAGTTGCTTATTATGACACTGTTAAGCGTGAAGACCCACAAGGTATTACCTTTACAGATCTTCGTGTTTCATTACTTTGTGATATGCACAAAAAAGAAGGTGCACCTACCATTGAGAATTGTCTATTCTTCTTCCAAGGGCAGAAACTCACATCTAATTCCATTAAAAGTATCTTATCTCTTCAGGATTTCAAGAGATTTCCACAAAATAGTCGTCAGGAATCACTTCGAAAAAAGGAAGTTTCTGGCGGATTCCCATGCTTTTGCAAAAATCTTCCTGTTACTTCTATTATGAATGACAAAATAAATGTTGAGTTCATAAACGGAACTGGCACAACAGCTACTCTTATTCATAATATGAAATGGAGCGATCAGGAAAGCGACAAAGCTCATAAAAATGCATTTCTTGCATCACTTTTGTTGCAGATATATGCACAACTATTTACCGATGATGTTGTGCCTGTTAAACTAAAGTGGAGTTATCCTTCAGCTATGGGTGATAGTCTCGTTCGTGAATATGACCAGATATGGAACTCTCTCAACGCTATTTGTCCTGTAAAAGACAACAATGGCAACAAGAAAATCCTTTCTGTGACCGAATGGCGTGCGAAACAAGTTAAGGTGGCAGACAATCCTACATGGGGTGATACTGGCAACTCTTCTGACCCATGGAGTGAGGCAACAAATGGAGAATGGGAAACTACCCCGAACTCCAATCCTGTAGAATCCACAGATGGTGGGTGGGGAAATGGCTCTTCTAATAATGGTTGGGGAGCGAATTCTGATTCTTCTGATAATGGTTGGGGAACAACTTCTGGTTCTAGCGGTTGGAATGATTCACCTGCATCTGGCGGATGGGGAGACGAATCAATTCAAGTGAAGCCTGTTGACCTCAAGCCTGATGGTGGTCCTATAAAGTTTAACTTTATCGATGTTAATCAAGAGAGTTGCCTTACCGAGGCATGCGCTGTTGCCAACTATATGTCCAACAATAGAGACATTTTTGTTGATGCAAGACACCTTGTTTTATGTTTTGATGTAGGCGGTAGTACAACAGACATTTCGGCACTCTGCAAAATGAAAGACAAAAGAGGGCAATTACGTACAGCTATGATAAAACAGAACTCTATACGTTTTGCAGCTCAACGCGTATCCGAAGCAACAAAAGGAATACCTTCATTTAAACGAGTTCTCGATGCTATTTGCGAGAAATATCACATCCGAATTCTTGGACTGAATATGGGGCCTAACACCTATTCACAAGATACCGCCCCGTATTTCTATGAGCAAATTGTAGATAACCTAAACGCAAACCAACTCGTTGACTTTTACAAATGTATCAGTGCATACAGCCCCGAGCTGTTTAGCGTTAATCTCTATGTTACAGGACTCATTATGTATTATGCTGGTCAGCTTGCTAACAAACTGATACAAGAAGTGCGTCGATCTGAAGATGGTCCTGGAAATGACTGGCGCCCACAGGTACAAATAGTATTTGCTGGTAAAGGTTCTCGCATATTTGAATGGTTCAGTTGTACTCTTTTCGAAAGAGCCAAGTCTTACAGCAATGAGATGTTTATTCATGGATTTGGTGGAATGCAACAAGCAAAGGCTCTTTTATATGGACCTCCTGCAATCGGACTCTCTGCTCAAAGTTCACCAAACAACAAATATGAAGTGTCAAAAGGGCTTGCAATGTCTTCCCTTCAGGCTGCTGGAGGTGGACTTGTCGTTCCAGAGGAAGAAAAAGCAATCGAAATCCTTGGCGAAGAAGGATTTAGCTTAAAAACTATAGATGGAACCATTGTCGATTTGAAATACGACAACTCCATCACATGTGAATTCATGGAGCATATTGGAAACTATTTTATGGGGCCTGTTGACGGCACTGGAGAAATGACATGCAAAAAATTCATGGATTTTGCTAATGTATTCTTCACTTATGCAAAGAATCTCTATAAATTGGATCAGAAAATAAGCCAGGCTGACTTTATCAACGGTTTCCGAAATATGAACATCAATGGTTATATCCAAGCACTTCCTGAATACAGAAAGGCTGTTCAAGACAAAGGGCCAGATGACAAATTCGACTTCGTTGCACCAATCATTATTCTTGAAGGTATGAAGTTCTATGATGAGATATTGTTACCTAAACTCCGTTAAAAATTCAGGCTAAAGAAAATGAATTTCTGTATTCTTATAGAATTATCTAAAAAGAAAATATCATTTCTCTGCAATAGGAGTGATGGGGGGAGCAAGTTCACACCTTTCGTTGGTGATGGACATGCTCTACCCCTAGCAATATATTGTCTTGGCAATGACATACAGATAGGTCAGTTTGCTATTGACGAAGCAATGAATCAAAGTCCCTATGCTTATACTGACGTTTTTCAGATAATGAAAACTGTTGGAACATACAAATACAAGGGAAATGAATATCATTATAATACACTTCTCAAAAATGCAATAGAAAAATACCTTGCCTTCTTTTTCGACAACACGTTAATAGGTCAACAGGGAAGATTAGAACAAAATATTGCTACCATGCCCCTTTGTTTTGTCTTTAACGCTGATGTCGATGAAAACGAGAGGCTGTTTGTAAAAGACTGCTTCGAAAAAGGTGGTTATGGAAATCTTGCTACAATAGATTATGATCAAATTGTTGTGGAAGCTTCTTCTTTCACGACTAATCATGCTGTCTGTGTTACAAGTGATGGAAATGACCTCTTTATAAGTCTCTACGAAACAAAAACTCACAAATATCTTGGTAGTTGTGTTATGAGGGACAAAGGAAAAGACCCTCGTGTTAACACTGCTGTTGATAAACTATGGGAATCTTTAGGGTACGAGAACTATTACCTTAAAAAAGAGAATGAATTACCAATATTAACTCAAATTGCGGAGAACTTCCTCTCAAGTGGAGAATTAGAACTTCAAGAGAATGTATTATTCAGTGATGGATATACTCGCGAATGTTTCCTCTCTATGAGAGAATTAAATAATTTTAGGTATAATGATGATGGCAAGATAATAATAGACTTAAAAGATACATTAGAAAAGTTAAGCATTTCGCCACTTGATTGTACTGTTGTTCTCAAAGGAAAAGCCGCTAACAACGGGTATTTCAAGCACATTTTTAATGGTGAATTCAATTCTTTGATAAACGTTAATGATTCGTTCCATAGCAAGGTGTTGTCACAATTACTCAAAGATATAAAGGCAAAGAATTATACATTTAACAAAGTGTCTTCCGATGCTCCTCCAGTAAATCCATCAACCTCTGTAACGCCTGCTCTAAAACGTTATGTGAAAACCAAGATCGCAGATATAAAGGGCAAGCAAAGAAACGGTGATACTGTTGGTAGTCTTAATTTGGCAAAAGCTTTATTGAAAGAGCTTCATGATAAGGACCTAACGAATTGGGATACAGAAATAGATGCTATTATTGCAGATTTGAAAGTAGATGACTTTGTAACAAAAGGACATTCGCAAAGAGAGCACATCAACGGCTCTCCTTCAAAACCAACTAAGAATCAAGATGTTTCTGAACCTCAAAAGCCAACTGTTGATCCTAAGAAATTCCAAAAAGAGGTAAGGATTACTTTGGCAAATGCCAAAGGGAAGATTAGGACTGGCGATATCAGTGGGGCTATTACATGTATTCATCTGCTTGAGAATAAATTGCATAAGGCAGGAATTGATGCTTTTGAAAGAGAAATCGCTGAGATTCGCACACTTATACCTGTTTCAACTTCACCAAAAGCCACTGCCAACAACACGAAAAAGACAAAGGAGGTTGTCAAAAAAGCATCTAAAGCAGAGTCGCTTCTTTTGGCAGGCAAATTTGCTGAAGCAAAAAAGGAGTTTGCTGCAGAAGGCAATTCAGAAATGGCACAGGTGTGTTCAGAATTTATTAAGTCGAAAAGAGCTATTGCATTATATAAGAGTGGTATTGATTCTGCAAAAAGAAATCATAATAAGACCACAATATCTTCAATTCTGCGTGAATTGGATAGGCTTCTTCGTTTATATAAAAAGTATGAAGCTGACACAACAGAGTTAGAAAAACTAATAAATACATACAATTCTATACAATAACTTAAATAGTAATATTATGGCAAGATTTCAAATTGAGAAAGGCGAACGCTTTTCATTGAACAAGAGTGAAGGTCTCGAAAAAGTCCAAATCGACCTTAACTGGAAATCAGGGGCAGACTTGGATGCTTCTGCATTTCTCGTAGGTGAGGATGGTATCATCATGGATGATGCCGATTTCGTATTCTACAATTCAAAAAACCGTGCGAACCCAGAAACTGGTGAAATAGAGCCATTTAACAAGGCTGTCCATGGAAACAAAAAAAATTGGCAAAATAATACAGTTCCCATTTCCGCAGATGGCTCTGTATTGGGCTCTGCCGATGACCTTGGTGATGGTGATGAAGAAGAAGGAGAAGAGGCCGGTGAGACGATGCATGTCGATCTTTCTAAGGTCGGACCGAAGATTCAAGAAATCATATTCTGTGTTACTATTTATCATGGTGACAAAGACGGTGTAACTTTTGGTGCTGTTCGTGAGCCATCAATTACGATTTCCAATGAAGAAACTGGTGAAGAACTATGCCGTTATAATCTGAAAGAAAGGTTCTCCACTGAAACCGCAGTTGAGGCAGCAAAATTAGTTTGCAATGAAGATGGAGAATGGGAATTCGAAGCTGTTGGTGAAGGTCACGATGGTGGAATGCAAACGCTAATTGATATTTACGCTTAAACATTGATAATCATGGGACGTTTTAATATTTCAAAAGGCGAACGCTTTAAAATTGCCAAATCAGAAGGGTTAAGCAAAATAAAAGTATGTCTGAATTGGAATTCAGACGCTGATCTTGACGCGTCAACTTTCATGTGTGGCGACGAGGGTGTTATCCTTGATGACGCTGGCTTCGTATTCTATAATTCCGAGAATAGAGAAAAACCTTTTGACCGTTCGGTTTTCGGAAACAAACGAAGGTGGATGGCAGAAGTACGACCAATGTCTGCCGATGGTGCTGTGTTAGGCTCAATTGATGATCGTGATGGAGGTAAAGGCGAGTTAATAGATGTGGATTTGGATAAAGTCGATCCTCAAATAACTGAAATAGTATTTGTTGCTACAATTCATGAAGGAGATAAAGAAGGAGTATCATTTGGTGATGTTAAGGAAGCATATATTTCTGTAATAAATGCAGAAAATGATGAAGAACTTTGTAGATATGAACTGAATGAAGCCTTTACTTCCGAAACTGCCGTATCCGTTGCAAAGCTAGTCATTAATGAAGATGGTGATTGGAACTTTGAACCTATAGGTATTGGTCACGCAGGTGGTCTTGAAACTTTGATTGACATTTATGCAAGTTAAAAAATAGTTGATATGCCACAAGATAAAAGAAAATCAAAGAGACATTTTAGTCTTGAAAAACCAGTTGAACGACGATTTGAGATAGAAAAAGACGATGTTGAAAGTAGTGGTAGTGTAATTACACCTACCACGAATGGCTCGACAACTCAACAGCCGTCAGGTCAAGGTTTCACGCCTTCTCCTAATCCAAATCCAGATCCAACGCCCCCAGAAGGAACGAATGGCAAAACTAAATGGATTGCAGCCGCATTAGCAGCAGGATTAATTGGAGGTGGCACCTATTTACTTTGGCCATCGGGAGACAAAGATAATCCTACTAGTATTGATGACAACAATCAACCTAAAGTCGCTCAAGTTGATGTAAATGGTGATGGTGTGGTTGACATCAATGACGATCCCGCCCAAGACACAAATGGAGACGGCGTTATTGACATGTATTCCGAGTTTTTCACTAATTTGTACCCAAAAATCTTAAATTACGTTAAATCAACGGGTTCCAATTTTGCGGTTTGCTTTATTTTAGGTACTTTTGTAC
>OMXV01000011.1 GCA_900315075.1 uncultured Prevotellaceae bacterium | reverse complement strand
TACAAACTCAACATCTACTCCAATAAGCCATACAAACTTATTTGGGAACACGGATAAAACAACATCCTTCGCTGATGCTTTGGTCTAAGCCTCTCGACCATACGGGGTAAGGAGGAACTGGCTCATGTTTGGTCGGATTAAACGCATGTATGGCTAAAAACAGACAGATATGTCTCAAATGACGGCAAAATTAGACCATTGAAAAATTATCTGCGGATTTTAGGATAAATTGAAATTTATTTTTATATCCGAGCCGAAGCCTATCTTATTAAAAGATAGTGCAAGCCCCCTGTGTCTCTATGTCCAGAACTTAAAAGACTAAATCTCTCTATGTAGATTCACGAAATGAATCAAAAACGTAAAAAATCATAAAGAGGTGCATGAAAATCAAATGTTTTGTGTATTTTTGCGTTTTGATAGAAACAACAAATAAGAAATGCGCATCAAAAACATTTTTCTCAGCATGATATTTTCATGCCTCTTTATCTTGCCGTCTGTAGCCGATGATACTCCCACCATTCATCCTACCATAACCTTCACAAATAAAGAAGGTATAGAGGAAGAAAACACTGAATATTCCGGTTCCGCCCCTCTGGAAGCCAAGTTCCACGCTAACACCGAGAATGCCTATGGTTGGTCGGCATATTATGAGTGGCGTTTCACCAAAGCCGATGAACAAGAGCCCTACCTCATTCGCTATGAGGAAGATACTGATTACACCTTTACAGATGCCGGCTCACACAACATCGTGCTCTATGCCATTTTTACGCAGGGTAACGACTCCGTCATTTATACCCAGGAATACTGGAGCACAGCCGACCCTATTAAAGTCACAATCAGCACGAGTAAGCTCTCCATGCCAAATGCTTTCTCACCCAACAACGATGGCCAATACAATGACATTTATCGTGCCAAAGAATATGAGAGTTTGGTAGAATTTCATGCTACCATCTACAATCGTTGGGGACAAAAGTTGTACGAATGGTACGACCCCGCAGAGGGATGGGACGGCACCTACAATGGTCGTGATGTAAAACAAGGTGTCTATTTTGTTGAAGTGGTGGCCAAGGGCGCCGATGGTCACAGATACCATATCCGTAGAGACGTGAACCTACTCCGTGGGTATCGTGAGACAGAAGGAGGAAGTTCAGGCAGTTCATCAACCAATCCATGATAAAACGAGAGGATGACAAAATCTGTGTCTGGGGTGCCCGTGTTCACAATCTGAAGAACATTGACGTGGAAATCCCACGTGGCAGCCTCACCGTCATAACCGGTCTTTCTGGTTCTGGCAAGTCGTCATTGGCCTTCGACACCATCTACGCCGAGGGTCAGCGTCGCTATATCGAGACATTCTCAGCTTATGCCCGAAATTTCCTTGGTGGCATGGATCGTCCCGATGTTGATAAGATTACAGGTCTGAGTCCCGTCATCAGTATCGAGCAGAAGACCACCAATAAAAACCCACGTTCCACAGTAGGTACTACTACCGAGATTTACGACTATCTCCGTCTGCTCTGGGCTCGTGCCTCCACCGCTTACAGCTATCACACTGGCGAGGAGATGGTGAAATACACTGAAGAACGGGTACTCGAGATGATTCTCACACGCTACGACGGACATCCCATATACATTCTCGCCCCATTGGTACGCCAGCGAAAAGGTCACTACCGCGAACTTTTCGAGAGCATGCGTCGCAAAGGATTTCTCTATGCCCGTGTTGATGGTGAATTGCAGGAAATCACCCGAGGAATGAAAGTCGATCGCTACAAGAATCACAACATTGAGGTAGTCATCGATAAATTGAAAGTCCAAGGTAAGGATGACGAACGACTGCGCCGTAGCGTGGAGAATGCCATGCGCCAGGGCGACGGCATCGTGATGATTCTTGACAAGGAAGACAGCAGTCTGAAAAGCTACTCCAAACGACTGATGTGCCCTACCACAGGCATGTCGTATGCCGACCCTGCTCCTAATCGTTTCTCATTCAACTCCCCCGAAGGTGCCTGTCCACGCTGTAAAGGTCTTGGCTTTATCAACGAAATCGACATGGACAAAGTGATTCCCGACCGTTCATTGTCGATTGCACAAGGTGCCATTGTCCCCCTTGGCAAACAACGCAACCAGATGATTTTCTGGCAAGTGGATGCGATACTCCAAAAATACGAGCTGAACATCAACACGCCTGTGAGCGATATTCCCGAAGAGGCACTCAACGAAATTCTCTATGGCTCACTCAGCGATGTACGCATCGCCAAGGAACTCGTACATACCACCAGCGATTATTTTGTCACCTTCGACGGTATTATCAAATACCTGCGACAGGTTATGGAAAATGACGATAGTGCAAGCGGCCAGAAATGGGCGGACCAATTCCTCGCTACCTGTGCCTGTCCAGAATGTAAGGGCCAGCGGCTCAGCCGTGAGTCACTCTCATTTCGCATATGGGACAAAAACATCAGCGAAGCATCCCACATGGACATTAGTCAACTTCGCGAATGGCTCGACGAGGCCGAGACGCATCTGCGTCCCAAGGAGAAAACCATTGCCACCGAAATACTGAAAGAGATACGCACCCGGCTCGATTTCCTATTAGAAGTAGGTCTTGACTATCTGTCGCTCGATCGCCCATCGGCATCGCTCTCTGGAGGTGAGAGCCAACGCATTCGTCTTGCCACGCAGATTGGTTCACAACTCGTCAATGTGCTCTACATCCTTGATGAGCCAAGCATTGGGTTACATCAACGCGATAACAACCGTCTGATAGGCAGTCTAAAGGAACTGCGCGACTTAGGCAACACTGTCATCGTGGTGGAGCATGATAAAGATATGATGTTGGCTGCCGACTACATCGTAGACATCGGTCCAAAGGCAGGTCGCCGTGGTGGCGAGGTGGTATTCCAAGGCACCATCGAGAATATGCTTCGGCAGCATACCATAACCAGTGAATATCTGAATGGTGAGCGTAGCATACCTGTTCCTGAGACACGTCGCAAGGGCAACGGAAAATGTATCCGCATTTGTGGCTGCACGGGGAATAACCTGAAACATATCGACGTGGAATTTCCTTTAGGAAAATTGATTGTTGTAACAGGGGTGAGTGGCTCAGGGAAATCGACACTTGTCAATGAAACGCTCCAACCTATCCTCTCACAGCATTTCTATCGCTCGCTGAAGAAGCCTATGCCCTACGAAACAATAGAAGGCATACGCTATATTGATAAAGTGGTGAATGTGGACCAATCGCCTATCGGCAAGACACCACGGTCGAATCCCGCCACATACACAGGAGTCTTCGGCGACATCCGTAGCCTCTTTGTAGGACTTCCCGAGGCAAAAATACGCGGCTATAAACCCGGGCGCTTCTCATTCAATGTACGAGGTGGCCGCTGTGAGGTTTGCGGAGGAAATGGTTATAAATCGATAGAAATGAACTTCCTACCCGACGTATTAGTACGATGTGAGGCATGCCACGGCAAGCGCTACAATCGCGAGACATTAGAGGTAAGATATAAGGGAAAGTCTATCGCCGACGTGCTTGACATGACCATCAATCAGGCAGTGGAATTCTTTGAAAATGTGCCCAACATCCTGCACAAAATCAAAACCATACAAGATGTGGGCTTAGGGTATATTAAATTAGGACAGCCCTCAACCACACTCTCCGGAGGTGAATGTCAGCGTGTGAAATTGGCTACCGAATTATCGAAACGTGACACAGGCAAAACGCTCTACATTCTCGACGAGCCTACCACAGGGTTGCATTTCGAAGACATCCGCATATTGATGGATGTGCTCAACAAACTGGTTGATCGTGGCAACACCGTTATCGTGATTGAGCATAACCTGGATGTCATCAAACTGGCCGACCATATCATCGATATGGGACCGGAGGGTGGCCGAAATGGCGGGCGCTTACTGACTACCGGTACACCCGAAGAAGTTGCTAAAAGTCAGCAGGGTTACACACCTGAGTTTCTTAAGAAGGAAATGAAGATTGAAAATTGAGGATACGGATTTTAGCATATTTCACCTCATAACCTAAAAACCTCATAACCTAAAAACCTCAGTTAACAATTAAGCATTTCTCCATAGGTGATGGTTTTGCCGTCGCACTATCTAAAGAATCCTAAACCATACTGGTGCAGTAACTTTTTTCTCGACAGTTTTGGGACGTGGTGGTGCATTATTAGTGCTACCCTGAACGACTATACCTACTATAGACATCACATCTGAGATATTTGTCACTCTGTCGGTATTCATATCCGCATTCTCCAAATAGAATGGAGAGGGTGTGATGCCAATGATATAGTTCACAAGACTTACCACGTCGGCAATCGTCACTGTGCCACTGTGGTCGACATCACCCATAGGATAGGTATTGGTGACAACATTAAACGTCACGGGGTCGAGATAGTCGCTAATGTTACCTTCACCATTAAAGATGATGTTATCCATCAAACCTTCCAGCACTTCATCACCCACTTCTTCAGTAGTCTTCAGCCTAAGAATGAGGATTGGCCCCTCCTTACCTGTGATTGTCACATTATTGAGAGAATAGAGGGCGAAACGATATGTATGCTCATCCAATTCATTAATCATCACCGAACATCCACTCTTACTATATCTATCTGTAAGCCAATAGATATAATTGCGGTTTTCTTTTACCAAATCGACACCCTCAGGCAAGACAATGTCAAATTGGAAAGCATTGTATTCGTTCTTGCCATTTTTCAGTTCAACAACGATGTCTGCTAACGAACCTTTTGTGATTCGAACTTCTGCGATACCAATGGTGGACTTTCTGGCACCCAGGCAAAAAACACCCGATTTCCAGGTGAAGACCCCCTCAATGTCATCCACACCCTCAAAGTTGAATTCTTCGGGTGCAAAGAGCACAGACGGTTGTTCCTCGGTTCCTACTCCCTGGCAGGCATTCGCTGCAAGAGAAGACATACTGGCAGAAACCTTCAGTTCCTCTAAGCTCTGGCATCCGTCCATCAGCAGACTTGTCTCACCAGGTATAAACGAGTATGAACGATACTCAATAAACGTGTCCTCATTCTCGATTTCATGCTCAATGGTCTCGACCTCCTCCTCTTCATATTGTTCACCCATGGGATGGTTTCCCACACTGCTAATGTCGAAATTAGACAAGTCGAGCCTTTCCAAGCTCACACAACCTTTAAACATTCCCATCATATCCACCACTTTTGCCGTGTTGAACGACGAAACATCGATGTTTACCAAGCTGGAACAGCCATTGAACATATTACTCATATTCCTCACCTTCTGCGTATTGAAAGAAGAGACATTGAGGTTGATGAGATTTGTACAGCCCTCAAACATACTCTTCATTCCATATCCTACACATGTATAGGTGGTATAGAGGGTCATACCATCTTCACCCGTGTATTCGTCGGAAAGTGTCAACGTTATACCGCCCACCTGGCCTGTGTCGAAATGCGACAAGTCAAGATCGGTAAGCATAGCACAGTCGTAGAACATATAGTCCATGTCCTTTACTTGTGATGTATTCAAGTTTTCAATATAAACCAGCGTAGACAAGTTCTTCATCCCCTGGAACCAATGGCTGGTGGAAGTAGGTTGATAGACAGCGAAAGTCTTGTCGAAAACAACACTGCGTGTGGCCGTAATACATGTCTCATCCCACTCATTGATATCGTATGTCGTCCCATTCCGCGTCTTTCTCAGATTGTCGTAGTAGAATGTGAGCACTTCGTTGTTGTAAACAGCATATGGTGTAGGATTACCAACGAAAAACCATCCGTTTTTCCATTCAAAACTGGCGCTGGAAACATCCACGCCGAAGTCGAAACCTTCAGGAGCAATAATAGCACAAGGATGATCTTGGGTGCCCACTCCTTGGCATGCGGTATTATCCAACCTGTTCATTGATGCTGAAATAACGAGCGTCTTCAGTGCCGAGCAACCACTAAGCATATCTACCGACCTTGCCCTTTCATTCAAGTTAACAGTCATCAAGTCGAGTTCTGTAAGGCTCGTACATCCTGCAAACATAAACGAGAAGTATTCAACATTTCTTGTGTCAAAATTTGGACCTAAAATCAGGTTCTCCAAAGCAGTACATCCATTAAACGTCCGATAGAAAGTAGTGTTATATGAGGTATTGAAATTGCTCAAATCTATCGTTTTCAGACTCGTACAGTTATTGAACATATAGTCCATCTGCTCTACCACCACTGTGTTCATAAATCTCAGGTCAATTGTCCTAAGCGACTTGCAATTCTGGAACATATAGCTCATTGAAGTAACTTCAGAGGTGTTGAGATTCTCTAGCCCAGAGATAAGCGACAGATTCTCCATTCCATCAAACCACGACGCTGTGGTAGTAGGCCTTGCATTTTCGAAAGCCGGTTCGAATACTACTGTGGTAACAGGTGCTGCAGCATCCAGCCATTGTGGCTCTTCCAACTCCTCTGGAATCATGAAACACAGATTCTCATCATAGTTGAGTTTGTTGGTGTCATATCGGAAAGTCATCGTCTTACCATCATCCGAAAATGTCACGTAGGGTTCTGGCTCCACCATAATCTCCAATATCTGCCCGAAGTCTTTCCAATACATGGCTTCCATAAAGCTTTCACTACATCCCACGGGCACATAAAGTGTAGCATCCGAGCGATAATAGAATGTTGTCTCGGTGATACGCAATGGATATTGTCCAAGAAACGTGACTGTATTAAGTCCATCACAAGCAAAGGCATAGTCACCGATGGCATAGATGGAAGCAGGTATTGTAACATCCGTAATTTCACATCCCTGAAACGCATGCTTGGCGATTTTTGTCACAGTATACCCCTCGACACTCTCTGGAATGGTTACAGCTCCATCGTATGCTTGTTCTATCGCTATGACTGGCGTGTCGCTTTCACTTCCCACCATACATGTTTTCAGTTCTTCGTCGATGACGGTGAATAGCATGTTCACACCTTCATCTGTAAGGGCATTTAACGTACCCTCTTCCTGTCCCCACACATCTACACCGAGGAGTATAGACATGATTATGCATATCAGTTTGTATTTCATCATGAAAGTCTTTTTCTATACATCTTCCAATTGGTTGCAAAAATATGAAAAAAAAAGCGAAAAAAGAAAGAAAGAGTGAGTTTTTTTTTGTTGGGAGTTCAAGAGTTCAGAAGTCACAGTAGTTCAGACAAATGCATTGAGATTTGAGGGTTGAGATTTCGTTATATTGTTATTACGACATATGATTCTAACAACTAATAACCCAAAACTATAACCTAATCTTCGACCACTATATACAAAAAAAATTGATTGTCTCACGACAACCAATCTTTATTAACCTTAATAATCTAATACCATGAAAAACACGATGCAAATTTAGGTGTTTTTTTGTATATATACAATTTTTCTATTCAAAAAATCGTATATTATAACATTAATTATACATTTTACCATCCCATTTAAGTTTTCTTTGCAAAAAAATGGGTTTTATTTGCTCTTGCTCCTTAGCAGAGAGCATTGGAACTGTAAGTCGATAAATCAGTGAGTAATCATTCTCATCCATTTCCACCGCCACCATTTTAGGACTTGCAAGCCTAAGTAATTGACTATATGTCTCCTGTGTTATAGAGTCTGGTTTATGAGTCAGTTCGGCAGGTTCGATTGTTTTAAGAAATCTGGAATTGTCAATTTTTTGCCACTGCATATCATAGAAAGCGATAACACTCTCTGCTGCTCCACCCTCTTGCTCTATTCCACCGTAATAAGTGCGCACCATGCAGATGAGTGAATCGTTGTCGATAGTCTTCAGTATTGCCATTTGCATGTTGGTGCTTTGATTAAGCTTCAACGAAATATAGTTATCTGTTAGTTTCAGCAGTCTTGCCTCTTCACCAAGCAACGACGGAATGGTAGCCTCTGCCCCCATCTGAAAGTAGGCGGTCAAATCTTTGCGTTTATCCCAATTCAGATACGTCATGAGCGTATCAGGCATATTAACCCAAACATCGCTCATAGATTTCTGGGCATTTAAGTTAGGACATAAGAAAAACGCCACAATGGCGATGAAAAAAAGCCTCATTTTCATTCTCAGTGCCTGTTTCTCGATATTGATAGAAAAAGTATAAGTTTTGACTTGCAATATTACGGAAAAAAAATGAGACAGACAATATTGAAGGGCAATAAATTGACAAATCTTTCAAAAAGCATGGAAAAAGTTTGATTTTCTGAAAAACTATGTGTATTTTTGCATTTTCAAGTGATGAAATCATCTCAGAAGACAATTATTTCAGAAGACAAATATTCAATATGAAAAGACTACTATTTGCAATCTTTTGCCTCTTGACAGCATTGAACATGAAAGCCGACAAGGCATATCCTTTCCCAGTAGAAGTTGTACAGCAAGATGGCACCACCTTAACGATTGTGCAGCATGGTGATGAATATTTCCACTATGTAACCACTGTTGACGGTGTGCTACTTGTGCAGAAAGGTAATGGTTATTATGTTGCCTCAGTTGATGCTTACGGCAATCTATCTGCAACAAATCAACTCGCTCACAATGCCGACAAACGTGGTGTGGAGGAGCGGGCTCTGGTAGATCGGCAAAACCGAGAGTTGTTTCTGAACCAAGCCTCAGAGACTTGCGCCATACGTCGCGCAATGCAAGAACCAGTGCAGGCGAGTAACCTCGAGTTTCCCCACATGGGTTCACCAAAAGCAATCGTCATTCTGGCTGAGTTTACTGATACCACTTTTACAATAGAAAATCCTAAGCGCTCGTTCGAACAATACTTTAATTCCAATCAACAGCTCGAGGATTATGGACGTGGTGAATCGAGCAATGTGTGCAGCGTAGGCTATTATTTCAGAACCATCAGTTTCGGCCAATACACACCTCAGTTTGACGTCTATGGACCAGTGACTCTGCCACAACCTTTGAAAAAATATGGAGGAAGTAACGACAAAGGGTCGGATGAGAACATGAGTTTGCTGCTTCAACATGCTTGTGCCGCAATGGACGACAGTTTGGATTTCTCGCAATACGATGCCAACAACGATGGTTATGTTGATCTTGTTATGGTGGTCTATGCCGGCTACTCACAGTCGATGTCGGGCAATAGCAATGAGTGTATTTGGCCCAAGTCTGGCAATGTCAGCGGCGGTTCCTACGACGGCAAAAGAGTGTCTCGTTATGGTGTTAATGCTGAGTTGAATGGTTTCCCTGGATGCTATTCAAGCGCGCCATTTAAGCGCATCAACGGTATCGGCACTCTATGCCATGAGTTTTCGCACTGTCTGGGACTACCCGACTTCTATCCAACCCTTTCGAGCGTAAAAGGCGACAATCAAGGCATGGAATTTTGGAGTTTGATGGACAGTGGCAACTATCAAGCTAACGGTTGCGCACCCACTGCCTATACAGCCTGGGAACGCGAGGCTATGGGGTGGATTGAAATACCCACACTGACCGCCGACACACTGCTTGAAATCAAGTCTATCGACTTTGATGGCACAGCATACCGCATACCAAACGACAGTGATGCCACAGGGCAGGAGTATTTCATCATCGAAAATATCCAGCAAAAAGGTCTTAACTATCGACAGCGCGGGCACGGTTTGCTGGTGTATCACGTCAATTACAACAGCACGGCATTCTCACTTAGTTCCAACAGTGTGAACAATGTGAAAGGAAAGCCCCGAATGACCATTGTACCAGCCGACGGGCTACTGTTTGCACAATACAACATCGATGGAGTGAATGTGAAAAATTCTGACTTCTACAACCAACTTGCCGGCGATCCTTTCCCAGGCACATCCAACGTAACAGCACTCAACGACACGATGCAAGTTGTAAATTTCCAGGTGTACAATGGTGAAAGGCTGAATAAAGCTTTGACAGAGATAGAGGAAACTGACGGTATTGTCAAACTGAAATATGTTAACAACTTCGACATTTTTACCGGTATATGCGACCTTACCGCCATCACATTCAAAGACGACCGTATTTACAGCATCGATGGCCGCTATATGGGTACCAATCTAAATCTTCTGCCCAAAGGACTTTATATCTGCAATGGGAAGAAGACTATTAAAAATTGAAGATTGAAAATTGAAAATTGAAAATTGAAAATTGAAGATTGAAAATTGAAGATTGAAGATTAAGAGAATGATATTTATAGAGGCACCACATTACAATGTCGTTGAAAGAAGAAGTTCGAAAAAGACATATTGTGTTTGTGTATTCTTTTTGCTTATTTCATCACTGTTTTTGGGTTGTTCCCACAAAAGTAGTTCAGAGAAGGTAAGTGGTTTTGAGTGCATCATGCCCGGTGATGTAAAGCTTCAGACAGGTGATGTGGTGTTTAGAAGGGGGACAGGAATGGCGAGTCGGGTCATATTAAAGTTGGACACAGCCAGCATTTATTCTCACTCCGGCATTGTGGTGGATTACGATGGTAAAAAGATGATTGCACATGCAGTAGCCGACGAGCCTGACTTTGAGGGAGATGTGGACAGAGTGAAAATCGACCCCATAGAGGTGTACTTCTCTGACCATTATGCAGAGTGTGCAGAGGTATGTAGAATCGAGGACGACTCCATTGCTCGTAAAGCCGCAGACATTGCCATACAGACATATGAGAGGAAAGTGTTATTCGACCATGAATATGACGACACAGACACCACGAAGATGTATTGCGCAGAATTGGTGGTATATGCCTACAAAAGGGCTGGGATTGAATTAGTAAGTCCCGAGCGACATGAAGTTTCGGTGAATAATTTCCATGCTATATGCATATTTCCCTCAGATCTACTCAATTCAAAATATTTGAAATCTATTTATAAATTTTAGTTTTTTTGTTTCACTTAATTCATTATTCTTATGAAGAAAATTTTGTTCTTTTTCTGCGCTTGCGCAATGGTAGTAGTAATGTCAAGTTGTGGCGGTGGTGCCGACACAAGTACTCCTCAAGGTGTGATGGAAGCCTATTTTAAATGTGCTCAGAAGGGTGACATCGATGGCATCGTAGAACTGATGGATCTGAAGGACGACACTCAGAAAGACACTTACAAAGGTTTGCTGAAACTCGGTGAGGAGGAGATGAAGAAAATCAAGGATTACAAAATCAAGGATGTGAAAGAAGATGGCGACAAGGCAACAGTCACTTATGATATGATTGACAATGATGGCAACAGCAAGAGCAGCCAGCAGACCTTGAAGAAAGACAAAGACGGCAATTGGAAAATTGAGTCTGGAAAATAACAATTTTCCGCACTCTTAAAGAAAAGAGGATAATCCTATCGGATTATCCTCTTTTTTGCTCAATTATCTCGAGCCAAAGATTGCCGTTCCTACCCGCACCATGGTGCTGCGGCATTGGCAGGCAATGTGATAGTCATGACTCATGCCCCAGCTACGTTCCTTGAAATAAGGAACATCAGCAAAGAATTGCTGCTTCACCTCGTCGAAAAAATCGGCTGCAAGTGTCATCTCACTCCTTATCTGCTCTGTATCCTCAACATAAGAAGCCATCATCATCAGGCCACAAATACGCACGTTGGACATCTGCCGCCATTCTCCTTCTTCCAACATTTCACGACACTCATCAAGAGAGAAACCATATTTGGTCTCTTCCTCAGCGATATGCAGTTCTAACAGCACATCAATGACACGGTCATGGCGTGCTGCCTGTTTCTGAATTTCTCGAAGAAGCCGCAGCGAATCCACCGCATCAACCATCGAGATGTATGGGGCGATGTATTTCACCTTGTTGGTTTGCAGGTGTCCGATGAAATGCCATTCGATATCATCGGGCAGGAGTGCCACTTTCTGGGTCAATTCCCGCTCATGGCTCTCACCAAACACACGTTGTCCGGCATCATATGCCTCACGGATGCTCTCAGCCGGATGGTATTTGCTGACAGCCACCAAGCGCACATGCTCTGGGAGCTGGGAACGGACAGCAAGAAGATTCTGCGCTATATTCGACATGGCAAATCTATTCTTGTTCTGGCACATCACTTTGGGGCTTAGCAGCCGCGGCCTGATGCTCAAACACATCCATGATTTGTGTCTCTGCCAAACTGGCGATTACATAGTCTATCAGTGTTGTACCCATCACTTCCTCTATATGTTTCACAGCAACAGGGAGTGACTTTGCCTGCACGAGATAATAGACGTTAGAGCGTTTCTCCTTATCTGTCTTTTCATCGATAGTGATAAACTGGAGTTTTGCCTTATACCAGCGGTCGTCGGCATCAGCCTCACTGAAAAAGATTTCCTTATATGAAGCCTTCTTGATATCCGACACCTCAAATTCACCACTGATATATGATGACATCTCTTCGGTAATCGTTGACTCTGCTTCTGTGAAGCTCAGTGCATCGACGACATATACTTCTGTGACTTTTTTCTGAAGACCATCTTCCATCGTCTTCTCATAACGTATTTTGGTTTCAAACCAGTCTGCTGTTCTTGATCGCATGGGTTATTTTTTTGTGGTGAGAGGTAAGAGGATAGAGATATGCTTTTAGGGCGTAGTGACATACCCCGTGTATGTCCGAATCAACCCTCATCTACCTATTTTTTATACGGACATACACGGGGTATGTCACTACATTATTCAATCTTCAATTTTCGACCGCAAAAGTAAGTATTTTTTTTCATTTCCTTATGACATTCCCGAAAAAATGTATAGAACACACCAAATTATGCTGAAAGGAATTCATCCTATTATTATACCTAAAGTATTGTCAGACAAAAATAAAACCCATATAAACAAAAAAAACACCGCAAACTAATCTTTGTTATATTTTAACATTTTTTAATTTAATTAATTGGATGAATTTATCAAAAAAAACTAATTTTGTAATCAAATACTATACAATCTAGTCTTAACTTAATCAATTAACGTATGAAAAACAAATCTCAAAAAGGATGCAGAGCCACCAGGTGGTTACTGCTACTATTGACCATGATGATTGGTCAGACGACTTGGGCAGAACAAACAGTTCAGGCACCAGAAGAATTGACCATCTCCGTGAAAGGGGGTGTAGAGGTAATGCAGACAGGCTTGCTGGACGACAACAGTTCGTCTGGCGACAATCATTATCAGCAACTGAAAGGATACGGCTGCAAAGCAATCTATAGTGTTAGTGTAGATTGCATGTGTACAATTAACAACTTCTATCTGACATGGGGAGAGTCTGGCACAGGGCCATACCAAGCCCCCATCCTACGCATGCCAGCGCCTCAAGGCTTTTATGATTCAGGATCAGAGACAACCCTTTACGACCAGAATGGCAATGCCGTTGAATATGGCAAACCGGGATTCCCGAAAGGCTATGGCCCCAATGATGATATTGTAATCTACATCACCTCCGATGTGGTAATACCAGATTTCGAAGAGCATTTGTCGGCGTGGGGCGTTGGCTGTTATATAGGATTCAAAGACGTGGAAGACACAAAGGAAACATTATATGTATATGCCACCAATGACAGGACGGTAGATTTCTGGCTCGAGAACAGCCAGATGAGCAACCTTGGCAACTATGTCACCATCAACCTCTATGGCGAAATTCAAGCAGACGATAATGGAAATGGCAATATCTTGTCAGCACTTTACAACTATGATGAATATGCTGAATCTAACGAGCATCTATGGTTTACCATTGAATGCGAGCCTGGATTTACTGTAAAACGAGTAGAGAATAACAATGACGTATCAATCTACATCACAGAACTCTCTTCAAATAATGGGAAGACAACCTATAAAGTTGAAAGTGATGATTACACATCTCTTTGCAACAGTTTCACCATATATCTCGACTATACTGAACCGCAAGCACCAACTCTTTTGAACATTAATTCCCATGGAGGGATATTGGTTAATCAGCATGGACTCATTAATGAGTCGCAAGACGCTAACTACTTACGGTTAAAAAACTGGGGTTGCAAAGCGGTATATATTGTAGATATAGACCGCACATGTGCAGGTAATGACTTTTACTTGGAATGGGAAACACAATATCCAGAGCCACTTGAGGAACCAATGCTTTATATGCCAGCGCCTCAGGGATTTTATGACACTAATTCAGAAGAAGAACTGTATGACCAAAACGGAAATGCTGTAGGCTACTACGGTCCTGGATACCCAAGTGGTTATGGGCCTAACGATAACATTGTTATTTACATAATACCAGATTATGAAGATGGAATGTTAGAAAATGATGGTGCACTCACCAGATTTTATTTTGGTTTCAAGGATGTGGGTCTTGCCGAGAGTGAACTGAATATTAATGGGACGAATAGAAGTAATATGAGTTTTTATCTTCAAAGTAGCCCAGAGAAAGATATGAGCGGTCTTGTCTCTGTCATAATCTATGATGGAGATGGAAATTATGAACTCCCCTTTGATTTTTATGAGAACTCAGAGACTTGTAATTGTGATCTTTTTGGAGATCCTTGGGATGAATTTTGGTTTACTATTGAGTGTGTGTCAGAACTTGTGGTAGAAGAAGTCGAAATTAATGGGTCTCACACTAACTTCTCATTGATTGGTAAGGAAAACGGCAAAAACCGTTATAAAGTTTCTTGCCTCGTAGAGGAAATGTGGTATTGCCCCGACATATACATTAGTTTCGGTCAGGCAGTCTCCCCAGATGCCGACTTTGTTGACCTTGGTCTACCCAGTGGCACCAAATGGGCCAAATACAACATCGAGGCCAGTTCACCGGAGAAAGTCGGTAAATACTATGCATGGGGCGAGAAAGCGGCCAAGAGTACATACACATGGAAAAACTACAAATACTGCTCTGGCACCGCAACCACTTGCAAGAACATTGGCGACGACATCAGCAAGAACCCCGCCTACGACATTGCCTACTCACTCTATCAGGAGGCAGGGGCAGGCATCCCCACTGCACAGCAATGGAACGAACTCATCACGAAATGTACCTGGAAGGAGAGCACGAAAAACAAGGTGAAGGGATACACCGTAACCGGTCCCAACGGCCAGAGCATCTTCCTGCCATTCTCTGGATGCAGCTACGACGGGAAAGACTACGGCAAAGGCACCTACGCATACTATTGGACAGCCAACAATGTCAGCACAAACGCAAGCAAGGCACAGGCTGCCAATATCAAGACTGGAGTCAAGGCTTCTCTCATCAACCTGAACCGAAGAACAGGTGTGGCCATCAGACCTGTGATTACCACGGAGCCTCAGGAGAGCGACGTAGAACTGGTTGACCTCGGACTGAGCGTGAAATGGGCCAACCAGAATCTTGGAGCCGCCAACGAGAGCGCCTACGGCGACTACTACGCATGGGGCGAGACCGAGACAAAGGTCGCCTACACATGGAAGAACTACCAACACGCCAACGGTAGTGCCAAGACCGCACGAAACATCGGAGCAAACATCAGTCAGACGTACTACGATGCTGCCTTCCAGAGCAACGAGGGTCTCGTCATGCCTACCGCAGCACAATGGAAAGAGCTTATCGAGAAATGCACATGGAAAGAGGCTACCGTCGGTGGTATAAAAGGATACCGCGTGACAGGTCCCAGCGGCAAGAGTATCTTCCTGCCTTTGTCGGGCTGCAGCTACGATGGTAAGCAGGTGAGTGCTGGCACAAGTGCCTTCTACTGGACATCCGACAATTACTCATCTGACGTATCCAAGGCACAGGCTGCCTATCTGAAGAGCGGAGCAAAGACCGCCGTCAACGTTATCCAGCGACGCACGGGAGCCACCATCCGACCAGTGGAACGCAAGGCAGAATATGTGGACCTCAACCTTCCGAGTCGCAATCTCTGGACCACCTGCAACCTGGGAGCCAACAGCGAGGAACAGGCTGGCAATTACTATGCATGGGCAGAGAAAACGCCTAAGAACGACTACACCTGGAAGAACTACAGCATTTCTCTTACTAACCTGCCAATGTATATCGACGCTTTCTACACTTGCGACATGGAGGGCTTCATGTTGGAAGGCATAGCGGAAGCCCCCTATGACCCTTCATGCAAAAAGCTGTTTATAGATAATGGAGCAAAAACCTATATGAGAACCATGCCAACAAAGGAAGATTTCCAGGAGCTCATCGACTACTGCACGATAGAAGAGAAAACAGTGTTAGGAATCAAGGGACTAAGATTTACGGGACCCAACGGCAACACGATCTTCATGCCCTATGCTGGAAGCTGCTACGATGGAAAGAAACCTCAAGACGGCACACTCTCGTGTTACTGGATATCCGACCGTATGAACTGCCTCGCAAGAAAAGCTAACGCGCTAAAAGTACAGGGTGGTCAAGCCACTTTCACCCAATGCCAGCTGCGCACAGGACTGCCTATCCGCCCACTTTACGCATTGGTGAGTGAACTAATAATTGACCCCGCCAATTCAGGCCTTGTTGACGGCATCAACGATGTACAGCAGACCGAGAAGACAGACGACACCATATACAACCTGCAAGGTATTAAGATGCAAGGTGAACTGAAACCGGGCATCTACGTCAGAAACGGCAGGAAGTTTGTTGTAAATTGAAAATTGAAGATGGACAATTGGAAAATTGCCCAGCTATAGGGATATGCCGTGCGTATGTCCGATAATAACAATTTGTATATCCGTGGGTGCGTTTTGGTGCACCCACGGATATTGACTTATATCACTTTTTAGCCTGTTTTATGCAAAAAAAGGAGGAAAGTTGTTGTATTGTAAAAAAAATGTTTACTTTTGCATTTGAATTATGGATAACGACAGCCATAAAGGCGTATCTGACGGCTGTCAAATGTTTAATTTAAAATAGGTAAAAAGATGAAAAAGATTATGATGACTTTGGTGGCCACAGTTATGGCCCTTACTGTCAACGCACAGGCTTACGTAGGTGGTGGTGTTGGTGTTGCCACCAATGATGACGTGACTACATTCAAGTTCCTTCCCGAGGTTGGTTTTACCCTCAATGAAGACTGGGCTGCTGGTGTTGCTTTCGGTTGGCAGGGTTCCACAGAGGGAGGTGCAAAAACTTGGATTGTAAACCCCTACGCACGTTACACTTTCATCAAAGGCAAGATGGTGAGCGTGTTCATGGATGGTGGCATTGGTTACTCACACACCTACAATGCTGGTTATGACGAAGATGGTCTGTCTATCGGTCTGAAACCTGGTGTGGCTGTGAATCTTGGCGAGAATCTGAGCTTTGTCGCTCACTTTGGCTTCATCGGTTACAACCACGAGAAGGACAACCACACAAAGATTTCCGACGACGCTTGGGGCATCGAGCTCGACGGCAACAACATTATGTTCGGTCTGTATTACAACTTTTAAAGTTGCAATGTCATGAGGTTGCTTCGTTAGCAACTTCAAATCTATAATTCTACGGAGCCAAGGAAAAATAGGAGTTTATGCGCCAAACGATGCATCTCCCTTCCTCTTTGACTCCGTAGTTTTTATTATCCATCAGAATGCCCCCAAAATTTGCAAAACAGGAAAAACCAACGTTTTATTTTGTAGTTTGTCAGAATTACACTAATTTTGCAGTTTGAAACAAAACCAAGTTACATGCCAAACATTTCCACACGAGGGTTAGAAATGCCCGAGTCGCCCATCAGGAAGCTTGCCCCACTTGCCGCAGCAGCCAAGAAACGAGGCACCCATGTATATCATTTGAACATTGGCCAGCCCGACCTCCCCACCCCCCATGAGGGTCTTGATGCCCTCAAGAGTATAGACCGTGTGATTTTGGAATACTCCCCCTCACAGGGTTATCAGAGCTATCGGGAAAAACTTGTGGGTTACTACGCAAAATATAATATTAACGTAAGCGCCGACGACATCATCATCACTTCCGGTGGTAGTGAGGCTGTATTGTTTGCCTTCTTGTCATGTCTGAATCCCGGCGACGAGATTATCGTTCCCGAACCAGCATACGCCAACTACATGGCTTTTGCCATCAGTGCTGGCGCCCGCATACGCACAATTGCCACAACAATCGAGGAAGGTTTCTCGCTGCCCAAGGTGGAAAAATTCGAAGAGCTGATTAATGAGCGCACCCGCGCCATCATGATTTGCAATCCTAATAATCCCACAGGCTATCTCTATACCCGCCGCGAGATGAACCAGATTCGCGACATGGTAAAGAAATATGACCTTTACCTTTTTTCCGACGAAGTCTATAGAGAGTACATTTACACAGGTTCACCCTACATCAGTGCCTGCCATTTGGAAGGTATCGAAGACAACGTCATCCTGATCGACTCCGTATCGAAACGTTATTCAGAGTGCGGTATCCGTATTGGTGCACTTATTACAAAAAACAAACGTGTGAGAGCAGCGGTGATGAAATTTTGTCAGGCACGCCTCTCCCCTCCCCTTATCGGACAGATTGTGGCAGAAGCCTCGCTTGACGCTTCCGAGGAATATCTGCGCGATGTCTATGATGAGTATGTGGAACGCCGTAAATGTCTGATAGACGGTCTGAATCGCATTCCCGGGGTTTATTCTCCCATACCAATGGGAGCTTTCTATACAGTGGCCAAACTACCTGTGGATGACTCCGAAAAATTCTGCCGCTGGTGCTTAGAGGAATTCGAGTACGAAGGCTGCACGGTAATGATGGCCCCCGCAGCAGGTTTCTATACTACCCCCGGTGCCGGTATCAATCAGGTGCGTATCGCCTACGTGCTGAAAAAGGAAGACTTAACCCATGCCCTTATTGTGTTGCGCAAGGCCCTTGAAGCCTATCCTGGGCATATATACGATGAATAATACCCGTTAAAGTCATAGATGAATCTACCCCTTTTCCTCGCCCGCCACATTTACAGTAATCACGACGACCGACGCAAGGTAAGTCGGCCTGCCATTCGTATTGCTACCGCCGGTGTGGCTATTGGCTTAGCTGTGATGATTATCTCGGTGTGCGTGGTGACAGGGTTTAAACATACTATCCGCGACAAGGTGATTGGCTTTGGAAGTCACTTTACCGTGGCAAGCGACAGCACGATGATTTATGGGCTCAACACCCCCATCTGCATCGACGACAGTGTAATGAATGTCTTACAAAAGATTGAAGGTGTGAGCCATGTGCAGCGCTATGCCATGAAACAGGGAATATTGAAAACTGAGGAGGATTTTCTTGGTATCAATATGATGGGTGTGGGGAGCGACTTCGATACTACTTTTATTTCCAAAAATATGGTTGAGGGTTCACTACCTCATTTCAATGACAGTGTCTCAACCAATCAGATTCTTGTGTCGAAGAAGATAGCCGACCAGCTCCGCGTGAAGACAGGCGACAAAATCTACGCCTATTTCATTGGGACAGAAGATGTCCGAGCTCGCAAATATACCATCTCGGGTATCTACAGCACCAATATGAAGTATTACGACGACACACACTGCCTGACCGACCTCCGTTCGGTGGTGAAGCTCAACGGATGGCAAAAGGGGCAGGTGTCGGGAGCATCTCTGACGATAGCAGACTTTAGCCAATTGGAAGAAGCCAACATGCGCATATCATCCGTGGTTGACAGGCATAGCGACCACGACGGTCGCATTATGATATCACGTTCTATCCTTCAGACTTATCCCCAGATTTTTTCCTGGCTCGACCTGCTCGACCTCAATGTGTGGATTATCCTCGGTCTGATGGTGGCCGTGGCTGGAATCACAATGATTTCCGGACTTCTGATTATCATATTAGAACGCACCAACATGATTGGCACATTGAAAGCCCTTGGTGCCAAAAATAAAAGTATCCGCCACACCTTTCTATGGTTCGCGGTATTCATCATTGCCAAGGGTATGTTGATAGGCAACATTGTTGGCCTTGGCATTTGTCTGCTACAGCAATTAACCGGACTAGTGAAACTCGATGCCGCAAGCTACTACATTGAGGTAGTGCCCATCGAAATCAACATTCCCGTAATATTGCTCATTAATGTTGCCACTCTGCTCATCAGTGTGACAGTATTGGTGGCACCAAGCTACCTGATTTCTCATATTCATCCAGCCAAATCGATGAAATACGAGTGATTTTATGCCTTTTTAACGGTTTTTTACCCAAATTTGAGATATCAGACTAAAATATTGCACATTTTTTTTGGAATTGTGCAAACAAGATATTATCTTTGCACAATATTTCAAAAATTGTGCAATGGAATTTCTTAGCAGCTTCAACCAAATTATCGAGAAGAGCATTAAAGACAACTGGAACTACGACGCTCTGACCGATTATAAGGGTGCTACTCTACAATACAATGACCTTGCCCGAAAGATAGAAAAAGTACACATTATCTTCGAGCAAGTGGGATTACAAAAAGGCGACAAAGTAGCCCTCTGCGGGCGTAACAGTTCACATTGGGTGGTAGCCTTTCTCTCCACATTGACCTACGGTGCCGTGGCAGTACCCATTCTCCATGAATTCAACATGGAGCAAGTACACAATATCGTCAATCACAGCGGAGCCAGGTTCTTGTTTGTCGGCGATGTGGTGGCAAAGACCATCGATGCCAAAGAGATGCCTTCGCTTGAGGGTATCATCTATCTGCCCGACTTCTCGGTATTTTTCTCTCGCTCAGAACAGCTCGACTTTGCCCGCGAGCACCTCAACGAGCTTTTCGGCAAGAAATATCCCAAGATATTCGACAAGTCGCATGTACATTATCACATTGATAACCCAGAAGAACTGGCACTCATCAACTATACCAGCGGTACGACAGGACATTCCAAGGGTGTGATGCTCCCCTATCGCGCATTGGTAGGCAACATCAATTTCTGCACGGAGTTTTTGGCTATCCCCTATCTGAAACCCCAGAGCAGTATCCTCAGCATCCTGCCCATGGCACATATGTATGGCTTGGCCGTGGAAGTACTTTTCCCCTTATGCAACGGCTACCATATCTTTTTCCTCACCCGTCTTCCCTCCCCTGCCATTATTGCGCAGGCCTTTGCAGACATCAAGCCCTCGATTGTGGTCGCTGTACCACTTATCATCGAGAAAATTATTCGCAAGAAAGTCTTCCCCAAAATACAAAACAACATTATCCGCCTGTTGCTCAACATGCCTGTCGTCAATAAGAAGGTGCGACAGAAGATTTGCGAACAAGTGTATGAGGCCTTCGGCGGCAATGCCTATGAAGTCATCATTGGTGGAGCTGCCCTCAACCAAGAGGTGGAAAAATTCCTACACAGTATCGACTTCCCCTTCACCGTGGGCTATGGCACTACTGAGTGTGCGCCACTTATCTCCTATAGTGACTATCACGACTATGTAGTAGGTAGCTGTGGTCAGCCTGTCAAGGGTATGGAAGTGCGTATCAACAGCAGCGACCCTCAGAACATTGCTGGCGAAATCGTCACTCGCGGCACCAATGTCATGTTGGGTTATTACAAAAACGAGGAAGCCACACGTCAGACCATCGACACTGATGGATGGTATCACACTGGCGACTTAGGCACCATGTCTGCCGACGGTCACATCTTCATCCGTGGGCGTATCAAAAACATGCTGCTAAGCGCCAACGGTCAAAATATTTATCCGGAGGAGATTGAAGACAGACTGAACTCTATGGCCATGGTGAGCGAAAGCATCGTAATCCAGCGTGACGATAAATTTGTAGGCATCGTACATCCCGACTACGACGAGGCACGCGAGATGGGCTTCAACGACGACGACCTCATCAATATCATGGAGCAAAACCGCCAGACACTGAATGCCAGTCTGCCAAGCTACAGCCGACTGGCAGCCATCGAGCTTCATGAGGAAGAATTTGCCAAGACACCTAAGAAAAGCATAAAGAGATATTTATACCAAAACGTCTAACGACGAACGACACACACTATGGAAGCAAAACCAAATTTCAATATCCTGATAGAGAAAAGTGTCAAGGAGAACTGGAACGCAGACTCACTGACCGACTATAAGGGCGTGACCCTACAATATCACGATGTGGCGCGCAAGATAGAGAAACTGCACATCATGTTTGAAAGCAGCGGTGTGAAACGTGGCGACAAAATCGCCCTTTGTGGGCGCAACAGTGCCGGTTGGGCTGCCGCCTTCCTGGCCACACTGACGTATGGTGCTGTGGCTGTGCCCATCTTACATGAGTTCACTGCCGACCAAATCCACAACATTGTCAACCATAGCGAGTCAAAGATTCTCTTTGCTGGCGATGTGGTCTCCACACAAGTAGATCCCACAAAAATGCCTGATATCGAAGGTATCATTTATATCCCCGACTATTCGGTGCTTTTTTCACGCTCTGACAAACTGACTTACGCCCGCGAACACCTTAACGAGATGTTTGGCAAAAAATACCCCAAATATTTCCGCCAGGAGCATGTGGAATATTATAAGGAGCAAAGCCCCGACGAACTGGCCATGATCAACTACACCAGTGGAACGACAGGATTCTCAAAAGGTGTGATGATACCCTATCGTGCTTTGTGGAGCAATTTCGACTTTGCATGTCATGCAATGGGCGACAATGTGGCAAAGGGCAGCAATGTGCTCAGTATCCTCCCCATGGCCCATATGTATGGTATGGCATTCGAGTTTATCTATGAGTTTTTGCGCGGCTGCCACATCTATTATCTCACGAGAGTACCTTCACCAGCCATCATAGCCAAAGCTTTCGCAGATATTCACCCAGCAGTGGTTATTGCAGTACCATTAGTGATAGAAAAGATTGTCAAGAAAAAAGTGCTCCCGCAAATTCAAAACAACCGCATGCGATTATTACTCAGCATGCCGGTTATCAACAAGAAAGTACGTCAGGCCATCCGCCAAAAAGTAGTGGAGTCGTTCGGCGGCAATTTCTTCGAGGTGATTATTGGCGGTGCTTCCTTCAACCAAGAGGTGGAGCAATTCCTCAAGAGCATCGACTTCCCCTATACCGTGGGTTATGGAGCCACAGAATGCGCACCCATCATCTGTTATGAAGACTATCGCAAATTTGTACCTGGCAGTTGCGGAAAGGCAGTGATACACAATGAAATCAAAATCGACAGTGCCGACCCCGAGAATATTCCTGGCGAGATTCTTGTCAAAGGTATGAATGTAATGCTGGGCTATTACAAGAATGAGGAAGCAACTAGACAAACACTTGACAAGGAGGGTTGGTATCATACCGGCGACTTGGGTGTGATGGATGCCGAAGGTAACGTATTTATCAAAGGCCGCAGCAAATACATGCTTTTAGGAGCTAACGGACAAAATATCTATCCCGAAGAGATAGAGGATAAGCTTAACTCAATGGCACTCGTCAACGAGAGTATCGTCATTCAGGAAGGAGACAAACTGGTAGGATTAGTATATCCCGACATCGACGAAGCTCACAACATGGGATTCAGCAACGACGACTTAGTGAGTATCATGGAGCAAAACCGCAAGGAGTTGAATAACGCCCTACCTGCCTATAGCAAGCTCACCTCCATCCGTATCCACAACGAAGAGTTTGAGAAAACCCCCAAAAAAAGCATCAAGCGCTTCCTCTATCTGAAATAAATCGGAGTAATCAGAATGATCAGAGTACTCGGAGTATTCGGAGTATTCAGAGTACTCAGATAACTCAGAAAATCAAGCAAAAAATCTGGAAAATCTTTTCGACTTTCCAGATTTTTTGCTATTTTTGCATATTCTTACGACTTTTATGTACTTGGATGGGGCAGCATTTTTAAGGACCCACCTTAAATCTAGACTTAAAGAGGAAAAACATGCCCAAGAGCAAATTGATATTTCATATCATGGCACTAATAGTGGTGTCGATATGGGGAAGTACATTGGTGAGTACAAAAATACTAATGCAGTCGGGGATGCGTGCCGATGAAATTTTCTTAGCGCGTTTCCTTATAGCTTATGTTGTGATGTTGTTATACTGCCGGAAGCCGTTCTTTGCCAACTGTGTAAAAGACGAATTGCTCATGTTGGTACTTGGCATCACAGGCGGCTCGCTGTATTTCATCACCGAAAACCTTGCCGTAGGCCTTACCTACGTCAACAATGTAAGTTTCATTGTGAGTACCTCACCGATTATCACAATGATTTTGATTCTGATGACCTTCCGCTATCTAAAGGTAAAGAAAATACTGATTATCGGCACACTGATAGCTTTGGCTGGCGTGGGCGTAGTCATCTACAATGGCGAAGTGGAACTAAAACTAAATCCCATGGGCGACCTACTCTCTGTGGCAGCATCATTGTGCTGGGGTGTATATTGCTACTTGGTGAAAATACTCGGCGACCGTTACGATACGCGCTTTGTCACTCGTAAAGTTTTCTTCTATGGGGTCATTTCCTCTATCCTTATCTTCATTATTCATCCATGGCAATTCCCTCTGTCGAGAATAATGGAATGGTCGGTTCTGCTCAATATTCTCTTCCTTGGCGTAGTGGCATCGCTTATCTGTTTTTCGATGTGGAGCATCTCTATCAACAAGTTAGGTGCCGTCACATGCTCCAATTATGTCTATCTGATTCCTGTTACCACAGTGATTTGCAGTGCCATCTTCCTCGACGAGCCTATGACCGCTATGGCCTATACAGGTAGTGCCTTGATTCTTATCGGTGTCTTCTTGGCAAATCAAGGCTGCAAGGATGATAATTGAGGGTTTGATAATGACTAAATAGATAAGTAAGTAAACAAAATAAATCATTAAATACTATCATCTTATTTTTTTCGTCTACTAATATTATTTAGGACAGAGATTGCGCCTTAAATATATTTAACAGTTGGTGAGGATTGAAAATGAATTTTAAATCTTAATTTTGCATTTTAATTCATTGGTTTCACTAATAATCTTAAGATAAGAGGTGATAACACCAAACATGTAGAAGCATTGAAGATGGAACATATAAGAAATTTTTGCATCATTGCGCATATCGACCATGGCAAGTCAACGTTAGCCGATCGTCTGTTGGAATACACCAACACCATTCAGGTGACCGAAGGACAGATGCTCGACGACATGGACTTAGAACGTGAGCGTGGCATTACTATCAAGAGCCATGCCATACAGATGGAATATGCCCTTGATGGCACCAACTATATCCTAAACTTGATTGACACCCCGGGACACGTGGACTTCTCCTACGAGGTATCACGCAGCATCGCTGCCTGTGAGGGTGCCCTCCTGGTGGTGGATGCCACACAAGGCGTACAAGCACAGACCATCTCCAACCTCTATATGGCTATCGACCACAATTTGGAGATTATTCCCGTCATCAACAAGATAGATATGCCCTCGGCCATGCCCGACGAGGTGGAAGATGAGATAGTGGAACTATTAGGCTGCGACCACGACGACATCATCCGCGCCTCTGGCAAGACTGGCGAGGGTGTAAAGGAAATTCTCGATGCTGTGGTGAAACGCATTCCCCATCCCGTGGGCGACAAGAATGCTCCACTACAGGCATTGATTTTCGACTCTGTGTTCAACTCTTTCCGAGGCATCATCGCCTACTTTAAGATTCTCAACGGTTCCATCCGCAAAGGCGACATGGTGAAGTTCTTCAATACTGGTATGGAGTATGATGCCGACGAGGTGGGTGTGTTGAAGATGGACATGATTCCCCGCCCAATGCTGAGTACAGGCGAAGTAGGTTACATTATCAGCGGCATCAAGGATGCCAAGGAAGTGAAAGTTGGCGACACCATTACTCATGTGAAGAATCCCTGTGAGAAAGCTATAGAAGGCTTTCAGGAGGTGAAGCCTATGGTGTTTGCAGGTGTCTATCCCATCGACCCTACCGACTACGAGAATCTTCGTGCCTCACTTGAGAAACTACAGTTGAACGATGCCTCGCTCTCGTTCCAGCCGGAGTCATCAGTAGCATTAGGTTTTGGTTTCCGTTGCGGTTTCCTTGGTTTGCTCCACATGGAAATCATCCAGGAACGTCTCGACCGTGAGTTTGACATGGATGTTATCACCACAGTCCCCAACGTATCGTATATGGTCTATGACAAACAAGGTGGCACGCGTGAAATCCACAACCCATCCGGACTGCCCGAAGTGACCATGATCGACCATATCGAGGAGCCATACATCAAGGCATCCATCATCACCACAGCTACATATATCGGACCGATTATGAAACTATGCCTCGACAAGCGAGGCGAACTGATCAGCCAAGAGTTTGTCAGTGGCAACAGAGTGGAGATAACATTCTATCTGCCTTTGGGCGAAATCGTGATAGACTTCTACGACAAGCTGAAAAGCATCTCCAAGGGCTATGCCTCATTCGACTACTATATCTGTGGCTACAGGCCATCAAAACTTGCCAAATTGGATATCCTGCTCAACGGTGAACCTGTGGATGCACTATCGACACTCACTCACCAGGACAATGCCGTGGCTTTCGGAAGGAGGATGTGCGAAAAACTAAAGGAGCTCATCCCACGGCAACAATTCGACATTGCCATCCAAGCTGCCATCGGTGCCAAAATTGTGGCACGTGAAACGGTGAAATGCGTGCGCAAGGATGTGACCGCCAAATGCTATGGTGGTGACGTGACACGTAAACGTAAACTTCTAGAGAAACAGAAGCGAGGCAAGAAGCGCATGAAACAAATCGGAAATGTGGAAGTACCACAGAAAGCTTTCCTCGCCGTACTCAAACTTGATTAGAATACAAAAAACTTAAATACTAAAACAGAAAGGAAAACACCCCATGAAGGAACAGCCCCATTCCACCCGTGACATTGCCCGCGAACTCGCGCGCAAATACAGCACCATGACTCACGGTGAGCTCGACATCCTCGAGAAAGTGCTTGTGCCTATGAAATTCGCCAAAGGCGAGATGATTCTACGAGAAGGCGAGATTTGTCGCAACATTCTCTATGTCGATCGTGGCCTCGTGCGACAGTTTTATTTCAAAAAAGGTCGCCAACTGACCGAACACATCGGTGTAGATGGTTCCATCATCATGTGCATAGAGAGTCTCTTCCGTGAGGAGCCGACCAAACTACAGGTAGAGGCACTTGACACGACGATAATTTATGCGCTACCCAAACAGCGTTTAGAGGAGGTTGCCCTGCACAATGTGAATATCCAAATCCTCTATCGTAAAATCTTAGAGGAGTCACTCATTTTGTCGCAAGTTCATGCCGACTTGGTGAGATTTGAAACTGCCCAGGACCGTTATAAACGGATGTGCAAACTGATGCCTAAAGTGGTACAGCGTGCTCCACTCGTTTATATCGCCAATTATCTGCAAATGACTCCCGAGACCCTCAGCCGCGTACGGTCGGCCACTTTGCTCGAATAATAGCCTCACCCCCAGCCCTTCTCCAAAGGGACAGGGGGGGGTATCTCATACTTCTAATCACTCACTCTTTACTACTTTATTAAATGAAGAAACTCTTTATTGTATTGATATGCTGTATGGCGATTGTTGGATGCCAGGAGTCGCTGCAAGACCGTGCTGAACGCGAGGCAAAGGAATACACCAAGAAAAACTGTCCGATGCCCGTAAACCAAATGATGACGCTCGACAGCATGACATTCGACAAAGCCACTTCTACATTATATAAATACTACACTATCAAAGGTGTTGCTGACGACCGTGAGCACATCAAAAAGATTGAGCAAGAAATGCGTGAATCCCTCATCAAAGAATTGCATGAAAGCACCAGCCAACTGGCCTATAAGGATGCAGGTTTCTCTTATAGATATGTGATGTATTCCCAAAATGACGGCTCCATACTCTTCGACACCACAGTGAAAAAAGAGGATTATCAGTAGTGAGGTTATGAGATTGTAAGGTTGTAAGGTTTTGAGGTGAAATTACCAACTCAATTAATTAAAAAGGGGTAAGAGACGACTTTTGCAAGTCATATCTCTACCCCTTTTTATGATGTCTTCTCTCACCTTTATGGTGTCTTCTCTCACCTTTTACCTCTCACCACTCATAACTTGGTCAAGGGCCCTACAAAGTTGGTCTGGACAACTGGTGGCCTTATATCCACAGCGTATGCCATCGAGACGCTTTTTGATGTCCTCAACTTTCATGCCTCGGACCAACGAACAGATACCTTGCAGGTTTCCATTACATCCACCGACAAAACTAACATCGACGAGTGTGCCTTCATCGTCCACCTCGACGTCGATAAACTGGCTGCACGTACCGCTTGTGCGATAGGTAATACGACGATTAGCCATATTTTACTCAGGTTTCATATTGGTATAGACCGTCTGGACATCGTCGAAGTCCTCCAGTTTCTCCACCATTTTGTCGATGGTTTCACGCTGCTCGGGAGTAACGTCTTTGAGGTCATTGGGGATACGTGTAAACTCTGCTCCTGTTACCTCGAAGCCTTCACTCTCTAAGTGTTTCTGGATATCACCGAAGCTCTTAGGGTCACCATAAAGAGTTATCTCGTTGGCTTCCTCATCCTCGTCGAACTCATCCTCTACACCATAGTCAATCAAGTCGAGTATCATCTCGTCCATGTCCATTCCATCCTTTTTCTTAATGGTGAACACACATTTATGGTCGAAAAGAAAGCTCAGTGAGCCCTGAGTGCCAAGGTTTCCATTAAATTTGTTGAATACTGAGCGTACATCACCTACCGTGCGGGTGGTGTTGTCTGTCAGAGTCTCTACAAATATTGCAATACCATGAGGTCCATAACCTTCGTAGTTCACTTCTTTGTAGTCGCTCTGGTCTTTACCCATAGCGTTTTTAATAGCCCTTTCGATGTTGTCCTTGGGCATGTTCTCACGCTTGGCATTGGCGATGATGGCACGCAGAGTAGGATTGTTTTCAGGCTCAGGACCACCTTGTTTTACGGCGATACTGATTTGCTTACCTATTCTGGTAAAAGTCTTGGCCATGTGGCCCCATCTCTTCAATTTTGTCGCTTTGCGATATTCAAATGCTCTTCCCATAGATTGATATTTTTTATTTAGTGTTTCTATTCTAAAGACATTTAACTTGTCAACTTAAAAATACCTATCTCAATTCAGCGTTGAGCTTCGACTTCAAGTTGGCAATGATTTTGTTCATGATTGCCTCAATCTGTTTGTCATTGAGAGTGCGTTGCTCATCCTGAATGATGAAGTTGACAGCATAACTCTTTTTGCCTGCAGGCAGGTTTTTACCCTCATAGACATCAAAGAGTTCGACGCTACGGAGCAGTTTTTTCTCCGACCCACGTGCGATAGCTTCAATCTCAGAGAATTTCACAGCCTTGTCCACGAGCAATGCCAAGTCACGACTGACAGGTGGATACTTGCTGATTTCTGTAAACTGAACATGATTTTTCTGGATGGCTTTCATCAAGACGGTCCAATTAAGGTCGGCGTAATAGACAGGATTGGCAATGCCAGCTTTGTTGAGCAGGGCTTTGTTGACAACACCCATTTCCACCATCACCCTACCGGCGCGGTTTTCCAGCGACATAGCCTGTGAGAAGATGTCGTTCTCACTATCTTTGGTCACGATGATACCTTTTTGCACACCCATTCGTGCAAGGATGTTTTCTACGTATGCTTTCAGCTCGTAGTATGAACTGTCCTCCTCCGGATGAGCCCAACTACCAGTTACCCTCTTGCCAGTCACCCACAGAGCGAGATGATATTCCTCACGATATGCACGCATAGGATTATCGATGTTTTGCTTCTCGGGGTCGAATTCATAGCAATTACCAAACTCAAAGAATCGCAAGTTAGGACTCTTTCGGTTGGCATTGTATGCAATGCTTTCCAAACCTCCGAAGAGCATAGTCTGACGCATGACATTGAGGTCACTGCTCAGAGGGTTCATGATACGCACGAGATGGTCGGTATGATAGGTGTTAAGTCCCTCATAATAGGCAGCCTTTGTGAGCGAGTTGTTCATAATCTCGTTAAACCCACAACCCACCAATTGTTCTGCCACGAGGTTGTGGAGTTTGTGTTTCTGATCCTCCTGGCCCTTGATGACGAGCGAGCTCTTCAACTGTGTGGGAATCTCCACATTGTTGTAACCATAGATACGCAGAATGTCCTCTACCACATCGCATGGCCGCTGTACATCCACTCGATATGCAGGTATTGTGAGCGACAGACCCTCTTCATTCTCAGCATCTATATTCATTTCGAGGCATTTCACGATGCTTTTCACTGTCTCCTGTGGAATATTCTTACCCACAAGTTGGTTTACATAATCGTAGCGGAGCTCAACTTTTGCCGGGAAAATTGGATTGGGGTATTCGTCACAAATTTCCATGCTTACTTTTCCACCAGCCAACTGCTTGCAGAGAATGGCAGCCTGCTTGAGGGCATAGATAGTGCCTTCGGGATCAACTCCACGCTCAAATCTGAACGACGAGTCTGTGCTTAGGCCATGGCGGCGTGCGCTCTTACGTATCCATGTGGGATGGAAATAGGCACTTTCAAGCACCACGTTGCGTGTATTCTCGTAGGTACCACTACCCTTTCCACCAAATACGCCGGCAATGCACATAGGCTCCACCTCGTTGCAGATGGCCAGATCGTGCGAACCAAGTATGTGCTCTTCACCATCGAGAGTGACGAACTTGGTGCCCTCCTGCTGTGGGCGCACTACAATATGATGTCCTGTCACCATGTCGGCATCGAAGCAATGCAGAGGCTGTCCATACGCCATCATGATATAGTTGGTGATATCCACAATATTGTTAATGGGGCGCAGGCCGATGGTCGTGAGTTTGTTACGGAGCCACTCAGGAGATTCTTTCACATCGCAGTCGGTGATACTCACACAAGCATAGCGACGGCAAGCCTCACTGTTTTCAATAGTTACTTTTACCGGGAGGTCATGATTATCTACCTTAAATTCGTCACATGAGGGGCGATGAAGTGATGTTTCATATCCATTTTGCAGCAGCCATGCATAGAGGTCGCGTGCCACACCCCAATGCGAAAGAGCATCAGCACGGTTGGCAGTAATATCGACCTCGATGAGCCAGTCGCTCTCCAAATGATAATACTCAGCAGCAGGTTGTCCTATGGAAGCATCTTCGGGCAGTACGATAATTCCATCATGACTTGTACCAATACCTATTTCATCCTCAGCACAAATCATACCACATGACTCCACACCACGGAGTTTGGATTTCTTAATAACAAACTCCTTATCGCCATCATAAAGCACACAGCCCAAGTCGGCTACTATCACTTTTTGTCCAGCTGCCACATTGGGGGCGCCACATACAATTTGCGAGGGTGTCTCATGCCCTAAATCCACGGTAGTAACATGCAAGTGGTCGCTGTTGGGATGCGGCTCACAGGTGAGCACCTTGCCCACATAGAGACCTTTCAGTCCACCTTTGATACTTTGTACTTCCTCAAGGGCACCCACTTCGAGTCCTGCGGATGTCAGTGCCTTACTCACTTCCTCGGCTGAAAGGGTGAAATCTACATATTCTTTCAGCCACTTATAAGATATATTCATCGTTGCTTTGTTGGTTATATCACAAAAATCGTGCAAAGTTACGAAATTTCCGTAAATTCAGCAAATTTCTATTTGAGTTTATGAGATATGAGGTTATGAGTTTTAAATTTTAGGAGTTGCAGAAGTTAGAAGTGGCTAATCAACGCAAAAGACATTATCTTGTCAACTATAAAAAAAACTGATGTTTCCCACCTTTTTATCACGAGACTTGTCGCAGACCCACTGACCAACGGGAGGTAATTAGAGAATTAAAGAATTTTATATCATAATGGAATTTATGGGAATTTGAGATGAAATGACAAGTCATTTCCTAACTCCTTCGTGTAAGTTTCACATCGCTTGCGACGATAATTCTTCTAAATTCTCTTCATCAGTTTACGAACTCTCAAATTCTTAAATTACCTCCCGTTGGTCAGTGGATATGCGACAAGTCTCGTGATAAAAAACTATTAGGTAGTTTGTGAGAGTGGGAAACTTCAGAAAATAACTTGACTAATCGTCAACTATTCTTCTCGTTTCACCAAAAAAGAGAATGAGGGTGTGTCAAAATTGACACGCCCTCCTATTCAAGGCAAACCCTTCTGTGTCGGTTGAGGGTATGCATCAATCATCTTAAGGATGAACAAAAAAGTAGGGTCACCGGTTTGGGGCATCTGAACGCCCTACTCTTCTTCGGGTATTTCCTGCGCTTCGGGATCCTTGAAACTCTCAAGGATGAAGAGATTCCACTGGTCGGTCTGCGAGGGCGACTTCTCGGCTTTGAGAACCTCAATCATTCTCTTACGTGTGGAGGGAGAGATATAGTTGTAATAATCAGAAGTGAGAATATGCTTGTGAATCCATGAGATATCCTGGTCAGCATCCATTTCAAGTGTTTCAAGCACCTCATCGATAACCATTCTCTCGCCCGATTCCTCTTCATCCATCTCAGTATCCTTCAAATCGACACCATAATCTTTGACAGCAAAGCCAAAATATTTCCCCGACTCCAACTTACACATATCGGTGATGTAAGTATTGATATATGAGAATTGGAAATTGTCGCTTTCCTTCCCAAAGAGACCTTTCACATTACCATCAGCAGAAATGGTGACAGGCTTGCCCTCACTATCCTTGTAAGTGCCTACTAAGGCATGGTTGAAACATTCACGACGATATTGATTATACTCGTCATCGTTTTGGAAACCTACCATTGTCCACATGGGCATGAGGTCCTTACCATAGCATATCGTCACGATATGTCCATCCACTTTGCCAAAAGCAAATGAAGCACCTTCATAAAGGTCATCCAATATTTCGTCGCTGATAGCTTTTACCCAATATTTTTTTTCTGATTTATCAAGACGGAAGTGCCCCCCAACATCACCCATAAAAACATCCATCACGGTATAATTTTTCTGGTCTTCTTCCTGGTTGGCCATAATGAATTGCATGTTTCCATAAAGCTTGGCAGCATCCATCTCGACCTTGTTTTCGTCATTGATGACACTTTTGGGAGGTACAGGCGCATTAGGGTTCACAGCATTATCGTCATGCTTCTTGCCACATGCCACAACCATCAACGCCATTGCGATGACGGCCCATGATAATAGTCTTCTCATTTCTTTAATATATATATTTAGTCTCTAAACTTTCAGTAGTAAAAAAGTAGCAAATCTTGCGCGGCACATTATTCGCCCATGAATGCTAAAAGGTAATCTACAGAACCGTTTAGTCCAAACTTACTGACATCGAGCGAGATGTCATAGTTGCGTGCGTCGTACCATTCCGAACCTGTATATTTCTTGGTATAAAGTTCGCGGGTGTAGTCATTATCTACAATCATCAACTTGGCATCAGCCTCATCCACACCATATTTCTCGACGATACGCTTGATACGCTTCTCCATCGGACTGTGAAGGAATATTTTCAGACTATTGGGATGGTCTCTGAAGATATGCGATGCACACCTTCCGATAATCACGCACGACTCCTCGGAGGCTATTTGCTTGATGACGGCAGCCTGAGCCTCGAAGAGCTCGTTAGACGTAAGTTCCTGCCCCAATTCATGATATTTGTTATCAACCATGTATGAACGGTAGAACTGAGTGAAATCATCCCACCACGATTTGTCGCGTGCTTCGAGTTTCTCCACTGTTTCCTGACCGATATCAAATTTCCTTGCCACAGCCTGCAGAATTTGCTTGTCGAGCAACTTCACGCCAAGTCGCCGGGCTATTTCAGCACCCACCTCATGTCCACCAGTTCCAAACTGCCGGTTGATGGTGACGATAAATTTCTCGTTTTTATTCATAGCATTATTTGTTGTATATTTAACTTTTTGTTGCGAAGATAGCACAAAAGGGCGACACTTGCAAATAATTCTATCATTTTTTTGAAAAAGTTGTCTCTAATGCCAAAAAAAAACACTATATTTGCAAAAGAATTACTTGAATCACTTATATACTAATCAAGATGAAAACAATTTATGATTTCTCTGTCAAAGACAGAAAAGGAGGCATCGTATCCCTCAAAGAGTACGCCAACGAAGTAATCTTAATCGTCAACACTGCTACAAAGTGTGGTTTTACCCCTCAATACGAGGAATTGGAGAAACTCTACGAGAAGCATCACTCCGAGGGCTTTACGATACTCGACTTCCCCTGCAACCAGTTTGGTCAGCAGGCTCCTGGCACCGATGAGTCGATTCACAGCTTCTGCAAGCTCAACTATGGAACAGAGTTCCCCCGCTTCAAGAAGCTGAAGGTCAATGGCGATGACGCCGACCCGCTATTTAAATATCTCAAGGAGCAGAAAGGCTTCGCCGGATGGAACATGGAGCATCCTATCGCCGGCATTCTCGACCGTATGTTATCGGAGAAAGACCCTAACTACAAGGATAACCCCGACATCAAGTGGAATTTCACAAAATTCCTCATCAACAAGAAGGGAATGGTAGTTGCGCGTTTTGAACCCACAGAGAATTTTGACGTCATCGACGAGAAAATCAAGGAACAATTAGAAATTCTATAATGGAACAGAGAGAACATGTCCGCTGCCTGATTATCGGCAGCGGACCTGCTGGTTATACAGCAGCCATCTACGCTGCTCGCGCTGGCTTAGAACCAGTGGAATACTGTGGTTTGCAGACTGGCGGACAACTTACCCAGACCACCGAAGTGGAGAATTTCCCCGGTTATCCCGAAGGTGTGGATGGCAACCAGATGATGCTCGACCTTCGCCAACAGGCAGAGCGTTTTGGCACCGACATTCGCGATGGCGAGATTGTAGCAGCCGACTTGAGCAACCGCCCTTATTTGCTGACCGCTGACAACGGAAGGGAAATCGAAGCCGACACAGTGATTATCGCCACAGGCGCATCAGCCAAATACTTAGGTTTGGAGGACGAAAAGAAATACAATGGCCAGGGTGTCTCTGCATGCGCTACCTGCGATGGTTTCTTCTACCGCAAACGCACCGTGGCCGTCGTAGGTGGTGGCGACACTGCCTGTGAGGAGGCTCTCTATCTTGCCGGCCTTGCCAAAAAGGTGTATATGATTGTGCGCAAGCCTTTCCTACGTGCCTCTGAAGTCATGAAGCAACGTGTTGCTGAGACAGAAAATATCGAGATTCTCTTTGAGCACAACACGGTAGGGCTTTATGGCGAAAATGGTGTCGAGGGTGCCCATGTAGTGTATCGCAAAGGCGAAGCCGACGAACGTCGCTACGACCTCCCTATCGACGGTTTCTTCCTTGCCATCGGCCACAAGCCCAACTCCGACATTTTCCGTCAGTGGCTCGACACCGATGAAACAGGTTACTTACTCACGGAGGGTGACAGTCCACGCACCAAACTTCCCGGAGTCTATGCTGCCGGCGACGTAGCCGACCCCCACTACCGTCAGGCAATCACTGCTGCTGCCAGTGGTTGCAAAGCCGCCATCGAGGCCGACAGGTTTCTTAGGGGGATTTAGTTGATAGACTTTTTGACTTTTCTATATAGAAACACGGAGGGTTAGAGACTCTTTTCTCTCGCCCTCCGTCTATTTATCGTAATAATCTCTATTGTCAATTATTGAGTCTATGAGTTCTTGCTTTGACCCCTGACACCCACAGTCCTATGAATGTGAGTAGACCATTAACCATGAGGAGCTCATAGCCGAAGCGGTAGTCGGTGAGGTTTTTAGTGAGTAGATCGGCCGCGAAGCAGATTAGTGGTGAGGCGATGGCGATATAGGGCACGACTCCATCGCGTACGCCACGTCGGGTGAGCAGACTGTAGGCAAAAAGCCCGAGCAGCGGCCCGTATGTATAGGAGCACATCACATAAATAGCGTCGATGACGCTGGGCGAGTCGATGACCCTAAATGCCAAGATTACCAGTACAAAGACCAGCGCCATGCCGATATGCACCCGCTTGCGTAACCGCTCATCCTGCTGCCTCTCGGCGATATCCACACAAAAACTGGTGGTGAGTGCTGTGAGGGCTGAGTCGGCACTGGAGAAGGATGCCGCCACGATGCCTATTGTGAAAAGCACCATCACGAGGTTGCCCAAATGCCCCGTGGCAGCAAACATCGGCAGCAGTTCGTCGCCCGTAGTAGGCAAAGGCGTTCCTTCCTTTGAAGCGAGAAGACACAACAGCACGCCTAATGCCATAAAAAGCAAGTTGGCTGGCACAAAAGCCACTCCATACGTACACACATCTTTCTGAGCCTCGCACAGCGACTTGCAGGTAAGATTTTTCTGCATCATGTCCTGATCAAGCCCTGTCATGACAATGACAATGAAGATACCACTGAGGAATTGTTTCCAAAAATACTGCTTCGACATCGGGTCACTAAACTCAAAAATCTGACTACGATTATCGGCAGCGATGGCATCCACCGCCTCGCCAAGGCTCATGCCCAACTGTCCAATCACATTAATGATAATAAGGATAAGGGCAGTGAACATGCAAGTGGTCTGGAAAGAATCGGTCCACACCAATGTCTTGATTCCGCCGCGCCGTGTGTAGAGCCATATCAGCGCCACCATTACCAGCACGGTGACAATGAATGGCACATGATAACGGTCGAGCACGAAACGCTGAAGAATGATACACACCACATAAAAACGTGCCGCCGCTCCCGTCATCTTGGAGAGGATGAAAAACGATGCCCCCGTCTTGTACGAACGTCGTCCAAGACGCTGCTTCAGATAGGAATAGATAGTGGTGAGATTGTATTTGTAATATACTGGCAAAAGCAGGAACGCCACGGCAATATAGCCGAGGATGAAACCCAAACATGTCTGCAAATAAGTCATGGCCGAGACAGTGACCATACCCGGGACACTGACGAACGTGACGCCCGAAATAGACGCCCCCACCATGCCAAACGCTACCATATACCATGGTGAACGACGATTGCCACGGAAGAACGTGTCGTTGTCGGCACGACGTGCCGTAAGTTTGCTGAAGAGCAGCAATACGACGAAATATCCAACGATAGTAGCCAGAATAATCATGTCGTCCTATGTATAATATCCCTCAAAATGCCGACAGCCTCACCCACAGACGCAACATCCTTCACTTGCATGAGGTTCTTTCCATTGAACTCCCTCAGTCGGCATTTTGCCGGATGCGATGTGGCGTATGTGAACACCTTGGTAAAAGTGCTGCTACGATAGAACGGACTGGAGGTATTGCTTACAAACTGCATCTTCATCATCCCCTGTTTTAGGAAAATACGCTCACATCCGAGTCTTCTGCCTAACTGCCGCAAAGGCACAACCTGCATGAGTTCCTCTCCCTCGTGTGGTATTTTCCCAAAACGGTCTTCCAAACGTTTACGATACGCATTTAATTCGGCATCGCTCTCAATATTGTCGAGTTCACGGTAGAGAAGCATCCTCTCACTGCTTCCCGGTACATAGTTGTCGGGGAAATACATCTCAAGGTCGCTCTCAAGCGAACAGTCTTCGACAAAAGCATCACCTTGCACCTCATTACCCTGGGCTATTTCCTCAGCGTACATGTCGCTGAATTCCTCGTTGCGCAATTCGGTGACAGCCTGATTCAATATCTTCTGATAGGTCTCATAACCCAAGTCTTCCATAAAGCCGCTCTGCTCAGCTCCGAGCAGATTACCAGCTCCACGAATGTCGAGGTCCTGCATGGCTAAATTGAAACCGCTGCCCAACTCGGCAAAGTTTTCCACTGCCTCCAGTCGTTTTCTGGCATCTTGCTGCAACAACGATTTGGGTGGAGCAAGCAGATAACAGAAAGCCTTACGGTTGGAACGCCCCACACGTCCCCGCATCTGATGCAAGTCGGAAAGTCCAAACCGATGAGCATCATTAATAAGGATGGTATTGGCATTGGGGATGTCGATACCATTTTCGATGATAGTGGTGGATAACAACACATCATAGTCGTGGTTGATGAATCCCATGATGATTTTCTCAAGTTCCTCGGGTTTCATCTGTCCATGACCAATAGCCACACGAGCATCTGGCACATACTTATGGATGAGGTTGGCAATCTCGGGCAGGTTGCTGACACGGCTATTGACAAAATACACCTGTCCGTTTCTACTCATCTCGAAGTTGATGGCATCGGCGATAATTTCGTGGTTGTAAGTTCCTAACTCCGTATAGACAGGGTATCTGTTGGGCGGTGGTGTGCGGATGATACTCATATCGCGTGCTCCCATGAGTGAAAATTGGAGCGTTCGGGGTATCGGTGTTGCCGACATGGTGAGGGTATCGACATTGGTCTTTAACCGGCGTAGTTTCTCTTTTGTGGAGACACCGAATTTCTGCTCCTCGTCGATGATAAGCAATCCCAAGTCGTGCCATTCCACCGCTTTTCCTAAGATTTTATGCGTACCGATAAGGATGTCCACCCTACCCTCTTTGAGTCCGGTGAGAATCTCTTTGATTTGCTTTGCAGAACGTGCCCGGGATAGATATTCCACCCTTGCAGGGAAGTCTCGAAGACGGTCGCGGAAGGTCTGGTAGTGCTGGAAGGCGAGCACAGTGGTAGGCACGAGCACAGCCACCTGCTTAGAGTCGCACACGGCTTTGAAAGCCGCACGGACGGCCACCTCGGTCTTGCCGAATCCCACATCTCCACACACTAAGCGGTCCATGGGTCTGGCACTCTCCATATCGGCTTTCACCTCATTGGTAGCCTTGAGTTGGTCGGGGGTATCCTCATAGATAAACCCTGCCTCCAACTCATGCTGCATGAAATTGTCGGGACTGAAGGCGAACCCCTTTTCATGTCGCCGCTTGGCATACAGCCGGATGAGGTCGCGGGCAATATCTTTGATGCGCTTCTTGGTACGCTCCTTCATGCGCTCCCAGGCCCCAGTGCCTAAAGTACTGAGACGTGGTGGCTCGCCACTTTCCGCTCGGCGATATTTCGAGATTTTGTAAAGTGAATGGATGGATACATCCACTGTGTCACCCCGCTGATAGACAATGCGTATCATCTCCTGATAACTGTCACCAGTGGCGATACGTACAAGTCCTTGGAAACGACCGATGCCGAAATCGACATGCACAATGAAGTCTCCTGGCTCCATCTCCTGAAGCTCCTTCATGGTGAGGGCCATCTTTCCTGCTCGTGCCGTGTCGGAACGTAGGCTGTATTTATGGAATCGGTCGAATATCTGGTGGTCGGTAAAGAGGCAGAGTTTGCGGTCGTTGTCGGTGAATCCCTCGTGAAGAGTTTTGTCCACCGCCTCGAATTCCACCTTGGGAGGTGCAGCCGAAGCAGGTCCTCCAACTTCCACATCGTCGTCGCCTGCCATTATGTCTCGCAGTCGCTGAATCTGCTTCTCGCTATCGGAGAGCACAAAAATGCGATATCCACGCTGCAGGAAGTCGAGCATGGTCTGAGTAAGAAGCGAGAAATTCTTATGGAAAAGTGGCTGCGATGATATATTGAAATTGATTGTGCCCTGGGGTGTTCCGACAGGCCTCTTTCCAAAATCTATTCTTCTGAAAGGAGCCAAGGAGTCAATGAACTGAGCCTGACTGATAAGTTGACTCTCACGTTGCAACTCCCTCATGATCTCATCACGCTGCTGCTCTGTGGCCCCCTCCAATTTCACGGTGACAGCCTGCGTGGAAAAGCCCTCGTCATAAACCCGTGCCACAGTGTCGCACACATAGGTATAGTCGTGCACTGCCACTAAAGTTTCTTTTGGGAGGAATGTCCCAAAAGGCATCTTATTGGATGTCTTACTGACTTCTGGAACAATCTCCACACTGTCTTTCATCTCTTTCGACAACTGGCTCTGAATATCGAAAGTACGGATGGTGTCAACGTCGTCGCCGAAGAAATCAATACGGAAGGGGTATTCGCAACTATAGGAATAGACATCGATGATACTGCCACGCATGGCAAACTGCCCCGGCTCATAGACATAATCCTGTTCGACAAATCCGAACGAGCGTAACGTCTTGCGCACCTCAGTCACATCAAGTGTCTGTCCCACACGTATGGAAAGCGTACATTCGTCAAGTGCTTTCTGCGAGACGACAAGCTGGCAGAGCGCCTCGGGGCAGGTGACGACATAAGCCTTTCGTGCCTTGCCTGCCGAGATTGCCGAGAGACGTGTGAGCACCTCGGTGCGCAGAATGTCGTTGGCAGCATCCCGCTGAGCATATTTCACAGCCCTTTTATAGGATGAGGGAAAAAATAGCACATCGTCGGTGCCCATCATCTGGGTAAGGTCGTGATAGAAATAACCAGCCTCTTCATTGTCGTTGAGGATGAAAAGGATTGTGCTATCCACCTTTTCTACAAACGACGCAAAAAACAGAGAGGCTGAGGAAGCCGCCAATCCCTTGAGAAAAATGCTTCTCACCTGTTGGTCGGCCAATAATTTCTGGAATGCCTTTGCCTGGGGAATGGCATCATAAAGTTGTCTTAGTTGTTGTATGGTCATGCCTTGGTCTCCTCCGGCATAGGTGGATAATGACGGAACCATCCGTCCCATCTCAGTCTCATCACTCCGAACAGTGCCTCGGAGAAGATACCTCCACTCATTTTACTTGTTCCCTCTCGTCGGTTGACGAAAATCACAGGCACTTCCTTGATACGGAAACCGATTTTATAGGCTGTATATTTCATCTCTATCTGAAAGGCATAGCCTTTGAATCGAACCTTATCGAGTTCGATGGTCTGCAGCACCCTCCGCTTATAGCATTTGAACCCTGCTGTTGTGTCCCTGATACCGCAACCGGTGATAAATCTAACATATTTAGATGCGAAATAACTCATGAGCACCCTTCCCATCGGCCAGTTGACAACATTCACACCACTGACATATCTCGAACCGATGGCCAGGTCATATCCCTCATCGTGACAAGCAGCATAGAGCCGTGGCAAATCGTTAGGGTCGTGACTGAAGTCGGCATCCATCTCGAAAACATAGTCGTAACCGTGCTCCAATGCCCATTTGAATCCAGCGATATAGGCTGTACCGAGCCCGAGTTTTCCCTCACGCTCGATAATGAAAAGCCGGTCGTCGAACTCATCCTTGATGAGCCGATGTACGATGGCTGCCGTTCCGTCGGGACTGCCGTCGTCGATAATCAGGATATGAAAACACTTCTCAAGAGCAAAAACCGCCCTAATAATTTTCTCGATGTTTTCTTTTTCATTATATGTAGGTATAATGACGATAGAGTCGGATGCTGTCATTGCTGATGTATATTTGACAAATTGAGTAATTGAAGGTAATAGCATTAAGAACCTATTGGTCGGGATTTTCCTCCACGCCCTGGAATTGTGGTTCAAGAGACGACATAATGGCATTTAGGCTCTCGTCCATCGTAGCCGTAATATTCTCTGCCCCTTTACCCTTGGGATAGATGGGGTCATGGAAGGTAAGACTCAGTGGATGCCAGTTGACAAAATGCCAGTCACGCATGCGCGGCATCACGTGGAAAGAACCATTGATGGTAATGGGTACCACTGGCAGTTGTAGTTCGTCGGCCAGTGAGAAAGCCCCACGTCTGAAGGGTGCGATATGCCCTGTCATCGTGCGTGCCCCCTCGGGGAACACCATCAGTGAAATACCATCCTGCAACACCTTCCGTGCCTGGTCGTACGATTCTTTGATACGTCGTGGACCACGTTTATCTATCATGATATGATGCGCTTTCTTGCATGCCAGTCCCACAAAAGGTATTTTCATCAACTGATATTTCATCATCCATTTAAAGTTGCGGCGCAAATGGCCGTAGATAAGGAAAATGTCGAAAGCACCCTGATGGTTAGCCACGAAGACATACGACTGTCCTTTCTTCACTTTATCTCTACCTTCAACTTTCACTGGCAAAAGGAAGAGCTTTAGGGTGAACCATGCCCACCATTTACCGGGATGGTATCCCCAGAAATGTCCACTACCGATCGTACATCCAATAATAACAATCAACGCAATGATAATGGTCCATACCACCATGATAGGCACGGCGATAAACAGTTGGTAAATACGATAGAGATATTTCATCATACAAGATATTTAAGGTGTTTAGTTTTTATTGTTTTCCACTATGTAGAGTCATGAGTACGACTTCACCAGGTACACCAAAGCGCATGGGTATCACCCCTCCGAGTCCTTTGGTGACAAAGAGGGTTCTTCCATCTTCTTCATACATACCTACATCCTCACTATATGTAAGCTGAGAGGGTCTGAATCCAAAGAGTTCCACTTGTCCGCCATGCGTATGTCCACACATGGTAAGTTGCGCCTTGGTTTCCGGCAATACTTTCTCTCTCCATTCATTGGGATTATGTACCAGCATGATGGTAAAAGCATTGTCGGGGATATTCTCCACACTATGCCCGGCATTGCCTACACCGAAAGAAGCATCTATCTCGTCGTTGCCCTCCATTCCTGCTACGAAAATCGAGTCGGTCCCGCGGTGTAAGGTTATATTTTCGTCGAGCAGCAGTTTCCACCCGAAGCTTCGCTGCAATCTTTCCGTCTCATAGATGTTGGCAACCTTTTGTGCAGAATCCACCTTTACATAGCGAGCATAGTCGTGGTTACCCATGATAGTAAGCACACCATCTTTGGCTTTTAGCGATGAGAGCAGGCTGGAGAATTCATAGAGTTCGGAGGGTTCTGTATTCTGTATGTCACCTAAAAATACAATTAGGTCGGCATTCATGGCATTGATGCTATCGATGGCCTCCTCAAGCACAAACCTACTATAACCCGTATAACTACCCACATGAATATCGGAGAATGCCGCAATGCGATAACCATCAAAAGCTACGGGCAATTGGTCGGAAGTGTAGTCGAAACGGTTGACTTCAAACTGGTGAAATCCAAGTGTAAAACCATAGATGGTGCAATAGACTGCCCCCATCCCGAGTACAGAGCCCACCCATGTACCCCATTTCCGTTGTGTCCGCCGTTTCCGACATAGGCTGTCGCCAATAAACGTACACAAGGAGAGCAATGCCTTAGGAATGACAAAGGCACCCATTAGGAAAAGATATATATTAAGTGATGTCTGTGGATGAGGCACAAAATCACGCACCATGTACATCATCATGGTGAATGTGAGCATTATTATGGTAATAAGCCACCATATTATCTTGACCCATAACGGTCTCTTTGCTCCGATATACCGCTTGTAGAGGTAGATATCAGGAATCAAGACCAGCAGCATAAATATGATGAGGTTTCTGGCTATCATGACTATATGTAGGAATTACAGGGATAGAATGGGGTACATGAAGATTACTTGGGCATTATATGAGGTTGGAGGCAAGAAACCGACGGGCGAGCTCTATGGGGATACCACGACGTGTAGCATAGTCAGCAAGCTGGTCCTCACCTACTGGACCCACATCGAAATACCGTGCTTTGGGGTGTGCTATCATCAACCCAGAAACAGATGCGTGTGGGCGCATAGCGCCATTTTCCGTGAGATGTATGCCAATACTACCCATATCGATAATTTGCTGAATCAGGAAATTAATACTTGCATCTGGCATCGAAGGATAGCCCACAGCCGGGCGTATCCCCTGAAAGCCCCCTCTCAGGAGTTCATCAATCGACAACTGTTCATGTGGGGCATATCCCCAGTATTTTGTTCTCACCTCTTGGTGCATTTTCTCGGTTGTAGCCTCTGCTAATCGGTCGGCCAGCGTTTGTACCATCATTCGCTGGTATGGGTCGGCATGATTATCGGTTTCCATTCGCATTTCCACAGTAGCAGCAAAAATGCCTATGGTATCTTTTCGCTCTTCCGATGCTGGCATGATGAAATCGGCCAGACACAGGCATGGACCGCCCTGATGTGTGGGTCGCTGCTGTCGAAGCATGGGCAGACGCATACCCTCCACGATGATATCGTCGCCATCGGCATATGCGTCGTAAAGCCCAAAGACTGCCTGAGTGGTATATTTTCCACGGAGTTGCTGCAATGTTTGCTCTGCATCTTCCCTGAGGGCAGCACGGTCTTTTTCTGACTTTCCACCCATCTGCCATGCGTGATAGAAATACGTCCAACTGATAAGTGGTTCTACTTCTTGGATAGAAAACTGGAGCTGTTTGCGCATTTTTTATCTGCTGAAAGTGATTGGTTCACCTCTATATTCTTCGTCAAACGTCCCATGGTTGAGCAAATGTCGTCCATTACAGAATGTATGCTCCACCTTCCAATGATACTCATGGTCTATCACAGGGCTCCAAGCACATTTACTTTGTATGATATCGGGAGTGACTCTCCATGCTGTATGTGGTTTTACAACTACTATATCGGCCTTATATCCTTTTCTGAGAAATCCTCTTTGGCTGACACCAAAGCGAAGTGCGGGCTGATGGCACATCAACTGAACCATTCTCTCGATGCTCATAACGCCTTTGTCTGTGAGTTCGAGCATAGAAGGTAGCGAGAATTGTACCATGGGCAAACCTGAAGCGGCCTGTCGGCACCCACCCTGTTTCTCCTCCAATCGATGTGGTGCATGGTCGGTGGCAATGGTGCATATTCGTCCATCGGTGAGTGCGTGACGGAGTTCGTCGCGGTCGGCAGTGGTTTTCACTGCTGGGTTACACTTGATAAGTGCACCCTTTGTATCGTAATCGTTCTGACTGAACAACAGATGGGCAACCACAGCCTCGGCAGTAATTTGTGGGAGTGAATTGCCCTGAACCACAGGTTCGATGAGTTGCAGTTCTGCAGCTGTGGTAAGATGGGCCAAGTGTAATATTGAATCGTATTTCCTTGCCAAATCAATGGCCGTCTTGGTTGACTTCAGACAAGCCTCAGCCGAACGGATAGTCGGATGCAACCAAATAGGCGGGTCGTCGCCATAAGCTACCATAGCTGTCTTCATTCGTTCGTTGATGATTTCCGTGTCTTCACAATGTGCCACCACAGGCATTTTTCCTGCCTTGGTGAACACTTGCTGAAGTGCCTCCAACTTATCCACGAGCATGTTTCCCGTTGATGACCCCATGAAGAGTTTAATGCCTGGAATTGCTTCTAAAGGCAGTTGGTCGAAGCTGTTGGCATTGTCGTTGGTAGCCCCGAAGAAAAAAGAGTAGTTGACCGCGCTTTTCTGTCTTGCAAGTTCAAACTTCTCTTGCAGAGTCTCGACAGTCGTTGTCTGAGGCACTGTATTAGGCATGTCGAAATAGGAGGTAACCCCACCATATGCAGCAGCCCGGCTTTCTGTGGCAATGTCGGCCTTGTGTGTCAGTCCTGGCTCTCTAAAATGCACATGGCTATCAATGACCCCTGGCATAACAATGCACCCCGTGGCCACCACGTATTCATCGTAGTTGCCATGGGGTAGTATAGGGTCGGAAGAAATCTCAGCAATGACATCGTTTTCTATGACGAGATGCCCGCAAAAGATTTTACCTTCGTTTACGATGTTGGCATTAGATATGAGTGTCCTCATGCGGGATGATTTATTCCTCTTTAGTTGGCGTGGACTCCACATTTTCCTCTACGGGTGTGGTTTCGTCAACACCCTCAGCCTGTTCTTCATTGGTGGGATTGGCAGAGAGTGACGGTGGGACTCTCGTCTCGTTGGAAGTGGGTTGTGACTGAGCGGTTGACTCATCAGCAGTGGGAGTGGCGGGCATCGTATCGTCGCCATTGAGCTCTCTCTTTACCTGCTCGAAATATAGTTGTACGTAGGGGTCGCTTTTAAAGGACTCTGGTGCTTCCATCATAATCGATGTCACCCATGGGTAATTTTCGGGATGAATATGCCAGGTCTGTATCATAAAGATACCGGGACCGAGTACATTATCGTAATTCTCTTTAATGGATGAAATGATGAGTTCATCAAGTTGTTCGTTGAGTTCCTTTCTTTGCTGTCCAAGTCTATCGACTACCTCAGCCATATTCTCATCATCCATCCATGCCCGTGTATATTCCCTTTCTAATTCATAATCCTGATATAGCAGGCTGTCTCTCACTTTGGTAAAATGATAAAGTCGGTCGTTGAGCAATGTTCCCTTTGTGACAGGAGTCCCCGTGGTATTGATATTCACAACGATGTCGCCATTCTCGATGACAACAGGCAGCAGCATCCCCTCCATTTGGAGAAATGCCACTCTTGCATTGTCTGTGGAATTAGAGAATCTAAATTCACCATGTATGACTTTTGCTGAGTCGAGTTTGACATCATCGAACGTCTGTAGATACATCATGTCACTCTCCAATCTTGAGATGTTAGATGAGCCATCGATTTTATAGTCCACACTGTTTACCGAACTACATGCCGTGAGTGCATACAACAGAACGAATGACGCGAAAAGATAAAAAAACTGTTTCATAATGTGCAAAGATAACATCAAAAGTCGGAGTGTGAAAATATTTTTATTCTATTTAAATATTTAAGCCCAACTTTTACACCTTTTTACTATTCTTTTTTGAGTTCGGAGGATATTCTATGTGTTGTATATAATTGCACGATGGCAGCTATCATCAGCAAAACCACCCATTTATTATATACGAATGTGATGTATTCGTATTGTGAGGAAAACAGTGGTTTCAGGAAGAAATACACAGTGTCTGCCATCAGTAAGCCTGCTAAAATAAAAAGCAAATGCGAGAAAAAGACAATGCGACGAAGGCGTTTAATGGCAAAGTTTGTTCCTTCATATTTCTGCTGCACCTGCATGGCCACAAAAAGCAGTGCACCGAAGAGATACACCCAACACATGATTTTCTGTTGAAACATCACAGCAAAACTACATGCACCCACGGCCATCAACAATGCGCCTATTAATAGAATAATATTTTGCGTCTTACTCAACTGCTTCATTTCCATCACCTTCCAATTCGTCACTTAACATGAAAATATCCTCGTCATTGGCTTTCATAAAATATTTCTCCCGTGCAATTTTCACAATTTCCTCGGGGTGCATATCCAAATTAACCAATTTGAGCGAATCTTGTAAAAATTGATTTTCCTGACGCTCTAACTCTTCCTCCAAATGAGAAATCTGGCGATTGTATCTGATACGCTGAAGCATACTGTTCTCGCCGATAAATAATATCTGCAGCAGGCCCAGTACGATAACAATCACATATTTAAAACGACCGAAAAATCGCTTTGTTTTTGTCTTATCCCACATCTACATTTCCAATTTTTCTGCAAAGATAGTGCAAGGTGAGCGAAATACAAAATAAATAACGAAGTTTTTATTTTTATTTCCGAACCGCAGCCTATCTTATCAAAAGATAGTGCAAGGTGAGCGAAATACAAAATAAAACACAAAGTTTTTATTTTTATTTCCGAGCCGCAGCCTATCTTATCAAAAGATAGTGCAAACTGAGAGCAAAACAAAATAAACTCATTATTTTTTTTGCCGAGCCGCAGCCTATCTTATCAAAAGATAGTGCAAGGTGAGCGAAATACAAAATAAATAACGAAGTTTTTATTTTTATTTCCGAACCGCAGTCTATCTTATCAAAAGATAGTGCAAGGTGAGCGAAATACAAAATAAAACACAAAGTTTTTACTATAGCTCAGCTGTCTTGGAGCATCTTGTTCAGTAAGAAGGTGGCATTTTGGTTTCTGGCGACACCTTTAGAGATTTTATATGAGTAGGTGATGATATCCGACAGTTGTATTTCAAAGCAGTAGTTATGAAATCTTTCCGGGTCGGAATCCTCCATCCTTGAGAGTTCGAGGTCATGTGTGGCAATGATTCCCGACACTGGTAATTGGGCAATGTGCTTGAGAAATAGTTTGGAACCATTCAATTTATCGAGAGAATTGGTCCCTCGGAGGATCTCATCAAGGATAATCAATGTCTTTTTGTTCTGTTTGCAATAATCGATAAGCTGTTGCAGCCTAAGCAGTTCCGCTTTGAAATACGAGATTCCTCTTGTCAGGTCATCCGTTGTTCTCATGCTGCTGAAGAGCGAGAAAATAGAGACAGTCATCCCTTTCGCGCAAACAGGCATACCACACATGGCGAGGATGTAGTTTGTGCCCACTGCTCTGAGGAAGGTACTTTTGCCCGCCATATTCGCCCCAGTGACTATATAGTAGTGTCCGTCCTGGATTTTGAAATCATTTGCTACAGCTTTCTCCCCAAGGAAAGGATGATAGAAGTCATGCCCTTCAAATACTACTTTGTCGGAATCAATGGTTTCTGAATACGTGCACTCTGGATAATTATATCGATAATTAGCCATGGAGACAAGCAAATCCATCTGGCAAATAGCATGAATCCATTCCTTCCAATAACTGGACTGTATCTTGTTCCATTTGAGGAACTTTCTCAGTAGGAAGAAATCGCTCGCATAAAGAGTATTGAAAAGGAATTCTCGCAATTTGCTCCTCTCTTCCAACTTCCCAAAGATGTTAGAAATTGTATCAAATGCTTCTGTAGCCTGACACTCTTTTTGTTGGAGAGTCCGAAGAATTTCACTTGTCATATTGGTGTTGAACGACTCACTCGCTATCAAATGGACTGCCTGAGTACACTTTAGCATCTTGAAGGTATTTCCTTTGGTCACTGTAGCTATTCTATCAAGTGATTTTGCACACCCAATATGCCCTATACATAATAACGTAAATGACAAAAGTGTTGGAATTGTCCAGACAAGAGTTCCTAAAATAGACATGACCACAGTGCTCAATAGAGCAACACATAACATGATTGTGATGACATACCAACCATTTTGCATTGGAAACCGTTTGGTCTCAATATCCTTAATGCCATTTAGCGCATCCAACAGTTTTCCGGTGTCAATCATTCTGTCCTCAGCAATAGCCATCCAATTAACTCTAAAAGCATTTTTGTTTGACACCTCCTCAATCGCTTCTTTCATATAGGATATTTCGTCTATGGTTGGGAGCGTTTTCATGGCGAGTTTATTGGCTAACATATCCGCCCCGTCTGTCGTAACAGTCCGATTGATACGATTGAACAGTGATTCTTTTCCAAAGACATCAAGGTCGAATGTGAAAGGATGTGATGGATTGACATATTGCTCACCTACATGAAAAGCTGAGAAATCGCCTTCCAATGCAGCCAATTCATGCCGGTAGATAGTCAACAGCGTATTTCTTTGGTGGATAGCCTTTTCTCTTTTAGCATCGAAATAACGCAGGACAACATTTGCTCCCAGTCCTACAGCAGTCAGGAGGAGCCAAAGATAGTCAAGGCGAGCTATAAATACCACGAGCAACACCGTAATTGCTCCGAGAAACGAATATAACTCGCTCATCAAGAATCTACGGTCTTTTGCCTTGAGTTTGTCAATTTCTCCCGATAATTCTTCAATTTTCTGCTGATAACAATCTTTTGGTTTGTTCATTTGACAAGTCTTGCTGATTTTTATCCAGGTTGCAAAGTTAGTCATTATTCACGTAAATCCCAAAAACCAAATGTCCCATTAGTCTTAACTTCTAAGTTGTGAGGTTGTGAGGTTATGAGGTTACTGAAGTTTCCCACCCTCACAAATGCGTAAAAGTTTTATTATCATTTGGCATAAATGAAAAAAAGCAGTAAATTTGCAATCTGAAAAATGTTTCCTGAAAAACCGATATAGACGAATCTAAAAACGACACGATGGAATATATAGTATCAGCACGCAAATACCGCCCGATGACATTTAGCTCTGTGGTGGGTCAAGAGGCACTTACTGCCACCCTGAAAAACGCCGTGAAAAACAAGAAACTGGCCCATGCCTTCCTCTTCTGCGGTCCACGCGGCGTTGGTAAGACCACCTGCGCACGTATCTTCGCTAAGACCATCAACTGCGAACACGTCACCGCCGATGGTGAGGCCTGCAATGAATGTGAGAGTTGCCGTGCTTTCAACGAACAGCGTTCGCTCAACATCTTCGAACTGGATGCTGCCAGCAACAACTCTGTGGAGAACATCAAACTGCTGATGGAACAAACACATGTGCCCCCAGTATTAGGTAAATACAAGGTGTTTATTATCGACGAGGTTCACATGCTCTCTACTGCCGCCTTCAATGCCTTCCTTAAGACCCTGGAGGAACCACCATCATACGTGATATTCATCCTTGCCACAACAGAGAAACACAAAATTCTGCCCACCATCATATCGCGCTGCCAGATATACGACTTTGAGCGCATGGATGTGCCCAAGATTGTAGGACACCTGAAAATGGTGGCACAAAAAGAAGGCATCCAATATGAAGAAGAGGCACTCTCGGTGATTGCAGAGAAAGCCGATGGCGGTATGCGTGATGCCCTTTCCATCTTCGACCAATGTGCCAGCTATAGTCAGGGCAACCTGACTTATGAGAAAGTGCTTGAAAACCTCAATGTGCTCGACAGCGATTATTTCTTCCGTATCGTTGACCTCTGTCTCGATAACAAAGTCTCAGAGACAATGGTGTTACTCAACGACATTATTTCGCGCGGTTTCGACGGTGGACATCTCATCAACGGCCTTGCCAAACACCTCCGCAGCGTGATGATGGCCAGCGACCCACGTACACTGCCACTGTTGGAAGTAAGTGAACGACAACGGCAGCGTTTCGCCGAACAAGCCAAGAAATGTCCTGTGAAATTCCTCTATCATGCACTGCGTTTCTGCAACCAATGCGACATCTCTTACCGTCAAAGTAACAACAAACGACTGCTCGTGGAACTGACTCTCATAGAGATAGGACAAATCACACAGGAAGAGACACCGCCTGGTGGGCGCCGCCCTACGAGAAGACTAAAATCCCTGTTCCATCAATTGGTAGCCAACAGTCAGCAACATGCAACGGCAACACAGGTGGCCGTGACTAAGCTATCCACACAAAAAGCCCCACAGCCTGTAGTACAACCTTCTGCCACTGTCAGCGTTCCTATCAGCAACTCTACTCCTGCGAGCACTCCAAATACCACCCGCACGAGGAGTGGAATTTTCAGTGGTACTTTCCAAAGCCTATTGAACACTGGTCAACAGAAGACCAATGCTGCAGAGCCGGAAATCACCAATAAGGAAGAGAAGACACAGTTCACACAGGACGACCTGCTCAAGGAATGGTTTGCCATGTGCAACCGCATGCCACAAACGATGGTAGGATTAGCTTCTCGTCTAAAACATGTGACACCAAAAATCGTAGATTATCCCAACATCGAACTTGTGGTGGACAACCAGATGCTTCTCGACCAAATAGATAACATCAAAGGGCGCATCCGCAAGACAATGGCCCTGGCATTACACAATGGAAACATCAACTTCAACATCCGTTTAGCAGAGGCAGGTGAAATCAAGCCTATCCTTACAAAACGTGAGATTTTTGAGAAAATGCGAACAAACAATTCTGCCATCGAGCAACTTCGTTCCATGCTCGACTTAGAGATGGCATAACTGTCAAATCATATTAAAGGCATTCCCAACTGCTTACATTCCTGGCGCATCTCATCAGACCAAATGCTGGCCTGTATCTCACCGATATGCGCCTTCTGCAACAGCATCATGCAAAGTCGGCTCTGCCCTATACCACCACCTATACTCAACGGTAAGTTTCCTTCCAACAATTGCTTATGGAAGTAGAGCTTGCTACGCTCCGACTTGCCCGACATCTCGAGTTGGCGCAGCAGTGACTCAGCATCTACACGCACACCCATCGACGATAATTCCAACGACCTTTCCAGTACGGGATACCAGATTAGGATATCTCCGTTGAGTCCTTTGCGACCATCTTCTGCCACAGTGGACCAGTCATCGTAGTCGGGAGCACGACCATCATGTGGTTCACCGTTGGCCAATTTACCACCAATACCAATGATAAAGACAGCCCCATATTTGCGGCAAATCTCATCTTCACGCTCTTTAGCTGAGAGGTTCGGGTACATCTCAAGAAGTTCCTCGCTATGGATGAAATGTATCTTATCGGGCAAGAAGGGCTTTATCTGTGGATAGGTTTCACAGACAAGATATTCAGTGCGGCGGATAGCACAATAAATACGACGGACTATATCTTTCAGAAAAGCCACCGTGCGCTGTTCTCGGGTAATGACAGCCTCCCAGTCCCACTGGTCAACATACAAAGAATGGATGTTGTCGAGTTCCTCGTCAGCACGGATAGCATTCATATCGGTGTATATGCCATAACCGGGAGCAATATGATACTCCGCCAATGTGAGCCGCTTCCATTTGGCCAATGAATGAACCACTTCGGCACAGGCATCTCCTAAATCCTTAATAGGAAAAGTGACTGCACGCTCCACACCATTCAGGTCGTCGTTGATACCAAGACCCTTGAGCACAAACAATGGAGCCGTAACACGTCGAAGACGTAACTCTGTGCTCAAATTCTGCTGAAAGAAGTCTTTAATCAATTTGATACCCTGCTCTGTCTGACGCATGTCAAGAAGTGCCTTGTAGCCCTTGGGCTTGATTACATTGCTCATTTTGCCTTTGATACTTTTTGTGCGATTGAATATATAAAACAAATGTCATTTGCGAAATGCCGTGCAAAGGTAGGCATTAAAAACGAAATGCAAGAATTTTTAGCAACATTTCTTGCAAAAAGTCACTAAAATCGAAAAAACAACGCCATTTTGAACAAAAACACAGCGTTTTTCACAACAGTTTTTGTTTTCAACAACTGCCCCACCCCACCGCTTATTTGGCACTTTTTTCACACAACATTTGTCTGAATGGAAAAAAAGACTTACTTTTGCATCCACATTATTACTGGTCCCGTAGCTTAGCTGAATAGAGCGTCAGATTCCGGTTCTGAAGGTCTTGGGTTTGAATCCCAACGGGATCACGAAAGACAACGAGTCTTGAAGAATGAAAACTTGTTTTCAAATTCTTCGGGACTCTTTGGATTTTGTAGGATGGCTGGCGCCAGCCTACAAGGATATGCAATCCCAACGGGATCCTATTCTACCGCATGGCTGGTAGAACGCTTTTAAATACTATCCTTTCTCATAGGCAATTACATTTATATTCTTCCATTTCTACCGTTTTATAATATATTCAAACACGAGGTGATTATACCATAAGTTTATTTCCAATTAGAAGATTTCCAAATATCTATAGCACCCGCATCTTCACTTTCTTTTATTGCGGAAATAAGAGCATCATATTTCTCTTCGTCGAGCCTAAAATGAAGACAATTGTACGCATTATTATTCTTACAATATTTTTGTGTACCACACCTTTTATACAACTTGCAAATATCTAAGCCATCCCACTCATTATATATTTTCCATTTGCATAAACTGCAATGTTTGTGTTTTGGATTTTCCCTATAAGCTAAAGCTTGGCAGATGGCATAAAAACCCCCTTCGAGAAAAAAACTAGGAATACAATCTTCCATTTCTATATCATAATACATGGAAACCTCAAAAACGCCTCTCTGTTCCTTATTATAATTCTTGCAAGAATACTTTTCCTTTTCTATATATGACTTTCCTGAAGAAAATAAAATGAATTTTTGAAATGGACGAATTAATTCTTTTAAAGTTTCCGCTGGCTTAAAATTATGATATACTATCATTTTGTTCTCTTCGATTGGATAAGATATAAATTTATCAATATCTTCTTCACAATCAATTTTAACTTCAATTATTTTAATACCGGATTCGGTTTTTACTCTATCACATTCATGCTTAACATAAATCTCAATAAAAAGAGGGTTCTTTTCATTCTTAATATTGTGGCAAAAAATATCTGCTCTAAATAAATCATTTCCTTTTTTAAAATCTTTCTCAACTTCGCATGAATCAAAATATTCTTTTAAATTTATCTCTTTTATTTCTCCTATTTCTTCACATTGTAAGATTTCGAACCATTTACATTCTTCATAACTAGAACATTTGTTTGCTGGTCTTAGCTTCAAAAGAATAGATTTGTTTTCCTTATCATTAAACCATTCACATATTCTTCTCTCAGCAAGAGAGTGCAAATAGTTATCATACCCGCATTCTTTCTTTTTGTGGGCGAAGTGCCAATCACGGATATCCCCTTTTCTTGCAATCATTTCTTGTCCACATTTGGGATTCGGACATCTGTAAATATGCCCATCACTCTTATCGACCTCATCGATATGAATCAATTTGCCAGATTCATCTAATGCGTAATGTTGATTGCTTCTTACCATATAGCCTGTTTTATGGGACAAATAAAAGGATTCGTTTTCTATGATTAAGTTAAATAATAAAAGTAGCTACGATCTATTTTTTAATTATACGCATAATACTGAGTTTTCGGTTCCTTCGACATCAGGATCTCCAAATTTATTGATTAGCATAAGCTTTGCTGTTTCATAAGGAGTACCAAATTTCACTCCACACATTTCAGTAACCCTTTGTGATTCATTCTCTTCTGTTTCAATGGTTGTATTAACCTGGGAAAAGCCAGCACAAAATGGACATAGTATTGAAAAGAATAAAAATAATTATTTCATAAATAAAAAAGTATTTGCTGTTAGTAGACTTGATAATCGTTTTCTTGTCTATTTGGATTATAGTATTATTCTTCATCAAAGACATCATCAATGTACTTTATTAACTCTTCATTATTCTTTATAGGGTGTTGTATACTTCTTCCACCATTGAAACCGTGTTTAGTTAGTTCATCCTCAGTTAATTTGTTACCTTTGTATTCTTTCACCAACTCTAACTTATACACAAAATGCATATTGGGGTGAATTTGCCAATAAGAGTTGTCAGTCCGATCACAATCCTTTGCAACTACTTTTGTTTTGAAACCTACCATTCTCTCATCAGACATAAAAAGATACACAATATCACCAATCTTAAAATTAGTACGATACATTGTCCAGTTAATATAACCTAGATTTAACAATGCTTCCCTATGGTGGCAGTGTTTTCTTTGTGCAAAAGCTAACCAAGTTGTCATAAGCTAAAAATCTAATGTTTCTACAATTCTATTTTGTCCGGCAATCTCTTTCATCTCTCGTTGCCGCAAAGTTATGAAATAGTATTCTAACATGCAAACATATATTTCATTTTTTTATTTCAAGGATATCAAGTAGCATGATTACAATATCTCTGATGCATGTAATTGAATATTATACGCAAGGACAATAAAAAAGTATGTAGGCTCAAGAAAAGTATTTATCTTTGTAGGAGATTTTCATTTCATATCGCATCGGATAAAGACAATAATAGCATATCTATGGACAAACCCAAAATAAAACGCAGAATTTATGTGGCAAGCAGCTGGAGAAATAAGCCCTATCTTGAAGTGGTGAAGAGACTGAGGGAAGCGGGACATGAGGTGTATGCATTACCTTTGGATAAGGTAAGCTGCACTTCGGCAAAAAAATAATCGAGTTTATTTTGTTTTTCTCTCAGTTTTTATAAATTTCTCACGTTCAGAAAAGAAATACATTCCTTTTCATTCACTTAATCGAAATTTTGCATTACCTTTGGATAAGGTAAGCTGCACTTCGGCAAAAAAAATAATCGAGTTTATTTTGTTTTGCTCTCAGTTTGCATTACCTTTGCGACAAAATACGACAAAACACATGAGCATTTACGCACAACTGATAGCAAAACGTCTCAACCTCAATGAGACAGGAGTGGATAATACAATCGCCTTGCTCGACTTAGGCTGCACCATTCCCTTCATTGCCCGATACCGCAAAGAACGTACGGGAAATCTCGACGAAGTACAGATTACTCAAATTAGCGAGACATACGAGAAACTAAAGGAAATAGCCAAGCGCAAGGAAACAATCCTCAAAACCATCCAAGAGCAAGAGAAACTCACTCCTGAACTAGAACAACGCATCAACGACTGCTGGGAAGCCACACAATTGGAGGACATCTACCTGCCTTTCAAGCCCAAACGCCGCACACGTGCACAAGTGGCACGCGAGCTGGGTTTAGAGCCGTTAGCCACAATTCTTCTGATGCAACGCGAGATGCACCCCGAACGTGCTGCCGCCCGCTTTGTAAAAGAGGGAGTGAAAGACACAGAGGCCGCCATCAAAGGAGCCCAGGACATCATTGCCGAGATGGTGAACGAGGACGAACGCTCGCGCAATCAGATACGTTCAGCCTTCCGCCGTGATGCATTTATCATTTCAAAAGTGGTAAAAGCCAAAGCCGACAGCGACGAAGCCGCCAAATACACCGACTACTTCGACTTCTCCGAGCCGCTGCGCCGTTGTTCCTCACACCGTCTGTTGGCCATGCGACGTGGCGAAGGTGAAGGAATCCTGCGCGTGAGCATCTCTGCCGACGACGAGGATTGCATAAGTTGTCTGCAACGCAACTGGGCTCGTGGCAACGGTCCATGCACCATGCTGGTGGAGGAGGCTGTAGAAGACGGTTACAAACGACTGCTCAAACCATCCATCGAGACAGAATTTGCCGCATTGAGCAAAGAACAAGCCGACGATGAGGCTATCAGCGTATTCACAGAGAACCTACGGCAGTTGTTACTTGCTGCACCTTTAGGACAAAAACGTGTAATGGGCATCGACCCAGGTTTCCGCACAGGCTGCAAGGTGGTGTGTCTTGATGCTCAAGGCAACTTGCTACATCATGAAGCCATCTTCCCCCATCCCCCTGTGTCGCACCGTATGCAAGCCACCGTACATGTGGAGCAGATGGTGGAGGAATATGGTATCGAGGCTATCGCCATTGGTAACGGCACTGCCAGCCGTGAGACATCCGAGTTTGTCAAAGGACTATCCTTCAAGCATCCCGTACAGACTTTCGTGGTTAGTGAGGATGGAGCTTCGGTCTATTCTGCATCGAAGACAGCCCGTGAGGAATTTCCAGATAAAGATGTCACCGTGCGAGGGGCTGTTAGCATCGGGCGCCGCTTGATGGACCCACTTGCAGAATTGGTAAAAATCGACCCTAAGAGCATCGGCGTAGGACAATACCAACACGACGTGGATCAGACAAAACTAAAGAAAAGTCTCGACCTCACAGTGGAGAGTTGTGTTAACTCTGTAGGTGTGAATCTCAATACTGCCAGTCAGCACCTGCTTACCTATGTGAGTGGATTGGGACCCACCTTGGCACGCAACATTGTGGACTACCGCCGTGAAAACGGTGCCTTTACCAGCCGTACACAGCTAAAAAAGGTACCACGCTTAGGACCCACTGCATACGAGCAATGTGCTGGTTTCCTTCGCATTCCCGGTGCAAAAAACCCACTCGACAACAGTGCTGTACACCCAGAAAGCTACCCTATTGTAGCACAAATGGCCAAAGATAATGGATGCACGGTGGAAGAACTCATCGCCGACAAAAGTCGTCGTGAGTCTATCGACCTCCGCCGCTATGTGTCCGACACCGTGGGAATGCCCACACTGACCGACATTATGAAAGAGTTGGAGAAACCCGGCCGTGACCCACGTGAGCAGATAGAGGAATTCGAGTTCGACCCCAACGTCACCTGTGTTGACGACCTGGAGGAAGGCATGATTCTACCTGGCATCGTAACAAATATCACAAACTTCGGCGTTTTCGTAGATATCGGGGTACATCAGGATGGACTGGTGCATATCTCACAACTTGCCGACCGCTATGTGCGCGACCCCAACGACGTGGTGAAACTACACCAACACGTCACCGTGAAAGTGCGCGAAATCGACTACCGCCGCAACCGCATCTCATTGACAATGAAGGGAATTAAATAAAATGGAAGATTGAAGATGGAAGATGGAAAATGGAAGATTTTCTATATATCGATATGTCGATATATCGATATAACGAAACACTCCTAACTTCTAACTCCTAACTTCTAACTCCTAACTTCTAACTCCTAACTCCTAACTATAATACTCCTCATTCTACATATTACACTTTATAAAATCTATAAATTCAACAACAATGAAGAAAATGAAAAAAATTGTGATGATGTGCGCCTTGTTGGTGACATCATTGAGTGCAAGTGCACAGTATGATCCAGGAACATGGTCTATGCAAGTGAAATTAGGTTTTGGTGCCTCTAAACTGACCAATATGGAGAAGATTCCACTTAGCGAGTCGAATGCTGACACCCAGTTTAAAGCGGCATCCATGCTTGCCGTGGACTTTCAGTACCAAGCAACAAATTGGTTTGGAATCCAGAGTGGCATCAATTTCTGGCGGCAAGGCAGTGCCTGGGAAAACTTTGTGGAAGACAACGTGAAATATGAAGACAACAAATTTAAGTTGACTTACCTCGCTGTACCAGTATTGGCCAAATTCTATGTAGCCAAAGGACTGGCCTTGAATACAGGCGTTCAACTTGGCTATTTATTAAATGCCGATGTGGAGATGACGGCAAAGGCTAAAGTAGATGACTACAAAGTCACTGATATCACCTCTATCAACGTGGAAAAAGATTGCAATGATTTTGATGTCTCCATCCCCGTTGGAATCTCTTACGAAACCAGTTCTGACTGGGTTTTCGGCGCCCAATACAATATTGGCCTCACCAAAGTCAACAAAGAGAGCTACGAGGGTGTGAAAGACAGCAAGAACGGTGTGTTCATGTTCACTGTAGGCTGGAAATTTAAACTATAAGCTATTTGTTTCCTATTATATCGTGCGGGCAAACATGGAGTATTGCCCCCACGATAGAGACAGTTTCACCAAAAACGCGGGATATGCTTCCAAAGGAAACATATCCCGCGAACTATTTTACTGAAGGCGTTAACCTTCACTGAGTCGAGACGATTTACTTCACCTTATCAACGATAGCCTTGAAAGCCTCAGGATTGTGGATGGCGAGGTCAGCGAGCACCTTACGGTTGATCTCGATGTCGGCCTTGTGCAGAGCACCCATAAGCTGTGAGTAGCTCATACCCTCTAAACGGGCAGCAGCGTTGATACGCTGAATCCACAGTGCGCGGAAAGTGCGCTTCTTGTTACGGCGATCGCGATAGGCATAGGTGAGACCTTTCTCCCAAGTATTCTTGGCAACGGTCCAAACGTTCTTACGGGCTCCGAAATAGCCACGTGTCAATTTAAGTATTCTCTTTCTCTTTGCTCTCGAAGCAACGTGATTTACTGATCTTGGCATAATTTTCTTCCTTTAAAATTGTTTGACATAAATTTAACGGAGACAGAGCAAATCGCGGACCTGCTTCAGATTGGAGGGATCAACGATAGTCTGATGTACCAGATTACGTTTTTGCTTCTTTGTCTTTTTCGTCAGAATGTGGCTGTGGTAAGCGTGATGTCTCTTAATCTTACCAGTACCGGTGAAGCGGAATCTCTTCTTCGCACCGGAGTTTGTCTTTACTTTTGGCATTTTTTTAATTAATTTGAATTGTTATTTATTATTCGGTGGCAACGCATATACCGGGCGTTACGCACCTGTCATCATGTCTAATCTTTCGTTTCCTGAAGTTTACGCAAGGCCTCCTCGCTAATCTTAGCATTGGCAAACAAACCACCATTAGCAGGTGTCTCTACATCCTCTGTATCTACATTCTGCTCTGTATCTGCTTTGGCCTGCTTAGCAGCCTCCTTGGCTTCTGCCTCACGGCGCTCACGGTCCATCTTTTGCTGGCTCTTCTTTGCCACGCCAGCCTTTTTCGGAGCCATTATTATAGCCATTTTCTTGCCTTCGAGCTGTGGCAGCTGCTCTACCTTGCCATAATCCTCTAAGTCATTGGCAAAACGCAACAGCAACACCTCACCCTGCTCTTTGAATAGGATGGAACGCCCACGGAAGAACACGTATGCACGCACTTTGTTACCCTCGGTGAGAAATTCCTTGGCATGCTTCAGTTTGAAGTTGTAGTCGTTTTCACCAGTCTGTGGTCCAAAACGAATTTCCTTCACCTCTACCTTCACCTGTTTGGCCTTCATTTCCTTAGCACGTTTTTTCTGCTGGTAGAGGAACTTGGAATAGTCGATGAAGCGACAAACGGGTGGCTGTGCATTGGGCGAGATTTCCACAAGGTCAACACCCTGTTGTCTTGCCATTTCAAGAGCTTGCCTGGTCGGCATAACGGTGTTACCGCCTTCACCGACGACCCTCACTTCCCTCACGCGAATTTGCTCATTCACGCGGTACTTATTGTTTAATTTGTCATTCTTCATTCAACTATTTTTGATAAGCGGCTGCAAAGTTACAATAAATTAGGATATTAGCAAAATTTTTTTTGAAAAAATAAATCACAATAAATAGACTTTTTTACTAAATCAGCATGGAGACACCGAGGCACAAAGGATATTCCTTTCCGATTATCCCTATATCTTCATACCTCTGTGTTTAAAAAAATGGAAAAATGGTGTTAACCTCTTTGTTGTTACGATAATAAATTGTAATTTTGCAACTGAAGAAAGATGGAATTAGCAAGAATCATACGTCGTTTCCTTAAGATTGTCCTCCCACTGCTATTGGGAGGAGTAATTCTCTATTGGATGTACCGCAACAACGACTGGGGACATACCTGGGAGGTGATGACACATGAGATCAACTGGTGGTGGATGCTACTGTCTTTCCCTTTCGGTATCAGTGCTCAGGTACTTCGCGGCTTGCGATGGAAACAAACTCTTGAGCCTATTGGAGAACACACACGCACATCTACTTCCATCTATGCTATATTCCTATCGTATGCCACAAGTCTGATTATTCCCCGCGTGGGAGAATTTGCCCGTTGCTCTGTGGTGAAACGCTATGATGACGTGAATTTCACCAAAGCGTTAGGCACCGTAGTGACTGAGCGCGCCGTTGACACCTTTGTGATGCTGCTTATGATTGGAGTGGCACTGTTATTGCAACTCTCGGTGATGAACGATTTCTTCACCACAACAGGCACAAGTTTCGGTTCATTCTTTGGACAATTCACCAGTACAGGATATATTGTCACTTTTATATGCCTCTTGGCTGTGCTTATTCTGGTCTGGGTGCTCATCAGGAAGCTGCAAATATATAATAAGGTGAAAACCACCCTGAACAATTTATGGCAAGGGGTTGCATCACTTAAGAATGTGAAAAGCATCCCACTCTACATATTTTTCACTATTGGCATCTGGGGTAGTTATTTCTTACATTACTATCTTACTTTTTTCTGCTTCGATGCCACAACTAACCTGTCGATTGGTTGTGCTTTAGTATCGTTTGTAGTGGGGAGCATCGCCGTGATAGTCCCTACCCCCAACGGCGCTGGCCCTTGGCATTTCTCCGTAAAGACCATCCTCATCCTCTATGGTGTCCAAAGTGAAGCAGCATTGTGTTTCGTACTCATCGTCCACACTGTACAGACCATGCTCGTAGCATTGTTGGGTGTATATGGATGGGCAGCCCTATCAATGACTAAAAGAAAAACTGCCACGATGGCACAGTAACCCCCATTGAGCCGACACCGTAGATTAAATCTATCACATACATAACCCTACCATTTTTCAAGCACTTTATTTTTCAACCTTAAAAATACAATTATGAACGAAATCAAAAATCTTAACCCCTCATGCATCTGGAAAAACTTCGATGCACTGACACAAGTACCCCGTCCCTCCGGACACCTTGAGAAAATCCAGCAGTTCCTGCTCGACTTTGCAAATAATGCAGGTGTAGAGGCATTCAAAGACCCAGCTGGAAATATTGTGATGCGCAAGCCCGCCACCAAGGGAATGGAAAACCGCAAGGGTGTCATTCTTCAGGCACACATGGATATGGTGCCACAGAAGACCCCAGAGAGCAATCACAACTTCCTCACAGACGCCATAGAAACCTACATCGACGGTGAATGGGTAAAGGCACGCGGTACAACCCTCGGTGCCGACAACGGCATGGGTGTGGCTGCCATTATGGCCGTAATGGAAAGCAAAGAGCTTAAGCATGGTCCTGTGGAAGCGCTCATTACCGCCGATGAGGAAACAGGCATGTTTGGTGCCAATGACCTGCCACAAGGTGAGCTCAACGGCGATATCCTGCTCAATCTCGACTCTGAGACATGGGGAAAATTCGTCATCGGTAGTGCCGGCGGTATTGATGTTACTGCCACCCTTGACTACAAGGAAGTTGAAACTGATGCAGATGACATCGCTGTGCGCGTTACATTGAAAGGTCTGCGCGGTGGGCACTCTGGACTTGAGATTCACGAAGGCCGCGGCAATGCCAACAAACTGATGGTGCGCTTTGTCAGGGAAGCCATAGAAGAATGTGAGGCAAGACTGGCCAGTTGGCATGGTGGCAACATGCGCAATGCCATTCCATTCAAGGCCGAGGTGGTGCTCACACTGCCCAAAGAAAACGTTGAGGCACTGAAGGAACTTGTAGAAGACTGGAAAGAAGACTTCGCCGACGAGTACAAGAACATTGAGAGTGGCATAGAGTTCTTCTGCGAGGAAGTGGAAACACCCAAGATGGAGGTACCTGTAGAAATACAAGACAATCTCATCAATGCCATCTATGCTTGCCACGATGGTGTAGTGCGTATGATACCCTCCTACCCCGACGTGGTGGAAACCAGTTCAAACCTGGCCATCATCGACATTGAGGCTGGCAAAGCTACTCTGAAAATCTTAGCACGCTCCAGCCGCGAAGACATGAAAGACTACATCGTACGCACATTGGAGAGTTGTTTCAATATGGCCGGCATGAAAGTAGAGACTGCAGGAAGCTATGGTGGATGGGATCCCAACCCCGACAGTGAAATACTGCACCTGCTTCTGAAAGAGTTTAAAGAGCTCTTTAACGCAGAGGGTATCATCCAGGTTGACCATGCTGGACTGGAATGTTCTGTCATCCTTGGCAAATACCCACATCTCGACGTGGTGTCACTCGGTCCATCGATGAAGTCGCCCCATACCACCACGGAGCGCTGCCTCATTGCCACCATCGAGCCATTCTGGCAACTGCTGCAAAAGACGCTGGAAGACATTCCCGTGAAATAATGAGCACTTAGTGGGACAAATTGGGAATTTGGTGTGATAAATTGGGATTTGGTGGGATAAATTGGGATTTGGTGGGATTTAGTGGGATAAAATGGGATAACTCCACAATTCCCAATCCATCCCACATCATCCCAATTTATCCCATCCCACATCATCCCCACATCATCTCAATCCATCCCAACAGTTCCCACCCCATCCCAATCCATCCCAAATCATCCCAATAAAATCCTTACCACAATGAGTTCCACCCCTAACACGCCAAAAGGTTTTCTCCCGCGAGAATCCACTCCAGAGAAACTCCTTTTCTATCCCAAGACAGTCGCATTAGTAGATATCACCTATTACTTCATCAATCACTACTTAGACGTCAAAGACCGTACTCGCGACCAGATGCTTCAAGCTGCACGGTCGGCTAAACAAAACATCATAGAGGGTGCTGCCGATGGATTGACATCAAGCAAAATGGAACTATCCCTGACAAACTGTGCTAAAGGAAGTCTGCGCGAACTACAGGGCGATTATGAAGATTATCTTCGCACAAGGAATTTGGCTTTTTGGGGAAAGAATCATCCACGCACACCTGCTTTAAGTCTATTTTGTCGTAATATCAGGAAACCAGAAGACTACACTTTATTGATTTCGAAAATGAATGATGAAGAACTTGCCAATATGTCGCTTACTCTTATTCATCAGTCTGTAGCGCTTATCAGGAATTACATCGCTATGCTTGAACAACGCTTCCTTAAACACGGAGGTATTAGCGAAAACATGTCACGTGCACGGCGCGACAATCTCAATATACATAGTAATTAAACTCCATCTCGGCATAAAAAATAAACGAGTTCTGAAGATTTTGTCCGATTAAGGACAAAATCGTGTTCTACACTCGTTTTGGATAAATTTCTCACGTTCAGAAAAGAAAAGATTTTCTTTTCATTCACTTAATCGAAATTTTTTCGTAACTTTAGATAAGTTACTCCATCTCGGCATAAAAAATAAACGAGTTTATTTTGTTCTACACTCGTTTTGGATAAATTTCTCACGTTCAGAAAAGAAAAGATTTTCTTTTCATTCACTTAATCGAAATTTTTTCGTAACTTTGCACCCGTAAACCAATTTTAACAACAATTATGGACGACTATCCGGCGGAAACATTAGATTATTATTTAATGTAAGAGCGGAGGATAGCATATCAAAATGCTAATCCCCCGACCTTACACAAGGAGATTAGCATTATGAAGACATTTTGGAATACTAACAGCGGGCTGACCGCCATACCAGAATGGCAGCCCAATTGCTGGATTCAACTCACATGCCCTACCGAAGAGGAACAGCGTGAGATGGAAAAGAGATTCAGCATTCCCGACTATTTTATCAGTGACATTAGCGATACCGACGAGCGGGCACGCTATGAATACGACGACGGCTGGATGCTTATCATCCTCCGTATCCCCTATGTCAAGGAAATACGTTCACGTACGCCTTACACCACAGTACCCTTAGGTATCATTCACAAACGCGATGTCACCATCACCGTATGTTTCTATGAGACAAACATGATGCTCGACTTTGTCAGTTACCAACAAAAACGAGGGACAGGTTTCACGGATTATGTCGATATGATTTTCCGCCTCTTCCTCTCATCCTCAGTATGGTACCTGAAGCGCCTGAAACAAATCAGCAGTCTCATCGACAAAGCCAAGCGTAACCTTGATCAAGAAATCAACAACGAGTCGCTGATTGGTCTGAGCCGTCTGCAAGACTCACTTACCTACTTTGCCACATCTATTCGTGGTAATGAAAACTTGTTGGCAAAACTGAAGTTCAAGCTTCAAGTTGACGAGTTGGACGCCGACCTGATTGAGGACGTCAACATCGAGATGAGCCAGGCACGGGAGACGACAAATATCTACTCCGACATTTTGGAATCAACAATGGACACCTATTCAAGCATCATCAACAACAACATGAACAACGTGATGCGTACGCTCACATCGGTATCCATTCTCATGATGTTCCCCACATTGATTGCAAGCCTCTTTGGTATGAACCTCATCAATGGGATGGAAGCCAATCCCTATGGATTTATCATCGCATTGGTAATTTCTGTGGCTGTTTCTGGCCTAATTTGGTGGATTTTCCGGCACAAACGACTGATTTGAAAAGTTTTTTATAAAAAAGTTTAGAAAAATTTAGGTTTTTTCATATTTTGTATGTAAGTTTGCATTTTGATAGTGTGAACAAACGATTCATTAACCTAATAGTGACATGATGGACTCTCAAGAACAAGCCCTCAACCAAGGCACCCCCGTAAATGAGAACAATGTAGTGGATTCTTCCAATGAAACCGTAGCACAACCTGCTGAAGTGGAAGTATGCAAAGTAGAAACAACAGAACCGACACCTGCACCAGTGGCTGAAGAGCCCGTGGCAGAGGAACCAGCACCTGAGCCTAAACCTGTGGTTGAGGAGCCTGTACCTGAGCCTGTGGAAGAGGAGCCTGCAGTTGAGTCTGCAGCTGAAGAACCTGTTGCAGAGCCTGTGGCTGAAGAGGCTGAAGAACCTGCTGCAGAGCCTGTGGAAGAGGCACCAGCACCCAAGAAGACTTACAAGACCAAGAAAGAGGTGCTTGAGAGAGTCACCGAGCTCGCTCATGGAGAGGCTATGCCGAGCAAGGAAGAAGTCGATCTGTTGAAGACCATATTCTACAAACTACATATCGCTGAGCGCGAAGCAGCTTTGAAAGAATTCATCGACGGTGGTGGCAATCCCGATGAATATCAGATTACCCCCGATGAAGATGAAGAGAAATTCAAGGCAGAAATGAGTCTCATCAAAGAGCGCAGAGCCCATCAATTCCAAGAACAGGAAAACGAAAAGCAGGAGAATCTCAAGAGAAAGCTTGAGATTATCGAGAAAGTGAAAGGCATGGTAACATCGCCCGACAATGCCAACCGCTCCTATCAGGAATTCAAGAAACTGCAACAAGAATGGAAAGAAATCAAAGCCGTTCCTGCTGAGAAAGCTAATGAGCTGTGGAGAAACTACCAGTTGTATGTTGAGAAATTCTACGACTTGCTGAAGCTCAACAGCGAGGCACGTGAGTATGATTTCCGCAAGAATCTTGAAATCAAGACAAAGCTTTGTGAAGCCGCCGAGAAATTAGCCAACGAGCCTGATGTCATCAGTGCCTTCCATCAGTTGCAGGAACTGCATCAGCAGTATCGTGAAGCCGGTCCAGTAGCAAAAGACCTCAGAGAGGAAATCTGGGGACGATTCAAGGCAGCATCCACCGTCATCAACAAGCGCCATCAGCAACACTTCGAGGACCTGCGTTCCAAGGAAGAAGAGAACCTCGAGCGCAAGACAGCTCTCTGTGAAAAGGTTGAGACCATAGCCAAGGAAGAGAACAAGACAGCTGCCGACTGGGATCGCCACACACGTGAAATCATTGCCGTACAGCAGGAGTGGAAGACCATCGGTTTTGCACCCCAGAAGATGAACGTGAAAATCTTTGAGCGCTTCCGTGCCGCATGTGATGATTTCTTCGTACGCAAGACACAATTCTTCAAGGAGATGAAGAGCCGTTTTGCAGAGAATGCTGCCAAGAAACGCGAACTCGTTGAGCAAGCTAAGGCACTGCAAGACAGCACCGACTGGAAAGCCACAGCAGAGAAGCTCACTGCACTGCAGAAAGAGTGGAAGACCATCGGTATGGTACCTAAGAAGTTAGGCGACCAGTTGTGGAACGAATTCCTTGGCGCTTGCAACAAGTTCTTCGAGGCACGCAATGCTGCCACGTCTGGCACACGTAATGAAGAGCGCGAAAACTTGGCCAAAAAGCGTGAGATTGTAGCTAAGCTGAAAGCACTCATCGAAACAGATGATGTGGATAGCCTACAAGATACAGTCCAAGGACTCGTGGATGAATACAACACTATCGGTCACGTGCCCTACCGTGAGAAAGACAAGTTGTTCAAAGAATATCACGACGTACTCGACACGCTTTATCACGAATTAAACATCTCTGTAAGTCGTCGCCGTTTGGATAATTACAAGAATAATCTTCGCAATGTGGCTGAGCGTGGTGCCAACGCACTCGACAATGAACGCACACGCCTCATGCGCCGCTACGACAGTATGAAACAAGAGATTCAGACCTACGAGAACAACATAGGCTTCCTCAATGTCTCCAGCAAGAAAGGCAACAGTCTCATCGACGAGATGAACCGTAAGGTGCAGAAGCTGAAGGACGACCTTGCACTTGTCAAGGACAAGATCAAGGCTATCGATGCTGAAAACAGCAAAAAAGAGGAAGAATAGCACAAAATTATTTATTCAAGAGGGTGTGTCAAAATGTATAAAATGACACACCCTCTTGTGTTATTATGTTCATTGAGTCAATTTAAAAAGTGATTAGTCATAGGGACATCCCCCGTGTATGTCCAAAAAAAATATTTGTGTTCGCAAACAGAACTATAAGAAGCGGACATACACAGGATATGTCCCTGCATTGATTGGTTTTTGCACCATTACTTCACCCGTTTCGGGTGTTATCGGTGAAATTCCAGTCTTTGCTGGCGACCAGGTGACCCCGATGACCCCTCAGGCTCACTGTCGAGTTTTGACTTTGGTCCTATCACCAAAAGTTATAACATGCCGCTTCAGCTCAGCATGGACATTGACGCCTTTGGCTCTATTACCAACAAGAAACGTGCTGCTAATGCTTTGTTGCTTCAAGCTCAGGTTCGTGAAGATATTGTACGTGCGAACCTTGTGTCTGCTGTAGCCCAGCAATATTATATGTTGCAGCTTCTTGACAGCCAACTGGAGATTCTGACAGCCACCAACAGTCTGTGGAATGCCTCATTGGAGACAGAAAAGACGCTATGGGAAAACGGCAAGATATACTCTACAGCCGTCAATCAAATGGAGTCATCATATCTCAATGTGAAAACCCAGATTGTTGACGTACGTCGCAATATTCGCAGCGTGGAGAATGCCATCTGTCGTTTGTTGGCCAAAACGCCCCAGCATATCGAGCGAAGTTACTGGGGCAGTGCTGCCCTGAAAGAGCACCCCGACTCCACCACCGGACAAAGGATGTTCGACAAGACGTTTATTAAGATTGGTGTTCCCGCCGAAGTGCTGCAAAACCGTCCCGACATTCGTTTGGCCAATTTTGCTATGGAAGAAGCCTTCTACAACACCCAGTCTGCGCGTGCAGCATTCTTTCCCAGCATCACGCTGCAAGGTGTAGCAGGATGGACCAACAGAGAAGGAACTGTGAATCCCGGTAAGATATTGCTCAATGCCATGGCCTCACTCACCCAGCCCATCTTTGCCCGCGGTGCAATAAAGGCCAATCATAAGATTGCCCAGCTTACGGAGGAAGACCTTCAGCGCAAGTACGTTCAGACTGTCATCGATGCCGGCAATCAAGTGAACGAAGCACTGGCCGATTGTCAGGCAGCACGTGAGAAATATGCTTATTACCATCGACAGGTGGATGTGCTGCGTGAGGCATACACTGGCACTCATGAACTGATGGACAACGGCAAGGCCAACTACCTTGAAGTGCTTACCGCACAAGAGTCCCTCCTGAATGCCCAGTTGAGCGAGGCGATGAACATGTATAATGGAGCGCAGGCAGTTATTGCCCTATATATTGCCCTCGGAGGCGGCACGAAGTAATCTGAGTTTCTACCTAATATGCATGGTAAGCAGAAATCTAAGGTCTTTAGAGAGAACTTAACTCTGCGAGAAAAGATTAAAAAATAGAACTTATAGACAAAAAAGCAATCTCAACATTATTAAGTATCACTTAATTAAGGTTTTAATATGAAAAAATGGTACATCTTATTTTGATGAACCATTTTTTTGCTTTAAATTTGCAACAAAAATATTATACCTTGCAGAAATTATAAATTTGATAAAGAAACAGGTATATGATTCTATTGAATAAGGCTAAACCTAAATAATATGATAAAGACAAGACTCTGGTTACTTGCTGTTATTCTTACCCTTTGTTGCACAGTGCATGCCCAACAAGACAGTGCACGCAGTGAAAGGAAGAAGGTAGCAGTGGTGCTTAGTGGTGGCGGTGCAAAAGGCATGGCACATATTGGAGCGCTGAAAGTGCTTGAGCGTGCTGGAATCCCTATCGATATCATCACTGGCACATCAATGGGCAGTATCATTGGTGGTCTCTATTCCATTGGTTACAATGCCAATTCGCTCGATTCAATGGTGCGTGTGCAAGACTGGAGCTATGTCATTACTGATAAGGAGGACCTGCGCAACCAGAGCCTTAACGACCGCCGCAAACAAAACACCTATTTCTTCACCACGGGTATGACTATCGGCAAGCGTGACCTGAATTCCGGTGGTTTCATCAAGGGTAAGAATTTAGCCGAATTATTCCAGCAACTTTGCACAGGTTATACAGACTCTCTTGACTTCACACACGACCTTCCTATCCCTTTTGCCTGTGTGGCAACAAACATCGTGGATAACTCCGAAGTGGATTTCCATAGTGGACGACTGCCACAAGCCATGCGTTCCTCAATGGCCATCCCTGTTGCCTTCTCGCCTGTGAGAATAGACGACATGGTATTGGTCGATGGCGGCTTGAAAAACAACTATCCCGCTGATCTCGCCCGAGAGATGGGAGCCGAAATTATCATCGGCGTCACTGTACAAGGAGCACCGAAGGTGGCAGAAGACATGAGTGGCACCATGAGCATTCTCAGCCAGATTATCGACGTGAACTGTAAGAACAAGTATGACGAGAACCTTGCCATCACCGACCTCCATTTGCAAGTCGATACGAAGGGCTATGGCTCGGCAAGTTTTTCCCAAGCCGCTATCGATACGCTTATCCGTCGTGGCGAAGAGGAGGCCATGCGCCATTGGGATGACATCATCGCCCTGAAACAACGTATCGGTATCGATGAGACGTTCCAACCCATCATTCGGAAGCCACTGCGTCCGCAGGTAATGACCGAGAAACAACGAATCACCGGGTTTACGTTTGAGAACATGACCCCACAGGCCGAACGCTTTATCCGCAATAAATATAAGTTGAGCAAGAGAGACAGCATCGATGTCAATTTGGAGCAGCAGATTATGACAACAATGCGTATCGACCTCTTTTACCAAACAGCTGAGTGCCGATTAGTGCCTGAAGGTGATGGTGTGCGAGCCATCTTTTCGGCGGGCAACCGCAAATCGGTACAACTTCATGCCGGTGCACGTTATGACAATGAGGAATATGCCTCAGTACAATTGGGACTCGACATACCGCTGAAGACAAACATACCAGTAAGCACCGACATCACTCTGCGACTGGGCAAGCGTTTGATGGCACGTGGCGAACTAACCGTCCACCCCCTTAGCATTACCCGTCCCACGTTCAGTTATACTTTCCGTCGAAACGATGTGGATATTTATTTTGAAGGCAAGCGCGACTATAACGTTCTCTACAACCAATTTCAGGCTGAGCTCATACCTATCAATCACGACTTGCGCCACTTCAACATACAGTACGGAGTGCGATGGGACTACTTCCATTACCGCAACAAACTCGGTTCGGATAATTCGCAAGACGTGACGCTTAAGAATGAACATTTCTACAGTTACCATGCCCGTATCAACTACAACAGCGAGGACAACTGGTATTTCCCCTCACGGGGTGCCCGTTTCAAGGCTGAATACTCCTATCTGACCGACAACTTCGCCAAGCTTGAAGACAAGGCTGGTATGAGCGAAGTCAATGCCAACTGGCGTATGTCGTTTCCTATCGGCAGCCGCTTCACATTACAACCTTTACTATACGGAAGAATGCTCTTCGGCTCCATCGTGCCCCCAGTCTTCGGCAACACCATCGGCGGCGAGTGGTTCGGTCATTATGTAGAGCAACAGATGCCTTTTGCCGGTATCAGCAACATAGAATACGTGGGCCATCATTTTGTCGCTGCACAACTACAGGCTCAACAACTTATGGGAAGCAACCATTACGTCCTGCTCCGTTTGGTGGCAGCCCAACAGTCTGATCGTCTTAGAGAATTGTTCGACCATAAGACTTTGTTCGGATGTCAGGCTTCCTATTATCTCAGCACGATGTTCGGTCCGGCGGGTGTTTCCGTTGGTTACAGCAATCACACCAAGAAGCCCAATGTCTTTATTAATCTCGGATTTGAATTCTAAAGAAGGTTTTATACACCAATCAATTAACAACTATTACCGTAGATTTGAATGTATCTCACGTAAATTCTATAACTATTTCTGATTATTAATAACAAAATGATATGATAAATGAGAAAGGAATTTATTATTTCAACCTTTTTGCCTAAGAAGGCAAGGCTGCTTGCGTTCAGCCTCATTCTTCTCTTGCCGCTGACAGCAGGAGCCCAACGAGTGCTGACACTCGACTCATGTCGCTATCTGGCTATCACAAACAATAAGCAGCTTAGCGCTGCTCGCACAAAAAAAGAGATGGCTTCCTATGAGGTAAAGTCAGCCCAAACGAAGTATCTTCCCCATGTAGATGCCATGGCTGGTTACGAGTTAATGAGCAAGGAAGTGTCGATTCTGAACAACTCACAGAAAAGCACGTTGAACAATCTTGGTACCAATGCTATGTCAAAAGTGGGCACCACCGTCTCCGATATTTTCACAAGATTGGTTCAGGATGGTGCCATCACTCCACAAATGGCCCAGCAATTGGGCCAGCAGATGGGCACTGTATCTACGTCACTTGCTGCTGTTGGCGACGAATTTGGTTCTACGATTCGCAAAGCCTTCCGCACCAACAACCGAAACATGTTTGCGGGTTCGGTGATGGTAAGCCAACCGTTGTATATGGGTGGCAGTATCAATGCATTGAACCGTATTGCAGAACTCCATGAAACTATAGCCGATGACAATTATGACATGTTGCTGCAAAATGTGCTTTACGAGATTGAGGCCAGCTATTGGCTTGTGGTGTCACTTCGTCAAAAGCAAAAACTGGCAGATAGTTATCTGAATTTAGTGAAACAGCTTGACGAGGATGTCTATAAGATGATTCGTGAGGGTGTCGCTGTTCGAGCCGACGGACTGAATGTAGATGTGCGCGTGAATGAGGCAGAGATGACCAAACTCCGTGTTGATGACAACCTGGCACTGGCCAAGATGCTTTTATGCCAGCTTTGTGGTCTTCCAATAGATACCGAGTTGACCCTTTCCGACGAAGGTAAGGAAATCGCCCCCACAGAAGAGCCGCAACTCATCGATGCGGCTTTGTCCTACTCCCGTCCGGAGCTTCGTATGCTTCAATCTGCCATTGGCATCACCGAGCAGGCACAACGCATCGTCACCGCTACCCATTTCCGCCCCCAGGTGGCACTGACAGGTGGCTATCTTTTGTCAAATCCTAATGTATTTAATGGTTTTGAACACAAATTCGCCGGGGTATGGAATGTGGGTGTTATCGTCCGCATGCCTATATGGGACTGGCACGATGGTCGCTACAAACTCTCGGCCTCACGTGCCGCCACAACAATTGCCAAATTGGAGCAAAACGACTTAGAAGAGAAAATTAATCTTCAAGTGGAGCAAGAGCGTTTTAAAGTACGCGAGGCCAATCGTCGTTTAGAACTATCGTCCAAGCATGTGGCAAGTGCAGAGGAAAATCTGCGTTGTGCCACCCTTGGATTCCGTGAGGGCGTGATGAACCTCTCCGAAGTCATGGCCGCCCAAACAGCATGGGAAACTGCTCACACACAGAAAATTGATGCTGAAATAGAAGTAAAAATCTCTCTCTTAGGCTTGCGCAAGGCCTTAGGACAATTGTAATAATTAGTTGTTAGATGTTAGATTCGAAATATCGGAATATCGGAATATCGGAATATCGGAATATCGGAATATCGAAAACTCATTAACTCAATAATTCACAAACTCAAAAACCATGTCAGATAAAGCAAAAGCAAAAAAACAGCATAACAACATCCTGCTTGCTATCGCAGGATTTGCGACAGTAGTAGTCATCGTAGGACTTATCGGTTTCCTTGCCCTTGACCGCGACCCGGAAATCATTCAGGGACAAATGGAAGTAGAGGAATACCGAGTATCAAGCAAGGTGCCAGGACGCATTCTCGAACTACGAGCAAAGGAAGGGGATTTCGTGCACAAAGGCGACACCCTTGCCATTATCGATGCCCCAGAAGTGCATGCAAAAAAGATGCAGGCCGAAAGTGCACGCAATGCGGCCTCTGCCATGCATGAGATGGCCGACAATGGTGCTCGTGAAGAAATTATCCGCAGTGCCTACGAACTCCTGCAACAAGCAAAAGCCGCCAATGAGTTGGCAAACGAAACATATCAGCGCATCAACAACCTCTATGAGGAAGGTGTCGTGACCGCCCAAAAACGAGATGAGGCATTAGCAGCCGTAAAAGCCACCGATGCCCAGGTGAAAGCAGCTCAGAGCCAGTATGACATGGCCAGAAATGGAACGCGCCCGGAAGAGCGTAAAGCCAGTTCTGCCCAGGTTGGTCAAGCCAGTGGCGCTGTCATGGAAGTGAACTCCTATATCAATGAGACCGTGCAGGTGGCACAAATGGATGGTGAGGTAAGCGATGTGTATCCCAAAGTGGGTGAACTGGTAGGCACTGGTACTCCTATCATGTCGGTCTCTATGATGGATGACCAATGGGCAACGTTCAACATCCGTGAGGATCAGTTGAAAGGAGTGGCTGTGGGTACCGAGGTGACGGTCTTCTTGCCAGCACTTGAAAAGGAAGTGAAGATGAAGGTGTACTATATGAAAGACAAAGGTTCGTTTGCTGTGTGGAAGGCTACAAAGGCCAGTGGCCAGTACGACCAGAAGACTTTCGAGGTGAAAGCCCGACCATTGGAGAAAGTCGAGGGTGTACGCCCAGGCATGTCGGCGATACTGAAGAAATAATTGAGAAAGGGAGTTAAAGGGGAGTTGAAAAGGTAGTTAAAAGGTAGTTAAAAGGTAGTTAAAAGGACAATACCTTTGCCTCAATCATAATGTCATTGATTCGTCAACTAAGCAACAAACAACTTGTCAACTCGTCAACTCGTCAACTTGTCAACTTGTCAACTCTAAGGATAATTTCCAATGAAATATATCAGACAAATCGGACAAATCACACTGCGTGAGCTTAAGATTCTCCGAAAGAACCACATCTATGGTTTCTGCATGGTGGTGTTCCCGTTGATGACGGTGTTTTTCTTCACCACAATGCTCGACGAAGGTTTGCCGCAAGACCTGCCTATCGGGGTGGTTGATTTGGATAACAGCTCGACCTCACGCAGTCTTGTACGCAATCTCGATGCCATGCAAAGTTCCCGCGTAGCATACCACTTCGCATCCATCACCGAAGCCCGTAATGCCATGCAGGAGAACAAGATTTATGCCTATCTTTACATTCCTGAAGACATGTCAGCAAAGCTGCTCGCTGGTCGCCGACCAAAGATTTCGTACTACTACACGATGACTTGCTTGACAGCCGGCTCAATGGCCATGAAGGATCTGAAGACCATCAGCACACTTGGCTCAGCAGCCGTGGGACAAGCTATGTTGAGTGCGAAAGGTGCCACACCCGCGCAAATCAACGCGGCCCTACAACCTGTAACCATCGATGCACATCAGATTGTCAACCCCGAGGGCAACTACAACGTATATCTGACTACAGCCCTTGTGCCAGGCATCTTGATGCTTTTTATGTCGCTCCTCTCATCCTATGCACTTGGCATGGAACTAAAGTTCGACACAGGCAAGGAATGGCTCAAAAAGGCCGACGGCAACATCTTCGTGGCTATTATTGGCAAGTATCTCATCCACACGCTCATTTTCCTTGCTGTCGTATTCTTTTTCCAATATTACATATACCACGTGCTCCATTTCCCTCGATTAGGAGGTGTATGGAGTATCGTACAGCTCTGCTTCCTACAAGTCATCGCTTCACTCGGTTTTGGTATCTTTGCATTCGGACTGATGCCGTCACTTCGAATGTCGATGAGTGTCTGTTCTCTGTGGTCAGTACTTAGCTTCTCTATGTGCGGTTCTGCGTTCCCTGTCATGGCTATGGACCCCCCACTGCAGGCATTGTCATGGCTCTTCCCCCTGCGACACTATTTCATGCTTTATCAGGTAACAGTTTTCAACGGTTTCCCAGTCATTGATGCTTGGTTCCACCTTGTAGCACTTGTGGCTTTCACACTGCTGCCATGGTTTGTACTCCGTAAAGTTAAAAACGCAATGCTCAATTATGTCTATATTCCATAAAATGCTCTCGTTCTGCAAAATGAGAGCAAGTTCTCTTTGCGCTCACTTAACCGCATTTTTCCATAAAATGCTCTCGTTCTGCAAAATGAGAGCAAGTTCTCTTTGCGCTCACTTAACCGCATTTTTCCAGAAACTTAAGGAACATTTTAACGATGTTGCCTACATCTGGTTGCAGGAAATGCGTCAGGTATTCCGCGATGAAGGTGTACTGATATTCCTCGTCATTGTTCCGTTGGGGTATCCACTGCTCTATTCATGGATTTACAACAACGAGGCTGTACACGAAGTGCCTGTGGCAGTGGTCGATCAGTGTCATTCGCAACTCTCGCGCCAGTTTGTCCGCGATTGTGACGCATCACCAGATGTCAACGTAGCATACTATGCTGAAGACCTTGACGAAGCGAGGTCGCTTGTCAGTCGTCAACTTGTCAAAGGCATATACCTTATCCCCTCCGATTTTGCCACCCACATCAATCGTGGGGAGCAGAGCACAATCAGTGTCTATTGCGATATGTCGCTTATGCTCGCCTACAAGTGTGTCTATCAGACCGCAATGATTGAGGCTGGGCGCATTGGTGCAGGTCTTAGCATCAAAAAGTCAAACAACTATACCAAGAATGAAGATGCCATCACTGTGCAACCCTTGGCAGTTGACGACGTGGCAGTGTTCAATCCCTCGGGTGGTTATGGCAGTTGTATTTTACCTGCTGTACTCATGCTCATTCTGCAGCAGACACTCGCCCTCGGCATAGGCCTGTCGGCGGGAACAAGTCGTGAACGCAACCGCAACGGCCAACTTATTCCCACTGACGACCCACACTACAGGGGGGCCTATCGTATTGTCTGGGGAAAAGCTATCTGCTATGCCATGGTCTGTGCCGTCATGGGAGCCTATCTCGCTCTGGTCGTTCCACGACTCTTCTCATTCCCGCATCTCGCCAATTCATGGGACTTACTATGGATGATGATACCATACATCCTGGCCAGTATTTTCTTCGGGATGTCCGTCTCATGCCTCGTACGTTACCGTGAGAACGTGATGTTGCTCATGGTCTTCGTCTCCGTGCCACTGCTCTTTCTCACCGGTGTGTCATGGCCAGAGAGCAACATCCCTGGTTTCTGGAAGGGAATTTCCTGGCTTTTCCCCAGCACCTTCGGTGTACGTGCCTACGTGCGCGTGAATACCATGGGAGCTACCATCGACCAAATTCTACCCGAAATACGCATCCTCTGGCTCCAAGCTGCCGCCTATCTTGGTCTTGCCTGTTTGGTCTATCGCTATCAGTTCCGACTGGCAAGTAAGTATGCAGACAACTAAGCATAGTATTTGTGTTCGCAAACAGAGCTAAAAAAGGCGGACATACACAGGGTATGTCCCTACCTTGATTGTCAATGCCGACTTTTTAAAGTGGGCTCTTTATATGGAATAAAGATTGAAATATGAATTATAAGAATCTTAAGTTATCATTGGTTGCTATAGCATTACTCGTTGCCAATACAACATTGGCACAGCATGGTATAGCCATCGATATCGGGAAAAGCCATCAGGAGGATACCACTCATGTGACCAATTTCAGTATAGGTTTGACAAGCAACACCGACACACTGAAAGGTTTGCAGGCCAATATGTTGTCAAACTATTCCGGACATGTGGAAGGACTTCAATTGTCGGGATTTTCCAATATTTCGTCTTCACCAATGCGAGGCGTACAAGTCAGTGGCATCACCAATATCTCGATGGGTGTGGAGAACGGCATACAGGCAGCCGGACTGCTTAACATTTCATCGGGTTACATGCGAGGCTTGCAGGTGAGTGGCTACAATTATGCTGATGAACTGAATGGTGCGCAAATTGGCATCATCAATGTGGCTGAAGCCCATCCTAAAGGCTGGCAGATAGGTCTGGTAAACTACACAAAAGATACCGAGGGGCACAAGATAGGTCTGGTAAACGTGAATCCCACAACCACCATTGATGTGATGGCTTATGGCGGTACAAGTTCGAAACTCAATTCCGCCATTCGTTTCCGCAACCGCAGCACCTACAACATCATTGGGTTGGGAACGCACTATATGGGTTTCGATGAAGACTTTTCCGGGGCTGTCTTCTACCGATTAGGACAGTATGTCCAACTCACCCCAAAATTCTCGCTTAGTGGCGACATCGGCTACTACCATATCGAGACTTTCAAGAAAAAAAGTGATGAAGGGCCGGAGCGTCTCTTCTCTATACAAGCTCGTTTGAATGCCGACTATCAATTGTCAAACTCTGTCGGTTTGTTTGCCTCTGTGGGGTATGGCGACACACGCTATTACCATCATCAGAAAAACTACCGACACCGAATGCTCGCCGAAGCGGGTCTCACCTTCCGCTATCCCCACAATGAGAGTCGCCAGTCGGCAGTGATAAAAAGATATGAAGACAGTACACCTGCCGACTCATTGATGGCACTGGGACTGGGCAAAAAGCATCCTTGGTGGGCATTGGCACAAGTGACGGGTGTAAACGTCTTTGTACATTGCTTCGACCGCTTTGCGCTGAATGCCGACTTTGCGCAGACCACGATGAACACATGGGAAGAAAACTTCAAGAATGGTTTTGTGTGGGACAACGACCAATTCTCCACCAATCTTTTCATGCACCCTTACCATGGCAACCTCTATTTCAACTCAGCTCGCTCACAAGGTCTTACTTTCTGGGAGTCGGCACCCTTTGCGATGATTGGCTCTTTGGAGTGGGAATTTCTCGGTGAAATAGAGCCGCCAGCTATCAATGACCTTATTGCCACCACCTGCGGAGGCATTTGCATTGGTGAAATCACCAACCGCGTCAGCCGTATCTTCCTTGACGATTCTAAACAAGGATGGCAGCGTTTCTGGCGTGAATTAGGAGCTGCCGTTTTCAATCCTATGGGTACACTGAAACGAATGGCCACCGGTGATGCCTGGAGAGTGAGACACGACCACTACCGTTACCATGACTACAACCGTAATCCCGTGCAAATCTCCATCTCAGCCGGCGACCGTTACTTAGCTGATGATGGCAGTCTCTTCAAGGGTGAGCACAACCCCTATCTCAACCTTTCCATGCAATATGGTGACCCTGTAAACGAAGATGAGCACAACGCACCCTTCGACTTCTTTGAGTCAGAGTTCGTAATAGGACTTTCCAGCAACCAGCCTCTCTTCAATCAGTTACACCTGATGGGACGCCTCTGGAGCACACCAATGATTGAGCGAAAACAGGTCAAAGCCGAGTTTGGCCTCTACCAACATTTCGACTACTTCGACTCAGAACCAGTGAAGGATGGTTCCGACCTCACCCCCTACCGCATCAGTGAGGCTGCTGCTTTTGGTCCTGGAGCCATCATACAGATGCCCGAGGTGGGAATGCTCTCACATCTGGAGCAGCGCATCTTCCTCAACGGCATACTATTAGGCGGTACCAAAAGCGACTACTACAGTTTTATCGACCGCGACTACAACATGGGCAGCGGCTTCAGCGTGAAAACAAAGACGCACATGGAGTTGCGACACTTTGGACGCTTTATTCTCAATGCCCATTATTATCGCATCTATACATGGAAAGGCTATGAGAAGAAAGACCTATCGACAGTCGATCCACTTCATTTGAACTCACAAGGCGACAAGGGTAATGCCGGATTATTGGTTATTAATCCCATGGCTGAGTTTGACATCGCACGCAATTGGAGTGTCGCACTTTCCAGTTCCTACTACTCCCGTCGCACCCATTACAAATATTACGACGACGTGAAAGCAAACACCTTTGAGCTGCAAATTGGTGCCACTGTTCATCTATAATTTTTCTGTAGTTTTATCTTTAAATTATTACCTACCCTCGTACTTTGATTTGAGATACTCATATAGGATATGCGAACTCTAATTCTCTGGATATTTACTCTCATTCTCTCAGTCATTACCACCATAGAAGCCACCGCCCAAACCCGCGACCAGCAAATGAGGTCGAAAGTAGATAGTGTACTGGCGGAGCGATATTACAAAACGCCTTACGACACAAACTATGTTGTGCGCCCAGAGGGCAAGTTGACTTTGAAGGTGAGAATAAACCAAACAGGCAACGATTTCCATGCAAAGGGAACTGTAAACGATATCTACTCAAAGGCTGACCTTAGCACTAACCATAAGACCACATTCTCCGTAGCAGCCATCTACCGTGGTATAGGTATTGGCATGGCTATCAACCCTGCCAAATGGAAAGGTTTTTACAAGGACTATGAATTTAATCTCAACTACTACAGTAATCGTCTCAGTCTCGACTTCAGCTACCAACGTTCGGAATCGCTGGCAGGCGACATCTATCGTGATGATAATCTGCAGCAAATGCAATCGGGTGACATTACTATGAAAGTTGCCAATTTGGCAGGCTATTACACTTTCAACCATCGCCGTTTTTCCTTTCCCGCCGCCTTCACCCAGAGTTTCATCCAGCAACGTTCAGCAGGTTCGTGGCTGGCAGGCATTAGCTATCAGGGGGGCAGTCTCAAGACAAGCAGTGGACTGAAAGAGAGAAATCCGAATGCTCCTGAAGTAAGCATCGAAATTGGACATATCGGCATTGGTGGAGGATATGGCTATAACTGGGTACTTGGCAAGAAATGGCTACTCCATTTTTCCATGTTGCCCACCTTCGTGGTCTATAACCGCAACAAGTTCACCGTGAATGATGAACGCAAGCATGCAAAGCGTATGCGTTTCAATATGCTTTTCAATGAGCGCGTGGCCATCGTTCACAATTTCTCCTCACGCTATTTTGCAGGTGCCACATTGGTGATGAACAACTCTGTCTTCGACGACAACATGGTGGTTGTCAACCAGAACAAGTGGCGTGCCCGTGCCTTTTTCGGTATGCGGCTTTTTTAATTCGCTATATTAACCTGACTAATCAAAGGTCACAAGCAATCATCCATATCAACACTATCACTAATTGGTGAAGTAATTGGTCAAATCCATAAAGCATCCAATAGGGTTTCTTGCTTGCATCCGACAACACTGGCCATCGTACAGATGCCCTTCCTTTGGCTGTGTCAATAATGAAATGCGACACCAATTCAATGACCATGAGAAGCAGCAGTAAATCTATTCGGATGCCACACAACAATAGGCATACTCCCATTATTACCGCATGCACTGCCGCATGTAGCATAATGCCCCCTACCCCACGGCCATCGGCCTTGGCACGAATCATTACAGGCAGCGTAAGACAGAAGTCGGCAAGATAATGGCACAAAAGCAAAAGTATCAGCAAAATAATTCTCATAGTTCATGTCTTTATTCATCTGCAAAGATAATAAAAACCATAAAATCTCATCTTTAGAAGGCAGAAATAATGTAACTGAAGTTTCGCAAGTCCTCAACTTCTAGGTTATAAGGTCTTTAGGTTATGAGGTGAGATTTGCCCAAATATGTCGTTATCCATACATATATCACCTTAAAACCTATAAGCGTAGTGACCTCAAAACCAAACGAAAGTGGAGCTTGCGAAAGTTGAGTAATGTAATAATGAGCTTAATTCGCTGTACTTAAAAGGTAGTTAAAGGGTAGTTAAAGGGACGTATGCTACTTTTCAGAGAATGCGAAACTTGAATAACTAAAAAAGTAGGTTAAAGAAACCAAATGTAAGGTGGGGGCAGGCAATAAATTGCAAAAATCATTGTCTATTATATGGAATTGAGACGATTCTCGATGATATGGAACAGAAATTCGGTGTAAATAGCATTGACTTGCAAAAGTTATTTGACTTCTGCGAACGGGAGGGTAAGACCGTCAGTTATCGGAAAGGCGAGCAGATGGAATGTGAGGGTGAACCGTCGCAGTGGTTCGGCTTTGTCACCAAAGGGTGTTTCAAGTATGTAACACAAGGCATCAGCGATGATAAGGAGCACATCACGTGGTTCTCTTTCGAGGGCGAGTATGTGGGCGACTATCCCTCCTGTCTCAATGGTACCCCGTCACAGACCACGATAGAGGCCATGATGCCGAGCTGCGTGTTGAGAGTGAGTGGCGAACAACTGACACAACTGTTCAACCAAAATATGGAATCCATGGAACTACGCACTATCATCGGAGAACATCTGCTCAACCAGGCACGTGCACGCTATCTGGATTTCCACCGTGCCACACCTCGCGAACGTTACGGCCTATTGCTCCGCCGTTGTCCCGGTATCGTGGAACATCTGCCCCTGCATGCCATTGCCTCATTCCTCTGCGTCACTCCACAACAATTGTCACGCATTAGAAAGGCTGTTACATTTGAAGAATGACGTCCTGCTTTTATCCTCTGTGCCTATTTTCTCATAATTATTTTCGTCTAAATTTGTTCAACCCAATTTCTTTCCTGCAACAGCTTGTTTCAATTTGACCAATAAAGTGATGTAGGTTGAGTCGTGCTTCCCCTTTACCATACGGAGATAGTTAAGCTTCCCTTTGGCTACATTGACATCATGTTTCGTCGGCTGGTCATTGATGGCGATATGATGTATCATAACTCTCAATGTTTTCACATAATGGCGTGACACATTAACACGCTCTCCAACATTCAGGCCAGTCACCTCCTGCCTTGACCCTCGTTTCTGCAAACGGGTCTTCGAAGGATTGACAGTAAACCCACATTCGGAGATAATGCGGTTGAGTTCACTCATATAATCCCCTCCATCACGATACACATTGTGATTGCTGCTGAATGTTATGTCATCGGCATAACGAGTATAAGTCAGGTGAAAACGTCGGGCCAGTCCCTCAAGTCGCCGGTCTAAGGTGAGGGCACAGATGTTGGAAAGAATAGGTGACGCCGGCGACCCCTGGGGTAGCACATTCTGAATCTTTTGATTTTCATATAGAGGATATGTGCAAATCGATGCCAGGTCACGGGAGACGAGCGGTGAAATACCAATTCTGTTCAGACCTCGTTCCACATCCAAAGCAGTGATGGAGGTGAAGAAATCCTTCAGATCGAGGTTGAGCACATAATGATGTCCCACATGCGCCACAGCATTGTCAGCTACCGATCGACCTCTTATAAAAGCCATCGCGTTTGACGTAGGAACATAGAGTTCTGAAAAGATGAACGCCAAGGTGGTGAGGATGTCTTTCAGTTCTCCATCAGGAGCGGTGATAATCCGTTCCCCGCCAGATTTCTTGGGGATATGAAACTGGCGATATGCGTCACGTCGTGCTTGAACAGTAACATAACTCAGTAACTTTCTCACTGTGAGAGGGTCGGCAAAAGACAAGTCTGATACATAAGGACCTATCTCATTGAGCGAACGACACAATTCGATTATCGTGTCCACTCCTATCTGAGAGGCAAGGTAATCATGAAGGTCGTTTTGCATAGTTCACTTTGAGATAAGTTGATGGATGATTGAGATCAATGACTTGCCCGTGGCACCAGCCGTTACTTCTGGAAAATGGATTCAAGTTTGTGAGATCGAGCGCGAGACCTTTGCCGAAGCAAAGCGAGCGTCCGCAGGACCGAGGTTTGCAATTGCAAAGGTCAAGCGAGAGCGAGCAAGGCGCAGAATCCAGTAGCAAACGATGGTATCGGTCAGCGCTTCCACTGCCGACATCTGCCGTTATCAGCAGGCGATGAGTAGTCAAGTGTCGGGCGGGATAGCCACGGGCAGTCAATAATCAAATGCAAAGATAGTGAAATATGAGAGAAATGAATAACAAGCAACGAGGTTTTTTGTTTTCATTTCCGAACCGTATTCTATTTTCGCCGAAAACCAAAGTTTTACATTATTTTGACAGGTTCACTTTCTTGATACTGAGGTTTCGCAAGTCCTCAACTTCTAGGTTATGAGGTCTTTAGGTTATGAGGTGAGATTTGCCCAAATATGTCGTTATCCATACATATTTAAGCAAATCTCACCTTGTGTTTTTAGAGTAAAATAACTGAAGTTTCTCACAGTCACAAACTACCTAAAAGTTTTTTTATCACGAATTTAAGAGATTTGTCAAAGACCCACGAGGAACCCTTCACGCATTTTTGTACACCTTTTTACATATTTTTATTACATACCAAACATGGGGGAGATGAACTTTTTATTCCTACTTTTGCATAATGTTCCAAGATATGAAATGTAACTGTCATTTTGCCACTGTATGAGAAAGAAAAGATTCTTACTTTCCATTGTGTTGCTTGCACTTCTTGCCTGTTCAGGCCAATATGACGGGAAAATAGTTCTCTCACGTGAAATTTTTCAAAATATTTCACCGAATGGAGCATATTTCTTAGTTTTTTTGCTTATTTTTGCAATGTCATTGATGTTTTTTCCTTGTCTTGAATAACAGCACTAAGGCAAGCGAAAAATCTGATATGTCATCATCCTAAACAAACAACTTTTATTACTCAGAAAATTATATAAATATATGACTGAAGTGCTGTGTAATATTGGGAATAGACAATGAAAAGAAACTACGACAAACCTAAGACCTTTATCCACCTGCAGGAACCGTTCCATCTACTTAACAGCAGTCAGGAGGGGGACGACGGTATCCACGTGAACATGTCCGGCTATCAGAGAGGCTCCAGTTATCTTGAAGATGAAGATGACGAAGAAGATGACGGTTGGAAGTAAGTATCAACAATTTTACAACATTATGCGACAGATAAGAAAAATAGTTTTGAAAATAGCGGCTGCAGGCTGTTGCCTGATGTTTGTCTGTGCCATGCTCTGCTCCTGTTCATCCGACGATGACACGGCGACACCGGAAGACGGCAACCAACGAAGCATGAGGCAACTCACCATTACCCGTGCGTCATCAGGTATGAGGAAGGTAAAAATTGATCCAACATCGCTCGAGGCGGCTTGGCAGACCACCGACCGGCCTACGTATGTCAACCTGAGTGCAGTGCTCTCCGGCACGCTGTATTACGGCCTGCTCACACCAGCCAAAGCCGGGGTGACTACCACGCTCACGGGCAACGTCATGTGTGCCAATGCCGACGACATTGCGGTCATCTTCCCGGCAGTGACACCCGTTAAGCCTTCGGGCAGGGATGCGTATTTCCCCATCGACTTGAGCGGACAAAAGGGAACGCTCGACGACATCGGGGAGCGTTACCACTATGTCTATGGAGTGGCAAAGGAGGTGACGGTGAAAGACGACATCGCCTCAGGCTCCATTCCACAGATGAAGAGCCTGCTCTCACTCTGCAAGTTTAATTTCACCTACGGCGGCAGTCCTGTCAGCGTGAAGTCGGTGCAGATTGGGTGGGGTTCGACGGGTTCTGTCGGCTATCCTAATACTGGAACAGCATCGCTCACCGACCCCGACAACGTCCATGCCGAAGGCGATACACCCAGCGGGCCGCTCACCATCACGCTCGACAAACCTACCGAGGATGGTGTCTATGTAGCCTTGTTCCCTTGCGACGACAGGCTCACTTTCCACTTTACTGTGAGCAACGGCACAAACACCTATACGGCTACGAAGACTGCCAAGATGCTCGAAGGAAAATACTATGAAGTAGATATAGCATTAGAATAATCAACTATGAAAATCAACTTATTCTCACAAATGCAGCGGAGGCTGATGCTTGTGGCCTTCATGCTCATCTCAGCAGCCACCGGCATGCTGGCCCAGGAATACATCACAGAGATTATCACCATCGGTACCACTAAGGGCAATGGTGGCAATCTCAGGCGAGAGTATCAAGACAAAGGATGGACCGTGGTCAATTACGACCTCAATGCGGGGGCCGGCGGATGGGACGTCTATATCGCCTACAAGACAAGCAGCACGGCCAACCCCGAGACTGGCTACATCACCGACATCTGTGTTTCTGACCATGACCATGATGGAGATTCCCTCAAATTCGAAGGGCGCACCTATTACAAGGCACCCAGAAACAAAGACTTCAACGGCGACCTCAACAGAGGTTGCGGTTCAAAAACGGCATACATCGTAGTCTTTTACACACGCGACCGCTATAAACTGGAAACGTGTGGCGGCGGCAAGCGCGTGATGACCAAACTGTCGGTAACAAACACTGCTGACGACAACGACTCGCGGACGGAGGGGATATACTGGCGTAACACCAATAAAACGAGTTCTGGCTACACCGGCGTCGCAGATATGAACAGAGAAGCCGGCGGCGATGACATCTTCATCCAGCAGCACTTCGCCGAGCAGACTGTGAAGTGGAAGAAACAGCCCACCTTTGCCCAGGACCTTACCTTCAACGGTAAGACACAGAATCTCATAGCCATGGACCCGTGGAAAGACAATTACGGCACACTGCAATACCGGGTGAACGGTGGAGCGTGGTCGTGCGCCGTGCCTGGAGCCATCGAGGTGGGAAACTACAAGGTGGAGGCCCGCCTTGAAGGCAAGACGGCCGACGGCATCGTCTTCGCCAACAACAGCGACCCCATCACGAAGACTGTCACCATCCACCCGCCCATCGTCAAGGCCGACAATCTTACGGCCGTTTTCAACCAGGGCGACAAACGGGTGAATCTGTCGTGGGACGCTCTTTCCATTCCCGGCAACTATGCTGATTTCAAGTGGGTGGTCTATCGTAACGGCACGAAGATAGCCGAACTTGCTTCCAGTGCGCATACCTATTCCGATGATGGCTATACCAACGAAACCAACCCAACCTATGATGTCTATTACGTGTCGAACTTCTGGGACTTGTCGACGCGGCGCGACGACACGAAGGCCAGCGTCACGGTCAGCACTACGCGCACCGTGCCCATCAACGGCCTCATGGTGGAGCAGGAGGCCGACCGCGTCGTCTTCAAATGGACCTCAGATGCTTATCCCGAAGGTTTTGGCCATCAGTTCCTCATCTATGCGGGCGATGAAGAAGACCCTATCTACAAACTCACACCTTCCGACATGCAGACCTCCTTCCAGTGGGAGCACCGCACCACCGACCAGCACAACAACCAGCAGAGCCATATTGACCCCGAGACGGGCGTCCCCTATACAGAGGAGCCGCTGAACGCCTGTTCCCCCAGGCCCTACCGCATAGAGGGTGTCATCGGCAACCTGGTGCTCAATGCCATCGACATCAGTCCGAAGGCTATCTACGAGGCGACGAAAATCAAGGCCATCGATGCCTCTAAGGGTGTCTATGAGGGGGCGGTGAAGTTGTCGTGGCATGTCGACCAGCAAGGTTCTCTCTATGCCAAGACCTACATCGTGGAGCGCCGCCGGGCTGAGCAAGAGAACGAGGAGTGGAAAGTGCAGACACGTATGTCGAGCAACGAGGACTACCTGTTCTATACCGACGAAACGGCACTGCCCGGTGTCTATTACGAATACCGTATCACTGTGGAGGACAAGTGCGATGACGGCTCCACCGTCACCAGCGAAAAGGCCAGCATCGGCTTCGCCAAAAGCACCGGCACTGTGACAGGCCGTATAGCCTACGGCTCTACGGGCACGGCGGTGCAGGGCGTAGATGTGGTGATGAAAATGGTCAGCAGCGAGGGCGACCACCTGGAACAGTTCCACTCCATCTACTTCTCCGACGTGAACGGCACCGTGACGTGGCAATACCCCGTTGTAGAGGATAAGAATTCCACGACCCAGAACTACGCCACTGAAAAGTTTGCTGCCGGCGACTTCTCCATCCAGATGTGGCTCTACCCCGAGGCGTTCAGCAAGAGCACGATTGTGGACTTTGGCAATGGCATCGGCTTGGGAATGACAGCCACCGGCGGCCTGGCCTTCAGCAGCACCACCGGAGAGCAGCAGCCCTTCGACGGCATCCTTCTCCGGCAGAATGCCTACAACCACATCGCACTGACCCGCAGCGGCAAGATGCTGACCTGCTATGTGCTGACCCTCGATGCCAACAGCAGCGAGCCCAATGTGCAGAAAGCCACCCTGACGATGGGTAATGAATGGTCAATGGGCAATGCCAAGGAGTTCAGCCTGGGGCGCTTCAAAGGTGCGGCAGATGAGTTCCGCCTGTGGACGAAGTGCCTCGCCGAGGCCGACATCCTGGAGAACTTCGACCGTCTGCTCGTGGGCGACGAGAGCGGGTTGGAGACCTACTGGACTTTTGACGAGGGCCTGCGCACGCAGTTCTTCGACTACTCGCGCGACGGCACCAACTACCGCGAGCACCATGGCATGGTGGGCAGCAACGCCCAGGCTTCCACCCTCACGCCCACTGCGTTGAGGCTGAAGGCCAAGACCGATGCCGACGGCAACTACATCATCCAGGGCATACCGTTCACTGGCGAGGGAACCTCCTACTCGGTCGTGCCCATGTACGGCATACATGAGTTCAATCCCAACAGGTCGCTGCTCTTCGTGGGTAAGAACGCCCTCGTCCACACCGCCAACTTCGAGGATGTGTCATCATTCATCATGAGCGGGTATATCTACTATGCCGGCACCAACGTGCCTGTAGAGGGCGTGCAGATGTATGTCGACGGCATCGTGCAGAACAAGGACGGCAAGATAGTGGAGACAAACGAAAGAGGCGAATACAACTTATCCGTACCCATTGGTCATCACTTCGTGGAAGCCAGACTCGGCGGACACACGATGGTGGCGGACGGACGCTGGCCCACACAGGGGACGTTCTACTTCGACCGACCCGTGCAGTACGACTTTGCCGACTCCACACTGGTGAACTTCGTGGGCCGTGTGGGCGGCGGCCTGAGAAATGACACGCTGGCAGTGGGTTTCGGTTTATCGAAGAACAACATCGGCATAGCCACCATACAGTTGGCATTGAACAATGAGTCGCTCTCGTTCAACTGCCAGGACGACCACATCAGCAATGCCCTCACTGAGCGCACATGGCAGAGCGACACCACGAGCATCAACAGCCATACCCATACGGGCATCGGCTACGACGCGAAGTACATCACCATACGCACCGACTCGCTCACTGGCGAGTTCTCTGCCCTGCTGCCCCCGCTGAAGTACAAGGTAAGGAGTCTGAAAATAGACAATAACCCTGACATCGACTTCGGCTCGCTGCCTGAGATAGACCTGACTTACGTATCGCAGGAGCAAACCGATGAGTTCACCGAAACATTAGTTGACGGCACTGAGCAGCAGCACTCCTATACCTACAATACCAAGATGGTGAAGACCTACTTTGCCGACCCGCAATTAGAACTCATCCAAATGTTGGTCAACACCGATGGCGACGCGCCAAAGGGCGTGTTCGGGCGCAAGGCATTCGAGGACTTCTCCGACGATTTCGGTGCTACACCCATCGACAATATCTGGACTATCGACGACAGCGGCAAACCCGCCTACACCTACGGCTACCCCATCTACAACGGCGGCGACAAGGTGAAGATGAGGGTATGGGGCTATGAGGTCTACGTGAACCGCGATGCGAAGGATTTACCTGCTGTAGCCGACACCCTGGCCCTTAACGGACAGGTGGTGACCGTGAGCAACGAGATGAGCAACGAGCAGATGGTGGTGGCACGTGTCGACAACGAGGCGCTGGGACTGCAGCCGGGCGACATCTATGACCTGAAGCAAGACCAACTGATTCTCGATGCCCGGGGCATGAACGAGTTCACCTTCTTTACTGGATTGCCCAACATCGTGGCTCCCTATACCCGCCAACTGAGCATGCAGATGGAGCGCAACAACCGTACCTATACCTACGATGGGGTGAACGCCATCGTGCTCGGCTCACTGACCACGGGCACCAACTTCGTCACCCTCGGCCCCGACATCCTGACTATGGTGCTGCGCGACCCGCCAGGTGCCACATCGAAGACAACGTGGACTACCGGCACGACCAAGACGAGACTGAGAAAAAGCACTGAAGGATTCTTTGGTAATGAGAGTGTCTTGTTTGAAGTCAGTCTTGGTACTCAACATAAAACAGACGCGGGTGTTGGTATAGAGGTATTGCAAAGTTATTTCTCTACCACCAAAGATTCTAAAAATGGTTATCATTTTAATGTGACGAAAGATAGCAAAACCGAGGAAACTTGGTCGACAACGGCCACACAGTCCATTTCCACCGGAACGGGGTCTGCTTTTGTAGGTGCAGCCGGCGACGTGTTCATCGGTGCATCCACCAACCTAATCTTTGGCACGGCTCGCAAACTGGGACTCTTCCGCACTGCCAAGGACAATCCGTTCATTCTCGACCTCCGCGATGCCATGACCATCGGCGACAGCATCACGACCAGCTTCATGTATTCGGCCTACGAACTGGAGAACGTGATGATACCCAAGTGGGAAGATACACGGCGGCAAATGTTTACCTTTGTGGACAGCAAGGACGAGGCTGAGCGTTATGTGAACACTACCGACCACTGCATGTACGTCACGTGGTTGACAGATGAAGACCCGAGTCTGGGCATTGAGGATGACACCTATATCCTGGTTGCACCAAAGGATATGAAGAAAGGAACGGTTTTGCCTGACAGCGTGGCCTGGTGTACAGACCAGATAGAAAGTTGGCGAAAAGTGCTGGCAGACAACGAGGAGGACAAACTCAATGCCATCAATGGCAGTAGTTACTTCAGCCGGAACATTTCGTTCGACGGTGGTACGCCAAACTCTTACAGCAACCGCTGCGACACCACCTATCAAAAGACTCATAATTACGAGCACCGCTGGGGCGTAGTTGTCGACATTGGTTTCTTCAACGAAGGTGTATTAGGTGCCGGATATATGAAAGGTAGGTCTACGGTGTCATCTGACAACGGTTGGCTGATGCAAACCACCGAGAGCGATGAGGACGAGAACTATAAGAATTGGGCACAGTTTGACTACTCGTTCAGCGATGGCAACAAAGGCACCGACTTCAGTGTGAATATCTACGAGTCGCCCAGCGGCTGGAGCGACAGTTTCTTCCTGCTCGGCGGACAGAGTTACAACCCCTACGAGGCCGAGGAGAAGACAAAGTGGTTTGAGCCAGGACGGCATACACTCTCCAACGGCACCGAGCAGATGGAAAGGCCCAGCATACGCATCAGCCTCGACGGCAATGCCGACAACAGTGCCAAGGAGGTCACCCTAAGCGATGTGCCCGCCGGACAGACAGGACAACTGACGCTGCACCTCACCAACCTGAGCAACACCAACCAAGGTTTCGACTTCAGTTACAACATCATGGTGCAGGAGAAAGCCAACCAGATGGGGCTGGAGATTCTGATGGACGGCGTGCCTGCCAACGGCCGCTCGGTGTTCATTCCGGCGGGTGAAACCGTGAAGAAGGTCATCACCGTCAGGCAGACCGACCCGAGCGTGCTCGACTATGAGAATCTGGAACTGCGCTTCTGCTCGCAGTATCAGCCCATCAAGATTTTCGACATGGTGCATTTCAACGTACACTTCGCACCCTCATCATCCCCCATCAACCTCGCCATCAGCGAGCCGGTGCTCAACATCGAGACACTGGACCGCCAAGAGGGCAACCTGGAAATGAAAGTTTCTGGTTTCGACCGTCAGTTCAAGGGATTGAAGAAACTGGGCGTGGAGTATCGCTTCGAGGGTTCCACCGTCTGGATTCGGCCCGACACGCTGAGTTTCGTTGTCAACAGTGCCGACTCCACGAGTATTCACGAACATGTGCTGCCCGCCACGGGCGACCTGCGCCTGCGCCTCTATATGAAAGACGACAACTCCTATCCACAGGGCAACTACAAATTCCGCGCCTACACCACTACGCAGTATGGCACCGACGACATCACCGTCTATAGCAGCGAGGTGGCCGTGGTGAAGGACAATGTGGCGCCTACCTCGCTGACAAACCCCACACCCACCAACGGCATCCTGGGCTATGGCGATGATATGTCGGTGGAGTTCAACGAAGACATCGTGCCCGGTTACGTCACTGACAAGAACGTCATCATCACCGCCCGGCTCAACCACCAGGAGGTGGACCATGACGTGGCTAAGCAACTGGGAGGCAGCACCGACCAGCACACCCAGAACCCCATCTTCCTCAATGGCGACTTCACCGTCAACTTCTGGATGAAGTGGAGTGAGGCCGGCAGCATCCTCAAGCACGGGCGCGACCGCTTCGCCATGACCGTAGACGAGGCGGGTCATTTCGGTGTCAGTATCGGCCAGGCACAGTTTGTCAGCAAGAACGTGCTGCCCAAGAATGAGTGGATTTTCCTTGCTTTGAACTTCAAGGACAACGACATGCAACTGTCGGCCTTGGCACAGCATGGCAAGCAGACCATCCAACTCTTCGACAGCCAGGAGGTCGACTCCGTGACGCTCTCCACCATCGTCTATTCCGACGACAACAACTTCTACCTTGGCAATATGAAGGGAGCCATTCACGACTTGTGCCTCTATGGCATCTGGCGCGACCTGAACGACGTGGCCGCCACCAAGTATCAGGCCAAGGACGGCTATGTGTACGGTCTGATGAACTATTGGCCCATGAATGAGGGACATGGCAATGTGGCAGCCGATGCCCGCCATACCCACGACTTCATGGTAGACGGACAGTGGGAAATCAACAATCTGAACTTCGCCTTCGGCCTGAATCACATTACCGATGCCTCAGGCATAGTAGCCAACATCGCCCGCATCAACACCTACCGCGAGGAGAGTTACGCCATAGAGTTGTGGCACAAGGCCGCTGCCGTTGCCGGCAGCACAGCCGATGAAGGCATCTTCGAGGCCGGCGCTGGCACATCAGGCCACCTGAGCCTGCACTACGACGCCCAGAAGAACATCGTGCTCGACTACGGCACGAAGTCACAGACGGTGGCCTCGGCCGAAGCGGCGGCATACGGCGACTGGCACCACCTGGCACTGAACGTGGTGCGCGGTCAGTCGGCCATCTTCTACTGCGACGGTAAACGCACGGCGGTCATCAGCGAGGGCGACGTGCCCCCGCTCACGGGCTCCTCTATGACACTGGGAAAGAACTCCGCGGGCATCATCGACGAGGTGCGCGTGTGGAAAGCCACCATCCTTGAGAACCGGCTTCTGCTGAACATGTACACCACGCTCGACACTGCCGACGTCTACTCACGCGGCCTCGCGGCCTACTATCCCTTCGAGAAGGACTCTGTGGTGTATGGCGAGAAGAAGAAGGTGTTCACCCCCGACGACATGGCTCCCGGTCAGCCCCGGCAGTCTATCCAGTATGCCGCTGCTTCTCCGCAGTCTTCTCCTGCCGCCGACATCGCCCCGCCACTTCAGAACGCTGTCCTCGAGACCCGTCTAATGGCCAGTCCTGTGGCATCGGAGCGCAAGGTGGTCGTCAGACTGAAAGATAACACCGGTGTGTCGCCGCGCGACATGGAGGGATGCCTGCTCAACATCACGGTTGACAAGGTGCTCGACATGCACGGCAACCAGTCAGACCCCATCCGCTGGACTGCCTACATGCAGAAGAACACGCTGAAGTGGGCAAAAGACAGTGTCACTGTCATCAAGAAGTTTGGCGAGGAGTACTACTTCGACGTCGACATCGTCAACAAGGGCGGCAATACCGAGTATTATACCTTGTATAATATGCCCGAATGGCTATCGCTCGTCGATGCCATCGACGGTTCACCAGTAGAGTCGACCGGCGACCTGGCACCGCAGACCACTAAGACACTGCGCTTCCTCGTGAAGCCGCTGGTCGCCGTAGGCAACTACAGCGTGAACGTAGGCCTGCAGGGCAACGACGAAATCCTTGAGCCGCTCAGCATCTTGATGAGGGTACGTGGCGAGGCACCCAACTGGACGGTGAACCCCGACCTTTACGAAAACAACATGAGCATTGTCGGACAGGTATATGTCAACGGTGTGCTCATGGGCAACAGCGAGAGTTGCGTGGCAGCCTTCATCGACGGCGAGTGCCGGGGCGTGGCCAACATCGAGCCAATGCGCAGTGCGGCCTTCGTGGCGATGAGTGTCTATGGCACGGCACAGCAGAATGTCAACGGTGTTATCACCGACCTCGACAATGGCAAGGACGTCACCTTCCGCATCTGGGATGCTTCCAAGGGCATCACCTATACCAATGTCAACTTCACACTGCCGTCGGCCGACACACCGGTCACCTCCGTCAAGTTCGACAACTCCGCTATCTACGGCAACTTCAACAATCCGGTAGTCTTCACGAAGAGCAACCTGATAGAGCAGGAACTCAGGCTGAGGCCAAACTGGAACTGGATTTCGCTCGGCGTGGAGCCTGTCGACACGAAGACCTCCGTAGTATTCGGCGACCTCACGTCATGGAACGTCTATATCAAGGACCGCTCTACGGGAACCTACTACAGCAACGGCACCTACTGGGACGGCTCGCTCACCGACGTACATGCCAACACGATGTACAAGATGCACCTGTCGAAGTTGCCGAAGAGCAGAGAACTGCCCACACCGCTTCCCATCACCGGAGAGGCACCGAAAACCAACCAGGCGAAGGTGACGCTGAAGAACGGGTGGAACTGGATTGGCTATCTGCCTGCTGTCGCCATGTCGCTCGACGTGGCACTCGCCAGTGCCAACCCGCAAGAGGGCGATGAAGTGAAGTCGCAACAGGGCTTCGCCTTCTACGGCCCCTACGGTTGGGAAGGCAACCTCCACATTCTGGAAAGCGGAAAGGGATACCTCTATCACAGTGTTGACCCCAACACCAAGCAGTTCTCCTATCCGGCTGTCTCGGTGGCCAATGCTCCGTTGCATAGCCCGGCACACAGCCAGCGGGCAAACGAGCCGTCTGTCTTCGACCCTGTCGACCCCGAGACTTATCCCGACAATATGTCTATGGTCGTAAAACTGGTTAAGGAAGGCGAGGCGGTCACCGATGCAGAACTGGGAGCCTTTGTCGACAACGAATGCCGTGGCGCTGCCACCGCTTCTGAAGACAGCGGACTCTACTACCTGCTCATTGCCGGTGAAGGCAACGGCAAGCCTATGGAGGTGCGTGCCGCTGTCAACGGTTCCATCGTCACCGTATGCACCGAGGTGCCTTACAACAGCGATGCCATCATCGGCACGCCTTGGGAGCCCTACGTCATTGACCTTGACGACGTGAACGGCATCCGCACACTGGCTGGTGACGAAGACAACGGCCGTTGGTATAACATACAGGGACAGGTGATGGGCGAGAAGAAACCCAGTGCATCTGGCGTGTACATCCATCGCCAAGCCAATGGGACGACGAAAATCTTCAAGAAAATGAAATGATGTAAAGATAAAAGTTTCACATTTGCTCAACTTCTTGTAGTCCAGGAGTTACAGGAGTTCAGACAATAGCACGAATTCAACTCATCATATTCAATGGTGGTTGATTAGGGAAATGTCTGAACTCCTATACTTCTGTAACTACTGAACTGCTGTCAGGGATAGTTTGGATGAATTTGACCGATACATGGCAATGAATCTTCTGGAATGCAAGATTCTTGAGTGTTAATGAATTTAACTATATTTTACCGAACTATTGTAGAGTAAAATAACTGTAGTTTCCCACAGTCACAAACTACCCACAAAAGTTTTTATATCACGAATTTAAGAGATTTGTCAAAGACCCACGAGGAACGCAGTAATTTGAGAATTCGTAAACTGCGAAACTTAAATAAAATTCTTTAATTCTCTAATTACCTCCCGTTGGTCAGTGGGTCTGCGACAAGTCTCGTGATAAAAAAGTGGGAAACTTCAGTAAAATAAGAAATAACTGAAGTTTCGCAAGTCCTCAACTTCTAGGTTATGAGGTCTTTAGGTAATATGTCGTTATCCATACATATATCACCTTAAAACCTATAAGCGAAGCGACCTCAAAACCTCAAAACCAAACGAAACTGGAGCTTGCGAAAGTTGAGTAAGGAGTCCACTTTAAAAAGTGATTAGTCGTAGGGACATACCCTGTGTATGTCCGAAAAATATATTTGTGTTCGCAAACAGAGCTAAAAAAAGCGGACATACACAGGGTATGTCCCTACGTTGATTGCCAATTCCGACTTTTTAAAGTGGGCTCAGTAAGAAATAACAGTAAACAAAGTATCTTTTAACAAAAAGATTTGTATATTACCGAAAGTTTGTTTACCATTGCAGAATGGAACAACCCTCCCCACCTATCTTGCTTTAATGGGAGAGCCCCCACTTGTCGGAAAATATTATCAAGGCATCCTTCGAGCTGCCAATCCAATAAAAATCGTTTTTCACTTTACACTTTGCCCCTCTGAACTGTATTATAAATAAACGAGACTTTGAAACTCCCTAAAAAAGGACTGGCGTTAGCCATATATTCATCATGATAAAAGACAACATCGAGATAATATTCAAGACATATTATTTGCGGATGTACCGCTTGGCAGTCTCCATCCTCTACGACGAGGACGAGAGCAAGGACGTGGTAAGCGAGGTATTCTCACGTCTGGTGGCCAGTGGAACTGAGCTCAGGCAAGAAACAGCAGAGGCATATCTGCTGACGGGAGTACGCAACCAATGCCGAAACGTGATAGAACGGAAACTGGTGCGTGAAAAATTCCTGCGCCTATTGTCCGAGGAAGCCACTGAACCTACGATGACAAACGGTGAACAACTGCGTATGAAGGAACTAATGGAATATGTCGAGACACACCTTTCTCCGATAAGTCAGCAGATTTTCCACATGCGCTATCTACACGAAATGACTTGTCAGGAAGTGGCCGATAAGTTAGGCATCAGTCGCCAGACAGTCCACACCCATCTGAGAGAATCTATAGAACGAGTCAGAGTTTATTTTACCCCAAAACAATAGGATATGATGACAGAAAGACAGTTAATAGAGCGGTTTTTGGAATTGCAAGAGCATCCAGAACAAGTGACCGACGAGCAGTTGCAGCAGATTCTCGCCCACCCACAGATGCGTGAACTGGTAAAGCAGATGGCTTTCGCCAAGAGAGCCCTTAGAAACCAACAAAAGAGCGAAGGGCCAGATGTCGATGGTGAATGGGAAAAATTTGCCTCCCGACATTCATCTAATGACACATCCGCAACAAAGAACCATGCACCTCTCGTGAGCATCTTTTCTCAACTCAGGAAAAAGGTTGCTGTCTTTATAGGCATTCTGCTTGTGTCGGGCATTGCCTTTGCCGCTATCCAGATTGTACGTCAAAGAGTTGGAGAGCACATTGAAACCTCTGTTGGAGGGGATTTGCAAACCCCGACTTCTGTTGAGAGGGATTTGCAACCGACTCAACAAGTAATGCCGAATGACACCATCGAAACAGATACAACAGAAATCCCGCAACCAATGGTCTTCGATAATATACGGCTTGACGAAATACTGCCACAAATAGCGTCGTATTACCAGAAAGAGGTGGAATTTAGAACAGAAAACGCCCGTCAACTTCGTTTCTATTTTGTATGGAAACGTGAGGATGGTATTGAACATGCCATCGAAAAACTAAACCGTTTTGAGCGTGTGTCCATCAAAATCGAAGGCAACAAAATCATTGTTGAGTAGGTCATGAGAAAAGTTATATACATCCTGCTGCTCCTGTGTGTCACTACCACGATGCATGCCCAGCGTATCACACACGAATACCATAGTGTCTCACTCAGCGATGCCTTGCGGCAATTGAACGACGAATCCAAAGACTACGAAATAAACTTCCTCTACAACGAGTTGGAAGACTTCCGCATCACCACCTCCGTTCACCGTAAAACCGTCCCTGATGCCATCCGGCAAATGATAGGCTTCTATCCCATACGTATGGTTGTGGATGGGAATGAAATCATAGTGGAATGTGTACAGAAGACAGATACCCGCTACAAAGGTAACGTCATCGACGAGGCAGGACATCCTATGGCATACGCCAACATCACCCTCCTCTCTCCCCAGGACTCCACACTGCTCGCCGGCGGTGTGTCGAACGAGAGTGGCCTCTTTGTTATTCCTTGCGACAGAAAGCCTGTCATTGCCCGCATTACGTTTGTTGGCTATAAAACCATTTACAAGCAATCCAAAACCACTGAAATCGGAACAATACGTATGCAGCCCGAAACATATACCATCAAAGGAGTGGTGGTGTCTGGGGAGCGTCCCAAGGTGCAACTTAAGGGAAACTCCCTTGTCATGAATGTAGAGGGTACTGTGATGGAGAGACTGGGTTCAGCCGAGGACGTGCTCTCGCGTGTGCCGATGATTTCCAAGAGAGGAGAGGGCTTTGAAATCTTAGGTAAGGGTGTACCACTGATTTATCTGAACAACAGAAAGTTGACCGACTTACAAGAACTGAAAAACATTCAGTCGGATCATATCAAAAACGTAGAGGTGATACAGAATCCAGGTGCCCGCTATGACGCTACGGTCAACACCGTCATCATCATCCATACCAAACGGGCTGCAGGTGAAGGTTTGGGGGTAGAGTTAACTTCATGGAACCGCAAAGGACATGGGTATGTAAACAATGAACGCATCAACCTGACCTACCGAAAAAAAGGACTGGAATTGTTTGCTAACCTCTTTGGAGCCTACAACAAAAAATGGATGCACGGTGAATTTCAGCAGACAGTCTATGCTGATACGCTGTGGAACATCACTGACAGGCAGAAACATAACATCTACAATCCATATTTTGAAGGGCGTATTGGATTTAACTACCAATTGGACGACCAGAATTCATTTGGTGGATTCTATCAGAGCACTTACGACTATGTAAAGACCCTAAGTGACAACACCGATGAGCTACTGGCAAATGGTGAACTGTATGACCATCTGCATAATAATAGTCTCAGCAGAGACGAAGGTAACCCCCGGCACCAAGTGAATCTCTACTACACTGGCAAAATTGGACAGCTTAGCATCGACTTCAACGCCGACTACACCTTCCGCAAGCAAACTAACCGTACCATACATGAGGAATTGAGTGATGAATATGAAGACCGCAATGTGAATACATACGCGCTGACACACAGCAGGCTATTTGCAGAAAAACTGTTTGTCACTCATCCGTTGTGGAAAGGACAGATTGAGGTGGGCGAAGAATACACCGATACACGGTGGAACAGTAGTTTTGAAAATGCTGAAGGTTATATTGGTAATACTGATAACGAACAGCATGAACAGGCCATTGCCCCCTTCATGGAGTTGCGCCAGCTGTTGGGGCACTTTCAACTACAGGCCGGCCTGCGTTATGAACATGTGGAGTCAGACTATTTCGTCGGCGGACAACGTCGTAACGAGCAATGTCGCACATACAACAATCTCTTTCCCTCGATAGCAGTTTCCACGGGCATCAAGAAAGTTCAACTCTCCGCCAGTTATTCCAAACGCTCCGTACGACCAGCCTACTGGCAACTGAGCAGCGATGTCGAATACGAGAACCGCCTGAACTGGCAGACTGGCAATCCATACCTGAAACCTATCAAGTATCACAATTTCAATCTAATGGCGATGTGGAAATGGCTCTTCCTAACAACGAACTTTTCCCATTGTGTTGATCCCATCATCAATTCGGCAGAGATATTAGAACAGGATACAAAGGTGAACTTCGTCACCTTAAAAAACTACGATCATGCCGATTGGCTTACCGTCACACTTGGGGCACAGAAGAACATAAAATTGGCTGAAGGGGTTATCTGGACGCCACAGTACAATATTTCATTGATGCCTACGTGGTTCAAGACAGATTTCTTAGGTAAGCAGAAAAGTTTCAATCACACCATGTTGTCTTTGCAACTTGGCAATCTTGTCGCCTTGCCCCACGATTGGCTCTTCCAGGCAGACTTCATGATGCACACCCACGGCTACCAACAGAATGTCTGGATTGACTGTACCAATGCAATGCTATCGCTGAGCGTCAGCAAAGACTTCTTCCGACATCATCTTAATGTTAAGTTATCTGGCAACGACCTCTTCAATGGCGGCATCAATCATATAACATTATACAGCAACCGCATGATGTTCCGCAAGATGGAAGACCATGACTCTCGCTGCGTCCAACTCTCCCTGCGCTACCGCTTCAATGTCACACCATCAAAATACAAAGGAACAGGTGCCGGCAATGCGGAAAAGAACCGGTTGTAATCTCACCTCATAACCTTAAAACCTAACTCAAAACCTGGCATATACAATGGTGCTCTGATGGCATTATTCCTTTACCTGCTTCATCATTCCACAGAAAAGAAATACTTGCTACAGAGCGTCATATCCTTAATATGCTCCTATCGTTGGATATGCATCGTGCTACTTCATGCGATTGTTACGAACTGTTGCCCTGCCGTTGTCCCAGCATCGTGGAACACCTGCCCCACAGTCCATACCCCAACCCTGGGCCATACTGGAATGCTACTATGACGAGACCACATCCTATAGCATCAACATGCGAAGAAATGAGTCGGGCTCATCAACCACAAGATCACTCTCCTTGCCATGACTACCAATGGAAGAGTGTGGCTAGAAGTTGAGGACTTACGAAACTTCAAGACTTATATTTGATGGTTTTTTGCCCACAACCCAAAATTATTGGCAGTTATGGGCAAAACAAATCCTCCTTTATTTGCCCATATCACATATTTTTTATATTTTTGCCGCAGAAAAATGAATAGGAATATGAACAGAATCATTGCTCGAACTCATGAGATTGAAACTTTGGAACGAAAATATCGCTCAGGGAAGTCAGAGTTGGTTATCGTATATGGCCGTCGCCGTATTGGTAAAACTTTTTTGGTGAATAACGTGTTTTCCGATAGATTTACCTTTACATTTGTTGGGGCAAGGAAGCAGAAGCAGGAAAAACAACTCCAACGATTCGCAATGCAGTTAAAGTTGTTCAGTAACTCTCCATATGCACCAGCCCTCAACAGTTGGGAAGAGGCATTCATTGAGCTGCGCACATTGATCGAACGTAAGCCCAGTGACGAGCGTAAGGTAATCTTTTTCGATGAGATGCCGTGGATTGATACTCCGAAAAGTTCTTTTGTGGAAGCGCTGGAGTATTTCTGGAACGCATGGGCAGCACAACGCAATGACATCATGCTTATAGCCTGCGGTTCGGCAACTTCGTGGATGGTCAACAAACTTGTGAAGAACCAGGGCGGCCTACATAACCGCATCACAGAGCAGATATACCTACGCCCATTCCGTTTGGGTGAGTGTGAGGAGTATTTGCATGAAAATGGGTGCATGTGGGACAGATATACAATCCTTCAGTGCCATATGGCCATGGGTGGTGTGCCTTATTACATGAACCTGCTGAATCCAGAGCAGAGTTTGGCTCAGAATATCGACAGACTTTTCTTTGCCAAGAATGCTCCAATGCGTGAGGAGTTTGAAGAGTTGTTCAACGCATTATTCAATCAGGCAGACAAATATATAACTGTAGTCAGAGCCCTCACCGGGAGTCGGGAGGGTCTGCTACGTTCTGAAATAATGGAGAAAACTAAGATGTCAGGAGGAAGTCTGACGAAAATCATGGAGAATCTGGAGCGTTGTGATTTCATAGAGACCTATGCACGCTATAAGTCGTCTGTCCGCAATACACTTTATAGGATTAACGACCCCTACACACTATTCTACTTCAAGTTCCTACACAATAAGAATACCAAGGACGAGCATTGGTGGACGAACAATATGCACTCTCATTCGGTGGAGTCGTGGCAGGGATTTAGTTTTGAGACAATCTGTATGATTCACCTCGAACAAATCAAGCGAAAACTTGGCATCAGTGGGATATCCACCACTACAAGTAGTTGGAGAAAACTTGGCAACGATGAAGACAAAGGGACACAAATAGACTTGGTGATTGATCGTGCTGATAGAATCATTAACCTCTGTGAGATGAAATTCTCGGAGGGGCCATATACTATTACTAAGGATTATGAGTATAAACTCCGTAACCGTATGACCATCTTCAGGGAGGAGACAAAAACGAATAAAAGTTTGGTAACAACACTTGTGACTACTTACGGAGTACTACGCGGTATCCACTCTGGCATCGTTCAAAGCGAGGTCGTGATGGATGACCTTTTTTAATTCTGTGTCATTTTATTTCTATAGCATCAACCAATCAGGCTATATGACATTCCCAAATTCCTGCATATTTTCCGCTAAGAATATGTGGACGACTCTTGGCTGGCAAAGAGCCACCAGCAAATTATATTTTGTCTGCAGATACATCAGTGAATCGGCCGGCACGTCAAGTGCGGCTTCAAAAATAAGTCATAAATCTCTGAACAAATGTTCAGACTTTCACATTCGGCATCCTCTTTTGGGGCATTTTTGAAGGTTTTTCGTATTATTTTGCCTAATTTTGCTTGAATTTTTTAACTTTACCTTTTTCGTTCTCATTCGTGATAGGTATAGGAGAATACTATTCCCCCGAGTAAAGTTTTTCGCCATGGTTAAGACTATTTAACGTCTCACTGTTATATATTTCAGCCAAAACTGCGTATATATGATAAGAAGATAACGATAAAAAGAAATGAAAAATGCGATTAAGAGAGAGACATGCAAACTTGTTTGCAAATGGCCGAGCGTGAGCATTTTATGTAACAAGCAAACCATCATCACCGCACTTCTCACCTTTGTGGCAACATTTGCTGTTGTGCCATCCGCCTTAGCCGATGTTATCCGTGGGCGCGTGGTGGATTCAGAGACCAAAGAAGCGCTGCCTCAAGCAACAATAAAGATGACGCAGAAATTTGGCGACAATGGCTATATGACAATGACAACAACAGCCGATTCGCTGGGCGTGTTTCATATTCGCGCAGAGGGGAAATGCAGCATAGAGGCTTCGATGTTGGGCTACTATACGAAGAAGAAAACGGTGTTGGCCTTCGGCGACAGTGAGAAAGACACGCTCGACATCGGAACAATAGAGTTGAAGATGTCGCCTCAGATGTTGAAGATGGTGGAGGTGGCTGGCCATGCACGGCGGTTCACGGTGCGGGGCGACACCATTGTCTTCCATCCCGAGGCTTTCCACTTGCAGGAGGGTGCCCGCCTTGACGAACTCATCCGCCAACTGCCCGGCGTTGAGGTGGATGGTCAGGGCAGGATGTCGTGGAACGGCAAGCCCATTCGTCTGACAATGGATGGCGAAGGCATGTTGGGAGGCGACCAGTTGATGAAGCAGTTGCCGGCAGAGGCGGTGCAGGACATCAAGGCTTACAACAAGGCATCGGAGTTCAGCGAACGCACGGGCAAGGATGACGGCACAGAGGACATGGTGCTCGACCTGACCATTAAGCCAGGATTCCTTGACCGCTTCTATGGTGATGTGATGGCAGGCTACCAAACACCCAAATACTACGAGGGCGAACTGACGATGAACCGTCTATCGAAGACCGACCCCGTGATGGTGTTCGCCAACGCCAACAACATAGACAAGACCATCCGTAAAAGCATGAACGGATGGAGCGGCAGTTGGGGCAGTGGCTACGGACAGGAACAGGGCGCCGCCGGTGGATATCAGCACAAGTGGAAAAAGAAGGAAGGCACACAGGAGATGAGAAGCCAATACACTTTCAGCGGCAACGTGGCCCATGATGACAAATGGGGCACTTCTTATGGAGAGAAAGAGAACTATTTGCCCAACACTGCCGCCACACGCAGCACCAATGAAACGTATCATCGCACCCACTACCTAAACCCGACGTTGAATGCCGACATGCGCTGGGCCACTGATTCACTGAATACTTTCACCCTCCGGGCGAGCGTGGAGCATAAAAAGAAACGCTCGCACAACAGACAAACCGAGGAACAGGAGAGCCAACAGATAGGCGACGGTTACATGCCCACTCTTACGCAATTCGTAAGTTCCCGCCAAGAAGATCATACGACCAAACTAAGCACCATGGCGATGTGGGAACATTACATCAAGGATGGCGGACTCAGCGGCAGCGTCTCATTGGACTACTCAGATGGAAAGACCAACCGCTGGACTGACCGAATTGTCACTTCTCACATGGCATCACTCGCCTCGTCGCAGTTGAGTCAGTCATCCACCTCCCCCAACTCTGCGCTGTCCACCGAGGCTCAACTTCTTTTCTCCAACTGGCTCACCAAGAAATGGCTGGTGAAAGCGCAATACATCTTCATGTATGGCCGAAACAGCAACGACTGTGACTTCTTGACTGATGGCGTGGCAGATGCCGCCAACTCCTACCGTGACCGCTCCACCAATCACTCTCATAGCCTGAGAGTCGGTTCCACCTTCAACCTCGCACCCGTTCAAATCATGCCCAATGTCACCGCAAAATGGCTGCGTGAGAGTCGAGACTATCAGCGAGGCGCGCTCGACACCACCGCCGTGCGCCACAAGATTTTCCTCCAGCCAGACATCCGCGCTACATGGAAACTGAGCAAAACTATCGGTTTCGAACTGAACTACGGTTTCAGCACTTCGCAACCAGGAATCCTTCAGACCCTCGGCTATCGCGACCTCACCGACCCACTTTTCATCACCGAGGGAAACACAGGTTTGAAAGATACGCACAACCATAACATCAAGTTCTCCTACAACATGGTGCTCGCCCGTAGTCAGACCTCGCTGAGCGCCAGCATCGAATACAAGGCAAATGACCGCGACCTCGTGACAGCTCTCAGTTATAACCCAGCGACCGCCGTCTATGTCAGCCGCCCTGAGAACGTCCACGGCAGCCGCACATGGGAGTTCCGCCTCGACATGGACCAGGCTCTCGGCGAGTTGCTCAGACTGGAGAATGAGTTTCGATTAATTGCCGGGCAGCACTACGGATACCTTACCTTGCTGCCTACACAGACGGAACGCACGTTGAACAGGCAGAATAATCTTCACCCCAAGGACCGACTCACCCTGTCACTTGACTTGGACTGGCTCAAAGCCTCTGCATTTGCCAAAATCGAGGCCGACCGCCTGCGTTTCTCAGCATCGCCCGAACAGAACACCACGCTTTGGAACAACGACTTCGGCATCAACGCTGAAGCCACTGTGGGAAAATTTGTTTTTGAGACAGATATTACGGAAATCACCCGCCGTGGCTATCCCGCTCAGTCGATGAACCGCAACATGCTCCTATGGAACGCAGGTGTCACATGGAAGATCCTGAAGAACAAGGCTCGTCTGAAACTGGAGTTCGAGGACATCCTCAACAAACAGGATGATTTCTGGAGCGAGCGTTCTGCCTACCAGCATTCCACCTCCTGGCAGGACTTCCGCCATCACTATGTCAACCTCAGTTTCACCTATCATTTGGATGCGAAGAAGAAAGATTAACTGAAGTTTTCCACCCTCCCAAAAGCAGGTTTAGCCTGCTCTACTAAGGTGTTCTCTGTTTTATATTTCTACGGAGGAAAGGAGTAAAAGGAGAATATTCTGACGGACAAAATATGTACTTATTTGCTTCTTCTCCACGACCGCAGGTCACCTCCTCATACTCCTCACCTCCGTAGACAGTAAAAAAGTCACGAGTACTCCGTGGTTTTCTCTGAAAGGAGTTTGAACAGTATGGGAGGAAGTCCTGATGGACAGAGTAAAAGGAGCCATCCACAGTAATACTTGATGAGGCTTTTTTTCATCATAAACATTTTTAAGATTATTGATAATAAGCATTTCAGAAAAGTTCCTATTGTGGCCTGCGTGGTGAAGACATTGACAAGAAACTTACAAAAATATTTGAGAACAATCAATAAATGAATATGAACAAGCATACCATCATTACCATCCTGCTCGTCCTCGTGGTATTGACAGGTCACGCACAGATAAAATGTCACATTGAAGGCGTACTGCGTGACACTACACAAGGTAAGACCGTTGTATTCTGCCCGGTCGGCGTGGACATCCGCGTGTCTGACAACTATACCACGGCAAAGGCCGATGCACAGGGGCGTTTCTCCTGCTACATAGAGACCGACAAGATGGGTTTGTACAACGTGTTTCTTCATGAGCAATGGGAGCACGGTGCATGGAGTAACGAGAATTTCCTTGTGGAGAACGGCGTCACTGTAAAACTATGCTTTGACGACGACACTTGGAAAATAGTCGCTGGCGGCCCCGAACAGACTTTGAAAATCAACATGGATGCGAAGGCAGACTCTCTTTATCGCTTCAAGATGCAGGCGATAGAGAAGCAGGCCGAGGATGAAATCAGACCAAAGGTGGAGGCGTTGAGAGCGCAAGGAAAGAATCCGGAAGAAGACTCGTTGCTGTTGAAGCGCTACCAAGAGTGTATGGCAGAGTATGAGAAACTCTACGGCGAATACCGGGAGTGGGAATATGAATATTATGCCTCTCATCCCATGCTGTATGCTCTCTACGACATTGCAGAAAGGATGGGCTATGGCAACGAACGCTACGACGAGATGAAGACTAAACTGATGGGCATTTACCATACCGCCTACGAGCAATTCCACCCCGAGAATCCCATCCACAACACCATCCGTACTCTTGAGGCGGCATGGATGTTGAAACCCGGCAAACCCTACAACGATTTTGAGGCACGCACAGTGGAAGGCACGAAAGTGCTTGCATCATCTCTGTATAATGGCAAGGTGGCGGTCATTGACTTCTGGGCATCGTGGTGCGGTCCTTGCCGTCAGCACAGTATCGACCTCATCCCGCTTTATGAGAAATACAAGGACATGGGGTTCACCGTTGTCGGCATCGCCCGTGAGGAAGAAGTAAGCCGGATGACGAAAGCCGCAGAAAAAGACGGTTATCCGTGGCAGAGTCTCATCGACCTGAAAGACGAACTGAATGTATGGCAGAAGAACGGCCTGGGGTTCGCAGGTGGCGGAATGTTCCTCATCGACCGCGACGGCACTATCCTCTCCACTTCGACAGAGGTGGACGAACTGGAGCCACTCATCCGCAAGGCATTAGGGTTGTCAGACTTGCCGCCTTCTGGATGGAAGGCTGAGGCCGAGCAGAACCGCATTGAGCCAGACGACCCCGCAAAGCCATTCACCGACTTCTCCGTCGTCTATAATGGCAAAACCACGCGCCTCTCTGACTACGTGGGTCATGGACAATATGTCCTTGTCGACTTCTGGGCATCATGGTGCGCTCCTTGCTTGGCGGAAATCCCTCGAATTGTCGCTGCCTACAACAAGTACCATGACCGTGGTCTCCAAGTCCTCGGCGTCGCTGTTTCCGACAAACCAACCCACACAGAGGCCGCCATAAAAGAATATACCATCCCATATCCGCAAATCATCAACGCACAGAAAATCGCTGCCGAGGCCTACCATTTCAGTGCCATCCCCTACACACTCCTTTTCGACTCCAAGGGAAACATCATCGCACGTGATCTGCGTGGAGAGGATATTGACAAGAAGTTGGTAGAGATTTTTGGAAACGACAATTAAACAAAAACAATATGTTCAAGCAAACCATCATCACAGCACTGCTCGCCCTCGTCGCCATGGCGGGGCATGCAAAAACTTACAAGACCATCAAGAACCCAGAGGCGATGGCGTGTGTGCATGTGCATAACGGCGAACTGAAAGCCCGCGAAGTCATTTTTAGAGACACGGCGACCACCGTTCACTTCACGATGGAATACCCCAAAGGGCAGTATTTCCGCTTCGTCAAAGAGAGTTATCTGATGGACGAGGACGGCAACCGCTACCCCCTGCGGTCAGCAGAAGGTCTCGCCCTTGACGCATGGGTGCAGTCGCCAGAGAACGGCATGACCGACTTCACGATGCACTTTGAGCCGATGTCCAAGAAAGTGCAGATCTTTGACTTCGTCGAAGGAGATGTACAAGGTGCCTTCATGCTCCTTGGCCTCCATGAAAAGAAAGCCAAACTGAAATACCCTACCCTGCAAGAACTGTCAGATGCCAACCCTTATACGATACCTGCAAACTGGTTCACCACCGACACCATCACAATCCGAGGTTGCATTGAAGGCTACGATGCCGAGAAGTTTGGCTTCACCTCAATGGAGTGCCTCTATGAAGATGTGTTCGAGAAGGACGCTACAACATTGGTGTTCAATATCGCCCCTGATGGCACATTTGAAAAAAAGTTCCAGGCCAGTTACCCTATCCGTCAATGTTTCTTCGCCAGAGGATCAAAGGTTGGTTTTGATGAGATTCCTTTCTACGCCCGTCCTGGCGAAACCATCGAGGTAACCGTGCGTCCTGACGAGCAAGGTCGTTACCAATGCATCTATGGCAGCGGCAGCAGCAAGGACGTGGAGCGTTGGCTGAAATCTGATTTGAACATGAGCGACCTTGCATATCCCCTGCACACGTTTAAGGGGAAGTTCAGCGAAGCAGGCGAGATGACAGAACGCACGTGGCGCAATATGTTGTATTGTTTGCAAAAGGAAAATCGCCGCCGGCATTTCACTCCTCAAGAGATGCAACTGGCCCTCGCCGACCTGCAGTTGAATTTTGCATACGCCGTGATGGACTATGCCATGTATCACGAGGATGATGTGAAGAAATATGAACAACGTGATGGCGGCTATCAACTGGTCATTTTGGATAGTCTGGAATATAAAGAGATAGACAATATGGAGAACTACAAGGCGCTGCACCGTATAGACTTCGACAATCCTTTGTTGCTGACATGTAACAAGTATCCTATCACGATCAACCGCATCCAGTTTGCCAGACCTATCAGGAACCGCCAGTACGAAGGGATTCTCGATGAAAACGGAGGATATGTGAGTAGTTTTGACAACTCGAAGAAGATTCTTTCCATTGGCATTTTAGCCTTGCGCGAACTTATGGGGACAGATCACGACACCTTCATGGCGCAACTCTGCAACTATAAAAGCATGCAGAGCAGTTTCAACAGTTGGCGCAGCAATGAGGATGCCCTCCCGCGTATCCTTGCCGATACCACCTTGACCGCTGAAGAGCGTAAGGAGGCAGAGGCCAGTTTACAGTCAGTCAGCAAGATGATGCCGCTCTATTTAGACAGTTTTACAGATTCCTTCATCCTCCAGAAGGCCGAGGCTTTTTACGCCGCAAAGATGGCACAAACGGAACTCTCCACACCTCTACCTACAGACAATCCTGCCGCCGACCTTATCCGCTCGCTCTGTGCGAAATATCCAGGCCGGTATCTCATCATCGATTTCTGGGGTATGGGCTGCGGTCCGTGCCGTGCCGCCATTCAGAACAGTAAGGCAAAACGTGCAGAGATGGGCAAGCGCGATGACGTGAAACTTATCTTTATCGCTGGGGAGCGCACCGCTGAGGGAAGCGAAGCCTACCATCAATACGTCAATGAGTGGCTTGCCGACGAAGAAACCATCTGCATCACCAACACCGATTTCTCCCGTATGCAGGAACTCTTCCGCTTCAATGGCATTCCCCACTACGAGACCATCACGCCTGACTGCCGACGCGTCCGCGACGACCTAAGTATCAGCGGCTACTACAACATCGACTTCGAACTGCAAATATTGTTGGAAAAACTGAAATAGAACAAAAAGAATATGAACAAGCAAACCATCATCACCGCACTGCTCGTCCTCATACTTCCCCTCTCCCCTTGGAATGGGGTTAGGGGTGAGGCAGCAGGACAGACGCAGACAAAGACCGCAACTGTCACTGGTTATTCACCCGCCCTGAAAGACGGCACGTTGGCAGAATCTAGTGTCGACAATGTGCGCGTGGCATCAGACACCGTACAGGGTGGACGTTTTACCCTGACCATTCCCGTTGAAGGACTTACGAAGAGTTATTTATTCCTTCAGGGAGAAGGATGCCCCAATTACCTGATGACCATTTGGCTGCGACCCGGTGTAGACGTGAATGTAACGGGTACAGACTGTCTCTACCCATTGTGGAAGGTGGACAGTCCGTTATCCGAGCAGCAGACAGTCAGCCGTATTACGGAACATGGTCATGACACGCTGGCCGAA